>DASURB010000075.1:0-29635 GCA_036280235.1 Nocardioides sp.
GGCGAAAGGGCAAGACGCGCCGGGTCGGCGCAGGGGAGAGGGCAAGATGCGCCGACTCGCGGGGGAGGGTGTCTGGTGGGGTTGCTCGACATCATGTATCTTGACGTCAAGACAAATTGCTGAGACCAAATCGTTCCGGCCCCTGCGTGAAGTCCGGCGGTGCTGGGCATCGCGGGGATAAGGGTCGCCTCACTTCCGGGGCGATCGGGCCCGTGGGCAAGATGGACGGAACGACCCAGACGCCACCATTGAGGAGAGGCTGATGCCGAGTCAGGACAGTTTCGGTGCCAAGAGCACGCTGGACGTGGACGGGAAGTCCTACGAGATCTTCCGGCTCGACAAGGTGACCGGTGACGGGGTCGACGTCGCCAGCCTGCCGTTCAGCCTCAAGGTGCTGCTCGAGAACCTGCTGCGGACGGAGGACGGCGCCAACATCACCGCCGACGACATCCGTGCGCTGGCCGCGTGGGACGCGGATGCCGAGCCCAGCAAGGAGATCCAGTTCACGCCGGCGCGCGTGATCATGCAGGACTTCACCGGTGTCCCGTGCATCGTCGACCTCGCCACGATGCGCGAGGCGGTCGCGGAGCTCGGCGGCGACCCGACCCGGGTCAACCCGCTGGCGCCGGCCGAGCTGGTCATCGACCACTCGGTGATCGCGGACGTGTTCGGATCGCCGGAGGCGTTCGAGCGCAACGTGGAGATCGAGTACGAGCGCAACCGGGAGCGCTACCAGTTCCTGCGCTGGGGCCAGGGCGCGTTCGCCGACTTCAAGGTCGTCCCGCCGGGCACCGGCATCGTCCACCAGGTCAACATCGAGCACCTCGCGCGCACCGTGTTCACCCGTGAGGCCGACGGCGTCACCCAGGCGTACCCCGACACCTGCGTCGGCACCGACTCCCACACCACCATGGTCAACGGCATCGGCGTGGTCGGCTGGGGCGTCGGCGGCATCGAGGCCGAGGCCGCCATGCTCGGCCAGCCGGTGTCGATGCTGATCCCGCGCGTCGTCGGCTTCAAGCTGTCGGGCGAGCTGCCCGAGGGCTCGACCGCCACCGACCTCGTCCTCACGATCACCGAGATGCTGCGCAAGCACGGCGTCGTCGGGAAGTTCGTGGAGTTCTACGGCGAGGGCGTCTCGGCGCTGCCGCTGGCCAACCGCGCCACGATCGGCAACATGAGCCCGGAGTTCGGCTCGACCATCGCGGTCTTCCCGATCGACGAGCAGACCGTCGAGTACCTCCGCCTCACCGGCCGCTCCGACGAGCAGCTCAAGCTCGTCGAGGCGTACGCCAAGGAGCAGGGCCTCTGGCACGACCCGTCGGCCGAGCCGCGCTACTCCGAGACGCTCGAGCTCGACCTCTCCACCGTGGAGCCGAGCCTGGCCGGCCCGAAGCGTCCGCAGGACCGGGTCGCGCTGTCGGAGGCCAAGGAGGCGTTCCGCTCCGCGCTCGCCGACTACGTCAGCGACGACCAGACCGGCACCGAGTCCCGCAAGCCGGGCGTGCCCGCCAACGAGAAGCCGTACGGCGTCGCCCCCGCCGACGAGGCCGTCGCCGAGTCTTTCCCCGCCAGCGACGCCCCGGCCTACTCCGAGGACCACAACGGCGGTGGCGAGCCGACCGACTGGCACCTCAACCGCGCCAAGGCCGAGGGTCGTCCGTCCAACCCGGCACAGGTGACGCTCGAGGACGGCACGAAGTTCGAGATCGACCACGGCGCCGTGACGATCGCCGCGATCACCTCGTGCACCAACACGTCGAACCCGTCGGTGATGATCGGCGCCGCGCTGCTGGCGAAGAACGCCGTCGACAAGGGCCTGACCCGCAAGCCGTGGGTGAAGACCACGCTGGCGCCGGGCTCGAAGGTCGTCTCCGACTACTACGAGCGCGCCGGCCTCACGCCGTACCTCGACAAGCTCGGCTTCAACCTCGTCGGCTACGGCTGCACCACCTGCATCGGCAACTCCGGCCCGCTCATCCCCGAGGTGTCGCAGGCCGTGCAGGAGAACGACCTCGCGGTCGTCTCGGTGCTGTCCGGCAACCGCAACTTCGAGGGCCGGATCAACCCCGACGTGAAGATGAACTACCTCGCGTCGCCGCCGCTCGTCGTCGCCTACGCCATCGCCGGCTCGATGGACGTCGACCTGTTCAACGAGCCGCTGGGCCAGGACTACGAGGGCAACGACGTGTTCCTCAAGGACATCTGGCCGGCGCCGTCCGAGGTCGAGGCGACGATCGCCGAGGCCGTCAACGCGGACATGTTCGGCAGCTCCTACCAGGACGTGTTCGCCGGCGACGAGCGCTGGCAGTCGCTGCCCACGCCGGAGGGCGACACCTTCGAGTGGGACGAGAACTCCACCTACGTCCGCAAGCCTCCGTACTTCGATGGAATGCCCGAGGAGCCGACCCCGGTCGAGGACATCGAGGGCGCCCGGGTGCTGCTCAAGCTCGGCGACTCGGTCACCACCGACCACATCTCGCCGGCCGGCGCGATCAAGAAGGACTCGCCCGCGGGCCAGTACCTCGCCGAGCACGGCGTCGAGCAGCGGGACTTCAACTCCTACGGCTCGCGCCGCGGCAACCACGAGGTGATGATCCGGGGCACGTTCGCCAACATCCGGCTGCGCAACCAGCTCGCTCCGGGCACCGAGGGCGGTGTCACCCGCGACTTCACCCAGGGTGGCGAGGTCACCACGGTGTACGAGGCGTCGCAGCACTACCTCGAGGCCGGTACGCCGCTGGTCGTCCTGGCCGGCAAGGAGTACGGCTCCGGCTCGTCACGCGACTGGGCCGCCAAGGGCACCGCGCTGCTCGGGGTGAAGGCCGTCATCGCCGAGTCCTACGAGCGCATCCACCGCTCCAACCTGATCGGCATGGGCGTGCTGCCGCTGCAGTTCCCTCAGGGAGAGAACGCCGAGTCGCTCGGCCTCACCGGCGAGGAGACCTTCTCGATCACCGGCGTCACCGCGCTCAACGACGGCGAGACGCCGCGCACGGTGAAGGTGAAGGCCGACGACAAGGAGTTCGACGCGGTGGTCCGCATCGACACCCCGGGCGAGGCCGACTACTACCGGCACGGCGGGATCATGCAGTACGTCCTGCGCAACCTGCTGAAGAAGAACTGACCGCAGGCGAGTTCGAGACCGTGTCACGGGGCGGCGCGCTGGAGATCAGCCGCCGCCCCGAGCACGTTCTCGTGCACCCCTGAGAGGGTGGGGGACATGCGCAGCGAGACCAGGAGCTACCGCACCGGCGACCGCGACACCGTCCTCGACCTGACCCGCGACTGCGCGGCGTTCGTGGCGGACGAGCAGGACGGGCTGCTGCACGTCTTCGTGCCGCACGCGACCGCCGGCATCGCGATCATCGAGACCGGGGCCGGCAGCGACGACGACCTGCTCGCCGCACTGGACGACCTGCTGCCCGCCGACAACCGGTGGCGACACCAGCACGGCACGCCCGGGCACGGGCGGTCGCACGTGATGCCGGGCCTGATCCCGCCGTACGCCACGGTCCCGGTGCTCGGCGGCCGGCTCGCACTCGGCACCTGGCAGAGCATCTGCCTCGTCGACCTCAACGTCGACAACCCCGACCGCGACGTGCGGTTCTCGTTCGTGGCGGGGTGAAGGTCGTCTCGACAGGCTCGACCACCCGGGCTCGACCACCCGTCAATAGGTGCTGCCAGCCGTCGGCACGCCCTGCGAGCCGAGGTACCAGACCGCCGACGTCAGCACGATGAGCACCAGGCACGTCAGCACCGTCCCGCCGACGGCGGGCAGCAACCAGCCCGGGGTCTCGCGGCCGTGCAGCACGAGCACCTTCGTGACGAGCGCGCCGTACAAGAGGCAGCCGACCAGACCGTGCACGAGCACCCGGGTGTCGTAGGTCTGGAAGCCGAGCGACCACAGGCAGGAGTACGCCACCGGCAGCGTGACGAGCACGGCTGCCGCACCGGTCGCCCGGTGCACCGGACCGACGAAGCCGGGCACGGGCCGTGAGCGGCCGAGCAAGCCGTACATCCACGCCGCGGTCCCCGCCTGCGCCAGCGCGAGCACGCCGGCGACGACCGCCAGCCAGACCTTCATCGCGAGGACGCTCTCGAAGCCGAGGGTGGTCAGCGTCTGCGCCGACGGGTCGTGCACCGACCCCCAGACGCCGAGCGCGACGGCGACCACCGCTCCCGCGGCGAGGGCGAGGGCGGCGTACGTCGGCGCGGCGGCCGACGGCGTGCTGCGGATGGCTCGAGACATGAAGTGCTCCGCTCCGATCATCACCCCGTCCGGGCGTCCTGGCCATGACCCGGACGGACCCGTCGCGGGCGCCAGGAGCCTTGGAGAAGCCCCCAAGCCCGCCTCCAGCCGTCTCCCAGTGCGGCACCAGCGACCCCGGCGACAGTCGTCGCGTCCGCCGCCGACGACGGGACTCCCGACGACACGACGGAGTAGAGATGTCCCGCTTCCTGTACCGGCTCGGCGGCTCGGCCGCCGCGCATCCCTGGCGCACGATCCTGGCCTGGGTCCTCGTCGCCGCAACCGTGACGACCGCCGCCGCCACCGTCGGCGGCACCACCCAGGACGACTGGGACGTCGAGCACGCCCGGGCCCAGGTGGGCATCGAGCAGCTCCGCGACCACTTCCCGGCGATGGGTGGCGCCACCGCGCAGGTGCTGCTGCACCAGTCGGACGGCGGCGTCGTGCCCGAGCAGGTGCTCGGCGGGGTGTACGACGAGCTCACCCGCCTCGAGCACGTCGCGACCGTGACGCCGCCGCGATGTCCGAGGAGACCGACACCGCGCTGCTCACCGTGATGTACGACGTACCCGTCACCGACCCCGACCTCATGGGCGACCTCGAACCGCTCGAGGGCGCGGTCACCGCCGCCGAGGAGGCCGGCCTGGACGGCGAGCTTCGGCATTGGTCGAACAGATGTTCGAATTCCGACGTACAATCGGTCCATGCCCGAGCTCGTCGCCCCGCCTGGCTGGCCCCGCCAGGTCCGGCCACCCGGCGCGCCCGGCTGGGAGCGCACCGCGGTCGCCTGGCTGCTGGACGTCTGCCCGCCGGAGTACCGCTCCTATCCCGCCCTCCGCCGGCACGACGTGATCCTGGCCCGGTTCGCGGTGCTGCACGTCGAGGCCTGCCAGGCCGCCGTCCAGCGTGGGCTCAGCGAGGCCCGCGGCGCGCTGCGCGACGTGGCCGACCTCGACGCGGTGGAGGCCGCGGTAGAGACCTGGCAGGCCGAGTCCGCCCGGCTGCTCGCCGAGCGGCGCGCGGTCGGCCTCGTCGAGGAGGCGCTGCGCGGCAAGCGGTTCGTCGCCCGCCTCTGACTCCCGACCCGGGACACGCCCGGCGCGCCTACGGATTCCCCGGCCGGTGCCGATTTAACCTGCGCATGAAGAAACCCCCGGCACTTGTCCTGCCGGGGGTTCTTCACGTCGATTGAGGCTTCGACGAACACCTGGAGACTCCAGCGTAACGACCGTGTCTGCGCCGGGCCAGATCGCTCAGCGGGCGCCCAGCTTGTCGAGGACCCACGCGTAGACCTCGGCCTCGTAGGCCAGGTGGCTGTAACGCCCCGACGGCCCGACGTGCGAGCCCGCGCCCGTCTCGACCCGGAACAGGCAGCGCGGTGACCACGCCGGGTCGCTCGCGCGCAGCGCCGCCACCCACTTGGCCGGCTCGAACACCATCACCCGTGGGTCGTGCAGGGCGCCGGTGACCAGCAGGTCCGGTCGGCTGCCCGCGGGCGGCAGGTTGTCGTACGGCGAGTAGGCGAGCATCCACGCGAAGTCCTCCGGACGACGTGGGTCGCCCCACTCGTCCCACTCGTTCACGGTGAGCGGGATCGACGCGTCGAACATCGTGCTCACCACGTCCACAAACGGCACCTCGGCGACCACCGCACGCCACCGCTCCGGGCGTTGGCTGAGCACGGCGCCCTGCAGCAGCCCGCCCGCGGACAGCCCGCGCGTGGCGATCCGGGTGCCGTCGATGATGCCGCCCTCGGCCGCCGTCACGCCGATCGCGTCGGCGACCGCCAGGTGGTCGGCGAAGGTGTTCTGCTTGTGCTGCATGCGCCCCTCGAGCCACCAGCGCCGGCCGCCCTCGCCACCGCCGCGCACGTGCGCGTGCACGTACACCACGCCCCGGTCGAGCAGGCTCGGCAGCGCCGGGTCCCACTCCTGCTCGAAGACGTACTCGTAGGCGCCGTACCCGTACATCAGCGCCGGCGCGGTCCCGTCCAGCGGCGTCTCCACGTGCCGCACCACGGTCATCGGCACGGGCGTGCCGTCCGGCGCCGTCGCCGACCGCGTCTCCGCGACGTACCGCGCCGGGTCATGCTTCGGCGCCTCCGCCCGGTGCCGCACGGTCCGCGCTCCGGTGGTCAGGTCGACGTCGGTCCACACCGGCGGCTGCACGTGGGCCTGGTCGCAGACCGTCACGAACGACGCCCGGTAGTCCTGGTTGACGCCGAGGTCCAGCGTGCCGCCGGGGTGCGCCGGCAGCACCAGGTGCCCAGGCCCGGCCAGGTCGTCCACGGACAGCAGTCGTACGGCGCGCCGCCCACACGTGCGCAGCCGCAGCACGACGTGCCCGTCGAACGCGTCCACGCGCTCCAGCCGCTCCGCGGGGTCCTCCTCGCGCAGCGGCCACCACGTCGTGGAGTCCTGGTCGCCGTCGCGGGGGACCGGTGCGCCGGCCAGGCGGAACTCCGGCGCGCCGTCGTTGGTCACCAGCAGCATCGCGTCGAGACCGGGGTGGTGCTCCGCGTGGTACTCGACGCCGGCGCGCCGGCCACCGACCGACCACGGCTTGGCGTCGGGGTCGTGCAGGTCCAGCGCCCACACCTCCGACGTGTCGCGGCTGATCGACCAGACGACCGCGACGTCACCGCTGCGGCACCGTCGTACCTCGAACGAGAACCGCTCGTCGTCCTCGGCCATCAGCAGCTCGTCGTCGGAAACCGGCGTGCCGACCCGGTGCCGCCACACCTGGTGCGGCCGGTAGAGGTCGTCGTGCACGGTGTAGACGAACCAGGACGAGTCGGCCGACCACGCGCCGCCGTAGTAGGTGCGCGGCACCACCTCGGCGAGGTCCCGCCCGGTGCGCAGGTCGCGGAAGTGCAGCGCGAAGACCTCGTCGCCGGTGCGGTCGACGCTGTAGGCGAGCAGCGAGCCGTCCGGGCTGTACTGCGTCAGCCCGAGGTCGAGATATCCGGACTCGTCGGTCAACGTGTTCGCGTCCAGGACGACCTCGCCATCACGTAACAACTGGGCGTAGTTACTTCCAGCCGGGTGACGCGTGTAGTACGAATAACCATCTCGCTCCCAACTGACCGACGAGTCAGTAGGGGGCACCCGAGATTCCATCTCGGACCGCAACGTCTCCACCAGGGAGTGCAGATGCGCCGTCGACGAGTCGTACCAGGATCGCTCCTCGGTGAGATAGGCGAGAAGCTCCGGCGAGTCCGTCTCCCGCATCCAGTGGTAGGGATCCGGCCGTTCCACGCCGTGCTCGGTGTGGGTGAGGGAGCGGCGCGGGGCGACCGGGGGCTGCTGCACAGGACGCACCGTAGCCCTCGCCGTGCCCTCCTGGCAGCGATCGCGCTGCTCGCCCTGGTCTTCGCGAGCCTCGGGCTCACCTCGACGGCGGCGACCGCCGGCGACGACGGCAAGGACGGCGAGGACGGCGAGGACAAGACCACGACGTTCACCGTCGGGCTGCTCAACGAGGTCGACTCGTTCAACCCGTTCAAGGGGATCGAGGCGGCGTCGTACGAGATGTGGGCGCTCAGCTACGACATGCTGGTCAACTACTCGATGAAGGACATGTCGCCCGCGCCGGGCCTCGCCACCGAGTGGGAGACCTCGGACGACGGGCTCACCTGGACCTTCCACCTGCGCGACGACGTCACCTGGTCCGACGGCGAGCCGTTCACCTCGGCCGACGTGGTGCACACCTACAGCCGGGTCATCGACGGCGGCGTCGAGGCCGACACCTGGGGCTCCTACCTGAGCTCGGTCGAGGAGGTCACCGCGCCGGACGAGCAGACCGTCGAGCTGCACCTGGAGCGACCCAACGCGGTGCTGCCGCTGCTGCCGATCCCGATCCTGCCCGAGCACATCTGGAAGGACATCTCGGAGAAGCAGGCCAACACCTACGCCGCCGAGCCCGAGGACGGGCCGGTTGTCGGCACCGGGCCGTTCGTGCTCGTCGAGGGCACGGCCGGCGGGTCGACGTACCGCTTCGAGGCGAACCCCGACTACTGGGGCAGCGGGCCGTACGTGGACGAGGTCGTGTTCCGGGTGTTCAAGGCCGAGGACCCCGCGGTGCAGGCGCTGATCAAGGGCGAGATCGACTTCCTGCACGACATCACGCCGCTGCAGCTGAAGGCGCTCGAGGGTCGCGAGGGCATCACCACGGTCGACGGCATCTCACCGCTGTTCGACGAGTTCGCGTTCAACGCCGGCGCCGTCGACCTCGAGACCGGGAAGCCGATCGGCGACGGCAACCCGGCGCTGCGCGACCCGAAGTTCCGGCACGCGCTCGGCTACGCCATCGACATCGACCGGCTGATCGAGGGTGCCTACCAGGGCGCGGCCGAGCCCGGCCAGACGATCGTGCCGTCGGCGTACAGCAACTACCACTGGTCGCCGCCGGAAGGCGAGGGCTTCACCTTCGATCTCGAGAAGGCGGGCGAGCTGCTCGACGAGGCCGGCTACGAGATGGGTGACGACGGCCTGCGCACCATGCCAGACGGCAGCCCGATCGGCACGCTGCGGCTGGTCGGCAGGCCCGAGGAGCCGCGGTCGGTGACCGCGCTCGACTTCTTCAAGGAGTGGCTGGCCGAGCTCGGCATCGAGGCCGAGGTCTCCTCCATGGAGAGCAACCGACTGACCAACGCGATCCTCGACGGCGAGTTCGACGTCTTCCACTGGAACTGGTACGTCGAGCCCGACCCCGACTCGATCCTCGACGTGATGACCTGCGAGGAGCGCGGCAACTGGTCGGACTCCTGGTACTGCAACTCGGAGTACGACCGGCTCTACAAGGCGCAGAACCGCGAGCTCGACGAGGAGAAGCGGGCGGAGATGATCCGCGAGATGCAGCAGATCCTGTGGGAGGACTCGCCGTACCTCGTGCTCGCCTACACCACGACCGGCCAGGCCTTCCGCAGCGACCGGTTCGCGTGCTTCCAGCCGCAGCCCGACCCCGGCGGCGTGCTGCTGGTGCAGTACGGCGGACGCAACTACTCGCTGCTCCGTCCCGCCGACGAGGCCGGCGACTGTGACGGAGTCACGACGGCGCTCGGTGCCAACCAGGAGCTGGACCCGGCCGCGGCCGGCACGAGCAGCGACGACGCCGGCAACGGGATGCTGGTCGCCGGCGGCCTCGCGGCCGTCGCGCTGCTCCTCGGCGGCAGCATCGTGATGCTGCGGCGGCGCGCCACGGCCGACGATCGCGAGTGACGCCGACGTGACGATCCTGGCCTCCGAGGTCGAGGCAGCACCGACCGCCGTTCCGCGGTCGAGCTACGGCCGCTACCTCGTCGCCAAGGTGCTCGGCGCGCTCGGGAGTCTGTTCTTCGTCCTGGTCGTGAACTTCTTCCTGTTCCGGGTGCTGCCGGGCGACCCGGCCCGGACGCTGGGGCGCGGCCGCTTCCGCGACGAGGAGGCGCTGGAGCGGTTCCGCAGCACCTACGGTCTCGACCAGCCGCTGCTCCAGCAGTTCGTCACGTTCCTGAAGAACACCTTCACCGGCGAGCTCGGCGTCTCGCTGCGCTACCGGGTCCCGGTCTCCGACCTGATCCTCGACCGGCTCTGGCCGACGCTGCTGCTGGTCGGCACCTCGACCGTGCTGGCCACCATGATCGGCGTCTACCTCGGCATCCGGTCGGCCTGGCACCGCGGCGGAAGGTTCGACAAGAGCACGACCGCGGGCGCGCTGACGCTCTACTCCATGCCCGAGTGGTGGCTGGGCCTCCTGCTGATCGCCGGTCTCGCCGTCGGCATCGGCCCGCTCCCGGGCATCTTCCCGACGGGCGGGCTCACGTCCGTCGACGTGCCCGACGACCCGCTCATGGCCGCGCTCGACGTCGCCTGGCACCTCACCCTGCCGGTGATCACACTGACCCTGGCGTACCTCGCGGACTACTCCCTGATCATGCGCAGCTCGTTGCTCGACGAGCTGGGGGAGGACTACCTCACCACCGCGCGCGCCAAGGGCCTGCGCGACATCGACGTGCGCAACAAGCACGCCGTCCGCAACGCGCTCCTCCCGACGACCACGATCGTCGCGCTCAACATCGGGTTCGTGGTGTCCGGCGCGATCACGATCGAGACGATCTTCTCGATCCCGGGTCTCGGCCTGCTGGCGAGCGAGGCACTGGAGATCCCCGACTACTGGGTGCTCCAGGGCACGTTCCTCGTCGCGTCCGCCGCGGTCATCTTCGCGAACCTCGCCGCCAACCTGCTGTACGGCGTGCTCGACCCCCGGGTGCGGACATGAGCGCGCCCGACGCCACGACCGAGACCCGCCCGCTGACCCCACGCCAGGTCACCCGGCAGCGTCGCGCGGCCGCCGCGCGACGCACGTGGCGCGAGTTCCGGCTGCACCGCTCCGGCCTCGTCGGCCTCGGGATGCTCGGCTTCTTCTTCCTCGTGGCGATCTTCGCGCCGGTGCTCGCCGACCCTGAGGGTCTGAAGGTCACCACCGCCAGCGGCGGCGTGCTCGAGCCGCCCTCGAGCGAGTTCTGGCTCGGCACCGACGACAACGGTCGGTCCGTGCTGACCCTGCTGATCTGGGGCTCGCGCATCTCGCTGTTCGTGGGACTGTTCGCCACCGCGATCTCGATGCTGATCGGCACGGTGGTCGGCCTGATGGCGGGCTTCCTCGACGGGTGGCCCGCGCGCGTGCTGTTCCGGCTCACCGAGTGGTTCCTGGTGATCCCGTTCCTGCCGCTGGCGATCGTGCTGGCCAGCGTCCTCGGCCGGTCGCTGCTCAACATCGCGATCGTCATCGGCGTGACCAGCTGGCCCGGCACGGCACTGCTGATCCGCAGCCAGACGTTGTCCATCCGCGAGCGCCCCTACCTCGAGCGCGCCCGTGTCCTCGGTGCCGGCCGGGGCCACCAGATGGTCCGGCACATCCTGCCCAACGTGATGCCGATGGTGTTCGCCAACACCACGCTCTGCGTCGCGGTCGCCATCCTGTCCGAGACGACGCTGAGCTTCCTCGGCCTCGGCGACCCGACCCGGGTGTCCTGGGGACTGATGCTCGAGAACGCCTTCTCCGTGGGCGCGATGACCACCGGCGCGTGGTGGTTCATCATTCCGCCCGGCGTGTGCGTCGTGCTGGTCGTGCTGTCCTTCACACTCGTCGGCCAGGCGCTGGAGGAGATCTTCAACCCGCGGCTGAGGGCCAGGCGGTGACCGCATGAGCGGACAGACCGCGCTGCTGGAGCTCGACGGGCTCACCGTCACCTACCGGACCGACGAGGGACCGCTGCCCGCCGTCCGCGGCGTCGACCTCACCGTCGGCGCCGGCGAGGTCGTCGGCTTGGCGGGGGAGTCCGGCTGCGGGAAGAGCACCGTCGCGGCCACCGTGCTCCGGCTGCAGCCACGCGACGCCGTCGTCGGGGGGCGCGTGCTCGTCCAGGGACAGGACGTGCTGACGATGCGGTGGGGCGACCTGCGGGCGCTGCGCTGGGCGGGCGCTTCGATCGTGTTCCAGGGCGCGCTGCACTCCCTGAACCCCGTGCACCGCATCGACCGCCAGATCGCCGAGCCGGTCCGCGTGCACGACAAGGGCGTCACCGAGGCCGAGCTGCAACGACGGGTCGGCGAGCTGCTCGAGCAGGTCGGCCTGGCCGCCTCCCGGGGGCGCGCGTACCCCCACCAGCTCTCGGGCGGCCAGAAGCAGCGCGTCATGGTGGCGATGGCGCTCGCCTGCCGCCCCGACCTGATCGTCGCGGACGAGCCGACGACGGCGCTGGACGTGATGGTGCAGGCGCAGATCCTCGCCCTGATCACCGGTTTGGTGCGCGAGACGGGCGTCGGGATGCTGATCATCAGCCACGACCTGTCGGTGCTGGCCGACGTGTGCGACCGGGTCGCGGTGATGTACGCCGGACGCATCGTCGAGACCGGCACCGCCGCCCAGGTGTTCACCGACCCGCTGCATCCCTACGCCGCGGCGCTCTCCGCCGCCTTCCCGCGCATCGGCGACCCCGCCTCGCGTTACGCCCCCGTCGGTCTCGCCGGCGACCCGCCGGACCCGCGGGCGCTGCCGTCCGGCTGCTCGTTCTCGCCGCGGTGCCCGCTGGCCGCCGACGCCTGTCGCGACGTCGAGCCGCCGCTCGAGACGCACGGCGACGACCGCCGTACGGTCGCCTGCTACCGGGTGAGCGAGACCGCGTCATGACACTCACCGCCGAGGACGTCGCCGTCGAGTTCACGCACCGCAAGGCGCCGCCCGCCCACGCGCTGGCCGGGGTGAACCTCACCGTGTCCCCGGGCGAGGTGGTCGCGATCGTGGGGGAGTCCGGCTCCGGCAAGACCACGCTCGCGCGCACGCTGATGGGGCTCGAGCAGCCGACCCGCGGCCGCGTGCTGCACGACGGACAGCCGCTGTCGTACAGCCCTCGCGGGCTGAAGGCGTTCCGCCGGCGCGTGCAGATGGTCCTGCAGGACCCCGCCGGAGCGCTCAACCCGCGGCACACCGTCTACGAGTCCGTCGCCGAGGGGCTGCGCCTGCACGACGTGGTCCGGAACGACCCGGACGGGCGCAGCGAGGCCGAGCTGGTCGCCACCGCCCTGGCCGAGGCCGGACTGCGCCCGCCGGAGCGGCTGTTCCTGCGCTACCCGCACGAGCTCAGCGGCGGGCAGCGGCAGCGCGTCCTGGTGGCCGGGGCGCTGGCGCTGCGTCCGGAGCTGCTGATCGCCGACGAGCCGGTGTCCAGCCTGGACGCCTCGATCCGTGGCGAGATCCTCGCTCTGCTGCTCCGGCTGCGCGACGACCTCGGTCTCGGCGTCCTCGTGGTCACCCACGACCTCGGCCTGGCCTGGAACGTCGCCGACCGGATCGCGGTGATGTACCTCGGCCGGGTCGTCGAGCAGGGCAGCACCGAGGAGGTGCTGCAGGCGCCTCGCCACCCGTACACCCGTGCGCTGCTCTCGGTCGTGCCCGAGATCGACCGGTTGGCGCCGGTGGTGCTGACCGGCGAGATCCCCGACCCGACTCGTATCCCCTCCGGTTGCCGGTTCCACCCGCGCTGCCCGGCGCTGGCGTCGGGGGAGGCCGCCACGCACGCCGTCGCCGAGGCCTGCCGCTCGGAACCGTTGGCGGTGCTGCCCGCAACCGGTACGGCGTGCGCCTGCCATCTCGACGCGGTGCTCCGGACGTGGGAGGATCGAACGGCTTACTGACTCGTGAGTCAGTAGTGGTCTCGACAGGCTCGACCACCCGGGATCGACCACCGGAGGGAGGTGGGAATGGCGCTCCAGGAGGCACTGCCGCGCGAGATGTACGTCGACCGTGCCCACTGGGAGCGCGAGCGGGAGCTGGTGCTCTACCGGGAGTGGTTCTGCGCGGGACGCCGCCGCGACCTCGGGCTGGACGTGCCGCACCGGCTGGCCGTCGTCGACGAGGCCGGCGAGTCGGTGCTGGTCACGTCGGACGCGGACGGCCGGCTGCACGCGGCGTACAACGTCTGCCGCCACCGCGGCTCCCAGGTCGTCCCGATCGAGCCCGGCGCCGCGCCGGTGTGCGACACGGCGCGGTCGCTGCGCTGCCCGTACCACTCCTGGACCTACGACCTCGAGGGCCGGCTGCTGCGCGCGCCGCACACCGACGCCGACGACGACACCACCGGCCTCGACCTGCACCCGATCGCGGTCGAGACGTGGGGCGGGTTCGTGTTCGTGCACCTCACCCCGGAGACGGCCGCGCCGCTGGCCGACGGCCTGACGGCGTACACGCGCCGGCTCGCCAACTACGAGCTCGACCGGCTCGTCACCGGGCTGACGCTGTCCTACGACGTCCGCGCCAACTACAAGGTGCTGCTCGAGAACTACAACGAGTGCTACCACTGCGGTCCCGTGCACCCGGAGCTGAGCCGGCTGGTCCCTGCGTTCGCGGGCGGTGGCGCGGGGCTCGACTGGGAGCGCGGCGTCGAGCACCGGGAAGGCGCGTGGACGTTCACCACCACGGGAACCACCGAGCGGGCTCCGCTGCCGCTGCTCGGCCCCGACGAGCGTGTCCGGCACAAGGGCGAGCTCGTGTACCCCAACCTGCTGCTGTCGTGCTCGGCCGACCACGTCGCGGCGTTCGAGCTGCACCCGCTCGACGTCGACCGCACGCGCGTGACCTGCCGGCTGCTGTTCGACCCGGACGAGGTCGCGAAGCCGGCGTTCGACCCGTCCGACGCGGGCGACCTCTGGGACCTGGTGAACCGCCAGGACTGGGCGGTCTGCGAGTCGGTGCAGCGCGGGATGTCCAGCCGCGCCTACACGCACGGCTGGTTCGCGCCGATGGAGGACGACAGCCTGGACATCCGGCGCTGGCTGCTGCCGAGGCTGAACCGGGTGGTCGAGCCCGCCCGGGTGGTCGAGCCCGTCGAGACCACGGAGTCGTGATGACGGACTCGTACGACGTCGTCGTGGTCGGGCTGGGCGCGCTCGGCAGCGCGACCTGCCTCGAGCTCGCCCGGCGCGGCCTCGACGTGCTCGGCCTGGAGCAGTACGCCCGCGGCCACGTGCGCGGCGCCAGCCACGACACCAGCCGGATCCTGCGGCACAGCTACCACACGCCGCACTACGTCGGTCTCACGTTCGAGGCGTACGACGACTGGGCCCGGCTCGAGCGCGACAGCGGCGAGCAGCTGGTGACGGTGACCGGCGGGCTCGACCTGTTCCCGCCCGGCGCCGCGATCGGCATCGATGACTACACCGCGTCGCTCTCCGCCCACGACCTGAAGTACGACCTGCTCGACGCCGACGAGGTGACCGGGCGGTGGCCGGTGTTCCGGCTGCCCGACGCGACCGTCGCACTCCACCAGGACAAGGGCGCGATCGTGCCGGCTTCTCGCGGCACCGCCACCATGCAGCGCGAGGCGGAGCGACGCGGTGCGGACCTCCGGTTCGACACCCCGGTCACCGGGCTGCGGCGCGAGGGTCTGGGTCTCGTCGTCGACACGGCGGCCGCGTCCGTCCGCGCGGGCAGGGCCGTCGTCACGGCCGACGCATGGACCAACCACGTGCTGCGCGGCCTCGACGCGTCCGTCCCGCTGGACGTGACGCTCGAGCAGGTGACGTACTTCCGGCCGGAGCGCCCCACCGACTTCGCCGGCATCCCGCTGTGGATCTGGATGGACGACCCGTCCTTCTACGGCTTCCCCTGCTACGGCGAGCCGACCGTCAAGGCGGCACAGGACTGCGGCGGGGCGCCGGTCGACAACGCGGACCCCGCCGACCGGACCTTCGACGAGTCTGTCCCGATGCGCGACCTGCTGGCTGCGCACATGGCCGCGATGCTGCCCGGCTCCGGCGCGCCGCAGCGGTCGGTGCGCTGCCTCTACACGCTGACCCCGGACCGCGACTTCGTGCTCGGCCCGGTGCCCGGCCACGAGGACGTCGTGGTGGGGCTCGGCGCCGCGCACGGTTTCAAGTTCGCGCCGACGCTCGGCCGGCTCCTCGCCGACCTGGTGACCGATGCGCCGACCGGGTACGACCTACGCCCGTTCGCCATGGACCGCCCGGCGCTGACCGACCCCGCCTACGAGCCGCACTGGCTGGTGTGAGGTGCCGGCACGCCCAGACGGCTCAGCTCAGTCAGTCGCCGACGACCGCCTCGACGTCCACGTCGAGCTCCTTGGCCAGCGCGTCGGCGATCCACGCCTTGAGCTGCTTGCGCGTCACGGAGCCGTAGACGAGCGCGGCGACCGACAGCCCGTCGAGCAGCGCGGAGATGCGCGCCACCGACGCCTTCGGGTCGGCGGTGCGGAACGTCCCGTCCTCGACACCGGCGCGCACCACCCCGAGCAGCACCGACTCCCAGCGCTTGTCGAGCCGGCGCAGCGCGGTGCGGATCTCGGGCTCGCGCTGCGCGCACGCCCAGGCGTCGATCCAGAGCTTCCAGCCCGTAGCCGCGCCCGTCGGGCCGTAGAGCCGGACCACGGCGCGCAGCCGGTCCAGCGCCGTACCGCCGCGAGCGACCGCGGCGTCGAGCCGGGCGAGGTCCTTGTTGACCGCGTGCTCGAACGCCGCGACGACCAGCTCGTCCTTGGTGCCGAAGTGGTAGAAGACCAGCGCCGTGCTGCAGTCGAGCGCGTTGGCCACGTCGGCGACGCGGGTGGCGGCGAGGCCGAGCCGCTCCACCTGCTCGACGGTGGCGTCGAGGATCTCCTCCCGTCGCACGTCGACCTTCCTGCGCGCCATGCCGCGACCCTAGCCGTGAACGGACCCGGAGGTTCCTCGTGAGTGACGTCGACACGCTGCGCTCTGTGCTGGCCACCCGCGACCAGGACCCGCCGCGGATGATGCCCGCGCTGGCCTACACCTCCGCCGAGGTCTTCGCCTGGGAGCAGCGCAACCTGTACGCCGGCACCTGGACCTGCCTGGGCCGGGTCGACGAGCTGCTGCCCGATGCCACCGAGGACCGCAAGGCGGTGCTCCAGCGGGCCGTGCAGGTCGGCGACGTGCCCGCGCTGCTGGTGCGCGACGGCGCGACCGTGCGGATGTTCGCCAACACCTGCCGGCACCGCGGCCACGAGCTGCTGCCGCCGGGAGAGGTGTCCGACCGCCAGTCGGTGCTGTGCCCGTACCACGCGTGGACCTACCGCCTCGACGGCTCGGTGCTGGCCGCGCCCGGCTTCCGCGAGGAAGACCGCTTCGACCCGGGCGGGCACCGGCTGGTCGAGCTGCCCGTCGAGACCTGGGCGGGCTGGCTGTTCGGGCACGCCGCGCACGCGCTCGGGGCGTCCGGCGTCCCGCCGTTCGAGGAGCACCTCGGCGCGCTGCCCTCGGTCGTCGCCCCCTACGACCCGGCGTCCCTGCGGCTCGCGGACCGGCACAGCTACGAGGTCGCGGCGAACTGGAAGGTGATCGCCGAGAACTACCACGAGTGCTACCACTGCCCGCTGATCCACCCCGAGCTCTGCCGGGTGACGCCGCCGACGTCCGGCGACAACTACAACCTGCCCGGCGCCTGGGTCGGCGGCTCGATGGTGCTGCGCGACGGCATGGCGACGATGTCGATGACGGGGGAGTCCGGCGGCAACCCGATCCCGGGCGCCCCTCTGACCGCGGTGGAGTACGTCCACCTGCTGCCGAACCTGCTGATCTCCGCGCACCCCGACTATGTGATGACGCACCGGCTGGTGCCGCTCGCGGCGGACCGGACCTGGATCGAGTGCTCGTGGTACCTGCTGCCGTCGGCGGACGGTACGGTGCCCGATCCGTCGTACGCCGTGGAGTTCTGGGACCTCACCAACCGCCAGGACTGGGCGGCGTGCGAGTCGGTGCAGCGCGGCCTGGCCAGCCCGCACTTCCGGCCCGGTCCGTTCGCGCCCAACGAGGACGCGGTGGCGATGCTGGTGGAGACGATCAGCGGTTGGTACGTCGACGGGCCGACCCGCCGAGCCGGGGACGCGCGCGGTCGCGCTGCTCGGCCCGCACCATGACGAGGAAGACCAGCCCCAGCACCAGCATCAGGATCAGCAGCAGAGCGGTCATCAAGTCACCTCCACCTCCCGCACCCTAGGAAGGCGGTCGCCGCGTCGCATGGCCCGGTCGGGTGGTCCGCGGGGCATTGCGCGCCGCCGTTCGCGGCGTTCGCGAGGGATGCCCGGAATGCGGTAGGCCCCGTGTCCGGTGGTGGCTCAGCCGGCCCGGACCAGCTCCAGGCCGAGCCAGCCCGACAGTTCCTCGATCTCCTGCTGCACGGCCGCACGGACGTCGTTCGGCCACGGCTCGTCCTCGTGCACCGCGTTGACGACGAAGCAGCCGCCCTTGCGGTCGCTCGTCGCGTCGAGCTTCCCGACGAGCCGGTCGCCGACGAGGATCGGCATCGCCCAGTAGCCCCAGCGCCGCTTGGCCACCGGCTTGTACATCTCGAGCTGGTAGTCGAAGTCGAACAGCTCCTCCATGCGCTTGCGGTCGTAGACGAGCCGGTCGAGCGGCGACAACAGCACGGCACGGCCCTCGAACTCGTCGAGCCCGTCGAGGTACGCCGGGTCGACGCGCCACGTGCCCTTGACGCCCTCGATCACCGCGGGTTCGCCGGCCTCGCCCACGTCGTTCGGCTCCGCGGGAGCGGCCGCGGCGCGGGGACGGGCGATGCCGAGCGCGTGCAGGCGCTTGGCATCGAGAAGTCGCTTCGCCTCCGCCTCGTCGGGGACCGGGTCGTCGGGGTAGACCCGCTCGGCGAGGTCCCAGAGCCGCTCCCGGCCGTCACGTCCGGCGGCCGCCACCTCGCCGCGCTGCACCATGAAGTCGACCAGCTTCTCGACGTTGCGATTGTTGGTCCAGCCGCTCGAGCGCCACGGGCGCACGGTCGAGTCCGGCAGCTCGCGCAGGGGGAGCGGACCGTCGGCGCGCAGCACCTCGAGGATCTCCAGCCGGCAGGCGTCGTTGTCGTGGACCCAGCCGGCGATCTCCTGCTGCCACGGCTTGAGCCCGCCGCTGCCCGGCCACGTCGCCATCTCCGCGCGGTGCAGGGCGATGTCCTCGGGCGGCCGGATCATCCCGAACAGCTCGAGGAGTGCCTGGCTCTCGATGGCGTCGCGCAGCTCGGCCGGGTCGTAGTCCTGGCCGAGCCGGCACCACAGCACGAGGTCGGCGCTGGGCGCGACCGCGGCGGTGGGGTCGTTCTGCACGAGACCGAGGTGGCGGATGACCTCGAACACGTCCTTCGGTCGGTGCGCGTCGAGGAGCTGTGCGCGGACGGCGATGCGCCGCGCGTCCTGCTGGGACAGCTGGTGCGGGCTGGTCACACCGCGAGACTAGGCGCTCCCACCGACAGCTCGCGCCGCACGGCGCGGTCCAGGTCGCGGAAGAAGCAGCCGGTGAAGTGGCCGCCCGCGACGGTCAACGCGGCCTTGCCGAGGCGGCTGACCAGGCCTCCGACAGTCGCCTCGGCGTCGTACCGCAGCGTCGTCGAGCAGTGCACCGGCGTGTCGAGCAGTCGCACCCGCAGGTCCACGCTCAGCCGGCCGCACCGTCCCTTCGCCTCGACCTGCACCCGCAGGTCGGAGCCCGGAAGGATGTCGGAGATGGAGAACGTGCCCCGGTAGGTGTCGGCGATCGGGCCGACGCGCGCCGCGAGCGTCGCGGCGTACACGTCGGTGGCGAGCGGGTCCATGGACTCGCACCCGGCGATGATCGTCCGCAGGACCTGCCGGTCGTGCAAGGCCGCCCAGACGTCCGTCGCCGGCGCCGGCACCTGCCGCTCCCCGTGGAACCGCATGCCGTCTCCCCCTCTCCCGAGACTCGTTCCCCTGGCCCCCCGGCCCGTCTACTTGGAGTGCAATGAGACCGCGAGAGCGGGGCCTGATACATCCCCCGGGCGGCCGAGATCGGCGGCGGCATCCTCCGTCGAAGGGAGGACCTCGGTATCGGTCCCGCCCGGGGAGACAGAGCGCTCACTCCCGCAGCAGCGAGGCGGCGGCCATGCGGGCCACCCAGGCGGCGTACTCCTTCTCGCGCCAGCCGTCGCCGAGCACCAGTCGGCGGTAGCCGAGCGGGTCCATCAGAAGCGCCGCCACCGCCGCGCCGCGCTTGACCGACACGTCCTCGCGGAGGCCGCCGACCTCGCGGAGGTGCCGGACGAACGTCCGGGCGCCGTGCAGCCGGTTGCGCTCCGAGGTCTCGTTGAGCTCGGCGGCCTCGGGGTCGACGTCGGCGGCGGCGACCAGCGCCGGGTGGATGTACGCGAGTCGCCCGGCGATCTCGCTCATCACCCGCGCCCATTTCTCGACCGCGGTGGCGGGGTCGGTCTCGGTCAAGAAGTCCCTGACCGCCGGCCGGTCGCCCAGCGGCACCGGCGCGTCGTCGCCGGCGAGCGCCCAGTCGAAGGCGTCCTTGAGCACGGCCACCTTGCCGCCCACCGAGGTGAACACGGTCTTGCGGCTGACCCCCGCGCGCTCGGCGATCGCATCCACGGTGGTGCCGGCGAAGCCGCGCTCGACGAACAGCGCCGCACCTGCCTCGACGATCGCACGGCGCGTGGCCCGGGCCTGCTCCTCGCGCAGCGTCGACCGGTATGGACGTCTCGCCTCCGCCACTTGACGCTCGGCTCCCTTGAGGTGACCTTGAGTGTGATGAAAACACTCCGAGTGTACCGGAGGTCGTCATGCGGGTCGTCGTCATCGGATCGGGTCCCACCGGGCTGCTCGCCGGGGCCGCGCTCGCGCGGCGCGGTCACGACGTCGTCTCCGTCGACCGCGACCCCGGTCCGTCCGGCCCATCGGAGGATTCGGCCTGGCGTCGGCGCGGCGTCATGCAGTTCGAGCACGCCCACGGCTTCCGCTCGCAGGTGGGTCGGGTGCTGCACGCCGAGTGGCCCGCCGCGTACGACGCCTGGTTGGCTCGTGGGGCGACTCCCATCGACGTGGATGCGTCTCCGGGCGATCCGGCCGACCGGGTCGTGCTCTCGCGCCGGTCTACGTTCGAGCGGGCCCTTCGAGCCTCCGCCGTACGTCGCCCGGGGCTCGCGCTGCGCGCCGGGCACGTCGACGGCCTGGTGCTCGAGCACGGCCGGGTGGTCGGCGTGTCGGTCGACGGCGCCGAGGTGCGCGCTGACCTGGTGGTCGACGCCTCCGGCCGGGCGAGCCGCATCAGACCGGTCGGCGAGTCCGGCCGCTCCGCCCGCCCGGACGCGCGGCTCGAGGGCGACTGCGGGCTCGCCTACCTCGACCGGACCTACCGGCTGCGGCCGCACGCCGAGCCGGGGCCGACGAACACCCCGATCGGCTACATGGGGGAGTTCGACGGCTACCAGTGCCTGCTGTTCGTGCACGAGCGCGGCCACTTCTCGGTCGTCCTGGCCCGCCCGACCGCCGACGCGGCGCTCGCGGACCTTCGGCACACCCCGGCGTTCGAGGTGGCTTGCGCCGCGATCCCGGCGCTGGGCGAGTGGACCGACCCCTCCCGGTCGGCGCCGACCTCGGAGGTGATGGTCGGAGGAGCGCTGCGCAACGTCTACCGCAGCCAGCGACGCCTCCACGGTCTGGTCGCCGTCGGAGACGCGGTCGCGACGACGACTCCGACCCGCGGACGCGGGGTCGCCATGGCCTACCTGCAGGTCGAGGCGCTGCTGCGCCTGCTCGACGACGGCGCGGACGCCGCGACCGTCGCGGAGCCCTTCGACGCGTGGTGCGCGACGAACGTCGAGCCCTGGGTGGCCGACCACGTCGCGATCGACGGCGGGATGGTGCGCCGGTGGCAGGGCGAGGACATCGACCTGAGCCGGCCAATCACCTCGGACCTCATCGCGGCCGCGGTGCCGGCCGAGCCGAGGATCGGGCCGTACGCCGGCGGCTACTTCGCGATGACCGCGCTGCCGGAGACGCTCCGGCCGGCCGAGCCGCTGGCGCGGGCGGTCTACGAGTCGGGCTGGCGGCCGCCGTACTCACCCGGGCCGACGCGCGACGAGCTCGTCGAGATGGTCGAGCGGACTACCCGGCGACCTTCACGCAGCACCGCTCGGGGTCGGGCTCGAGTCGCGGCCGCAGCGTCTTGATCTCGAGCCCGGCGAGCACACCCTCGACGAAGGAGAGGTTCATGCCGCAGACCAGCTCGGTGTGCGCCTCGGCCAGACGGTCGAACGGGCAGTTGTTCAGGCACAGCTGGCCCTCGACCACCCGCGGCTCGTAGGCCAGCTCGGACAGGACGTCAGAGACCAGCGCGAGGTCCGACTCCGGGTCCCCCTCGGCCTCGCCGCGTCCTTCGACGAGGTCGACGCCGGCCGCGCGGGCGACCTCGTGGACGGCGTCCCCGACCGGCGTACCGTCACGCAGCGAACGCTCCACCGCAGCGGCCAGCAGGTCTCCGGCCAGCTCGTAACGCCGCTCGGGCAGGCTCACCGACACCTGCCGGTCGGCACGCCGGTAGAGCTTCGAGGGCCGTCCCGCGCCGGGGCCGGTGCGGCCGGTGAGGCGGCGGTACTCCACGTCGAGCAGGCCCTCGTCGACGAGCCGGTCGAGGTGGAACTTCACCGAGTGCAGCGCCATGTCGACGCCGGCGGCGGCCTGCTCGCGACTGACCGGCTCGGGGGAGGCGGCGACGAACTGGTAGAGCCGCCACCGGGCGGGCTCGGCGAGTGCGCCGACGGTGGAGACCTGGCGGCCGAGGTCGGCGGACCCCAGGTCGCGAACGGGATCGTTCGACACGGGGTCTCCTTCCCGTCGGCCGCGCTCTTGCTCTCGCGGCGGAAGACTTCTAACGTCAAAACCGTACACCGATAGAGGCGTCGAGGGGAGGAGTCGTGGCCGACGACGCTCGTGACCATGCCGCCGGGGAGGTCGAGGTCCTGTGGCGCTGGGAGCGCTCGGGTGCGGTCTGGCGGGTACTCGGACGCTCCGGCGCGAACCTCTCGGTGGGGTTGTTCACCTGTGACGGCGGCGAGCTCGTCGACCGGCTGTCGACCTCCGACCCGGCGGTGCTCGAGTACGTCGGCGACCGGGAGAGCAGTGAGGAGGACGTCTAAAGGAAGTCGGTCTTGACGAAAGACCGGAGGGGTTCTAACGTCAAAGTATCCCTTCTTTAGAACTCCCGGAAGGAGCTCGTCATGACCGACACTCACCCCGCTTCGGCATCCTCCGCTCGGGAGACCGCTCATGCGCCCACCGCGGCCGACCGGGCGTTCCTGCTGCTCCGCACCACGTTCGTCATCGCGCCGATCGCGTTCGGCCTGGACAAGTTCGCGGAGCTGCTCACTGACTGGGAGCAGTACCTCGCGCCGTGGATCAACGACCTGGTGCCCGGCACCGCGCACCAGGCGATGCTGATCGTGGGCGTGATCGAGGTGGTCGCCGGCCTGCTCGTCGCGTGGCGCCCGGACATCGGCGGCTTCGTCGTCGCCGCCTGGCTGCTCGGCATCATCGTGAACCTGGTCAGCATGGGCGACTACTACGACATCGCGCTCCGTGACTTCGGTCTGATGGTCGCGGCGCTGTCGCTGGCGCTGCTGGCCACCGACCACCGTCGCCGTACTCGCCGGGTCGCGGTGAGCGCATGAGCCTCGACGCGACCGCCGAGCAGACCACCGAGGAAACCTCGGGGGAGGTGCTGCCTTGGCGGCCCCGGGTCCACGCCACGCCGCCCGCTGTGGACCTGGAGGCCGCCGAGGTGGCGGCGGCCGCGCTGCTCAGCGCGCTCGGCCAGCCCCTGGACAGCCCGCACATGGCCGACACGCCGCGCCGGATGGTGTCGGCGTACGCCGAGATGCTGGCGGTCGAGTCCTTCGACTTCACCTCGTTCCCGAACACCGAGGGGTACGACGAGATGGTGCTGGTCGAGGACATCCCGGTCCGGTCCCTGTGCGAGCACCACATGCTGCCGTTCGTCGGCGTCGCGCACGTCGGCTACCTGCCGCGTGACCGGGTGCTGGGGCTGTCGAAGCTGGCGCGGGTCGTGGACTTCTACGCCCGCCGCGCCCAGACCCAGGAGCGGCTGACCAAGCAGATCGCCGACCACCTCGACGAGCACCTGGCGCCGCGCGGCGTCGGTGTGGTGGTCGAGGCGGAGCACACCTGCATGAGCCTGCGCGGCGTGCGGGCCGAGGGCACCCGGACGGTGACGTCGGCGCTGCTGGGCCACCTGCGGGAAGACCCGGCCGCTCGCGCCGAGTTCCTGTCGCTGACCCGCCGCCGGTGACTCGGCATCGTTGACGCGGTTGGCTCGACAGAGCTACTGACGAGGCCGCCCGGTTGCGGTTGACTCGGGGCCATGTCGACCGACCCGTGGGAGACCGACACGCTCGACCTCGAGGCCTACCTCGGGCGGCTCGGCGTCCCGGCGCGGGCACCGAGCCGCGAGGCGCTCGACGAGCTGCACGAGGCACACGTTCGCACGTTCACCTTCGACAACATCGACGTGCTGCTGCGCGCCCATCCCGGGATCACGCTGGACGCCGTGCAGCGGAAGTTCGTCCGCCGGAGCCGCGGCGGCTACTGCTTCGAGCACACGACAATCGTCGCCGCCGCGCTCGAGCGCCTCGGCTACCAGGTGCGCCGCCACCTCGGTCGTGTCGGCGACCCCGACGCCGGCACCCAGCAGGGCCGCACCCACATGGTCGTCGAGGTGGTGCTCGACGGGCAGCGGCTGCTGTGCGACCCGGGCTTCGGCATGAGCCTGCTGCGGCCGATCCCGCTCGAGGACGGCGCCGAGGACGACTACCCGCGGGGCTGGCGTTACCGCCTGCGCCGTACCGACGCGGGGGACTGGGCGCTCTACCGGCTCCGCGAAGACGGCTGGGAGATCACGCACACCACCGACGAGATGGAGGTGCGGCCGGTCGACGTCGCGATCGGGCACCACTGGACCAGCACCTTCCCCGAGTCGCACTTCTCGACGACGCTGATCCTCGCCAAGCACCTGCCCGGCCGGCACGTCACCGTGACGCACGAGACCGTCACCGTCCGCACGCCCGGGCAGCCGACCGAGCACCGGCCGCTGCGCGACGGCGAGGTCGAGCAGTGGCTCGACGATCTCGAGGTCCCGCTCACCGTGGACGAGCGCACCGGGCTGCTGGAGAAGGTCCGCACGCTGGCCCCCACCCGCGTCTGACCGTCGACGCGGGCTGGCAGCATGTCGGGAATGCTGACCGAGGAGCTCTCCTGGCGCGGCCGCACGGTGCGGTGGGGACGGCTCGGGTCCGGTCCCGACGTGGTGCTCTGCCACGGGACGCCGTGGTCGTCGGACCTGTGGCGGCCGTGCGCTGAGGCACTGGCGCCGTACTTCACCGTGCACCTGTGGGACATGCCGGGCTACGGGCGGTCGTCGAAGCGCGCGGAGCACCGGGTGTCGCTCGACGTTCAGGGCGAGCTGTTCGCCGACCTCCTCGACGTCTGGGGGCTGACGTCGCCGCACGTGGTCGCGCACGACATCGGCGGCGCAGTGGCGCTGCGCGCGCACCTGCTGCACGGTGCGGCGTACCGCTCGCTGGCCCTCGTCGACGTCGTCGCCCTCGCGCCCTGGGGCTCGGACTTCTTCCGGCTGGTGCGACAGCACGCCGACGTGCTCGCCGCGCTGCCGGGTGCGGTGCACCGTGGGGCGCTGCGGGCGTACGTCGAGGGCGCGAGCCACGCCGGCCTCCGGCCCGACGTGCTGGAGATGCTCGTCGCGCCGTGGACGGGCGAGGAGGGCCAGGCGGCGTTCTACCGGCAGATCGCGCAGGTCGACGAGGCGCACACCCATGAGATCGAGCCGCGCTACCCGGAGCTCGACCTGCCGGTGCTCGTCGTCTGGGGCGACGAGGACCGCTGGATCCCGGTCGACCGGGCGCACCGGCTGCACGAGATGGTCCCCGGCTCGCAGCTGCGGATCATCGAGGGCGCCGGCCACCTCATCCAGCTCGACCGGCCGGAGGCGCTCACCGCGACGCTCACCCGCTGGCTGTCGGCACAGGCGTGACGCCTCCCGCCTGGGGGAGGTGCGCACTACCCTCCGGCGTATGAGCCGGATCTTCAGGACGCCGTTCGCGGCGGTCTACCCGCACTACGTGACGAAGGTCGAGAAGAAGGGTCGCACCCGGGCCGAGCTGGACGAGGTCATCGAGTGGCTGACCGGGTTCGATCAGGAGACGTTGCGGAGGCACCTCGAGTCGGAGACGACGTTCGAGGACTTCTTCGCCCAGGCGCAGATCAACCCCGCCGCCTCGAGCATCACTGGGGTGATCTGCGGCGTGCGCGTCGAGGAGATCGAGGACCCGCTGATGCAGAAGATCCGCTACTTGGACAAGCTCGTCGACGAGCTGGCGAAGGGCAAGGCGATGGAGAAGGTCCTGCGGTCGTGACCGACGAGATGGACTTCGACTTCGACGGCCACGTGGTCGAGTGGCGCGGCCCGGCGCCGTTCTACTTCGTCGCGATCCCCGAGGAGGAGAGCGCGGACATCAAGTTCGCCGCGAAGGGGATCGAGTACTGGGGCCAGGTCCCTGTCATCGTGCGCATCAACGACACCGAGTTCACGACCGCGCTGTTCCCCAAGGACGGCCGCTACCTGCTCCCACTGAAGGACAAGGTGCGCGAGGCGGCGGGCATCGAGGTCGACGAGGACGTGTCGGTCGAGCTGCGCGTCGGTCGGTGCTGACCGTGCAGCACGTCGTGCACGGGACCGGGCAGCCGGTGTTCGTGCTGCACGGCGTCGGCGTGGACCACCGGGAGGCCGAGGCCTGCTTCGAGCCGGCGTTCGACGGCGTCACGGGCTACCGGCGGATCTACCCCGACCTCCCCGGCATGGGCCGCACTCCGGCGACGGGGATCGACGGCGCCGAGGACGTGGTGCGGGCGCTGCTGGACTTCGCCGACGAGGTGGCCGCGGGGGAGCGGTACCTGCTGGCCGGGCACTCCGCCGGTGCGTACTTCGCGCAGCGAATGGCCGCGCGGGCGCCCGACCGGGTCACCGGGCTGGCCCTGTTCTGTCCGATGGTCCCGGGCCGTCGCGACGTGCCGGAGCACCGCGTCGTGGCGGGGCCGGGCGACCTCGGCGACGAAGAGTTCCGCCGCTACTTCGTCGTGCAGACGCAGGAGATGCTGGACCGCTACGAGCGGTTCGTCGTGCCCGGCATGCAGCTCGTCGACGAGGCGGCGGTCAACAGCATCTTCGCGCAGGGGGAGCTGCCCGCTCCGGACGGTCCGGCGTACGGCGGTCCGACGCTGGTGGTCGCCGGACGGCTGGACTCGGCGGTCGGGTACGCGGCGGCCGGCGACCTCGCCCTGACCTACCCGCGCGCGTCGCTCGCGGTGCTGGACGACGCGGGCCACGCGCTGCCCCACGAGCAGCCGGAGCTGCTGCGTGCGCTCGTGCAGGAGTGGCTCCGGCGCGTCGAGCGCTGACGGGTCAGCCGACCGCGAACCAGACGCTCTTCCCCGGGCGGCCCACCCGCTCGTCCACGCCCCACTCGGTGGCCATGCCTCGGATCAGGCGGAGTCCCATACCGCCCTCGGCGACCAGGTCGGCCTCCACGACGCGCGGCAGGCGGGGACTGTCGTCGTGCATCTCCACCCGCAGCAGAGGACCGACGCGACCGATGACCATGAGGATGTCCCCCGAGCCGTGGCGGACCGCGTTGGAGAACAGCTCGGTGGCGAGCAACCGGGCCGCCTGGGTGGCCTCGTGCGACATGCCGCTGCACGCCCGCCCGACCACTCGACGTACGTCCTTGGCCGACGCAGGCGTCGGGGGCAGCGACCAGCGTCGCTCGGTTGCGGGATCCACGGGGTGCCTGTCTGTCGATGCCGGGGTCGGGCGTGCTCCAGGCTCGGAGGCTAGTCCTCCGGTGCCCGCTGGCCTTATGCCGCAAACGCGCGTACGGTCGAAGTACCGAGAGTCACTCGAGCGTCGTCATCTAGGACGGCACCGTTCCCGGCGAATCACTATCACACGACGCGCGTTTGGCTTGGCGGCGCTTCGAGGAGCCGGGACAACTACATGACGTCATCGCTCGACACTCACTACGACCACGAGAACGACCAGCGTCTGCACGTCGTGATCATGGCCAACGGATCGACGGCCTCGGTACTCCTCCAGGGCGAGGCGGACGTCGGTTCCCTCAAGCAGCTCCGTGACGCCTTGAACGACGGCGAGCTGAACGGCGCGCGGTCCGTCGAGGTGAACGCCGCGGGCCTCTCTTTCTGCGACGTCGCGTCGATGCGTGAGCTCGCGCTGTTCGCTCGCCAGGCGCGCGCCCAGGGCCGGGTCGTCACGACGTCCGGCGCCTCTCAGCTGTTGTGGAAGCTCGCCCGGATGATGGGCGTGATCGACGACCTCGGTCTCTGCTGACGCCGTACGCCTCGCCCATCGGCTCGAGGCGTCGCGTCACCAGGTCAGCTCGATCTCCAGCTCGTTCTCGTCGCCGAGCTCGACCTCGACCTTGAGGTTCACCTCGTCGGGCACGCGCACAGTGATGCGCCGGCCCTCCTTCTCGAACTCCACCACGTTGTTCCTGGCCAGCGCGTCGGCCAGCGCGTGCAGCCTGGTGGCCGCCTCCTCGCGCCGCATCTTCTTGGTCTCGTCGATCTCGAACATGTCCATGGGTCCTCCCTCGGCCGCGGGCTTGTTCGCACGCTATCCGTTCTCTCGGCCTCCTCGCGGGCCCTTCTTGGGCGGTGCTGCCACCCACCCGTGGCTGGTCACGGACTCTGACCGCGGTTGATGCTGGGGCCGAGAGGTGGGTGTTGGCTGTGCGCGTCATCCTGCTGCCCGGGGCCGTGATGCCCGCGACCCTGGCGTACGAGGCCCTGCTCACGCAGCTGGGTCCCGACGTCGAGGCTGTCACCAAGGAGCTCGAGCTCTACCGATCCGATGCGCCGCCGCACAACTACTCGTTGGCCACCGAGGTGGATGGTGTGCGCACGGAAGCCGATCGTCTCCGCTGGGACCATTTTCACCTGGTGGGCTACTCCGCCGGCGGCTCCGCGGCGCTCGCGTACGCCGCACGCGACCCGGGTCGCCTCCTGAGCCTGGCTCTGCTCGAACCCGCCTGGGCGGGGGACTGGGACTGGAGCTCTGCCCATCGCCGGCTGTGGGAGAGCTACCGCGAGATCGAGGAGCTTCCGACCGACCAGTCGATGCCAGCCTTCATGCGCCTGCAGGTGCGACCCGACGTCGAGCTGCCTGCTCCCTCGAGTGGTCCGGCACCGCCGTGGATGGCTACGAGACCGGCGGGAATCCGTGCGCTGCTGCGCACTTTCCGCGACTACCAGCTGGATCGGGCCTCCCTGGCGTCGTTCGGCAAACCCGTCTACTTCGCACTCGGTGGACGCAGCAACCCCGACCAGTTCGAAGAGGAAGCCGACCGGCTGGCCGCCGTGTTTCCCGACTTCACGCTCGAGGCGTTCCCTCAGCGGCACCACTTCGATCCGCCGCACCGAGTGGAACCGGCTCGACTGGCCGCGTCACTTCGTGATCTTTGGCGTCGCGGGGAGGCAGCCGCTTCCTAGCTCAGTCATGGGCAGTGACTCGTCGGCGTCCGAGAATTGCGGCGCGGACAAGCCTGAGGAAGGAGATCGCTCCGCCCAGGTGGAAGTCGTCGCCCAGATGGATTCCGAAGGGCCACACTCCCGGGTTCGCACTCCCGAAATGCTTCGGCGCGCGGTGTACTTCGGCCATTCGGTGTCCAGAGGTTGACTCACGCACGGACGCGGCAAGCGCTCCGCCGAAGGGTGGCTCAGTCGGACGAACTCTCAGTTCCGCATCCGGAAGACGGGTTGTCGGGTGATCGGGTCGAGGCGGACGTACCAGGGCGTGTTGTGGATCAGGGTGTGGTGGCCGCGGCAGAGCAGAGGCTGTCGCACGAATCGTCGACCAGCGCGAAGAGCCGATGCCAACCGAAGACCTGGGATGGGTGGCCCAAGCGGGTTAGGCCGGGGCCGCGTGCTGCAGCTTGAGGAGGTTGTGGACGGTGCACATCAAT
>DASURB010000076.1:0-15847 GCA_036280235.1 Nocardioides sp.
CGTGTGCAGCTTGGGCTCCTCGACGCCGTCATGCTCGGCGTAGTCCTCCCAGACGTACTCGCCGACCGGGATCTTGGACAGGATCTCCCGGCGGAACGTCGCGGTCGTCTTGTCGAGCACGGCGTCGAAGCACGCCTCGACGGTCTCCTTCCCGTAGCGGGCGAACAGCTCGCCCATGCGCCGGGCGCCCATCAGGCACGCCGAGCACTCGGCGTCGAGGTCCGCCGCGAGGGAGTCGGGCATGCGGGAGTTGCGCGTCATGATCTTCAGCGCCTGCTCGCACGGCACGCCCTGGTCCCAGAGCCGGATCGGGGGGACCATCAGGCCCTCCTCGAAGACGCTCGTCGCGTGGCTGGGCATCGAGCCGGGCACGGCGCCGCCGATGTCGTCGTGGTGCCCGAACGCCTGCACGAACGCGACGACTTCAGGGATGCCGGAGGCCGGGTTCTCGAAGAAGACCGGCGCGGTGACGCACAGGTCCGGAAGGTGGCCGATCCCGCCCTCGGACAGGTAGACGTCGTTGTGGAAGAACACGTCGCCGGGCTTCATCGTCTCGATCGGGTAGTCCCGGACGACCGGGTGCACCAGCGCGGAGTAGGACCGTCCGGTGAGCTTGCGCAGGTGCCGGTCGTGGATCCCGGCCCGGTAGTCGTGGGCGTCGCGGATCATCGGCGACCTCGAGGTGCGCCCGATCGCGGTCTCGACCTCCTGCTCCACGGAGGCGAGGTAGCCCTCGACGATCTCGACGAGGACCGGGTCCGGCGCGTTCTCGGCGCCCGCCGTGGTCAGCCGGTACGGCGTACCGGGCTGGTCGAGCCTGTCCGGTCCGCTCATGCCGCACTCCCCTGCCTCGTGACGACCAGGTTGCCGAAGGTGTCCACGCGGGCCGTGAACCCGGGGTGCAGCGGCACCGTGGACGAGAACTCCTCGAACACCGCCGGACCGTCCACGACGTCGCCCGCACCGAGCCGGGCCCGGTCGTAGACCGGCGTCTCGACCCAGTCGTCGAAGTACACCTGCCGGGACCCGGTGCGGGCGGACCCGGCGCCGACGCCTGCCGCCACCTCGCGCACCTCCGGCTTGCGGATCGGGCCGACCCCGGTGACCCGCAGGTTCACCCACTCGACCTCCTGCCGGCTGTCGTCGCGGAAGTCGTAGTCGTAGAGCGCCTTGTGCTCGTCGTGGAACCGCTCGGCGACCTGGTCCACGAGCTCCTGCGTGATCGGCCCCTCGGGGACGTCCACGCGCACCTCGAATGCCTGGCCGTAGTAGCGCAGGTCGGCTGTGCGCAGGAACCGTCGCTGCTCGGACAGGAAGCCCTCGCGCTCGAGCGCGTCGTCGCCCTGCCGTGCGAGGTCGTCGAACAACGCCTGGACCTGGGCGTGGTCGAGCTGGGAGTGCCGCCGCACGTGCGTCTGCACGTAGTCGTTGCGTACGTCGACGGTGAGCAGGCCGTACGCCGACAGGTTGCCGGGATTGAGCGGGACCAACACGCCCTGCAGGCCGAGGATGTCCATCAGTCGGCAGGCGAGCAGCGAGCCCGAGCCGCCGAACGTGACGAGCGTGAAGTCGCGGACGTCGAGGCCGCGGTTGACGGTGATCTGGCGCAGCGCGTTGGCCTGGTTCCAGGCGGAGATCTCCAGCACGCCCGTGGCGCAGGCCTCGAACCCGAGGCCCAGCCGCTCGGCCAGCGTGGTGATCCCCTTGCTTGCCAGCTCGATGTCGAGCGGCACCTCGCCGCCCAGCAGGTGCGGCGGGATCCGCCCGAGCACCACGTGCGCGTCGGTGATCGTCGGCTCCTCGCCACCGGTCCGGTAGCACATCGGTCCCGGGTCCGCGCCCGCCGACTGCGGGCCGACCTTGAGCGTCCCTTCCGGCGACACCCAGGCGATCGAGCCGCCGCCCGCACCGACGGTGACCACGTCAATCATCGGGATCTTGCTCGGGTAGGCGCCGACGGTGCCCTCGGTGGTGAGGGCGGGGTGCCCGTCGATCACGACGGTCACGTCGGTCGACGTGCCGCCGCCGTCACAGGTGACGACCTGCGAGAACCCGGCCTTCTCGGCCACCACGGCCGCACCCAGCGCGCCCGCTGCGGGGCCGGAGAGCACGGTGGTGATCGGCTGGTGCACGACCTCGTCGGCCGAAAGGACACCGCCGTTGGACTTCATCACGTAGAACGGCACCGCCCGGTCCTGGTCGAGGGTGCGCAGGTGGCCGGCGATGTTCTCGACGTACCGCCGGATGTTCGGCTTCACCGCGGCGTCGACGAGCGTGGTGACGGAGCGTTCGTACTCGCGGTACTCGCGCAGCACCTCGCTCGAGATCGACACGGTCGCGGCCGGGTGCACCTCGGCGAGGATCGCCCGCATCGCGAGCTCGTGCGCGTCGTTGGCGTAGGAGTGCAGGAACGAGACGCCGATGGTGTTGATGCCACGGTCGCGGAACCACGCGGCCACCGCCATCGCCTGCTCGGCGTCGAACGGCCGGATCTCCTCGCCGTGCACGTTCATCCGGCCGGCCACGGTCTTCACGCGCTCGACCGGGACGATCCGGTCGGGCTTCACCCAGAAGTAGGAGTTGCCGTAGCCGTCGGGCACCGACTGCCGGGCGATCTCGAGCATGAACTCGTAGCCCTCGGTGGTGATGAAGCCGAGGTTCTCGACCTTGCCCTCGAGCAGCTTGTTGGTGGCGACCGTGGTGCCGTGGCTGACCGCCGTGACGGCGTCGCCGCCGAGACCCAGGTCGCCGAGCACCTTGCGCACGCCGGTCATGAACCCGACCGCGGGGTCGTGCGGTGTCGACGGTGTCTTGGTCACGGCGAGCTCGCCGGTCTCCTCGTCGACGGCCACCACGTCCGTGAACGTGCCGCCGGTGTCGATGCCGATCCGGATGCGGCTCACGAGGACACCTCTTCTCCGAGGTCGGGACGGCGCTCGCCCACGCGGGTGAGCTGCTCGAACGCGTGCGCGACCTCGAGCAGCCGGCGCTCGGCCTTGGGTGGCGCCACGATCTGCACGCCGACCGGCCAGCCCTCGGTGGTGAAGCCCGCGGGCACGCTGATGGCCGGGCAGCCGGTGACGGTGATCAGGAAGCAGGACCGCATCCAGTCGAGGTAGGTCTCCTGGGTGCGGCCGTTGATGGTGGCGGGGTACTCCTCGTCGGCGTCGAACGGCGGCACCTGGCTGACGGGCAGCACGAGTACGTCGTACCGCTCGAAGAACTTGCGCACCCGGTTGCCCAGGCTGGTCATCCGCTGGTGCGCGGCCCAGACGTCGGCGCCGGTGAGCGACTCGCCGGCGCGGATGTTGTCGGCGAGGGACGGCTTGAAGCCGTCGGGGCGCTTGGCGAGCATCTGGCCGTACGTCGCCTGGAAGAGCCAGGCCCGCAGCGTCCGGAACGCCTGCTCGGCACCGGTCACGTCGAGGTGGTCCCGCTCGACGTGGCCGCCGGCGGACTCGAACACCGCGGCCTGCGCCTCGACCACGCCGGCGACCTGCGCGTCCACCTCGAAGACGCCGCCGAGGTCGGTGCTGAGGGCGACCCGCAGGCCGGCCAGCACGCTGGGGTCCGGAGCGAGCGGCGGCGCGAATGTCGCACCGGGGTCGCCGAGGGCCATCCGGTCGCGCCGGGTCGGGCCGGCGATCACCGACAGCAGCAGCGCGAGGTCCTCGACGTTGCGCGCCATCGGCCCGCCCACCGAGAGGAGCTCCCAGTAGTTGGCCTTGGGCCAGTCGGGCACCCGGCCGACGCTGGGGCGAAGGCCGACCACGTTGCAGAACGAGGCCGGGTTGCGCAGCGAGCCGCCCATGTCGCTGCCGTCGGCGAGCGGCACCATGCCGGACGCGAGCGCGGCGGCCGCTCCCCCGCTGGACCCGCCGGCGGAGCGGCTCAGGTCGTAGGGGTTGCGTGTGGTTCCGAATATCGGGTTGAAGGTGTGGGAGCCGGCGGCCCACTCGGGCACGTTGGTCTTCCCGATCGTGACGGCGCCGGCGCCCCGGATCCGCTCCACGAGCAGCTCGTCGTGCCGGGAGACGTAGTCGTGGCGCAGCGGCGACCCGAACGACGTCGGCCAGCCGGCCGCCTCGTGGGTGTCCTTGAAGGCGTGCGGCAGGCCGTGCAGCGGTCCGACCTTCTCACCGCGGGCGAGCGCCTCATCGGCGGCCGCGGCGCCCTCGCGGGCACGCTCCGCGTCGAGCGAGACGACCGCGTTGACCTTCGGGTTGACCGCGGCGATCCGGTCGAGGTGCAGCTCGAGCAGCTCGCGCGCGGAGATCTCCTTGGCGGCGACCGCGGCCGCCATCTCCCGGGCGGTTGACCAGACGGTGATGCTCAACGACGACGCCCCGCGATCCAGCCCCCGATGACGACGCCGGCCAGCGTGAGGGCGCCGCCGACGAGGAGTCCCTTGACGAAGTCGTTGCCGGTCGGCGCGGGGGCCGGAGCGGTGAACACCTGGCCGGGTGCGGGCGCCCCGGTCGGAGTGGTCTCGACAGGCTCGACCACCCGGGGACGCTCGCCGGCCAGGTAGCGGTCGATGTTGCCGAAGAACTCGTTGGCCATCCGCTTCGAGACGCCGGTGAGCATCCGCTGCCCGACGCCGCCGATCATTCCGCCGACGGTGGCGTCGGCGTCGTAGGTGAGGAGCGTGCCACCGCTGCCGTTCGGGGCGTCCTGGAGGTGGACAGAGACGGTCGCGTCGATCGTGCCGGCGGAGCCGGCCCCGCGTGCGCGCATGAGGTAGGTGCCTGGCTCGGGCTGCTCGATGATGGAGTACTGCCCGTCGTACACGCCCTTGATCGACCCGACGCCGGCGGCGACGGTCATCGCGTAGGTGTCGTCGCCCAGAGCCTCGAGCCGCTGGCATCCCGGGATCGTCGCGACGAGCACGGCCGGGTCGTTCAGCGCCTTCCAGAGCGTCTGGGGCTCGACCTTGAGGGTGCTCGTGCCGTTGACCTTCATGACCGGGCCTCCTGGTGTTGCTCCCTGAGGTGGAACAGCTCGCTGGGTGAGATCGGCATCCTGCGGATCGGGATGCCTTCGGCGTCCTCGATCGCCGCGGCGATGGCGGCCGCCCCGGGGATCACCCCGGCCTCGCCGGCGCCCTTCACACCGAGCGGGTTGAGTGGCGACGGCGTGACGAGGTGGTCGATCTCGACCTCGGGCACCTCGGATGCGTAGGGCATGAGGAAGTCCATGAACGAGGCGTTGAGGAGCTGGCCGTCTGGGGCGTAGACCATGCGCTCGTAGAGCGAACCGCCGACGCCTTGCGCGACGCCGCCGTGGATCTGGCCCTCGACGATCATCGGGTTGATCAGCGTGCCGCAGTCGTGGACGACGCAGTAGCGCAGGATCTTGATGTCCGCGGTGTCCGGGTCGGTCTCGACGACGACCGCGTGCATGCCGTTGGCGAACGTCGACCGCGGCGGCGAGTAGAACTGCGACGCCTCCAACCCCGGCGACTCGCCCTCGGGCACCGGAGGCTTGTCGGGGTCAGCCGGGGACGCGAACTGCGTGGCCCGCTTGGCCGCCTCGTCGAAGGCGTAGCGCAGCGGGTTGGACAGCACCGCGACCGCACCGAGGTCGATGGAGGCGCCGGAGTCGCCGGTGCCCTTGACCCGGACGTTGCCGTCGACGATCTCGAGGTCCTCGACCGCCGCCTCGAGCGCGTCGGCGGCGACCTTCAGCGCCTTCTCGCGTACGGCACGGGCGGTGACGGCGACGGCGCTGCCGGACATCACGGCGGTGCGCGAGGCGAACGTGCCGACGGCGTACTTGAACCGGCGGGTGTCCCCCGTCGTCACGCGGATCCGCTCGAAGGGCACGCCGAGCTCGTCGGCGACGATCTGCGCGAGCATCGTCTGGTGGCCCTGGCCCTGCGTGGTCAGGCCGGTGGAGACCACGACGGTGCCGTCGGTCTCGACGCGGATGTGGCCGCCCTCGTAGGGGCCGACGCCGGTGCCCTCGACGTAGCAGGCCAGGCCGATCCCGACCCGGCGGCCCTCGGCACGGGCCTCCTCGCGCTGGGCCTCGAACCCGTCCCAGCCGACGAGCTTCTTGAGCTTCGCGAGCGAGGCCGGGAAGTCGCCGGAGTCGTAGAGCAGCTGACGACCGTCCTGGAAGATCAGCCCCTGGTCGTAAGGCATCTCGTCGGGTTGGATGAAGTTGCGCTCGCGCACGACGGTGCGGTCGAGGCCGAGGTCGGCGGCGATCGCGTCCATCGTGCGCTCCATGACGAAGCAGCCCTGGGGCCGGCCGGCGCCGCGGTACGGCGTGACGATGACCGTGTTGGTGTAGAGGCTCTCGAACTCGACGCGGTAGACGCCGGGCTTGTAGGGGCCGAGCAGCTGCGTCGAGGTGATGATCGGGACGATCAGGCCGTAGGGGATGTAGGCGCCGTGGTCGTGCCAGAACTTCACCGACAGGCCGAGCAGCCGCCCCTCGTCGTCGTACCCGACGCGCACGTGGTGCAGCTGGCCGCGCTCGTGGGCGGAGGAGACGAAGTGCTCGCGGCGGTCTTCGGTCCACTTCACCGGCTGCCCGAGGCGGATCGCCGCCCACGGGACGAGGATCTCTTCGGGCCACGGGTGCACGATCTTGACGCCGAAGCCGCCGCCGACGTCGGGGGTGATCACCTCGACCCGATCGACCGGCAGCGCGAGCTTTGCGGCGATCGCCTGCCGCACGCTTGTCGACGTCTGGGTGCTGCTGTGCACGGTGAGTGACCGGTCGTCGGCGTCCCACTTGGCGAGGACGCCCTTGCCCTCCATCGGCATCGACGCGCTCCGCTCGATGGCCAGGTCGAGCTCGAGCTGGTGCGGCGCGGCGTCGATCACGGCGTCGGCGTCACCGGTCTCCTGCACCATGCGAGCCGCGACGTTGCCGGGTACGTCGTCGTGCACGAGGTGCTCGGCCGCGCGGGCGGCCTCGACCCCGACGACAGCCGGGAGGAAGTCGTACTCGACCCGGATGCGCTCGGCGGCGTCCTCGGCGGCGTAGCGGTCGCGGGCGACGACCATGACGACCGCCTCGCCGACGTAGTTGACCTCGCCGGCGGCGAGCGCGTGCTGGGTGTGGCCGTGGGTCAGTGTCGGGTGCGGGATCAGCAGCGGCAGCGGCTCGGCCACGGTCGTGCCGTGCTCCTCCTCGTCGGCGACGAGGTCCTCGTGGGTGTAGATCGCCACTAGCCCGTCGACGTCGAGCGCGTCGGTGACGTCGATGTCGACGATCCGTGCGTGGGCGTGCGGGCTGCGCACGAACGCCGCCTCGAGCGCGTGGTGGCCGAGGTCGTCGAGGTAGCGGCCGTTGCCGGTGACCAGCCGCGGGTCCTCGACCCGCAGCACCTTCTCGCCGACCATGCGGGTGGTCATGACCGCTCCTCCGGCTGGTCGCGCTCGTCGTTCGGGTGGTCGAGCCTGTCGAGACCACCGTCGGATCGCCGGAGCTCCGCGGCCCGCTCGACCGCGGAGACGATGTTGACGTAGCCGGTGCAGCGGCACAGGTTGCCGCTGATCGCCTCGCGCGCCTCGTCGCGCGTCGGCGACGGGTTGTCCTCGAGGAACGCGGTGATCGTGGTGATGAAGCCGGGCGTGCAGAAGCCGCACTGCAACGCGTGGCACTCCTGGAACGCCTGCTGCACCGGTCCCATCCCGCCGTCGGTCGAGCGGCAGCCCTCGACGGTGGTGATCTCCGCGCCGTCCAGGCTGACTGCGAACAACAGGCATGACCGCATCGGGGCGCCGTCGACCAGGATCGTGCAGGCACCACACACGCCGTGCTCGCAGCCGACGTGGGTGCCGGTCAGCCGCAGGTCGTGCCGCAGCGCGTCCGACAGCAGCCGGCGGGCGGGCAGCTCGAGGTCGTGCTTGACGCCGTTGACGGTGAGCGACACCCGTACGTTGGTGGTCTCGACAGGCTCGACCACCCGGCCCTCGACCATGTCGGTCATGCCGCTGCCCTCCTCGTCGCCCGCGCCGCGTCGTGCGCCTGCGCGACGGCGCGCCGGGTGAGCACGTGCGCGAGGTGCCGCCGGTACGCCGCCGTCGCGTGGATGTCGTCCTCGGGGTCGATCGCGGCGTCGACCAGCTCGGTCGCGCGGGCCTCGTCAATGCCGCCGCCGGAGCCGCCGATCGCCGGTGCGAGGTCGACGACGACCGGTCCGTCGCCGACCGAGATCAGCCCGACCCGGGCACCGGTCACCGCGAGGTCGGGGTCGACCGTGACGAGCGCGGCGACGCCGCACATCGCGTAGTCGCCGTGCCGGCGGGCCAGCTCGAGGAAGGCCGAGCCGGTGCCGGCCGGCGGGCGCCGGAACGTGGCGGCGACGGCGACTTCGGCGTCGGCGTGCTCGGTCTCCATCGGGCCGACGAAGAAGTCGGTCGCCGCGACCGTGCGCGACCCCCGCGGGCCGACGAGCTCGACCTCGCCGTCGAGCACCGCGAGCACGGCGGTCATCTCGGCGGCCGGGTCGCCGTGGACCAGGCTGCCGACCGTCGTACCCCGGTTGCGGATGGTCGGGTGCGCGACCTGGCTGAGCGCCTGCCGCAGCAGCGGCACTGCTGCGTAGGCGTCGGCGTCGTGCTCGACCCGGGAGTGCCGGGCCAGCGCGCCGACCCGGACACCTGTGGAGGTCGCCTCCACGGTGTCCAGGCCGGGCAGGTGGTTGATGTCGACGAGGTGGCCCGGCGAGGCGAGCCGCATCGACATCAGTGGCACCAGGCTCTGGCCGCCCGCGAGCACCTTGGCACCCTCACCGGAGTACCTGTCGAGGATCTGCACGGCTTCCTCGACGGTGGCCGGCCGGTGGTAGGTGAACGCGGGCGGTTTCACGAGCCTCCTGGTCTGCTGTGGCGATCGGAGCGAACGAGACGGACAGTCAACACCCTCAGTGCGAGCGGTGCGACCCCTCGTCGTCGTGTCCTGGCACGTCCTCCTCGTGGTGCAGTCCCGAGCGGCCCACGGCGAGCATCGTCCCGTCGTCCTTCATCTGCGGCGGGGCGATCGCGCGGGCCAGGTGGTACATGACGAGGCAGACGATCGTGCCGAACGCGATGCCGGCGAGCGAGAAGTTGTCGGTGATCTCGAGCGTGACGTCGCCGATGGCGATGATGATGCCCGCGGCGATCGGGACGAGGTTCACGGGGTTGGCGAAGTCGACCCCGTTCTCCTTCCAGATCTTCGCGCCGAGCAGCCCGATCATGCCGTAGAGGACGACGGTGATGCCGCCGAGCACACCACCCGGCGTGGCGGACACGACGGCCCCGAACTTCGGGCTGAGGCCGAACAGGATCGCGACCACCGCGGCGACGTAGTAGGCCGCCGTGCTGTAGACGCGGGTGGCGGCCATGACGCCGATGTTCTCGGCGTACGTCGTGGTCGGCGAGCCACCGACCGACGAGGTGAGAGCGGTCGCGATGCCGTCCGCGGCGATCGCGCGGCCCATCACCGGGTCGAGGTCACGATCGGTCATCTCGGCGACGGCCTTGACGTGACCGGTGTTCTCGGCGACCAGCGCGATCACGGCCGGGAGCATCAGCAGCACGAAGGCGAGGCTGAAGTCCGGCGCGTGGATGCCGACGATGCCGTTCGCGAAGTCGCTGACGGGCGGGAAGCCGATCCAGTCCGCGTTCTGCACGTTCTCCCAGTTGACCCGGAAGTGCGTGGTGGCCTCCTGGGCGTTGGGGTCGAACGACGTGATCTGACCGAAGACGCGATCGAAGACCCAGGACAGGATGTAGCCGAAGATCAGGCCGAGGAAGACCGCGATGCGGCCGAAGAAGCCCCGGAAGCCGACGGCCATCAGGATCACGGCCGTCATGGTGAGGAGCCCGATCCACTGGTCCTGCGGCCAGTAGATGTCGGCGACGACCGGGGCGAGGTTGAACCCGATCAGCATCACGACCGCACCGGTGACGACCGGCGGCAGTACCGCATGCAGTACGCCGGACCCCATGAAGTGGATCAGTACGCCGACCAGGGCGAGCACGATGCCGGCGACCAGGATCGAGCCGGTGACGTCGGCCGCGTTGCCGCCCTGGTTGTAGATCGCGGCCGCACCGCCGACGAACGACGCCGACGTACCCAGGTAGCTCGGTACCTTCCCCTGCACGATCAGCAGGAACAGGATCGTGGCAATACCGCTCATCATGATCGCGAGCTGGGCGTTGAGGCCCATGATCAGCGGGAAAACGAACGTCGCGCCGAACATCGCGACCACGTGCTGGGCGCCGAGCCCGACGGTCCGTCCCCAGGACAGCCGCTCGTCCGGCGCTACTGCCGCACCCGGAGGCGGCGTCTTTCCGTCGTAGACGACCTTCCAACCAAACGCCATGGCAGGCCTCCCTGCTCACAAGCCCGGCGCGGGCCCGAGCCGCGTGCCAGGCGCACCCAACGCCCGGGTCGGACGACCCGGGTCAGGGTCACTGTGCACCTAGACGAAGGGTTCTGCCAGCACTTCGGGAAACGACACGCGGCAGCGTTACGCTCCCGTCATGCCCGGCCCACTCCCCTGTGCCGCATCGACTCTCGTCTCGCCCGTCCTGGGCACCCAGGCACGATGGGTGGAGGCCGCAAGAACGCGCGTGAGCGTGCACTACGAGACGGGCGAACCGGCCATCCCGGTCGTCTGCGTCGGTATGCCGGAGGCGGTGCGGCTTCCGTACGGCGTCGTGGTCAGCGAGCTGCCGGCACCGGGACCCGTCGGCCTGGTCGCCCGACGCTGGTGGTGTCCCGACCGTCCGAGCGGACTGACTCCGGCGTCAGGATCCACGTGGACGCGGTGGCTTCACGAGGATTCGCCCGGTCTCTCCGATCCGCCCGATCCTGCTGTCCTGCTGGGACGTGGCGCAGGACTGACTCCTGACGGCGACGACGTGCTCGCCGGCATGTTGGTCGCTGCGTCTGCGCTCGGCGACCCGCGGCTGCCGGCCTGGCGAGCCGCGACCAAGGCGGCCCTGGCGACGCGCCGTACCACTGCCGTCTCCGTCGGCATGCTGCACGCCGCGCTGGACGGGTGGGCCGCTTCCCCGCTGGCCGCCGCGGTGCGCGCGCTCTGCGGACCCGACGACCCGACGCCGGCGGTCGACGCGCTGCTGGCCGTGGGCTCGTCGTCGGGGCGGGCGCTGCTGGACGGGGTGCTGTACGTTCTCGCGACCGGGACCGTGGAGGGAGCCGCATGAAGCAGGTGGACGTCCGCAAGGCGTACGTCGACTCGGTGACGCTGATGCAGGTGAGCCGGCGCGTCGCCGACCTCGACGGGGTCGAGGCCGCGCTCGTCGCGATGGCCACCGACCTCAACCTCGAGCTCGCCCAAGGGATGGGCTTCGAGATCCCCGACGGCATCTCCGGTAACGACATGCTGGTCGCGCTGGACGTGTCCTCGGACGAGGTGCTCGCGGCCGCGCGCGCCGAACTCGACGCCGCGCTGGCCGCCGCGTCGAAGCCGGCCGCCGGTGGTTTCGGTGAGGCGCCGCCGCCGCTCACGATGCGTGCCGCCACGCGCGAGGTCGACCCGGAGTCGGCGGTGGCGCTGGTGTCGACGCCCGGGCAGTACGCCTTCGCCGACGCGCTCGACGCGGTCGAGGCCGGGCTGCTGACGATGGTGTTCAGCGACAACGTGTCGCTCGAGCAGGAGGTCGCGCTCAAGCAGCGTGCCGCCGAGACCGGGGCGCTGGTGATGGGACCGGACTGCGGTACGGCGGTCGTCGGCGGCGTCGGGCTCGGGTTCGCCAACGTCGCCCGGCCCGGCCCCGTCGGGATCGTCGCCGCGTCCGGCACCGGCGCGCAGCACCTGCTCGCGCTGCTCGACGGCGCCGACGTCGGGGTGTCGCACTGCCTCGGCGTGGGCGGGCGCGACCTGTCGTCGGACGTCGGCGGGATGTCGACGCTGCGGGCACTCGAGCTGCTCGACGCCGACGACGCGACCGAGCTGATCGTGGTGATCTCCAAGCCGCCGGCGCCCGAGGTGGCCGACAAGGTGCGTGCCCACGCCGAGTCGCTGGAGACCAAGGTGGTGTTCGGGCTGCTCGGCCCGGGGCAGCCGGACCTCACCGCGACCGCCGCGTCGGTCGTCGAGGCCGCGGGCGGCACCTGGACGGCGCCGGAGCACTGGCCGGGCGCCGTGACCACTCGACGGGGCGACGGCGCTCTCGTCGGGCTGTTCGTCGGCGGCACGATGCGCGACGAGGCCCGCCTGGTCGCGGCGGAGTCGCTGGGCGTCGAGCCGTCGTCGCTGGAGATGGTCGACTTCGGCGACGACGAGTACACACGGGGCCGTCCGCACCCGATGATCGACGGCTCGCTGCGGCTCGAGCGGATCGAGAAGGAGATCGACTCGGACGCCTGCGGGGTGCTGCTGCTCGACGTCGTGCTCGGCCTCGGCGCCGACCCCGACCCGGTTGCGTCTCTCGTGGAGCCGATCCGGCGCGCGTCCTCCGCTGGGCTGCCCGTCGTCGCGAGCGTCATCGGCACGCGTGACGACCCGCAGGGCCTCCGCCGTACCGCCGCGGCGCTGACCGACGCCGGCGCCGCCGTGTTCCTGTCCAACGCCGCGGCCGCGCGGGCCGCCGCCGACCTCGTGGGAGCCTCCTGATGCGACTGGGCACACCCTCGACCGTCCTGACCGCCGGTGCCGAGCTGCTCGCCGACGCTGTGGCGCAGCAGGCTGTCGAGACCCGCCGTGTCGCGTGGCATCCGCCGGAGGGTGACGCGGACGCGCTCGCCGCCGTGATGGCGGACCGCCGCCGCGCCGAGGCGAACGAGACCGCGCTCTCGCGGATGCTCGCCGCCGAGGCCACGCTCGTCGACGTACGTCGCGCGTCGGAGGTGCTCGGGCTCGGGCCTGGCGAGTTCCTGCACGCGGGCCCGCCGGTCGACTGGGAGCGCGCGTCCGGTCCGCTGCGCGGCGCGCTGATCGGCGCGATGCTGCTCGAGGGCATGGCCGACTCCCCCGACGCGGCCGAGACCGCGCTGGCGTCCGGCTCGGGCGTGAGCTGGGAACCGTGTCACCACCGCGGCGCCGTCGGCCCGATGGCCGGCGTGGTGACGCCGTCGATGTGGGTCTTCGAGCTGCGCGACGAGGTGCACGGCAACACGTCGTGGTGCTCGCTGAACGAGGGGCTGGGCAAGGTGCTCCGGTACGGCGCCTACGGACCCGAGGTGATCGACCGGCTGCGCTGGATGGGCGAGGTGCTCGGCCCGCTGCTGCAGACCGCCGTACGCCGTACCGGCCCGATCGACATCAAGGCGATCGTCGCGCAGATGATCCAGATGGGCGACGAGGGCCACAACCGCAACCGGGCCGGGACCCTGATGTTCCTGCGCGAGGTGCTGCCGGCGCTCGTGGACTCCGGCGCGCCGTCGAAGGACGTGGCCGAGGCGGTGCGCTTCGTCTCCGGCAACGACCACTTCTTCCTCAACCTCGTGATGCCCGCGTGCAAGCTGCAGACGCGTGCGGCCGCCGGGATCGACGGCTCGACGGTCGTCACGGTGATGGCGCGCAACGGCACCGACTTCGGGATCCAGGTCTCCGGCACCGGCGACCAGTGGTTCACCGCGCCGGCCAACACGCCGGAAGGGCTCTACCTCGGGTCCTACGGTCCGGAGGACGCCAACCCGGACATCGGCGACTCCGCGATCACCGAGACCGCCGGCATCGGCGGCATGTCGATGGCGACCGCCCCCGCGATCGTGCGCTTCGTCGGCGGCTCCGTGCCCGACGCGCTGGCGACCACGCAGCGGATGTACGGCATCACCGTCGGCGAGAACCCCGCCTTCGCCATTCCGATTCTCGAGTTCCGCGGCGCTCCCACCGGCATCGACGTCACCTCTGTCGTTCGCTCCGGCGTGCTCCCCCAGATCAACACCGGCATGGCCGGCAAGGTCGCCGGAACGGGCCAGGTCGGCGCCGGCCTGGTCACCCCGCCGATGGCCTGCTTCACCCAGGCACTGGACGCGCTGGCCGCCGCGCTCTGACGGGGCGCGTCCTAGGGAGCGCCCTCCGCGCCGTGCGTGGACTCATTGACGTGCGGAGTGGGGATGTCGTGGTACTCCATGACACGCCGCCGGCTTCGTGAGAAGTAGATGAGCGAGGCGACCCCCGCGACTGGCAGGAGCAGGACCATGCCTTCGCCGATTCCCATGGCCTGCCCCTTGAATGTGTCGCGCCGACGCTCAGCTGTGTTCTCGCACCTTAGTCAGTTGTCTCGACCCGTGGGGGACGCGCGGCGGGCAAAGCCGGCGAACCGTTCCGTCACGACCACGTCGCCGGCGCCGAGCATCTGCACTTTCTGCTCGAGCAGCGTGCGCGCCCGTTCGCTGATCGAGCCGTAGATCTCGATCCCGGTGAGCGTGATCATGTCGCCAAGCGTTCGGAAGGCTTCGCGACCCACGTCCAAGTGCAGTTCAAGCGACGCGCTGTCGGGGTGCACGGCCGTGACGTCCATGCGGCCTCCCACGTCGTCGATATGGAAGCCGTAGGCGATCAGCTGCGGCTCCTCCGCCTCGACGAACGAGACAACCCGGTGGATCGCTTCCTTGAGCTCGTCGATGCGGCTCAGGTCGACCTGGGAATGATCCACGTAGACAACGACGTCGGCGGCGTCGGGTTCGGACGCAGCGCTCATGAACGCACGCTACGCCTGTCAACTGGGATGCGCCGGGTCAGTCACGGTCGCACCTCACCCGGCAGCGGGCGAGCGAAGCCGCCCTCCATCGCAGCATGAGCAGCCGCTTCGCCTACCCTCCTGCCGCGACCAGGCACCCGGACGAGCCCACCGTGCGGCAGGTCAGGCGAGCAGCTTCCAGTTCCCTTCGGAGACGACCTCGACCGCGTCGTCGGTCACCGTGATGGCGGACTGGTCGTCGAGAGCGTACGCAGGCACGCCGATGTCCGCCGCCCAGCGCTCCGCTTCGGCCATGGTGTTCTCCGGGAAGACGTCCAGGTGCGGGAAGATCGAGAAGTCCACGGCGCCGAGGGTGCGGTCGTCCGGCGCGGACGGCCACGCCACGAAGTCATCGCCGATCCGCGGGGTCATCACCATGCTCCCGGCGCTGACTCCGACCCACACCGTGTCGGTCAAGGACGGCAGGAGGTCGGCCAACCCGGACTCCCGCATCCAGTGGCACAGGTACGTCGTCTCACCACCGGCGACCAGAAGCGCGTCGGCTGCCCGGACCCACGAGACCCATTGCTCCGCGCCGATGGTGGGCAGCGCCGTCAGCTCGAGGACGTCGAGCGACTTCCACTCCAGGGACGTCATGCCACCCCAAGCGCGCCCGCGGACATAGCTCTGCGCCGCGACCGGACGAGACGTGTGGCCCCACAGCGCTGTCGGGACGCAGAGCGCGGTGGACTCGGTGACCGGTTTGCCCAGCAGGTCCACCAGCGCATCCCGAATGCTGGCGTTGGTGATGCCGCCGGACGTGAGTAGCAGCTTCAAAGGTCCTCCAGGGTCGAGTGCGACGGGTGGATATGACTCTCAGACCTGAGGCCATCGGGGAACTCATCGGTGTCTGCCACGACAACACTGCCGTACGACGGCCGCCCGTCCCAGGAAAGGGCGTTGATGGCATGCCCGGGCCGACGGCGCACGCCTCTCTCCCGCGGAGCGTGCTGAACCTCAGTTCCGCATCCGGAAGACGGGTTGTCGGGTGATCGGGTCGAGCCGGACGTACCAGGGTGTGGTGTGGATCAGGGTGTGGTGGCCTTGGCAGAGCAGAGGCTGTCGCACGAATCGTCGACCAGCGCGAAGAGCCGATGCCAACCGAAGACCTGGGATGGGTGGCCCAAGCGGGTTAGGCCGGGGCCGCGTGCTGCAGCTTGAGGAGGTTGTGGACGGTGCACATCAAT
>DASURB010000077.1:0-45459 GCA_036280235.1 Nocardioides sp.
TCAACCACCCGCTGTACGTCGAGGGCCAGATCGACCACGGCACGAAGGAAGCCGGCTACGGCTACTGGGGCTTCTCGCCGTCGAACAACCCCGCCGGCGGCTACCGCGAGTTCGGCGTGGACATGCTCGGTCTCGACGGGCCGGGCTACACCTCCGACCTCGAGCGCACCGACTGGGAGCAGCCCTACGAGGGCTGCCGCGAGGGCGAGCCGGCTCCGACCGAGTACGGCGACGGCGTGGTCACCCCGCACGCGTCCTTCCTGGCGCTGCGCTACGCGCCGCGCCAGGCGATCACCAACCTGCAGCGGATCCGCGACGACTTCGACGCCTACGGCCCCGGCGGCTTCTACGACGCCGTCGCGGTGCGCAGCGGCCGGGTCTCGCAGCGCTACCTCTCGCTGGACCAGGGCATGATCATGGCCGCGCTCGGCAACGCGCTGGCCGGCGATGCGATGCGCGACTACGTCGCCCCGGGCGGCCTGGAGAAGAAGGTCAAGCCGCTCATGGCGATGGAGAAGTTCTCCGCGGGACGGCGCGACTGACCCGTGGCACGTCCCAACATCCTCCTCGTCGTCGCCGACGACCACGCCGCGAACGCGGTCGGCTGCTACGGAGGCCCGCACCGGGTCACCCCGCAGATCGACCGCGTCGCGGCGGGGGGCATGCGGTTCGACGCGTGCGGCTGCACCAACTCGCTGTGCTCGCCGAGCCGGGCGACGATCCTCACCGGCACCTACAACCACCGCAACGGCGTCACCACGCTGTCGACGGAGTTCGACAACCGGCAGCCGACGTTCCCGGCGATGCTCCGGGACGCCGGCTACCGGACGGCGCTGTTCGGCAAGTGGCACCTCGGCCACGGGCCCACCCACGACCCGGTCGGGTTCGACCGGTGGGAGGTGCTCAACGACCAGGGCGAGTACGTCGACCCGACGTTCTTCCAGCCCGACGGCACCTCGGTGGTCCGGCCCGGCTACGCCACCGACGTGATCACCGACCTCGCGCTCGACTGGCTGTCCGACCCGGACGGCGCTGCGGGGGAGGAGCCCTGGTACCTGCTCGTCCAGCACAAGGCGCCGCACCGGCCGTGGGTGCCGGCCGAGCGGCACAAGCACCTGTTCGCGGACGGCTTCGACGCCCCGTCGACGTTCTTCGACGACTACGAGGGGCGCGCCAAGGCCGCGCGTGACGCACGGATGCGCGTCGCGCGCGACCTCAACACCGAGGACCTCAAGGAGGAGCCGCCGGCCGGGCTCGACGACAAGGCGCACGCGCTGTGGGCGCTGGACCGCTACCTGGCCGACTACCTGCGCTGCGTCGTCGCCGTCGACGAGGGGGTGGGGCGGCTGCTCGACCACCTCGACGAGACCGGCCAGGCAGACGACACGGTCGTCGTCTACACCAGCGACCAGGGGTTCTTCCTCGGCGAGCACGGCTGGTACGACAAGCGCTTCATGTACCGCGAGTCGCTCGAGTCGCCGTTCGTCGTGCGCTACCCGCGGATGGTGCCGCCGGGCTCGTCGAGCGACGCCCTCGTGCTCAACGTGGACTTCGCGCAGACGTTCCTCGAGCTCGCCGGTGTCGACGCGCACCCGCGCATGCAGGGCCACTCGCTGGTGCCGTTGCTGCGCGGCGACGACCCGGAAGCCGTCGGCTGGCGGACCGAGACCTACTACCGCTACTGGGAGCACCTCGACGGCATCCACCACGTCGCGGCGCACCGGGGCATCCGCACCAAGGACCGCAAGCTCGTGCACTACTACGGCTCGGGCTGCGGACAGCCGGGCGCGTCCAACCAGGAGATCCCCGCCGAGTGGGAGCTCTTCGACCTCGAGCGCGACCCCGAGGAGCTGCGCTCGGTGTACGACGACCCGGCCTACACCGACGACGTACGCCGGCTGACCGAGGCCCTCGACCGCCTCGCGACCGACCTCGGCGACGACATCCCGCCACCTTCGGGTGGTCGAGCTTGTCGAGACCACTCGACCTCATCGCACCCATCCGAACCGGAGGAGAACTCGTGACTGACGCACGCGCCGACTGGGAGCAGCGCATCGGCAAACGCAGCGGGGGCGTCGACGAAGGAGCGCCCCTGGAGCTCACCAGCAACGCGCCGCGGCTGGCGCCGCCCGCGGGCGTGACCGCGACGGGGGGAGGCGGCCAGGTCACGATCGACTGGGAGCCCGTGCCCGGCGCGGTCGGCTACCAGGTGCACGTCGCCGACTCCGCCGACGGCCCGCTGACGCCGGTCGACCACCTGGGCGGCGACGTCAAGGCGGTCCCGCACCCGCCGTACGTCGACACCACGGGCACAGTGGGCAAGGAGCGGTGGTACGCCGTCACCACCCTGTCCGACGTGGTCGTCGAGGGCGAGCCGTCCGAGCGGGTCTCCGCGACGCCCGGCGACGCGGCCGGAGCGGTGACGCTGGCCGTCGACGCCGCCGGCGACGCGGGCACGCTGGCCCGGCCGTGGCGGCCGATGATCGGCAGCGAGCACCTCTCGCACGCGATCTCCACCGACACCACCGGCGACCGGGTCATCGGCGAGGAGCTGACCTCCGCGCTGCGCGCCGCGGTCGAGGAGCTCGGCGTGAGGACCGTGCGCGCGCACGGCATCCTCTGCGACGACCTCGGCGTCTACAAGGAGGTCGGCGGCGAGCCGGTGCACGACTTCAGCGGCATCGACCGGGTTTACGACCACATCCGCGGGCTGGGGCTCTACCCGGTCGTGGAGCTGTCGTTCATGCCGTACGACCTCGCGAGCGACCCGGACCAGACGGTGTTCGAGTACCGCGCGATCGTGTCGCCGCCGAAGGACTGGCAGCGCTGGTACGACCTGATCCGCGACCTCACCGCTCACCTCGTCGAGCGTTACGGTCGCGACGAGGTCGTCGAGCACTGGTCGTTCGAGGTCTGGAACGAGGCGAACCTCGAGGTGTTCTGGTCGGGCACGCCCGGCGAGTACATGAAGCTCTACGACGTCACCGTCGGCGCCGTCCGCGAGGTCGACGAGCGGCTCGTCGTCGGCGGCCCGTCCTCGGCCGCGGCCGGCTGGGTCGAGGAGCTGCTCGCGCACGTCGACCGGACCGGCTCGCCGCTCGACTTCGTCTCCACCCACACCTACGGCTCGCCGCCGCTGGACTTCCGGCCGCAGCTCGAGCGCTACGGGCGCGCGGGTACGCCGATCTGGTGGACCGAGTGGGGCGTCACCCCGACGCACTTCAACGAGGTCAGCGACGCGGTCTTCTCCGGGGTCTTCCTGCTCCGCGGCATGGCGTCGGCGATGGACCGGATCGAGGCGCTGTCCTACTGGGTCGTCTCCGACCACTTCGAGGAGCTCGGCCGGCCGCCCGCGCTGCTGCACGGCGGCTTCGGGCTGCGCACGGTCGGCGAGCTGCGCAAGCCGCGCTGGTGGGCGCTGTCGCTGCTCGAGCGTCTGCACGACACCCGCCTGCCGGTGACCCTGTCCGGCGACGGTGGCGGCTCGCTCGTGGAGGCGCTCGCCACCCGCGGCGACGACGGCGACGTGCAGGTCCTGGCCTGGAACATGACGCTCGACCAGTCCAAGGCGGCCGGCGACCCGCTCCTGGACCGGACCGTGACCGTCCGCGTCGACGGGCTCTCCGCCGGTGCGACGTACACCCTGACCCGCGAGGGCGTCGACGCCGAGCACTCCAACATCGCCGGCACCTGGGCGGCCATCAAGGACGACGACCAGGCCTGGCCGACCGAGGAGCAGTGGGAGACGCTGCACAAGGCCGACCGGCTCGAGGAGGTCGCCCCGCCCGCCGAGGTGACCGCCGACGAGCACGGCACGGTCAGCGTCGAGGTGACCCTGCCGATGCCCTCCATGCAGCTGCTGCACCTGACGCCGCGCGACGGTCGCTGACCGTTGCGGTTTGGTCCCCAACCGCAGGATCCGGGCACCGGATCCTGCGGTTCGTGACCAATCGATGCAGCTGCCGCCGGTCGATGTCGCGACCGGAAACCGCCCGGGATCTGTGTATCAGGGGTGGTTCGATCCGAGGTGTCCGTTTGCCTGGCCCGTCGATGACTCTGGGGAACCGCCCGCACGGAGTTCGCGGGGTCCCGAAGTGCTCATGCCCGCGGCGCCGCGTCCCTGAAGTGTGCAGCGCGTCGATCGTTCCGATCAGGGGGAATGCCCATGAACGTCCGTCGTCCGCTCACCGTCGCCGCTGGGGTCGTCGCGAGCATCGCGCTCGCCGCCGGTCCGGCGTCCGCACACTTCTGCTGCCACAAGCACCTCAACGAGCACGCCGCCGCCGGCATGGCCGGCTCGAACGGCTACCTCACGCTGGAGAGCCTCGTGACCGAGATCGGTCTGTGTTCGGTCTGTGTGAGGAAGGCGGCCAGATCGTGTACGACGCGGTCGGCGCCGGTCCTGACACGCTGATCGAGGCGCATGGAGTCAGGGCCGGTGGCCTGGCGAAGCAGGGCCGCTCCAACAAGGCCATCGGCCACCTCGACTTCGCCGCGGCGGAGGCCGCCCTGCCCGACGCGTTCGCCGTCTCTGGGATGGAGATGCCTGAGGACTTCTGATCCACAGGACACCGGACGGGCACCACTCCGCTGGGGGTGGTGCCCGTTAGTGTTCCTGGGTGCCGAGCAGCTCGACAGCCACCCCGATCACCATGGAGCGACCGACGGTCCGCGACGTGCTGGCCGGTGCCGTCGCGCAGCTCGGCGGTGAGGAGCGGCCCGGCCAGATCGCGATGGCCGAGGCGGTCGCCCGGTCGATGACGACGGGGGAGCACCTGCTGGTCCAGGCCGGCACCGGCACCGGCAAGTCGCTGGGCTACCTCGTGCCCGCGCTGCTCCACGACGAGCGCGTCGTCGTCGCGACCGCCACCCTGGCGCTGCAGCACCAGCTCGTCGAGCGCGACATCCCGGCGCTGCTCGAGGCGGCCGAGCACCTGCTGCCCGGCGGCGCGCCGTCGTACGCCGTCCTCAAGGGCCGGTCCAACTACGCCTGCCTGCACCGCGTCCGCGAGGGCGTGCCCGACGACCAGGGCGTGCTCGTCGACGTGCCCGAGGGGACGATGGGCTCCGAGGTGCTCAAGCTCCGCGCCTGGGCCGAGCAGCAGGCCGAGAACGGCGGTCCCGGCGACCGCGACTCCGCGCCCAAGCACACCGACCGGCTCTGGCGGCAGGTCTCGGTCAACCACCGCGAGTGCCTCGGCGCGACGCGCTGCCCGTTCGCGCAGGAGTGCTTCGCCGAGCGCGCCAAGGAGAAGGCTGCGCAGGCGTCCGTCGTGGTCACCAACCACTCGCTGCTCGCGATCGACGCGATCGAGGGCGTGCCGATGATCCCGGAGTACGACGTCGTCGTCATCGACGAGGCGCACGAGCTGACCGCGCGGGTCACCCAGGCGGCCACCGACGAGCTCACCGTGCCCGAGATCGAGCGGGCCGCCCGCCGTTCGCAGAAGCACATCGACGGCTCCGAGGCCGACGACCTGGCCGACGCGGGCGACGCGCTGCGGGCGGCGTTCGAGTCCTGCGACGAGGGCCGGCTGGACACTCTGCCGACCGACCTGGCCGACGCCCTGGTGCTGGTGCGTGACGCGGCCCGGGTGCTGGTCTCGGCGTTCCCCAAGGAGCAGCAGGGCGCCGGCGACGTCGACCCCGGCCGCACGCAGGCGCGCGGCTGGGTGCAGGAGATCTTCAAGACCTCCGAGCGGATGGCCGCCCACGTCGAGTCCGACGTGCTCTGGCTGTCGCGGCGCGAGCGCCAGCGCGGCGGCGACGTGCTGTGCGTGGCGCCGCTCCAGGTCTGGGGTCAGCTGCGCGCCAAGCTGCTCGCGGAGAAGACCGCGATCTTCACCAGCGCGACGCTGATGCTGGGCGGCGACTTCGCGTCGGTCGCGACCAGCATCGGGCTGAAGCCGTCCGAGCGGGTCGAGGACACCGAGGTGCCGGAGCTCGTCGAGGCGGCCGAGGTGCCCGACGTCGAGGCCGAGCACGACCGCCGCGAGCCGTGGCGCGGGCTCGACGTGGGCTCGCCGTTCGACTACCCGCGCCAGGCCATCCTGTACGTCGCGCGGCACCTCCCGCCGCCCGGTCGTGACGGGCTCGGTGCCAAGCAGGTCGACGAGATCGTCGACCTGGTCGACGCCGCCGAGGGCCGCACGCTCGGGCTGTTCTCCTCACGCCGCGCGGCCGAGGCGGCTGCGGAGGCCGTGCGTGAGCGGCTGCCGCACCTGACCATCCTCGCCCAGGGCGAGGCCCAGCTCCCCGAGCTCTCGCGACTGTTCGTCGAGGACCCGCACGCCTGCCTGTTCGGCACCCTGTCGCTGTGGCAGGGGCTCGACGTCCCCGGCGACACCTGCCAGCTGGTGCTGATCGACCGGATCCCGTTCCCGCGGCCCGACGACCCGCTGATGTCGGCCCGGCAGCGGGCGGCCGACCGCGCGGGCGGCAACGGCTTCATGTCGGTCGCCGCCACCCACGCCGCCCTGCTGCTCGCGCAGGGCGCGGGCCGGCTGATCCGCACCACCGCCGACAAGGGCGTGGTCGCGATCCTCGACCCGCGCCTGGTGACCGCGCGCTATGGCCGTTTCCTGGCCGACTCGCTGCCCCCGATGTGGCGCACGACCGACCGCGCCACGGTGCTCACCGCGCTGCAGCGCCTCGCCGGGTCCTGACTCAGCCGCCCCAGATGTCCTCCACCAGGCGTCCGGAGGACCGCAGGCCGACGAGCCAGGCCTCGGCGTCCTTCTCGCCGGCGCCCGTCCGGTCGCGGAAGATCGACGTCAGCGCCCCGCGCACGCCGGGAGCCACCGTGGCCGCGTTGCCGCACACCAGCACGACTGCGTCCTGCTGCAGCAGGTCCCACACGTCGTCGGCGCGCTCGAGCATGCCCGCCTGGGCGTAGCGACGCGCCTGCCCCGGTGCGTCCGAGAAGCACCGCTCCACCTGCACGACGCCCTGCCGCTCGAAGTCGACCAGCTCGTCGGCGTACAGCAGGTCGGTCTCGGGTGCGCGGCAGCCGAAGAACAGCAGCGACGGGCCGACCGTCTCGCCCTGCTGCTTCTGCTCAGCCCGCTCCTGCAGGAACCCACGGAACGGCGCGAAGCCCGTGCCCGCCCCGACCATGATCATCGGCGTCTGCGGGTTCTCCGGAGGCGCGAACGGGATCGAGGGCGGGCGCACGAAGACGAACACCGTGCCCTTCTGCGGGATCGCGGCCAGGTGCGAGGAGCAGACTCCGGCGTAGACGCCGGCGCCCGAGCGGGCGGGGCCCTCGAGCACGCCGGTGGTGATGCTGCAGACGTCCGGGCTGGCCAGCGGCGACGACGAGATCGAGTAGTAGCGCGGTCGCAGCGGGGGCAGCCGGTCGAGGAAGACCTCGAAGGGCAGGTCGCACGACGGGTACTCCTCGAGCAGGTCGAGCACCGACCGGTTCGGCTCGTACACCTTCTCCCGGTAGGCGGCGTGCGCCTGCTCGTCGTCGCCGGTCATCGACTCCATGGCGGCCTTCTCGGCCGGGTCCTGGGTGTACTGGGCGAGCACCGCGATGTCGTCCCGGCTGGCGACGTCCTGCAGCTCCACGCAGCTGCCGAGAACGCCGAGCAGCGGCGTGGGCTCGTCGATCGGGAGGTGGGTGTGCGATCCGCTGTTCGGGATGATCGTGATGTACTGCCCGCCGTCGAGCCCGAAGTGCGCCATCACCCGCTGGATCGCGGGGATGCGGTTGCGGGGGAGCACGCCGAGGTGGTCACCCGCCCTGTAGGTGACGCCGGGCGGCAGCGCGATCTCGATGTGCCGCACGGACCGGCTGCGCGGCCGCCCGTCGCGGGTGCCGATCAGCTCGCGGTTCTCCCGCACCAGCCCCGCGTGCGCCGCGTAGGACACGATCACCGGGTTGTTCAGCTGACGGTTCGTCAGCGTGATCGAAAGCCTGGGTCCGGTGGTCTCGGCGGTGGCGACCTCGTCGGGGAGGTTCAGCGCGCGGGCGATGTCGGCCCACACGTCGCCGTGCCAGGCGCGGTAGTCGGCGTCGAAGTCGCCGGCGGCGTTGCCGGCGCCGCGTGGGTGGACGCGCTGCCCGCCGTGCTTCTCGAGCTGCTCGTCGATCAGTGTGGGGATCGCCTGGTACGTCGAGGCCCACTCGGTGTTGCCGCACCCGAAGACCGAGTAGGACACGCCCGTGGCCGCGTCAGGCTCGGCCTCCGCGATCCAGCGGCAGAACTCGGCGGCGTTGTCGGGCGGAGTGCCGTTGTACGACGCCGTGACCACGACCAGCGCGCCGTCCCGTGGCAGGTCTCCCACGTGGTCGTCGAGCGGGCCGACCATCACGTCGAAGCCGCGCTCGGTGCCCTCCTCCGCGATCCGGGTGGCGATCGACTCGGCCGTGCCCAGGTTGGACCCGAAGAGCACCGACAGCTTGGTGCCGTGCCGGGGCACGAGGAGGCTCGGCGCGGCTCCCGCGGCCGGGACGGTTGCGGCCTCCTCCCGCCGTACCTCGGCCGGTGCCGCCCGGTCGATGTGCTTGCCCGGACGTGGCCGCACCTTGATGCGGAGGTCGGCGGGCTTGATGGTCAGCGTGGTCTTGGTGTGCAGCTGGTAGTCGAGGTGGTCGACGAGGTCGAACCGCTGCAGCACCATGCCGAGCGCCATCGTCGCCTCCTGCAGCGCGAACTGCCGACCGATGCAGGCGCGCAGGCCGCTGCCGAAGGGCTTGTAGGCGGACGGTGGCAGGGCGGCCATGCGCTCCGGCGACACGTGGTCGGGGTTGAACTCCTCGGCGTCGGGCCCCCAGACCGACGTGGCACGGTGCAGGGACGGGATGAGCACGGTGATCGCCGTGTCCCTGGGGAGGTGGTAGCGGCCACCGATCACGGTGTCCTCGAGCGGGTGCCGGGTGAACCCGGGGGCGGTGGGCCACAGCCGCAGGGACTCGTCGAGCACCTGACGCACGTAGTGGAGGGCGTGCACCTGCTCGAAGGTGGGTGCGGCGGTGTCCCCGAGCACCTCGTCGACCTCGGCGCGGGCGCGCTCCAGGTACTCCGGGTGCTTCAGCAGGAAGTAGATCGCGAAGGACAGCAGCCCCGACGTGGTCTCGTGGCCGGCGATCAGGAACGTGATGCACTGCGCGCGGATGTTGACGTCCGGCAGCCGCTCGCCGCTCTGCTTGTCGACGCCGTTCAGCATCCGGCCCAGCAGGTCGGTGCTGTCGCCGGCGTCGCCCATGGCCTTGCGCTCGGTGATCAGCCGGTCGACCAGGTCGTTCATGAACGCCTGGTCCTCCTCGAGCTGCCGCTGGGCGCGGATCCTCAACCGGGTCTGGATCGGCAGCTGCCGGGCCCGGGCCTGCGACTCGCCCAACGTGCGCAGCATCGCCTGCACGAACGGATGCGGGGTCTCGCGGTAGAAGGAGTTGAAGCGGTAGCCGAAGCCGCACAGAGCGATGGTGTCGAGCGTCAGCCGCGTCATGTCGGCGGGGACGTCGACCTCGTCGTCCGGGTTGAGGCGGGCCCACTTGTCCATGAGCTGCTCGGCGATGTCGAGCATCCTCGGCATGTAGTCGCGCATCGCCTGCAGGCTGAACGGCGCCATCAGGATGTTGTGCGCCCGGCGCCACAGCGGGTCGTCCGTGTCGGAGGTGAACAGCCCGTTGGCCAAGGCGTCCTGCTGCAGCTGGGCCAGACCGCCCGCGACGAGCTTGTCGAAGCGCGTGTCGTCGCACACCTCCTCGACCAGGTCGGGGTCGCTGAGCATCAGCCTGGTGCCGCCGCCGGGCACCTCGAACTTGAAGATGGGGCCGTACTCCTTCGCCATGGCCATGAAGCCCTCGATGGGGTTCGTGGCGTCGATGTCGAAGACGTTGCCGACGACGGGCAGACCGTGCGGCCCGGGAATCTCGTCGAGCTCGATCGTCGAGGTCATGGGATGTCCTCTTCAGGGGAGGGGGAACGCTGTGGGTCCCGGCGCTCCTGCCACTGCTGCGCGTGCCGCCTGTGCTGGCGGCGGAGGTGGCGCCGGGGGGAGACGTTCACGAGGAGGACGCCGCTGAGCAGCAGCACCCAGCCGGGGAAGACCATCATGGTCACCGGGTGGAACGTCGTGCTGACGAACAGGAAGGTCGCCGCCAGGTAGCTGACCAGGGCTGCCCACCGGGGCAGGAGATGCCGGCGCCGGGCCATGGTCGTGGTGGTGATCATGTACATGCCGGCCGCGCGGGTCCCGAAGACGAAGACCATGCCGTAGCCGGCGCCGGTGAGTGCTCGCGAGACATCCGGGTCGGGCAGCGGGCTGCTGGACAGCACCGTCAGCAGCGCCACGCCCGCGGCCGTCGCGGTGCCCGCGAAGAGCATGCAGACGAAGAGCACTCCGGAGCTGACCTGCAGCCAGCGGGGCACCTCGGACGGGCTGCTGCCGGGCAACGCCTCGACGAGGGTGCGGGTGGCCCCCATGTGCCACATGAAGGCGATGCCGGCGAACGGCACGACGTACACGCCGGCCGTGACGAGCACGTTGCCCCGGCCGACGGTGTAGAACGCCGTGTAGCTGAGCTCGTCCGCGTCGAGACCGGGTGCCTGGCGCACCAGGACCAGTGCTACGGCGAGAAGGGCCGCGAACACGATCCCGGAGACCGCGACCGCGCGGGCGAGTGCACGTATCTCACGTGTCCACGGCCCCGAGTCCGGTCGAACCTCCGTGGGTGACGCAGGCTTCGGCCCCGTGCTCGAACGGGCCATGCCTCAGCCAAACATCGGACCGCGCGACGTCGTAGACACCAACGGTCCGTGGTCCAGATAGTCATTCGGAGTGGTGACGCGGAGTTCGTGCCCTTCTAGCGTGGTGTGGGTGGAGCGACGATGGTGAGCGAGCGCACCACCTGCGTGGTCGCCGGCGGCGGTCCGGCCGGCATGGTGCTGGGCCTGCTTCTCGCCCGGGCTGGGGTGGACGTCCAGGTGCTCGAGAAGCACGCCGACTTCCTGCGCGACTTCCGGGGCGACACCGTGCACCCGTCCACGCTGCAGCTGCTCGACGAGCTCGGGCTCGCCGACGAGTTCGCCGACCTGCCGTACAGCCGGGTCGACGAGGTCGCGTTCCCGACGAGTGACGGACGGACGGTGGTCGTCGCCGACTTCCGCCGCCTCCGGGCGCCGTACCCGTACGTCGCGATGGTGCCGCAATGGGACCTGCTCGACCTGCTCGCCGACGCCGCCCGTGAGGAGCCCGGCTTCACGCTCCGGATGAGCACCGAGGTCACCGGACTGCTCCGCGACGAGGAACGCGTGCGTGGTGTGGAGTACCGGCGAGCGGACGGGACGGCCGGACGCATCGAGGCCGACCTCGTGGTCGGGTGCGACGGTCGCTGGTCGACGGTACGGCGGGAGGCGGGGCTGCGGCCGCGGGAGTTCGCCGTACCGATCGACGCCTGGTGGTTCCGGCTCCCGCGTGCCGAGTCCGACGCGGCCGCATCGCTGACCCCGCGCGCGAGGCCCGGGCGGTTCGCCGTCGTGATCCCGCGCACCGACTTCCTGCAGATCGCCTACATCGGTCGCAAGGGGACCGATGCCGAGCTGCGTGCCCGGGGGATCGAGGCGTTCCGGCTCGACGTCGCCGAGCTGATGCCCGAGCTCGCCGACCGCGTCGACACACTGCGCTCGATGGACGACGTCAAGCACCTCGACGTGCGGGTGAACCGGCTGCGCCGGTGGCACGTCGACGGCCTGCTGTGCATCGGCGACGCGGCGCACGCGATGTCGCCGGTGGGCGGCGTCGGGATCAACCTGGCCGTGCAGGATGCGGTGGCGGCCGCGGCCGTGCTGGCCGAGCCACTGCTGCGAAGCGCGGCGACCGCGCAACGGCTGCGGTCGGTCCGCAACCGCCGGCTCGTGGCGACGGTCGCGGTCCAGTCGCTGCAGCGCCTGCTGCACCGCGGGCTGGTGCGACCGATCCTCGACGGCCGGCGCACGGGACCTCCGAAGCCGATGCTGGCGCTGCTGCAGCGCGTGCCGCGCACGACGGCGGTTACGGCCTACCTGATCGGGGTCGGGTTCAGGCCGGAGCACGCGCCGCCGTACGCCGTACGACGCAGTGACCCGGTCAGCGGAGGACGAAGCTGAACCTGAACGCCGTGCCCTGGTCGTTCGCCGCCTTCAGGTGCATCACGCCGCGGGCGCGGGCGTAGGCGCCGGTGCCGCCGGTGATCGCCATCGTCGAGCCGCGTGTGTCGTAGAACGGCCCCTCGACCACCAGCGACCCCTTCGGCAGCCACGTCGTCCACGAGCACTGCCAGGCCTTGCCGACCACGGTGCGGATGCAGGACCCCTGGTCGCGGCCGACCTTGCGGGAGTTGCTGCGGTCGTAGACCGGGTTGGCGAACGTGAGCAGGTCACCGGCGCTGTCGCCCTCGGGCGCGAGGTCCACGACGGAGTCCGAGACTGCCCGCTCGACCACGGTGACCCGGTTGGCGGCCCGGTCCGCGTCGGCCGCGGTGACCGTGAGCAGGGTACCGGCCACGACGGTTGCGAGTGTTCCCCCGATGACGATCTTGCTGCGCATCTCGGCTCTCCTGTCTGCGCTGCGGCCCCCACGCTCACGCTAGGACTCGCGGGAGCCGAGCAACAGCGACACAAAGCCGCGCGAAAGCGGGCTTACCGCGTCAGGTCGCCGGTCAGGAAGCCGCGTTGCGAGCGCGCCAGGCGTCGATGGCGACCGGCACGATGTCGGCCAGGCTCGGCTGCGCGAAGACCTCGTCGAGGGCGAGCCACTCCGCGAAGTCGGTGCTGCCGTCGACCTCGGTCGTCTCGAGCTTCCCTCCGGTCACCTCGGCGTCGTACAGCACGCGCACGGACTTGAACGGTCGGCTCGACAGCTTCGGCGTGCCGGTCCAGCTGTGCACGGTGAGCGGCGCGTGCAGCGCGACCTCGAGGCCGGTCTCCTCGAGCACCTCACGATGGATCGCCTGCTCGACGGTCTCGTCGTACTCGACGCCGCCGCCGGGCAGGGACCAGCACGGCGTGCCCTTGCCGGCTTCGCCGTTGTACCAGGTGAGCAGGATGCGGCCGTCCTCGACGATCACGGCGTACGCCGCGAGACGGGTGTCGTACTCCAGGTACTCCATGACGGTCACCGTAGTGAGGCGGGCGCTTGTCCGGCGGGGCCCGTACCGTCACTCTCGTGGGCACGGGTCTCCTGGCTGCGAGGACGCGAGCGGTCGCGGCCGCGGCCTGCGTGGTGCTCGCCGCCTGTACCACGGAGCAGACCGCGGAGACTGCGCCGCCCTCGACGTCGTCGGCTCCTGCCTCGTCGTCCTCACCGGAGCCCTCACCCACGGAGGTCGCCGAGAGGACCTGCAACGAGCCGCTCGTCGTCACGCGGCCGCACGCACGCGGCCCTTCCCGACTCTCGCTGCGAGAGGCGCGAGCCCGATCGGACGACGGCGTGCCGGCGTCGGAGGTCGGGCCGCGTGTGCGCGTTGCGGTGGTCGCGGGGGTGCACCCGCTGAAGCACCCGCGCGCCTATCCACTGCAGGCCGATGTGCCGTGCGCGGAGGGGAAGTCGCGCCGGCCGCGGGTGGTGACGATGACGCTGGTCGGTGACGTGATGCTCGCGCGCGGTGTCGCGACGGCGGCCGGCGGGGATCTGTTCCGGCCGTTGCGGGCGACGGCCCCGCGGCTGCGTCGGGCCGACGTCACCGTGGGCAACCTGGAGAGCACGCTGTCGAGGGCGGGCGCCCCGACGCAGGGCGACGACTCGTTCGGCGCGGACCCGCCGGCCGCGGCGGCGCTGGTGGACGCGGGCTTCGACGTGGTCAGCCTGGCCAACAACCACACCGGCGACTTCGGGCCGGTCGCGCTGGTGCGGACCGTGCAGCGGCTGCGCGCCGCGGGGTTGCGGACGTTCGGCGCGGGCCGCGACCTCGCCGCCGCGCGACGTCCCGTCGTCGTCGAGGTGCGGGGTACGACGTACGGCTTCCTGGGGTTCAACGCGATCGGTGAGACGCCGGCTGCCGGGCGGGGCACACCGGGTGCGGTGCGGGTGAGCATGCCGCCGCGGACCGGTCCGCTGGACCGCCGCGAGCTGGACAGGTTCCTGCGCGACGTGCGGCGGCTGGACCGTCGGGTCGACGCGGTGGTGGTGATGCCGCACTGGGGTGAGCAGTACACCCACCGGCCCTGGCCGGTGCAGCGCCGCGTCGCCCGCGCGCTGGTCCGTGCGGGTGCGGATCTCGTCGTCGGCGGTCACCCGCACTGGGTGCAGGGCACGTCGATGGTCGGTGACGCCGTGGTCGCGCACTCGCTGGGCAACTTCGTGTTCGACATGGACTTCTCGGCGCCGGCGATGGAGGGGGCCGTGCTGGAGACGGTGTGGTGGGACGGCGAGCTGAAGGCTGCCGAGCTGGTGCCGTACCGGATGGACGCGTCGTTCACGCCGCGCTGGCTGCCGTGGCCGCGGGCGCGCGAGGTGCTCGCGCCGGCGGCGCGGTTCAGCGGTCCCGCGTTCCGGTTCTGAGCCAGGCCCACGCCAGTCGGCCGGTGCGAGCGAGCTGGGCCGGGTTCACCACCGCGGGTACGTCGCCCGCGGAGTGGTAGCCGGCGAAGGGGGTGCTGCCGAACCGCACGACGACGTGGCCGGCCTTCTCGAACGACCAGTGGTCGCTGGAGGTGTTGGGGCTGGTGCACGACGCGGCCGGGACGCCGTTGCGGCGGGCGGCGCGCAACACGGCCCGCTGTGCGCGGGGCGACGAGAGGGGACCGGTGCACACCGGCACGGTCCGGCCGACGCCGACCCGGTCGAGCGCGGCCATCGCGACCAGGGCTCGTCGCTGCGCGCGGGGCATCGCTGCGACGTAGTGGCGGGAGCCGAAGTGGTGCAGCGCGTCGCCCTGGCCGCGCGGCTCCTCGGCGCCGAACGCGATGAATACCGTCGGCACCTTTGGTTCCTCGCGTGCGGCCATCCGGGCGAGCTCGAGCAGGACGGCGACACCGCTGGCGTTGTCCTCGGCGCCGGGCGCGACCGCGACCGTGTCGAGGTGGGCGCCGACCAGGCGGTGCGGGCGCGAGGGGTCGAAGCCCGGGGGCGTGGCCACGACGTTGCTCGACCGGCCGGCCGCGACCGGCACGCCCCACGAGTCGCCGGCGGGCACCGGGAACGACGGACGGGTCACGTCGTACGTGAGGGAGCGCAGGCGTCGCGCGACGAAGCGGGCGGCGCGGTCGTAGGCCGGGGCCGTCGCCAGCCGCGGCCCGATCCGTCCGGCGAGGTGCCGGACGTCGGCCACGGCTCGTCGGGCCGAGAAGCGCACCGGTCGCGGCGACGGCTCGGCGGTCGGGTTCGTGTCGTCGGGGGGGTCCTGGGCCGGCGTACTCGCCGACGGCGAGGTGACCAACGCAGAGGGCGAGGTGCGCGCGGGCCGATCGGGCCGGGCGGACGGCTCCGCCGTACATCCGATCAGGAGGAGGCCGGCGACCAGGGCCGGCAGGCAGCCGCGCCTCATCCCGCGAGCCTACGGGCGCGGCGCGTCGCCGCCCAGTGGTCGGCTGACAGGATGGAGGCATGGGGTCCCTGTTCGTGGTGAGCGACGTGCACGGCTACGTGGCCGACCTGCGCGACGCGTTGCGCAGCGCCGGTCTCGTCGACGCCGACGACGCGTGGACCGGTGGTGACGCGCAGCTGTGGGTGCTCGGCGACCTGGTCGACCGCGGCCCGGACGGCGTCGGCGCGATCGACCTGGTGCGCTCGCTGATGGAGCAGCGGCCCGAGCAGGTGCACATGCTGATGGGCAACCACGAGGCGCTCGCGCTGGGCTACAAGCTGTTCCCGGAGACCCGCTTCGGCGAGATCTGGGCGCTCAACGGCGGCCGCGACTCCGACCAGTCCCGGCTCACCGAGGAGCACATCGACTGGCTGCGCCGGCTGCCCGTGCTCGGCCGGTGCGGCGACTACCTGCTCATGCACTCCGACACGACCGACTACCTCGAGTGGGGCGAGTCGATCGACGACATCAACGGCACCGTCACCGAGCTGCTCGCCGACGACGACGCCGAGGCGCACTGGGAGGTGTTCGCGGCGCTGACCAGCCGCTTCGACTTCGCCGGCGCCGACGGCGCGCGCGTCGCGCAGGACGTGCTGCGCACGCTCGGCGGCGCCGTGCTCGTGCACGGGCACAGCATCATCGGCACGCTGACCCAGCAGCCCTCGCACGAGATCACCGGGCCGATCGCCTACGCCGAGGGGTCGGTCGTCGCGATCGACGGCGGGCGCTACGACGGCGGCCCGCTGCTGCTGGTCGAGCTCGTCGCGAACCCCGGCGACTGACCGGGCTCAGACCCGCCGCAGGACCGCGGTGACCTTGCCCAGGATCGTGGCGTGGTCGCCGTCGATCGGGTCGTAGGCGTCGTTGTGCGGCAGCAACCAGACGTGACCGTCCTTGCGCTGGAACGTCTTGACCGTCGCCTCACCGTCGAGCAGCGCCGCGACGATGTCGCCGTTCTCGGCGGTCTGCGCCTGGCGCACCACGACGTAGTCGCCGTTGCAGATCGCCGCGTCGATCATCGAGTCGCCGACGACCTCGAGCATGAACAGCGTGCCGTCGCCGACCAGCGAGCGGGGGAGCGGCACGACCTCCTCGAGGTTCTCCTCGGCGAGGATCGGGCCACCGGCCGCGATGCGCCCGACGAGAGGAACGAACTGCGGCTGCGGCCGTGCGTCGCCGATGCCGGTCACGTCGGCCACCTCGGGCTCGGCGCCCGGGTCCGGCTCGGCCGTGGGGGCGGTGCCCGGGTCGAAGACCGAGAGGGCGCGCGGGCGGTGCGGGTCGCGCTTGAGGTAGCCCTTCTCCTCCAGCACCCGCAGCTGGTGGGCGACCGAGGACGAGCTGGTCAGCCCGACCTGCTCGCCGATCTCGCGCATGCTCGGTGGGTAGCCGCGGTGCTCGATGGAGTCCTTGATGACCGAGAGCACGCGCTGCTGGCGCGGCGTCAGCCCGGTCGCGTCGGGCGGACCGTCGGGCAGCTCGGTGACGGTGCCCTGCCGGGATGCGGTCTTCTTGCCAGCCATGGCGCGCGTCCTCACGTCGGGGGCCCGGAGCCGGTGTCCGGGCTGGTCGGCTCTGTGCGATCACGCTAGGGCAGACCACCCCCCGTGTTCAAACACTTGTTCGAACGGCGTGTCGTGGTGGGATGCCGCGCATGACCCCAGATCCTCACCGTCCTGTCGCCGTCGTCACCGGGGCCGCCCGCGGCATCGGCCGCGCCATCGCCCAACAGCTCGTCGGGCAGGGGTACGCCGTGCTCGTGACCGACGTCGACGAGCCCGCCGTCCGGCGTACCGCCGACGTGCTCGGTGCCGTCGCGGGGCTCGGCCAGGACGTACGCGACGAGGCCTCGCACGCCGCGGTCGCGGCCGAGGCCGCCCGGCTCGGCCGGCTCGCGGTGTGGGTGAACAACGCCGGTGTCGGTGACGACGGCACCCTGGCCGGGCTGCCGTCGGAGTCGGTTCGCCGGCTCGTCGAGGTGAACCTGCTCGGGGTGCTGTGGGGGATGAGGGCGGCGATGGCGGCGTTCGGACCGCAGGGCGGCGACGTGGTCAACGTGGCGTCGGCGTCCGCGCACGGCCCGGTGCCGGGGCTGGCGGTGTACGCCGCCACCAAGGCCGCCGTGCTGTCGGCGACCACGTCCGCCGCGGTCGAGGCGCCGCGCGGCGTACGGGTGCACGCGCTGTGCCCGGACGGCGTGGACACCCAGATGGTGGCCGAGATGGACCCGGCCGGTCCAGCCCGCGCGATCGTGCACTCGTCCGGCCGGCTGCGCACCGTCGACGAGACCGCCGCGGCCGCCGTCGCGCTGGTCGGGAGCCGTCGCGTCGTCCGCACGCTGCCCGCCTGGCGGGCTCCGGTGATCCGGCTCGGCGCGCTGCTGCCGTCGCGGACGGGTCCGGGCTACAAGGCCGCGGAGTGGCTCGGTCGCAGGGTGATGTCGCGCCGCTGACCGGGGAACGCGGCGCGACACGCTCGAACACGTGTGCGAGTGGATCTTGATTCGTTCGAACACGTGCTCTACGGTCGAACCTGTGTTCGATCGAACAGGCTTTCGACTCCGGGACAGGCCCCGGGCGGGCCGGTTCGCGAAAACTGTCGGTGGGGCTCGATACACCTTCCGACATGGACACGCTCACGCACCGCACCGCCGCTTCCTTCCCCCGGAGGTCTGACATGAGCACCCTGACCGTCGCACCCGGCTACGCCACCGCCCGCCCGCGCCCGCAGCGGACCGTGCGGACCAGCCCGACGCCGGCTCCGCCGCCGGTGCGGCTGACGCGTCGCGGCCGGCTCGTGCTGACGCTGCTCCTCGTCGTGGCGATCACGGTGCTCGTGTCGGTGTTCGGCTCCACCTCGGCCGCCACCGGCGAGAAGGGCACGCCCGTGCCCACCCGCACGGTCGTCGTCGAAGAGGGCGACACGCTCTGGGGCATCGCCGGCGAGGTCGCCGACCCGGGCGAGGTCCGCGAGGTCGTCCACCGCATCCAGGAGCTCAACGCGCTCTCCGGCTCCGGCGTCGCCGTCGGCCAAGAGCTGGCCGTCCCGGTCAGCTGAGGCGGCGTCGCGCCGCACCAGCGCGAGCTGGTCCAGGCCGGAGTCCGGGCCACCTGTAACGAACAACCAGGGAGCGTCGGTAACACCAACGCCGGTAGCACCACCGGCAACAACACAAGACGTGCCGCAACCTCCTCGACCCGGGTTCGCAGGCATGAGGGGAAGAGGGGCGGAGCCGTTGCCCGTACGGCTCCGCCCCTCGTCACGTCTGGCCTCATCCCGCGAGTCGGCGCGTATTGCCCTCTCCCGAGCGCCGAGTCGGCGCGCATTGCCCTCGCCCGAGCGCCGAGCCGGCGCGTTCGGCCCCGGGCAAAGGGCAAGATGCGCCGACTCGACGGGTTCGAGCGGGAGGTTTGAGCCGGGTGGCCGCAGCTGCGCGCGAGGTTCGAGCCGGGTCGCCGTTGCTGCGCGGGAGGTTCGAGCCGGGTCGCCGCTGCTGCGCGGGAGGTTCGAGCCGGGTGGGCGGCGCTGCGCGAGAGGTTCGAGCCGGGTCGCTGCGCGACGGGACGCCGAGGGGTCACTAAATCAGCCTCGTGGGCGGCGTGTCGGTGCAGGACTGACCCCTCGGCCGACGTTCCACCCTTGTCCGCGACGTGAGCCGCGCGTTCCTCCCGCACGTGCGTGGCTGGCTGTGCGATCGCGTGCACAGCCTCTGTTGCGTGGGGGCCGAGGCTGGGTCTGCGACCAGGTGCTCGCCCGTGTCTCACTGACCCGAGCGCGGCCGGGGAACTCAGTGGGCGCGCTGGGTAGCGGCGTCGGCCAGGTCGCGCAGGGCGGAACGCGCGACGTCACTGACGGGGGCCTCGTCGAGGGCGCGGAGGGCGGAGGTGGTGAGGTCGTCGATGCGGCGCTCGACGTCCTGGGCGGCGCCGGTCGACTCGATGATCCGGCGGAGGTCGGCGACCTCGTCGTCGGTGAGGGGGCGGCCGAGGCCGTCCTCGAGGCGCTTGGCGTCCGCGGGGTCGGCGGCGGCTAGCGCGAGGGCGACGAGGACGGTGCGCTTGCCCTCGGTGAGGTCGTCGCCGGCCGGCTTCCCGGTGACCTCGGGGTCGCCGAACACGCCGAGCAGGTCGTCGCGCAGCTGGAACGCCTCGCCGAGCGGGAGCCCGAACGACGTCAGCGCGGCCAGTACGTCCGGCGACGCGCCGGCGAGGGTGGCGCCGAGGTGGAGGGGGCGTTCGACGGAGTACTTCGCGGACTTGTAGCGCAGCACCGTCATCGCCATGTCCACGTCCGACTCGCCGCGCGCTTGCGCCGACACGTCGAGGAACTGCCCGGCGATGACCTCGCTGCGCGTGTGGTCGAAGACCGTCAGCGCGTCGCGCACCCGGTCGTGCGGCAGACCGCTACGACGCAAGAGCTCGTCGGACCAGGACAGCAGCAGGTCGCCGAGCAGGATCGCGGCGGCGGCGCCGTACTGCTCCGGGCTGCCGGACCAACCCTGCTCACGGTGCCGGGCGGCGTACGCCGTGTGCGTGGCCGGCCGGCCACGGCGGGTCTCCGAGGCGTCCATGAAGTCGTCGTGCACGAGCGCACTCGCGTGCAACAGCTCCAGCGACGCGCACGCCCGCACCAGTGCCGCTTGGTCGGCGACGTCCGGCAGCGCGGCGCGGTAACCCCACCAGCAGAACGACGCCCGGAACCGCTTGCCGCCGCGCACCGCCTCGTGCGCCGAGCGGACCAGCACGTCGGCGTCGGGACCCAGGGGCGCGAGACGCTCGGCCTGCTCGTCCACGAACGCGTCGAGAGCGGACTGCACCGCGGTGCGCAGCGTGGAGGGGTCCCAGGTCACCGGCGCAGCCTACTTCGGCTGCTGGACGCGAACCGGAGCCGGAGGGGCCGCCACCTATCCTTGTCCGCATGGCTCTCGGTCTGCCCTCGCGCAAACCCGGCGGTGCGGCGACCGTCCGGGAGCTGATCGCTGCCGGTGAGCGGTCGATCTCGTTCGAGTTCTTCCCGCCCAAGGACGAGGCGGGGGAGCGGCAGCTGTGGACCACGCTGCGCGAGCTCGAGCCGCTGAGCCCGACGTTCGTCTCTGTGACGTACGGCGCCGGCGGGTCGACCCGCGACCGCACGGTCGGCATCACCGAGCGGATCGCCCACGACACGTCGATGACGCCGCTGGCGCACCTGACCTGCGTCGACCACTCGGTCGCCACGCTGCGGTCGGTGATCGGGTCGTACGCCGGGGCAGGTGTGCGCAACGTGCTCGCGCTCCGGGGCGACCCGGCGGGCGGCCCGACCGCGCCGTTCGTGCCGCATCCGCAGGGCCTGCGCTACGCCGTCGAGCTCGTCGAGCTGACCAAGTCGCTCGGCGACTTCTGTGTCGGGGTGGCGGCGTTCCCCGAGGTGCACCCGTCGGCCGAGTCGCCCCAGGCCGACGCCAGGGTGCTGGCGGACAAGGCCCGGGCCGGCGCGGACTTCGCGATCACCCAGCTGTTCTTCCGGCCGGAGGACTACTTCCGGCTCGTCGACCGGGTCTCGGCCTTGGGCGTCGACATCCCGATCATCCCGGGGATCATGCCGATCACGAACCTCGCGCAGATCACCCGCATGGCCGAGCTGTCCGGGGCCGAGCTGCCGCCCGAGATCGTCGCCAGGGTCGCCCGCTTCGACGGCGACAAGGCCGCTGTGCGCGCCGAGGGGATCCAGATCGCGACCGAGCTCTGCGACACGCTGCTCGCGGGCGGCGCGCCGGGGCTGCACTTCTACACACTCAACCGGTCCAAGGCGACGCGCGAGATCTACGAAGGTCTTCGCGCCGTGGTCGCCTGATGACCGACCCGAGCATCACCACCGTCGGTGAGGGGGAGGCGACGGGCACGCCCGACGCCCTGCGGCTGCACGTCAGCGTGCAGCACCGCGCCGGCTCGGTGAGCGAGGCGCTGTCGGGTTGCGCGTCGCGACTCGAGGCCGCGGCCGAGGTCGCGCGCCGTTTCACCGACGCCGACCGAATCGGCTCCACGGGGCTGCACCTGGACCGTGCACGTGACGACCGCGGGAGCGAGCTGAGGGACTGGGTCGCCCAGCACTCGCTGCGCATCGACGTACCCGACGTCGCCGCCTCCGGCGAGCTGGTCACCGCGCTCGCCGACACGGTCGACACGCTGCGGATCGGGCACGTCGAGATGTACGTCAGCGACCCGGGTGAGCTCGCGGTGCAAGCACGCGCCGACGCGTTCGCCGACGCGCACCGCAAGGCAGACGAGCTCGCCGCGCTCGCCGGGATGCGTGTCGTCGGCGCGCACACGGTCGTCGAGGGCGGGGGAGGAGCGCGCCCCTTCGGCGTCGGCGAGATGGCGATGGCCAGGGCGAGCACGTCGTTCGAGCCCGGCACCGCGGCGGTCGCCGCGACGCTCACGGTGACCTGGACGGTGGAGCCGCTCTAGCGCCGCACCTCGCCGATCCGCTCCGCCACCACGGCGGCGGTGAGCGTCGCGAACGGCAGGCCGGTCGTGCCCGCGACGTGCGCGCCGACGGCGTACACCCCTTCGATGTCCGTCCGCGTGCCGAGCCGCTGGTGCACTGTGTTGCGGCCCTGCCACAGCACGCCGTACGGCGACCCGCCCCACGCGACCACCTGCTCGCGGGGTGACCGGTCCACGCGCACCTCGACCTGGTCGCGGACGTCGATGCCGCGGCGGGCCAGCGCCACGAGCGGGTCCTCCGACAGCCGGCCGCGGCCGAGCACGGTCCAGGCGGCGCCACCCTCGGGTGCGCTGCCGGAGGTGCGCACGACCAGCGTCGGGTCGCCGTGGAGCACGACCTCGTGCGGCAGGTCGGGCACGTCGCCGGTCAGGCCGACGTGCGTGACCACCGGAGGGAACGCCGGCATCGTGCGGCGGACCCGTTCGGCGAGCGCGGGCAGCCCGCGAGGGTCGACGGCGCAGACCACGACGTCCGCCTCAACCGTGCCGGCCTCGGTCTCCACCCCGGTGACACGTCCGTCCCGCACCACGAGGTCGTCGACGCGAGTGGAGAGCCGCACCTCGACGCGACGCTCGCGCAGCCGCTTGGCCATCGCCTCGGCCAGAGCGCCGAAGCCGCCGGCGATCGTCCAGGTGCCGAAGTTCTGCTCTACGTAGTCGAGGAACCCGACCCACGACGGCACGTTGCGCGGGTCGTGCCCGTCGAGCACGGCGTGGGTCAGCGCGAGACGGCGCAGCCGCTCGTCCTTGCGGAACCTCTTGCGCGCGACGGCGTGCAGCGACGTACGGTCCCGCAGCACCGCCCGCACATCCGCGTCCTGGTGGCCGGGGTCCCACGGTCGCTCGAAGTAGCCGCGGCGCAGCACGTCCCAGGTCTCGGCGTACCCGTGCACGTGATCCACCCAGGCCTTCGCGGCGTCCGGCCCGAGCGCCGCGTCGACGGCGTCGAGCTGCGCGCCCCGGCTGCCCGAGGGGAGGGGGAGGACCGTGCCGTCCTCGAACCGGTGCTCGCGCAGCGGCTGGACCGGCACCAGCTCGAGCTCGCGCTCCAGCGGCCGCCCCGACTTGCGGAACAGGTCGCGCACCACGGCCGGCAGCGCCGTCGCGGCCGGGCCGGTGTCCCAGCGGTAGCCGTCCTGCTCCAGGAACCCCACCGCGCCGCCGGGGCGGTCGAGCCGCTCGAGCAGCACCACCTCGTGCCGGAGCTTGGCCAGCCGCGCCGCGGCCGCGGTGCCGGCGATGCCGCCGCCGACCACCACCACCCGCGCCATGCGCGGCAGCCTAGAGGCGCACCCGCTCGCGGAGGTCGGGCGGTACGTCGACCGGGCCGAACCCGGTGCCGAGCCTCTCGTCGAGGAACCGCATCATCGCGGCGTTGAGCGGAGCCAGCCGTTCGCCGGCCGGCAGCTCGACGTCGCGCAGGCGGCAGAACGTGCCCACCGCCGCGGGGCCGACGAGCACGGTGCCGTTCGCGGTCGCCTCGTCGGCCGCGCACAGCCGCGACCCGTCCCAGCGGACCGGGATCTCGCGCGACTCCGGCGCGACCGAGCGTGGGCTGACCCCCATGGCCTTCGCGCTGCGGTGCGCGTCCATCGCCGACAGCGCCCACTCCTCGAGCTCGGCGACGCCGACCTCCGGGTCCTCCCCGGCGAGCAGCGTCAGCTGCAGCAGGATGAACGCCTTCTCGTCGGTGGCCTGGCCGAGGGCGGAGAGGCCGCCGGCCAGCCGCGGGTTGAGCTCGGTGGGTCGGAACCCGTCGCGCGTGAGCACTCCGTCGATGCCGAACGCGCCGCGGTAGCCGAACCTCTCGCGCAGGTGCTCGCCGGTGCGTCGGACCAGGTCGCGCATCGCCTCGCGGTCCTCCTCGGGCGGGTCCCAGGTCGTGCCCTGCCCGCCGTACACGAAGCGGCGGTCCGCGCCTCGGAGGATCGCTAGCTCGACCGGCCGGAAAGCCGCGGTCCCGTCGGGCAGGACCACGCCGTGGATGCTGCACGGCACCCCGTCGAGGAACGGCATCACCCGCACCCGGTCGCAGCACGGCGCGAACAACGCCAGCGCGCGGGCGCGGTCCTCGGGCGTGACCACCCAGCGAGTGAAGTCGCCGCCGCCGTGGAGCCCCTCGCGCGCGTCGCCGGACCACACCGTGCCGGCGCCCTCGTCCAGCTCGGCCGCGGCCTCCGTCAGTGCGGAGGCGTCCACCGGTACGACGCGAACGGGCGCGTGCGGCGCACCGACCGCGGACCACACCGAGTCCGCCAGCAGCTTGTCCTCGAGCCGCAGCCACTCCGCCGGCCGACCGCCGAGAACATCGCGGCCGTCGATCGGAGTGTTGTCGACGAACCAGCCCATCAGCCAGGCAGCCGTGCGATCGGGGTCGTACGCCGCCACCGCCGCCGCGGCCTCGGGCGGGAGGTCGTGCGCGAGCACGTCGGTACGGCGGACCTCGGCCGTCATCGACTCGGCGCGCGGTACATCGAGCACGACGATGTCGGCGTCGTCCTCGGTCGGCACCGGCCCGGCGCCGCGCCCCGCAGCCACTATCAGCGGCCGCCGACCACCCGACTCGCCCACCAGGTCCAGGAAGGGGGTCGTGGCCGCGAGAGGAAGCAGCCCGATGATCACCCGCCGGCCCTCGAACAGGCGCGCACCCATCCGGTGCCGCCAGGCGGTGCGTGTGCTCTCGTCGGCCAGGTCCATCGGCTCAGGCTAGGAGCGCGGAACGCCTTGCTGCACGCGGTTTTCGCGCCACGCCCGCCACCGGCGCCAGCCGCGGCGGATCCGCGTGAGCAGGTACACCAGCAGCCAGACGCCCACGCCGAACAGCACCAGCGCCACTGTCAGCGCGATCCACGGGTAGGTCACGGCGAGCAGCACCACGGTCGCGACGCCGAGGTCCTCGCCCACGCTCGTCGTCGCGTTGGTGACCGGCTCGGGCGAGGTGTTGACCGCCAGCCGAAGCCCGGCCTTCACCGTGTGCGACGCCAGTGCCGCGCCGCCACCGAGGACGGCGTACAACGCCTGCTCCAGCGTCGACACGTCGCCCGCTAGCAGCAGACCGATCACCGCACCCACGCTCGGGCGGATCGCGGTGGAGATCGCGTCCCACGTCGAGTCGATGTAGGGGATCTTGTCGGCGACGAACTCCACGGCGTAGAGCACGGCCGCGACGACGAGCACGTCGGTGCGCGCCAGCACGTCCGGCACCTGGGCCAGCTGCCAGAACCGATCGGCGAGTCCGAGCACGAGCACGACGAGATAGGCGTTCACCCCGCTGGCGAGGCCGCTCGAGGCCACCAGGGGCATCAGGTCCACGACGCCAACTGTAGGACTACGGCACGGCTACTTGACGGCTGCAACATCCGCGGGTTGGCTAAGCGGCGGCCCGGCTCCCCGTCCGGGTCTCCTCTCGGGAAAGGGGCGCGACGATGGCGCGCAGACACTCACGACTTCGGCGGCTCGGTACGGCGGCGGTGGCGACGTCATTGGCCGCGGCCGGGCTGGCCCTCACCACCACGACTCCCGCGGCCGCGACGGACTGGAGCGCCTGCCTGCAGGGCTCGGACGACACCCAGGCCACGTTCGCCCGCGCCGCCAAGGTCAGCGGGGTGCCGGAGGACGTGCTCCTCGCCGTCGGTTACCTCGGCTCCCGCTGGAGCCACAACGCCGGGAAGCCCAGCACCTCCGGCGGCTACGGCGTGATGCACCTGACCGACCAGCCGGTCCGGGCCGAGTCGGCCCCCGCCAAGGGCGACCGCAATCGCGGGCTGCCCGACCGGGCCGGCACGCTGACCCTTGCCAGCCAGGAGACCGGCCTCTCGCCGCAGCGGTTGCGCAACGACCACGTCGCGAACATCTGCGGCGCGGCCGCCGTGCTCGCGTCGTACCAGCCGGGCACGACCGCACAGCGGCCCGGCGCCTGGGCCACCGCCGTCGCCCTGTACGCCGGCACCGCGGACCGTGCCGAGGCCGTGAAGTTCGCCCGGATGGCGTTCGACGTGCTGCGCACAGGCGCAACCGAGACCACCGACCTCGGCGACACGGTCACGCTCGACGCGCACCCGGGCGTCGCCCTGAAGGCCGCGAGCGTCCAGGACGACCGGCTGCTCCAGCCCGGTGTCCAGGAGGTCGAGTGCCCGTCGACCATCGACTGCGACGTGATCGAGGCGACGTACGACCAGTACGGCTCGTCGCCGACGCAGTACGCCAACTACGACCTGTCCGACCGGGAGAAGGACCTCTCGATCGACTACCTGGTCGTGCACAACACCGAGTGCGAGTACGACGTGTGCATGGCGCTGATCCAGCACCCGACGCGCTTCGTGTCCTGGCACTACACGGTGCGGTCCAACGACGGCCACGTCGACCAGCACGTCGCGAACCGCAACGTCGCCGCGCACGCCGGCAACTGGTACGTCAACATGCACTCGACCGGCATCGAGCACGAGGGCAAGGCCGGCTACCCCGGCCAGTGGTACACCGAGGCGATGTACCGCTCGTCCTCCGAGCTGGTGAAGTACCTGCACGAGAAGTTCGGCTTCGAGCTCGACCGCGCGCATGTGGTCGGCCACGAGGAGTTCGGCTCCTCCAACTACAAGTGGGACCCGGGCCCGTACTGGGACTGGGAGCACTACATGGAGCTGCTCGACGCGCCGATCCGTCCCGACCGTCGCGGCAAGAGCAAGATCTTCACCGTCAAGCCCGGCTTCGTCGGCAACGAGCGCGCGCTGCAGGGCTGCTTCGCCGACGAGTCGAACCCGGCCGGCGAGCCGTGCCCGCTGTTCCCGACCAACTACGTCGACGTGCGCACCGCGCCCAGCGACGACGCCCCGCTCGTCGAGGGCTCGACCGACCTGGTCTCCGACCGCAACGCCCGCGCCGTCGCCGGCCACAAGTTCTACGTCGCCGAGCGGCAGGGTGACTGGCTGAAGGTCTCGTGGGACGGCCTCGAGGGCTGGATCAAGAGCCCGAAGGGCGAGGAGGCCGACGTGGTGCCTTCGCAGGGCGAGGTCGTGGAGGCGGTCGGCGGTCCCGCCACCGTCTACCAGCGGGCCTACCCCGAGGCCGCGGCCTACGAGGGCACGCCGGTGCCCTACCAGGGCCAGCCGGTGCTGACCGGGCCGGACAACCAGACGCCGATCACGCTGCAGCCGGGTCAGAAGTACGTCCTGGCCGACAAGGACGTGCCGACCGACTACTACTACGCCAAGTCCTTCGACAACTCGCTGCCCGGTGACAAGACCGTCATCACCGGCGAGCAGAAGTACTACCAGGTGTGGGTCGGTCACCGGTTCGGCTACGTCAAGGCCGAGGCCGTCCGGGTCCTTCCCGGGAAGTGACGACGCGTCCTAGGGTCCGGGCATGACCGAAGGAGAGAGTTTCGCCGACCCCGTCCCCGGCCATCCCGACTACCCGTGGGAGCCACCGCTGGCCGGGACGGAGGTCGAGCACCTCGCCGGGGCGCTCGACCGGTTGCGCACGACGTTCCGATGGAAGGCCGACGGTCTCTACGCCGTCGGGCTGTCGGCCACCATCGGGGCGTCGAGCCTGACGCTCGGCGGCCTGCTCAAGCACCTCGCGTTCGTCGAGGACTACACCTTCACCGCGAAGCTCCGCGACGAGTCGCCGGGGGAGGTCTGGTCCGACTTCGACTTCGAGGTCGACGACTGGCCGTTCGTGTCGGCCGCGAGTGACTCGCCGGAGAGCCTCTACGCGCGGTACGACGAGGCCGTCGCTCGCTCGCGGAAACGGCTCGCCGCGGCCCTCGAGGAGGGCGGGCTCGACCTGCCGACCGCGCTGACGGGCCGGAACGGAGAGCCGATCACGCTGCGCCGGCTGGTCTTCGACCTCGTGGAGGAGTACGGCCGGCACGCCGGTCATGCCGACCTGCTGCGCGAAGCCGTCGACGGGCGGACCGGGGAGGACCCGCCTGCCGGGTGGCGGCCGGTGAGCGGCAGCTACTCGTTCTCCTGAGCGCCCTCGGCCGAGAGCACCCGGTCCAGGCTCTCCGGGTCGCGTCCCACCACGGTGGTGCCGTCGTCGGCGGTGATGATCGGCCGCTGGATCACCCGGGGGTTGGCGGCCATCGCCGCGAACCAGTCGTCGCGGTGCTCCGCGTCCTTCGGCAGGTCGATGCCGGCCTCGGCGGTCTCCTTCGGCCGGGCGACGTGCCACGGCTCGACGCCGAGCCGCCCGACGACCGCACGCAGCTCGTCGGCCGTCGGTGGCTCGTCGAGGTAGCGCCGTACCGTGTAGTCGACGCCGGCCTCGTCGAGCGCCGTCGTCGCCGCCCGGCACTTCGAGCAGGCGGGGTTGACCCAGATCTCCATGGCAGTCGCTCTCAGTCGACGTCGGTCTCGACGGCCCCGGTCATCGCGACCAGCTCGTCGAACGTGCTGCTGAACACCGCGGCCGGGTGCCCCGCCGCGGCCCAGACCACGTCGTACTTCCGCAGCCACGGGTCGATGTAGGTCGGGATCGGCGCCGGGTGCCCGATCGGCGACACGCCGCCGATGACCTGGCCGGTGTGCGCGCGGACGAACTCCGGGGTGGCCCGGGACAGCTGCGGCACGCCGATCCGCTCGGCGACCTTCGTCGTGTCGACCCGGTGCGCGCCGGAGGTGAGGATCAGCACCGGCTGGTCGCCGGCGGCGAACAGCAGGCTGTTCGCGATCGCGCCGACCTCGCAGCCGAGCGCCTCGGCCGCCAGCGCCGCGGTGTGCACGGAGTCGGGCAGGACCACGATGCGGCCGGTCCCGCCGCGCCGCTCGAGCTCGCTGCGGAAGCGGGCCACCGCCGGGTGCTCCGAGGTGCGCGCGTTCTTGTCGGTGGGGTCGGGGAGGGTCACGGCAGGACCCTACCGAGCCCTCGTGGCCCCGGGTGGTCGAGCCTGTCGAGACCACTTCCGGCTCACTCTCCACACGATCCGGCGGATCCGTTGAGGACGTCGGCGGGGCGGTGTACCGTTCTGAAGTGTTCGAACAGATGTTCGAATACCCTCGAACTCCCGGGGGCGGTGACCTCGACCCCCACCGTCCCCGGGCCAGCAGGCAGATCAGACAGCAGGGCCGTCCGGGCGGGGTCGAGGGGTCGAGAGCGAGCAGCGAAGGAGCAGGTGGCATGCGGCGCTACGACGACCCCATCGAGGTACGCCGGGGGCAGGTCGACGGACCCGGCGGGCGGCAGGAAGGACCCGAGCAGTTCCTCTGGCGGGGTCGACTGTGGAAGGTCCGTGACGTGGTCGCGCACTGGGTGGAGACCGGGCCCTGGTGGCAGTCCGCGGGCGTGCACGCCGTGCTGGGCGCCGACACCGGCAGCGCTGACGGCAGCGGCACTGCCGGCAGTTCCTCGGGTTCTCAGGGAGCCGTCCGCACCGACCTGCTCGCCGAGCGCGAGGTCTGGCGGGTCGAGGCCTCTCGCGGCCTGGCCGCCAGCCGCACCGGGTCCGGGCCTGGCCTCTTCGACCTGGTCTTCGACTGGGCCGACGGCAGCTGGGCGCTCACCCGCTGCGACGACTGACGCACCACTCGTCCCCGAGAGGAGGAAGACCCATGACCATCAGCACCAGCACCAGCACCAGCACCTGGACCGTCCCCGCCCACCCGGGCCGCGCCTTCGACGTCCCCGCCTCCAGCCACGCCTACCTCACCCGCGCCGCGGAGTCCCTGCGCGAGGCGATGACCACCGCGGACGTCCCGATGCGCTACGCCCACGCCCACGTCGCCGCCCTGCGCGCCACCGCCGCCCTGCTCGCCGCCCGGGCCACCCGGGTGCCGCCCGCGCGCAGCGGGCGCCGCCGTCCGGCCCAGAAGAACGCCTGGGTGCTGCTCGCCGAGGTCGCCCCCGAGCTCGCCGAGTGGGCGGCGTTCTTCTCGGCCGGGGCCGCCAAGCGCGCCGCCGCCGAGGCCGGCTCGACCCGTGCGGTCACCGCCCGCGAGGCCGACGACCTGGTCCGCGACGCCGACCGGTTCCTCGGTCTCGTCGAGGAGTCGCTCGGGCTGACCCCGCACGTGCCCGTCGACGTCTCCCTCGCCGGCTGAGCGGGAGGTCGCGTCGTTGTCCGACCCATTCGTGCATCTGCACGTCGCGTCCGGCTACTCGCTGCAGTACGGCGCGTCGCACCCGCACGTCCTCGTCGAGCGCGCGGTCGAGCAGGAGATGGACACCCTCGCGCTGACCGACCGCGACGGCACCTACGGTGCGGTCCGGTTCGCCAAGGCCTGCCACCAGGGCGGGGTGCGCCCGGTGCTCGGGGTCGACCTCGCCGTCGCGCCCTCTGGTTTGATTCCGGCCGGGGTGGGCGGGGGTAGCGCCGGCGGCCGGACCGGGGCCGGCGGGACGCGCGCCCGTCGCCCTCGCACCCCGGTGCGCGGCGGGGAGTTCCGCGACCCCGGCCCCGAGCGGGGCGGGCTGCCGCGGATGACCTTCCTCGCTGTCGGCCGCCGCGGCTGGGCGACGTTGTGCCGGCTGGTGTCGGCCACCCACCTCGCCGGCGAGCGCGGTGCGCCGGTCACCACGCGCGAGCTGGTTGCCGAGCACTTCTCCGCCGCCGAGGCCGGCGAGGTGCTGGTGATGCTCGGCCCCGGCTCCGAGCTCGGCCGCGCGGCCACCCTGCGCCGCGACGACCTGGCCCACGCCGTGCTCGCCTCCTGGCGCGAGGTCGTCGACCCGGCCGACCTGCTGGTCGAGGTGGTCTCCCACCGGCTGCCCGGCTCCGGCCCCGGGTCGTCGCCCCACGCCGCCCGGATGCTCGGGATCGCCCGGGAGCACCACCTCGGCGCGGTGCTCACCAACGCCGTCCGCTACGCCGACCGCGTCGACGCCACCACCGTCGACGTCCTCGACGCCGCCCGCCGCCTGGTGCCGCTCGACCTGCGCCACGTCGACCGCGGCAACGCCGAGGGGTTCCTCAAGTCCGGCAAGCAGATGGCCGAGGTGGCTGAGGAGATCTGCCGCTTCGCCGGGGTCGGCGACAGCGACCGCGAGGCGCGACGACTGCTCGCCCGCACCCGCGCCGTCGGCGACCGGTGCGCGCTCGACCCGCGCTCCGACCTCGGGCTCGGCGAGATCCACTTCCCGGAGTTCGGCTCCTCCCGCGAGGAGGCCGACCGGATGCTGCGGGGGCGCTGCGAGGGCGCGATCGGCGACCGCTACGGCAACGCTCCCAAGCAGCGCATCTGGAAGCGGCTGGACGACGAGCTCGAGGTGATCAGCCGGCTCGGCTACGCCTCCTACTTCCTCACCGTCGGCGACGTCACCGACCTGATCAAGGAGATGGGCGTGCGCTGCGCGGCCCGCGGGTCGGGCGCCGGCAGCCTGGTCAACTACCTGCTCGGCATCTCCGGGGTCGAGCCGCTGCGGCACAACCTGCTCATGGAGCGGTTCCTCTCGCCGCTGCGCCAGGCGCTGCCCGACGTCGACATCGACGTCGAGTCCGCGCGTCGTCTCGAGGTCTACGAAGCCATCCTCGACCGCTACGGCGGCGAGCGCTGCGTGTGCGTGTCGATGATGGACACCTACCGCGTCCGGCACGCCGTCCGCGACGTCGGCGCCGCGTTGGGCATGCCGCTCGGCGAGATCGACGCGATCGCCAAGGCGTTCCCGCACATCCGTGCGCGCGACGCCCGGGTGGCGCTGCAGGAGCTGCCGGAGCTGCGCGCGTCGGGGCTGTTTGAGGAGCATGGCGGAGCGGCGCCTTTGGATCTTTTCTTCCGTCTCGTCGAGCGCCTCGACGGGCTGCCCCGGCACATCGCGGTGCACCCGTGCGGGGTGCTGCTCTCCGACGCGACCCTGCTCGACCGCACGCCGGTCGAGGCGTCCTACGCCGGGTTCCCGATGAGCCAGTTCGACAAGGAGGACGTCGAGGACCTCGGCCTGCTCAAGCTCGACGTGCTCGGCATCCGGATGCAGTCCGCGATGGCGCACGCCGTCACCGAGATCCGGCGCGTCGACGAGGTCGAGGTCGACCTCGACGACGAGGAGCAGGTGCCGCTCGACGACGAGCCGACCTACCGGATGATCTCCACCGGCCGGACGCTCGGCTGCTTCCAGATCGAGAGCCCCGGGCAGCGCGAGCTCGTCGGCAAGTCCGGCATCGAGACCTTCGAGCAGATCATCACCGACATCTCGCTGTTCCGGCCCGGCCCGGTCAAGAGCGACATGATCACGCCGTACCTCGACGCCAAGCAGGGCTGGAAGATGCCCCTCTACCTCCACGAGGACCTGCGCCCGATCCTGGCCGAGACCCACGGCGTGGTGGTCTTCCACGAGCAGGTCATCGAGATCATCGCCCAGTTCGCCGGCTGCACCCTGGCCGAGGCCGACGAGGCCCGCCGCGCGCTCGGCGACGTCGAGGGGATGGCGGAGACCAAGCTGTGGTTCTTCCCCCGCGCGATCGGCCGCGGCTACCCGCGCCGGCTGGTCGAGGAGGTCTGGAAGGTCCTCGAGGCGTTCGCGTCGTTCGGCTTCTGCAAGGCCCACGCCGCCGCGTTCGCGCTGCCCACCTACCAGTCCGCCTGGCTCAAGCGGCACTGGCCGGCGCACTTCCTCGCCGGGGTGCTCACCCACGACCCCGGCATGTACCCCAAGCGGCTGATCCTCGAGGACGCCCGCCAGCTCGGCATCGCCGTGCTTCCGCTCGACGTCAACGCCAGCGAGAAGGAGTACATCGTCGAGAAGGTTGACGAGACTCCGGACGACGCGGGAGTCGCGTTCGCGCCGCCCGAGATCTTCGGCGTCCCTCCGGGGCAGGCCCCCCATCCGGATCTGCCGGACGGAAGGGCCTATGGGATCCGGCTGGCGCTGGAGGAGGTGAAGGGGATCTCGGAGGCCGAGGTGCTGCGCATCGTCGCGGCCCGGCCCTACCACTCGCTCACCGACTTCTGGCACCGCGCCCGGGTGTCCCGGCCGGTCGTCGAGCGGCTGGTGCTCGCCGGGGCGTTCGACTCGATCTACGGCATCGGCTCGCCGCTGGCCGGCCGCGGGGTGCGCCGCCGCGGCACGGTCACCCGGCGCGACCTGCTGCTCCAGGTCGCCGACCTCGACCGGCACACCCGCGCGATCGACCGCGCCGGCCAGGGCCGCGGCCGCGGGCTCCCGCGCAGCGGCACCGTCCCCAACGGCCGCGAGGGCGCCGCGGTCCGGGCCGAGGCGGCCGCGCGGGCCAACAGCTCCGACGACCGGGTGCGCGCGCAGGGCCGCGACGAGCTCGCGGCCCGGCCCGGGGGCGCCCGGTCCGGTCACGAGCCGTGGGAGCAGCCCTCCAACCTCGCCGACCAGTCCCAGCTGCACCCCGCCCGCGCCAAGGCCGGGGTGTGGGAGCAGGCCGCGCGCCAGTCGCAGGCCACCCGCAAGGCCCGGCCGGTCACCTCGGTCCAGCTCGCCCTCGACCTCGGCGACGCCCCGGTCGACGGCGAGGTGTCCGGGCTGCCGGAGATGAGCGCCTCCGAGCGGGTCCGTGCCGAGCTCGAGATCCTCGGGCTCGACGTGAGCCGGCACGTCGTCGACTTCTACGCCGGCCTGCTCGACGAGCTCGGGGTGACCCGCGCGGTCGACCTGCTCAAGCAGCGCAGCAAGTCCGAGCTGCTCGTCGCCGGGGTCAAGGTCGCCACCCAGACCCCGCCGATCCGGTCCGGCCGCCGGGTCGTGTTCCTCACCCTCGACGACGGCACCGGACCGGTCGACGCGACGTTCTTCGAGGACGCGCAGGGGCCCTACGCCGCCACGGTGTTCGGCTCCTGGCTGCTGCTGGTGCGCGGCGTGCTGCGGCGCACCGGCCACCAGGGCGTCTCCCTGCGCGCCACCGGCTGCTGGGAGCTGTCCGCGCTGCACGACCTGTGGCAGCGCGAGGGCATCGACGCCGTACGCGACACGCTCGCCACCGTGCCCGAGGGCTTCGCCGCCGCCGACGTCGACGACCGCGCCGCCCGCGGCGCCGCGGAGAGCCGGGCCACCCGGCCGGTGATGGCCAAGCCGCCGTCGTTCGGGGCGGGCGGAGGCCCGGAGGGCGACGGTGTCGACCGGCCCGGTGGTGGCGCGGGTGCCGCGGGCGGCATGGGCCGGCGGCGGGTGCTGGTGCACTCCAGCGGCTTCAAGATGTCGCCCTACGCCGACATCAAGCCCGCCGGCGAGGACACCAAGACCGCGCCGCGCAAGCTCTGGCACTCGTCCCCCGGATCGTCGGGAGCCTGACATGACGGCACCACTAGTCTGGCCACCATGTCTCCCGAGACCGGCCTCCAGCGCCGCAGTGCCGCTCGCACCGCCGTGGTCTGGGAGGCGCTGCGCGGCGTGCTCGAGCGGGTCGCGCCGTCCGGCGGCAGCGCCCGGGTCGTCGACGTCGGCGGCGGCACCGGCGGGCTCGCCGTCCGCGCCGCCGGGCTCGGCCACGACGTCACCGTGGTCGACCCCAGCCCCGACGCGCTCGCGATCCTGGCCCGCCGGGCCGACGAGTCCGGGGTGGCCGACCGGGTCACCGCGGTGCAGGGCGACCTCGGCACCCTCGCCGACGGTTCCCTGGCCGACCGGCTCCCGGCCGGCAGCGCCGACCTGGTGCTGTGCCACGGCGTGCTCGAGATCGTCGACGACGTGCCCGCGGCCCTCGCCACGATCGCGGCGCAGCTGCGGCCCGGTGGCGTGCTCAGCCTGCTGGTCGGGCAGCGGCACGCCGCGGTGGTCACCCGGGCGATGGCCGGCCACTTCGCGCAGGCGCTGGCCATCCTCGACGACCCCACCGGTGCCGGGAGCGGTGGAGCCGGCACGCCCGGCACCGGCCGTCGCTTCACCTCCGACGAGGTCGCCACGGTGCTCGACGGCGCCGGCTTCGACGTGGAGGCGATGCAGGCCGTGCGGGTGTTCGTCGACCTGGTGCCCAGCTCGCTGGTCGACCTCGAGCCCGGCGCGGCCGAGCGGCTCCTCGCGCTCGAGCAGGCCGTCGCGAACCGGCCCGAGTACCTCCCGCTCGCCACGCAGATCCACGTGGTCGCCACCCGCCGCTGAGCGCGCTGGGTCGACCGGGTCCATCGAGGGGCCCACGCACTCCGGAGGCCGGCCGTGACGGCCGAGATCTGGGACGGCGCCTGGGACCCGGTCGCCGCCGTCCGGCAGGAGCGGGCCGAGCTCGAGCGCGCCTCGCGCGACTGCCCGGTGCTGCACGTCGACATGGACGCGTTCTACGCCTCCGTGATGCTGCGGGACCGGCCCGAGCTGGCCGACGTCCCCGTCGCGATCGGCGGCGGCCACCGCGGGGTGGTGCTCTCGCCCAACTACCCCGCGCGCCGCTACGGCGTCCGCTCCGCGATGCCGATGACCCGAGCGCGTCGGCTGTGCCCGGGCCTGGTGACGGTGTCGCCCGACCACGACCAGTTCACCGCGGTGTCCTCGTCGGTGATGGAGACGTTCCGGCAGGTCACACCGGTGGTGCAGGTGATCTCGCTCGACGAGGCGTTCCTCGACGTGCGCGGGTCGCTGCGCCGGTTCTCCTCGCCGTACGCCGTCGCCGAGCACCTGCGTGCCCGCATCTACGACGAGCAGCGGATCACCTGCTCGGTCGGCGTCGCCGGCACGGTCGGGCTGGCCAAGCTCGCGTCCCGTCGGGCCAAGCCCGACGGCGTCGTGGTGGTGCCGCCCGAAGAGGTGACGACGTTCGTGCACCCGCTCGGCGTCGAGGAGCTGTGGGGCGTGGGGGAGAAGACCGCCGCGATGCTGCACCGGCTCGGCCTGATGACGATCGGCGACATCGCGCACACCCCGCTGCCGACGCTGCAGCGCGCGATCGGGGTCGCGATGGGCACCCAGCTCCACGAGCTGGCCTGGGGGATCGACCACCGCACCGTCGTCCCGCGCCGCGGCGACGACGAGCCCGACCGGAGCATCGGCGCCCAGGAGACATTCGGTCGCGACACCGACGACCACGAGGTGATCCTGCGCGAGGTGCTGCGACTGGCGGGGAAGGTCGCCGCCCGGATGCGCACCGCCCAGGTGTGCGGCCGCACCGTGACGCTGACGGTGCGGTTCGCCGACTTCACCACCATCACCCGGTCCCGCACCATGGCCGAGTCCACCGACGTGACCCAGGAGATCTACCAGACCGCGGCCGACCTCTACGCCGCGCTCGGCCTCCAGCGGGCCAGGATCCGGCTCGTCGGCGTGCGCGTCGAGGGTCTGGTGCCGCGCACCCGGGTGCAGCGCCAGCTCGTCCTCGGCCATCGCGAGCACGGCTGGCCGGAGGCCGACCAGGCCGTCGACCGCGCCGTGCTCAGATACGGCGATCGGGCGGTGCGACCGGCTACGCTCCTGCGGGGAGACCGGGCCTAGCCCGGTCACAGCACCTCCGGGGGGAGGCGAACCGAATGAGTGGGGGCAACGCGGCAGACGGGCCGACGCGCGCTCAGGCGCGCCCCGACACCGTGCCCAGCGGCGTGCCCAGCCAGGCTCCGGCCCTCGGCGGGCCACGGCCGGGGGAGCGCTACACGCCGGTCACCGGCCTGCCGCCCGTCGCCGAGGCGGAGATGTTCCGCAGCATCGCGGCCAGCTCGCCTGATGGGGTCGTCGCCGCCGACGCCGACGGCACCATCGTCTGGGCCAACGACGCAGCCGCGGCGATGTTCGGCCGCGACCCCGGCGACCTGGTCGGCCGGCCGGTCACGGTGCTCGTCGACCCCGCGCTGCACGACCGAGCTCGCGAGCTGCGCCACCGGGTGCTGGCCGGGGAGCAGCTCGGCGCGATGACCAGCACCGGCGTCCGCCGCGACGGCTCGTCGTTCCCGCTCGCGCTGGTCCCGGTCGTACGCCGTACTCCCGAGGGACGCGTCCTCGGCATGGGCGCGATCATCCGCGACCTCACCCACGAGCAGCAGGTGCAGCGCGACCTCACCGACGCGCTGGCCCGCTCGCACGCCCGGTTCGACCAGGTCGCCAAGCCGCAGGCCCTGCTCGACCTCGACGCCCGCATCGTCGCGGTCAACGACGCCTGCTGCCGACTCCTCGGCCGACGGCGCGACGAGCTGCTCGGCCGCGACGCCCGCGCGCTGGTCCGGCCCGTCGACCCGCCGGACGCACGCACCCGGCTCGACGCGCTCGCGGCCGGGAAGTCCGACGCGATCAGCTACGAGGTGACCGCCACCCACGCCGACGGCACCGAGCTGCCGGTCCTGGTCGACGTCGCCGTCGTGCGCGACCGCGACGCGGTGCCGCGCGAGCTCGCCGTCTTCGCCCGGGACATGAGCGACGTCGCCGAGGCACGCGGACGGGTGGAGAAGCAGGACGCGTTCTTCCGTGCGCTCTACCGCCGCGCGGCCGACCCCGCCTTCGCCGTCGACGCGGACGGCGCGGTCGTCTACGCCTCGCCGGCGTTCACCCGGGTGTTCGGCTACCAGCCCGAGGAGCTGCGCGGCCGCAGCGCTGCCGAGGTGCTGCATCCCGACGACGCCGACCGCTGCCAGGCGCTGCTCGACCGCGTCGCGGCGGTCCCCGGCCGCACCGACCGGGCGACGCTGCGCGGCCGGGACGTCACCGGGCGCTGGCGGTGGTTCGAGATGGTCGCGACCAACGCGCTCGACGAGCCCGCCATCAACGCCGTCGTCGTCAACCTGCACGAGGTCACCGCCGAGATCCTCGCCCGCGACGAGCTGCGCCGCTCCGAGGAGCGCTACCGCGCGATCGTCGAGACCGCCCAGGAAGGCATCGTCCACCTCGACCGGGCCGGCACGATCCTGTTCGCCAACGAGAAGACCGGCGCGGTGCTCGGCGTCGACCACACCGGCCTCGTCGGTACGTCGGTGCTCGACCTGCTCGACGGCGACGAGCGCGCCCGGGCCCAGGAGCGGTTGACCCACCGGGCTCTGACCGGGCCGGAGCGGCTCGAGGTCCGCTACGCCCACCCCGACGGGACCCACCGGATCCTGCGCCTCGCGGCGAGCCCGCTCTCCGACGACGCCGGCGGCGAGCTCGGCTCGCTCGGCATGCTCAGCGACGTCACCCTCGAGCGGCAGGCCGAGGCCGAGCTGCGCTACCAGGCGCTGCACGACTCGCTCACCGGGCTGCCCAACCGGATGCTGCTCGTCGACCGGCTCGAGATGGCCGCGCACCGCCAGGAGCGTGCCGACCGCGTCGACCCGGATGATCGGCCCGGGCTGGCGGTGCTCTTCCTCGACCTCGACGACTTCAAGGTCGTCAACGACTCCCGCGGCCACGAGGCCGGCGACCGGCTGCTGGTCGAGGTCGCCGGGCGACTCTCCGGGGCGGTCCGCGAGACCGACACCGTGGCCCGGCTGGGTGGCGACGAGTTCGCGGTCGTCTGCGAGGACTCCTCGCGCCACGACGCCGAGCTCGTCGCGCAACGCATCCAGGAGGCCCTGCGCGTGCCGTTCGAGCTCGACGGGGACCCGATGCGCGTCGGGACCAGCATCGGCATCGCGCTGTCGCCGCCGTACCCGGTCGCCGAGCTGCTCCGCCTCGCCGACTCCGCGATGTACGACGCGAAGGTCGGCGGCCGGCACCGGACGTGCGTCTACGCGGGGGAGACCCCGGCGCACACCCTCGGGCAGCACGGCGCGGCCCCCGATCCGTCTCGAGTTCGGAGCGGGGGCCGCTGATGCCGAGAGCATCGGGGGGCTGATGCGTTCGGCCCGCGTTCGGCAGGGGGGCTGTGCGTTCCGCGGTGGGGCTGGACGTGATCCGAAGCGTCGTCCCTCCCACGGCGGCGCTCGTCACACGGTCGAGGAGAAGGTCGGCCGGGCCGGGACCGCGCTGAATGGCCCGAACGGACTATTTCGACTCGGCCGTCCGGACGGCCCAGCCGCAGTTGCCCGCGCGGACCGCCGAAAGGTGGAAAGGTGGTCGTCGTTCGGTCATGCTGGGAAATCGGCATGGATCACCCAAATCGTTCGTCGTCGTAGCGCGACCGGGGCGGAAAGCGACCATGAGCATGGATGAGACGCGGGCACCGCAGGGGGCGGTCACCAGCGTCGAAGAGCCGCCCCGCCACTGGTCCGAGCTGTCCCTCGACGGCCTGCGCGCCTACCGGCGCCGGCTCGCCGACGAGGAGGAGCGCGTCTCCTACTGGCGCCGCCTGGTCCACGCCCGGATCGACGTGCTCACGGCCGAGGCACACCACGAGCGCCCGCTGCACATCGACGAGCTGGTCCGGGTGCTCGGCGACACCGGGCAGGGCCGCGGTCGCACCGCGCTGGTCAGCGTGCACGCGGCGGAGCCGCTGCCCGACCTGCCGGTGCTGCAGGAGATGTGGGTGACGGAGCTCGACCCCAACGACGCCGAGGCGGTGGCCGACGCGCTCGAGCGGCTGCGCACCGCCGAGCAGCAGCTCACCGACTACCGCAAGGCGCTGCACAGCCGGCTGGACCAGGCCACCAAGGAGCTCATCGAGCGCTACCGGCAGGACCCGGCCAGCGCGCTGGTCGCGCTGGTCCGTCCGCACACCCGCACCGGAGGGCTGGGGTGAGCGACCAGGACAGCGTGCTCCTGCTCTGGAAGGAGTACCAGCAGACCGGCGACCCCAACCTGCGCAACCGCCTGGTCATGCAGTACGCCCCGCTGGTGAAGTACGTCGCCGGCCGCATGCGCACCCGGCTGCCCGACTCCGTCGACCAGGACGACCTGGTCTCCGACGGCGTGCTGGGCCTGATGGACGCGGTCGAGCGGTTCGACCCCGGGCGCGGCCTGACGTTCCAGACCTTCGCGGTACCGCGCATCCGCGGCGCGATCATCGACGGCATGCGGGCGATGGACTTCGTCCCGCGCTCGGTCCGCGACAAGCTCCGCACGGTGCAGAAGGCCCAGCTCGCCCTCGAGGAGCGGCTCGGCCGCACCCCCGAGGTCGAGGAGATCGCCGCCGAGGCCGGCATGCCGGTGCACCAGGTGCGCGACCTGACCAAGCAGGCCTCCGGCAACCACGCCAACCTCGACGACTTCGACCTGGCCGATGAGCTCGCCTCGGCGACCGACATCGGGGTCGAGCAGGGCGAGGACAACGCGCTGCTGATGCGCGTGGTGCAGGAGCTCGGCGAGCGCGACCAGATCGTGATCGCCCTCTACTACTTCGAGGGCCTCACCCTGGCCGAGATCGGCGCCGTCCTCGGGGTCACCGAGTCGCGCGTCAGCCAGCTGCACAGCCGCGCCACGGCCACGTTGCGCAACAAGATCCTGGCTCTGGAGAACGTCTGAGCGTCCCCTGGTCAGCCCTTTGTCAGCCCGGTGTGAGGCGAGAGTCGTCCACAGGTGATGGATTTTCCTGGGACCGGGTACCCACGTCTTGAAGTGCTGCCTAGACTTGAGGCAGACGATGACTGGCGGGAGGTAGCCGTGCCGCTCTCGGAAGAAGAGTTGCGACTGCTCGAGCAGATGGAACGCGCGCTGGTCGCCGAGGATCCCAAGCTGGCATCCACCTTGCGCGGGTCGCGCATGCGTCACCACGCGCGACGCCGGGCCTACATCGCCGGGGCCGTCTTCGTCCTCGGTGTGATCACGTTGATGACCGGAGCGGTCACCTCCAACACCATCGTCGGCATCGTCGGCTTCGTGGTGATGCTCGGCGCGGCCTACGTCGCCCTCGTCTCGTGGCGCGGCTCGACCGCGAGCCCCGAGCAGGAGGCCCCGTCCGACCCGCACTCGCCGTTCACCCTCATCGAGGGCGGTCGCTCCGGCCGGCGCGGCAAGCAGTCCCGCGGCAACCGCGGCCAGCAGCACGGCTCGATGATGGAGCGCTTCGAGGAGCGCTGGCGCCGCCGCCGTGACCAGAACGGCTTCTGAAGAGTTCCGACCCTGACCCGTCCGGCCTCGCCGGCTCGCTCCTGACGGACCGAGTCCCCGGCGAGGTCGAGCTGCGTTCGGCCCCGGGCTGACGCGCGATCGACCTCCGTCTAGACCGCGCGGTCCACGCCCGGTTCGTCGAACCGGACCATCGGCCGCGGACCACCAGCCGCCACCGACCGCACCAGCGACGCCGGCAGCCAGGTCGCCCGGGTCCGCGCCCGACGGCTCGCGCCGGCCCGCAGCGCGGCGACGCAGCGGTCCACGTCCGCGCGGGTCGCCTCGACCTCGGCCGCCGACGGCGGCACCGCGCGCGCGTAGCGCGCCAGCTCCACCAGCCGCACCAGCCGCTCGAGCGCCCGGGCGGCCTCCGGGTCGGCCTGCGCGCCGCGAGCCTCGGCCCGGGCGATCGCGTCCTCCTCCCGCCCGGGTGCGCCGAACGACCGCACCAGCTCGCGGGCGCGCGACCTGACCGTCACGGTGTCGTCCCAGGCGACGCCGAGGTCGCGGGCGGTGTCGCGCAGCTCGGCCCAGCCGGCCTCCGCGAGCAGCGCCGGGGACGTCGCCGTGCTCCAGCGCCGACGACGTAGCACCGACCGGACGGCCCGGGGGACCCCAAGCAGCACGACGACCAGCGCCAGCCACCCCAGCCCGCGGAGCACGGTGCCGAGCCCCGGACCCTTGTCGCCGCCGTCGGAACCGGTGCCCGCGGCAGCGGTCGGTGCGTCGATGCGGTTCTGCGTCGGCGCGACCGAACGCGACGCGGACGGCTGCGCCGGGTCGTCGCGCCGGACGTCGCCACGGGTGTACGCCGGCACGGTCGGCGCCTGCACGGCCGGGGTCGGCTCGAAGCGGACCCAGCCGACACCCTCGAAGTACATCTCCGGCCAGGCGTGCAGGTCGTGCGTGCTGTAGGTGTACGTCGCACCGCCGTCGGTCGACGTCGGCCGGAGGAAGCCCACCGCGACCCGGGACGGGATCTTCAGCGCCCGGCCCATCGTCGCCATCGCAGTGGCGAACTGCTCGCAGTAGCCCTCCTTGTCGCGCAGCACGAAGTCCTCGAGCTCCTCCAGCCCGTTGCCGGGCCGCCTGTCGAGGGAATACTCGAAGCCGCCGGCGACCCGGAAGAAGCGCTGCAGCGCCACGGCCTGCTCGAACTTCGTGGGCCGGCCCTCGGTGATCTCGAGGGCGAGCCGGGTGATCGACTCGGGCATCTCCTCGGGCAGCTCGGTCATCGGCTGGAACACCGACGCGGGCACCGGCGCGGAGGTGGCCAGCTGCTCGGCGGTCGGGTTCACCCGCAGCGACTCGAGGTTGTAGGACTGGCCGCGGGTGTCGAGACCGCGCACCGCAGAGATGAAGTCCATCGTGCGGGTGTCGTAGCGCCAGTCGCCGGGGGCCTCGAGCGAGTGGGTCGGGTACGGCGCCGGCAGCCAGTTCGACTCGAAGTCGTCGGAGATCGTGATGTCCCACTTGTGGATCTCGGTCTCGGCGTCCTCGTCGAGCCCGGGCGGCGGAGGCAGCACGCCCTGCGCGGACTGGTCCGGCGGTATGTCGCGCTCGGAGGGGCGCCAGCTGTCGCCGTCGAAGCGGTCGAGCACGGTGACCCGCATGTAGGTCGGGTCGGGGTCGTCGGTCCGGACGGTGATCAGGTCGATGTCGAGGCCGCGGGCGAGGTCGCGGCGCATGTCGGCCATCGGGTTGGTCAGGGACACCGAGTCGCCGCTGCCGCCGGGGCCGTTGCCGAAGCCCTCGAACAGCTCGATCGACAGCGTGGGCACCAGCAGCGGGACGAGCACGGACAGCCCGGTGGCGGTCACCCCGATCTTGCGCGCCGAGGACCACACTGCCTGGCGGCTCACCTCGGTGCTCTGCGAGTCGAACAGCCGGTGGTCGGAGACCTGCCGCCCCCACTGCGAGAGCCGGGTCGCCTCCTGGGCGGCGATGAGGAACAGGAAGCACAGCGCGCCCGCCGCGAACTTCGCCCAGGGCACGCCGCCGTCGAGGATGCTGATCGGCGCGGTGTACGCCGCCAGCAGCGGCAGCCCGGCCACCGGCGCCCGGCGCAGCGTGCAGGCGATGAAGTCGACCAGCAGGATCATCGAGATGCCCGAGACGATCATCAGCGGCGCGAACGCCGTGGCCTCGGCGGGCACCGGCGCGGCGTAGGAGCGGGCGACTTCGGCCGCGTCGACGAACGCCAGCCGGACCGTCTCGATCGAGGTCGGGTTGGGCAGCCAGCCCCACGTCGCCTCGGGCTCGGCGAGCCGGTGGTGCAGCCAGAGGAAGACGATCATCATCTGCGCCAGCAGCACGAGCACGGCGTGCAGCCGCGCGGCGCGGAGCAGCAGGCCGCTCACCGCGACGAGCACCGCCCCGAATGCCAGCGGCACCAGGAACGAGCTCGGCCGCTCGGCGAACGGCGACCAAGCCAGCAGCGTCACCCAGGCGGTGAGCGCGGCGAGGCCCGCGGACAGCGCCGCGTGGGGGAGTGCGTGGCGGAGCCGCTCGGTCACAGCACGCTCCGCGCCGGAGAGACGGTTGCGGACTGCGACCGGGTGGAGTCGGTGCGGCCGAGCAACCCGAGCTCCTGCCAGACGGTGGGCAGCGGGTCCTGGGGTCCGGCATTGACGGCGCGCCAGCCGTGGCCGGTCAGCCACGGCACCGCTTGTACGGCGTGGGGCCCGGCCGTGCGGGCGCCACCGCCGCGCCAGGCGGGGACGTCGAGAACCACGGCCATCGCGGCCGAGGCCGCGTGCCGCATCCGGGTGAGCACCGGCTGGTCGTGCTCGGAGACCGTGCCGAGGACGCCGATGAGCAGACCGGCGTGGCCGCCGTCCTGCAGCCACTTCACGTCGAGGTGCGGGTGGGTCACCGGCTGCACGACCGCGAGCGCCTCGAGCAGGTGCCTCGTCTCGGCGGCCATCGCGGTCTGCTCGTGCCACTGCGAGGCGGTCTCCTCGCCGGCGGCGGTGATCAGCCGGACGTTGAAGCCGCGCTGCACCAGGTGCACCGCGATCGAGGCCGCCGCGACGACCGCGTGCTCGAGCGAGGACGCCGGGCCGCTGCCGACGTGCGCGATCTTGCGGTTGTCGAGGAACAGCGTCGCCCGCGACTGCCAGGGCTGCTCCTCGCGCCGGACCATGAGCTCGCCGGCGTGCGCGCTGCTGCGCCAGTGGACGCGGCGCAGGTCGTCGCCGCGGCGGTACTCGCGCACGGTGACGTCCTCGGCGCTGCCGGACGCGAACGCCCGCGGCCGGTTGTCGCCGGACCCGGTCCAGGCGCCGGACAGGGGCACGGGCGGCAGCGGGATCACGCGCGGGGTGACGACCAGTGACGAGGTGGTTTGGAAGGTGCGGTCGAGCTCGACCATCCCGAACGGGTCACTGAGCCGGACCTTCATCGGCCCGATCGTGAACTTCCCGCGCACGTCGGAGCGGACGAGGTAGCCGACCTGCCGCTTCCAGCGCGGGCCCATCCGGTCGACGACGAACCGCGGCCGGGTGCCGAGCACGTAGGGGATCTGGTCCTCGAGCAGCAGCAGACCCGTGGGCATCCGGCCGTCGTTGGTGAGGTCGATCGAGACCCGGGCCTGCTGCCCGGCCGTCACCTGGGAGGGCGTCAGCGTGCGGACCAGGCCGAGCCGGTAGCGGCTGCGGCCGAGGAACCACGCCGTCGCCAGCGGCACGAGCACGAGCAGCGCGCCGACGCGGACGAGCTCGTCGTACCCGAGGAAGACCGCGCACACGGTCGCCGTGAGGCCCGCCGCGAGGAACGCCCGTCCCCGGGTGGTCAGGGCCGAGAGGGCCTCACGCATCGTCGACTCCGCTCAGCCTCGGCGGCTCTCGGGCATGGGCACGTTCGCGACGATCTGCCGCAACGCCTGCTCGGTCGTGCGGCCGCTCATCGACGCCTCGACCGTCGGCAGCATCCGGTGCGCGAGCACCTGCACCGCGAGCTCCTGCACGTCGTCGGGGATGACGTAGTCGCGGCCGCTGATCGCCGCCGCGGCCTTCGCCGCGCGCACCAGGTGGAGCGTCGCCCGCGGGGACGCGCCGAGCAGCAGCTCGGGGGACTTGCGGGTGGCGGTCGCGATCGCGACGGCGTAGCGGTTGACCGCGTCGGAGACGTAGACGTCGCCGACGATCCCGATCAGCTTGCGGATCTCGGCCGCGTCGGTGACCGGCTCGAGGTCGTCGAGCGGGTTGGAGCGGGTGTGGCTGTCGAGCATCGCGATCTCAGCGGCCTCGACCGGGTAGCCCATCGACACCCGCGCCATGAAGCGGTCGCGCTGCGCCTCGGGCAGCGCGTAGGTGCCCTCCATCTCGATGGGGTTCTGGGTGGCGATCACCATGAAGGGCGCTTCGAGGTGGTACGTCGACCCATCGACCGTGACCTGGCGCTCCTCCATGCACTCGAGCAGCGCGGACTGGGTCTTGGGCGAGGCGCGGTTGATCTCGTCGCCGACCACGATGTTGGCGAAGATGCCGCCGGGGCGGAACTCGAACTCGCGGGTGTCCTGGTTGAAGACCGAGACGCCGGTGACGTCACTCGGCAGCAGGTCCGGGGTGAACTGGATCCGTCGGACGGTGCAGTCGATGGTGCGGGCGAGCGCCTTGCTCAGCATGGTCTTGCCCACACCGGGCACGTCCTCGATGAGCAGGTGACCCTCGGCGAGCAGCACCACGAGGGACGTCC
>DASURB010000078.1:0-24452 GCA_036280235.1 Nocardioides sp.
CCGGGCGCAAGCAGATCCCGCTCCCGGAGGTGCGGCGTCCTCGAACGCCGGGGCGCGAGGTCGTGGTCCGTGGCGCCAGGGAGCACAACCTGCGCGAGATCGACGTGTCGTTCCCGCTCGGGGTGCTCACCTCGGTCACCGGGGTGTCCGGGTCGGGCAAGTCGACGCTGGTCAACGACATCCTCTACACGTCGCTGGCCAAGCAGATCTACAACGCCCGCACCGTGCCGGGCCGGCACACCCGGATCACCGGCATCGACCACGTCGACAAGGTCATCCACGTCGACCAGTCGCCGATCGGGCGCACCCCGCGGAGCAACCCGGCGACGTACACCGGTGTGTTCGACCACGTCCGCAAGCTGTTCGCCTCCACGCCGGAGGCGAAGATGCGCGGCTACCAGCAGGGCCGGTTCTCGTTCAACGTCAAGGGCGGGCGCTGCGAGGCGTGCTCCGGTGACGGCACGATCAAGATCGAGATGAACTTCCTGCCCGACGTCTACGTCCCGTGCGAGGTCTGCCACGGCGCCCGCTACAACCGCGAGACGCTCGAGGTGCACTACAAGGGCAAGACGATCGCCGAGGTCCTCGACATGCCGATCGAGGAGGCCGTCGACTTCTTCGCGGCCATCCCGGCGATCTCGCGGCACATGCAGACGCTGTGCGACGTCGGCCTCGGCTACGTCCGGCTCGGCCAGCCCGCCCCGACGCTGTCGGGCGGCGAGGCGCAGCGGGTGAAGCTCTCGACCGAGCTGCAGAAGCGGTCGACGGGCCGCACCGTCTACGTCCTCGACGAGCCGACCACCGGCCTGCACTTCGAGGACATCCGCAAGCTGCTGCTGGTGCTCGGCCGGCTGGTCGACCAGGGCAACACCGTGCTGGTCATCGAGCACAACCTCGACGTCATCAAGACGGCGGACTGGATCATCGACATGGGTCCGGAAGGCGGCAGCCGGGGCGGCCTGGTCGTCGCGGAGGGCACACCGGAGGAGATCGCGGCGACGCCCGAGAGCTTCACCGGCCAGTTCCTGAAGCCGCTGCTCGAGGGCACGCACGCCAAGGTCGCCACCCCGAAGCGCAAGCGCACCGCCGCCGCGGCCACGCCTGCGGCCCGCAAGACCGCCGCGAAGAAGACGACCACGCAGTCGACGGCCAAGAGGGCGACGACCAAGAGGGGGACGACCAAGACCGCCAAGACCGCCAAGACCGCGAAGTCGGCGGCCAAGCCCGCCCGCAAGACGACGAAGAAGGCGACCAGCAAGCGCTGACACCGGGCGCGGACCCGGCGTGGACGGCCGAAGACTCAGCCTGTTCTCAGGTCCGCCGGCGGTGACCTGGCCTAAGGTTGACGCTTCATCGAACGCCACTCGGAGGAGCACCGGCATGACTGTCGACCACGAGGTCCAGGACGACACCCCGACCGGCCCGAGCCGCCGGCACGTGCTGCGAGGGACGGCGGCCGGCGCCCTCGTCGTACCTGTGCTCGCCGCCTGCGGCAGCGACGACGGCGGCAGCGGGGGGAGCGGCTCCGGCGACGGTGGGAGCGGCGGCACCGGCGGCGACGGTGGCAGTGCGAGCGGACCGCTCAGCACGACCGGCGACGTGCCCGTCGAGGGCGGCGTCATCCTGCCGGACGAGAAGGTCGTGGTGACCCAGCCGCGCGACGGCGAGTTCAAGGCGTTCACCGCGGTGTGCACCCACCAGGGCTGCGTCGTCGCGAGCGTGTCCAACGGCACGATCAACTGCGACTGCCACGGCAGCAAGTTCTCGATCGAGGACGGCTCCGTGGTCAACGGCCCCGCCAGCTCGCCGCTCGAGGAGGTCTCGATCGACGTCGACGGGGACACCATCACCCGCGCCTGACCCGCGACTGTCCGCCCGCCGGTCGAAGGCCGACTGAGGTATCCGCCACACGCGCCGCCGGGCGGTCCGACTTGTCCCCGGTGATGCCCAGCCGGCGGCGCCGACCCAACGGCCTGCTGCGGGACCCTCGCGACGGCCGGGGTGTCGACGCCACCACCTAGGGTTGTCACGTGGCTGACCCGTCGACCTACCGCCCCGCGACCGGGTCCATCCCGACGTCGCCGGGGGTCTACCGGTTCCGCGACGAGCACGGCCGAGTCATCTACGTCGGCAAGGCCGTGAACCTGCGGTCCCGGCTGACGTCGTACTTCCAGGACCTGTCCGCGCTGCACGCCCGCACCCAGACGATGGTGAAGACGGCGGCCAGCGTGGAGTGGACGGTGGTCGGCACCGAGGTCGAGGCGCTCCAGCTGGAGTACTCCTGGATCAAGGAGTTCGACCCGCGGTTCAACATCAAGTACCGCGACGACAAGTCCTACCCCTGGCTCGCGGTCACGCTCAGCGACGAGTACCCCCGCGTGATGGTCGGCCGCGGCGCCAAGCGCAAGGGCACCCGCTACTTCGGGCCCTACTCCCACGCGTGGGCCATCCGCGAGACCGTCGACCTGCTGCTGCGGGTCTTCCCGATGCGGTCGTGCTCCAACGGCGTCTTCAAGCGGTCCGCCCAGATCGGCCGGCCGTGCCTGCTCGGCTACATCGGCAAGTGCTCCGCGCCGTGCGTCGGCCGGGTGACCGCCGAGGAGCACCGCGAGATCGTCGAGGACTTCTGCGACTTCATGGCCGGCAACACGACGTCGTTCGTGAAGCGGCTGGAGAAGGAGATGTACGCCGCCTCGGCGGAGCAGGACTACGAGCGCGCCGCCCGGCTGCGCGACGACATCGGCGCGCTCAACCGGGCTCTCGAGAAGCAGGCCGTGGTTCTCGGCGACGGCACCGACGCCGACGTGATCGCGGTGTGCGAGGACCCGCTCGAGGTCGCGGTGCAGATCTTCATCGTCCGCGGCGGCCGGGTGAAGGGCCAGCGCGGCTGGGTGGCCGACAAGGTCGACGACTCCGACACCGCGCAGCTCGTCGAGGGCTTCCTCCAGCAGCTGTACGCCGACGAGGCGGGCGACGCGATCCCGCGCGAGGTGCTGGTGCCGGCGATGCCGCCCGACCACGCGGCGCTCGAGCACTGGCTGACCGAGAAGCGCGGCGCCAAGGTGCAGATCCGCGTGCCGCAGCGCGGCGACAAGAAGGCACTGCAGGAGACCGTGGCCCGCAACGCCATGCAGGCGCTCGGGCTGCACAAGACCAAGCGCGCCAGCGACCTCACCACCCGCAACCGCGCGCTCGAGGAGATCCAGGCCGCGCTCGACCTGCCCGAGGCACCGCTGCGGATCGAGTGCTACGACATCTCCAACCTGCAGGGCACCGAGGTCGTCGGCTCGATGGTGGTCTTCGAGGACGGGCTCGCCCGCAAGTCGGAGTACCGCCGCTTCGTGGTCCGCGGCGTCGAGGGCCAGAACGACGTCGCCTCGATGCACGAGGTGATCACCCGGCGGTTCCGCCGGCTGCTCGACGAGCGGGCCGAGGCGCCCGACCTCGACGGCATGGCCGAGGGCGACGCCGAGGGGCCGATGCTCGTCGACCCCGACACGGGGCGGCCGCGCAAGTTCGCCTACGCACCCGGCCTCGTCGTGGTGGACGGCGGCCCGCCGCAGGTCGCGGCGGCGCAGCGGGCGCTCGACGAGCTCGGCATCGACGACATCCCGGTGTGCGGTCTCGCCAAGCGGCTCGAGGAGGTGTGGCTGCCGAGCCAGGAGGACCCAGTGATCCTGCCGCGCACCAGCGAGGGGCTCTACCTCCTCCAGCGCATCCGCGACGAGGCGCACCGGTTCGCGATCACCCACCACCGGTCGCGCCGGTCGAAGAGCATGGTCGAGAGCCTGCTCGACGACGTGCCCGGTCTCGGCGAGGTACGCCGCAAGAGCCTGCTCAAGCAGTTCGGGTCTCTCAAGCGGCTCCGGGCTGCCACAGTGGAGGAGATCGCCGCGGTGCCCGGCATCGGCCCGCGCACGGCCGAGGCGATCGTGGCCGCGCTCGCCGACCACACCGGCCGGGCGACGCCGACGGTGAGCGTCAACACCGCCACCGGTGAGATCGAGGAGTCCTGACCATGTCGCAGTCCACGTCGCCGACTCCGCTCGAGACGCCCGAGGACCCGCCGCCGGAGGAGCGCGGCGAGCTCGTCGTCGTCACCGGCATGACGGGGGCCGGCCGCAGCACCGCCGCCAAGGAGCTCGAGGACCTCGGCTACTACGTCGTGGACAACCTGCCGCCCCAGCTGGTCCCCGACGTCGTCGAGCTGGTCGACGCGTCCGGCGGCGTGCAGCAGCGCATCGCGGTCGTGGTCGACGTACGCTCCGGGTCGTTCTTCGAGGGGCTCCGCGAGGTGCTCGCGACGGGGGAGACCGGTCGGCGCACCACGCTGCTCTACCTCGACTGCTCCGACGACGTACTCGTGCGCCGGCAGGAGGCCGCCCGCCGGCCGCACCCGCTGCAGGGCAGCGGCCGCCTGCTCGACGGACTCGCCCGCGAGCGGGTCGTGCTCGCCGACCTGCGCGCCGAGGCCGACCTGGTCATCGACACCACCGCGCTCAACGTGCACCAGCTGACCGACAAGGTCGCCGAGGCGTTCGGCACGATGCAGACCACCGCGATGAAGGTCACCGTGGTGAGCTTCGGGTTCAAGTACGGCATCCCCGTCGACGCCGACCTCGTCGCGGACATGCGCTTCCTGCCCAACCCGCACTGGGTCGATGAGCTGCGTCCGCTGACCGGTCGCGACGCTCCGGTGGCCGACTACGTCAAGAAGCAGCCGGAGGCCGAGGAGTTCCTCACCGAGTACGTCGCCCTGGTGCGCACGCTCATCAGCGGCTACCTGCGCGAAGGGAAGCGGTTCATGACGATCGCGATCGGCTGCACGGGGGGCAAGCACCGCAGCGTCGCGATGACCGAGGAGATCGCGGCCCGGCTCCGCGGTTACGGGATCGACGCGGCCGCGCTGCACCGCGACCTCGGACGCGAGTGATGCACCGGTGACGACCGATCGCCCCTTCGCGCGCCCCTCCCACCCTGACCGGCTCGACCTCACCGCGGTCGCTCTCGGCGGCGGCCACGGCCTCGCGGCGTCGCTGTCCGCGCTGCGCCACGTCGTACGCGACCTGACCGCCGTGGTCACGGTCGCCGACAACGGTGGCTCGTCGGGCCGGCTCCGGCACGAGTTCGGCGCGCTCCCGCCCGGCGATCTCCGGATGGCGCTCGCCGCGCTCTGTGGTGACGACGAGTGGGGCCAGACCTGGGCCCGGGTGCTGCAGCACCGGTTCCGCAGCGAGGGCGAGATGCACGACCACGCGGTGGGCAACCTGCTGATCGTCGCGCTCTGGGAGCTCCTGGGCGGCCACGTCGAGGGGCTCGACTGGGTCGCGCGGCTGCTCGGCGCGCAGGGCCGCGTGCTTCCGATGGCGATCACCCCCATCGACATCGCCGCCGACGTCGCCGGTCTGGACCCGGACGACCCGACCGCCCTGGTGCGTGTGCGCGGCCAGGTCGAGGTCGCCACGACCGAGGGGCAGGTCAGCTCGGTCGAGCTGGAGCCGCACGACCCGCCCGCCTGCCCCGAAGCCGTCGCCGCGGTCGACGAGGCCGACTGGGTCGTGCTCGGACCGGGCTCGTGGTTCACCAGCGTGATCCCGCACCTGCTGGTGCCCGATCTCCGGACAGCCCTGACCGAGACCGCGGCCCGGGTCGCGGTGACGATGAACCTCGAGCCGCAGACGGGCGAGACCGACGGATTCACGCCCGAGCAGCACCTCGAGGTCCTCGCCGCGCACGCCCCCGGGCTCCGGGTCGACGTCGTACTGGCCGACCCAAGATCCGTCGACGAGGAGGCGGGCCTGCGGGACGCGGCGAAGGAGCTCGGCGCGGAGCTGGTCCTGGCCGATGTGGGCGCCGACGACGGCAGCCCGCGTCACGACCCGGTGAAGTTGGCCGATGCGTATGCGGGATTCATGAAGCAGGCTTAGGGTTCACTCTGGTTCGTGCCGCGTCCATTGTTCGTGCAGGACGGTCACGGTCGTAGGCAGTCGAAGATTCGGGGAAAGAGGTCGACGTGGCAGGATCGGACGCATGGCGATGACGGCACAGGTCAAGGCAGAGCTGGCCAGCACCCAGGTCACCAAGTCGTGCTGTCGCAAGTCCGAGGTCTCCTCGATGCTTCGCTTCGCGGGCGGCCTCCACATCGTCAGCGGCCGGATCGTCGTCGAGGCCGAGCTCGACACCGGCGCCGCGGCCCGGCGGCTCCGCAAGGACATCGCCGAGATCTACGGCCACACCTCCGACGTCGTCATGGTGTCCGGCAACGGCATCCGCAAGGGCAGCCGCTACGTCGTCCGCGTCGTCAAGGACGGCGAGGCGCTCGCCCGGCAGACCGGCCTCCTCGACGGACGCGGGCGTCCGGTCCGCGGACTCCCGCCGCAGGTCGTCTCCGGTGCCGGCTGCGACGCGGTCGCCGCGTGGCGCGGCGCCTTCCTCGCGCACGGCTCCCTGACCGAGCCCGGGCGCTCCTCGGCCCTCGAGGTCACCTGCCCCGGCCCCGAGGCCGCCCTGGCCCTCGTCGGCGCCGCCCGCCGGCTCGGCATCTCCGCCAAGGCCCGCGAGGTGCGCGGCGTCGACCGCGTGGTGATCCGCGACGGCGACGCCATCGGCGCGCTGCTCACCCGCCTCGGTGCCCACGAGTCGCTGATGGCCTGGGAGGAGCGCCGCATGCGCCGCGAGGTGCGCGCGACCGCCAACCGGCTCGCCAACTTCGACGACGCCAACCTCCGCCGCTCCGCCCGCGCCGCCGTCGCCGCCGGCGCCCGCGTCGAGCGCGCGCTGGAGATCCTCGGCGACGACGTACCCGACCACCTCAAGCTCGCCGGCGACCTCCGTCTGCAGCACAAGCAGGCGTCGCTCGAGGAGCTCGGCCAGCTGCACGAGCCCGCCCTCACCAAGGACGCCATCGCCGGCCGCATCCGCCGCCTGCTCGCCATGGCCGACAAGAAGGCCCAGGAGCTCGGCATCCCCGACACCGAGGCCGTCCTCACCCCGGAGATGCTCGCCGAGCAGCAGTAGCCGGCCGGTTTCATGTAAAGCGGAGTTATTGCGACCTGTGCGCCGCCCGGCGCGCTCGAAGTCGCAATAACTCCGCTTTACATATTCGGCGCCGGGCGGCCTGCCAGGCGCGAATTCCCGTTACCCGCACGTACGCCGGACCGGCCGTGCATCGGGCCCGGCCCGTCGGTAGGGTCGTCGTTGACGCAGCCCGAACTAGCTACCAGGAGTCGTCGTGACCGTTCGCGTGGGTATCAACGGATTCGGCCGGATCGGCCGCAACTTCTTCCGCGCCGTACAAGCGTCCGGGGCCGACATCGAGATCGTCGCCGCCAACGACCTCGGCGACCTCAACACGATGGCCCACCTGCTGAAGTACGACTCGATCCTCGGCCGGTTCCCGGTCGACGTGTCGGTCGTCGACGGTGGCATCAAGTACGGCGACAAGACGCTCCAGATCCTCGCCGAGCGCGAGCCGGCCAACCTGCCGTGGAAGGACCTCAACGTCGACGTGGTCGTCGAGTCCACCGGCTTCTTCACCGACGCGACCGCGGCCAAGGCGCACGTCGACGGCGGCGCCAAGAAGGTCATCATCTCGGCGCCGGCGAAGAACGAGGACATCACCGTGGTCATGGGTGTGAACCACCAGGACTACGACCCCGAGCAGCACACGATCATCTCCAACGCGTCCTGCACCACCAACTGCCTGGCCCCGATGGCCAAGGCCCTCAACGACGAGTTCGGCATCGTCAAGGGCCTGATGACGACCATCCACGCCTACACGCAGGACCAGAACCTCCAGGACGCGCCGCACAAGGACCTGCGTCGCGCCCGCGCCGCCGCGCTCAACATCGTGCCCACCTCGACCGGCGCCGCGAAGGCGATCGGCCTGGTGCTGCCCGAGCTCAAGGGCAAGCTCGACGGCTACGCGCTCCGCGTCCCGGTGCCGACCGGCTCGGCCACCGACCTGTCCTTCGAGGCCGGTCGCGAGACCACGGTCGAGGAGGTCAACGCCGCGGTGAATGCCGCCGCCGAGGGCCCGCTCAAGGGCTTCCTGCGCTACACCGAGGACCCGATCGTGTCCGCCGACATCGTCACCGACCCGTCGTCGTGCATCTTCGACGCCGGCCTCACCAAGGTGATCGGCAACCAGGTCAAGGTCGTCGGCTGGTACGACAACGAGTGGGGCTACTCCAACCGCCTCGCGGACCTGATCCTGCACGTCGGCGCCAGCCTCTGACCGGGGCAGGGGCCTCCGCTCGATGAAGCAGATCGAGGACCTCGGCGACCTGCGCGGCAAGCGCGTGCTCGTCCGGTCCGACCTCAACGTGCCGCTCGACGGCTCGACCATCACCGACGACGGCCGCATCCGCGCGTCGGTGCCGACGATCAAGAAGCTGGCCGACGCCGGCGCCCGGGTCGTCGTCATCGCGCACCTCGGCCGGCCGAAGGGCGAGCCCGACGAGAAGTACTCCCTCGCCCCGGTCGCGAAGCGCCTCGGCGAGCTGCTCGGCAAGGACGTCGCGTTCGCGACCGACACGGTGGGGGAGTCCGCCTCCGCCACCGTGGCGGGCCTCGCCGACGGTGAGGTCGCGCTGCTCGAGAACGTCCGCTTCAACCCCGGTGAGACCAGCAAGGACGACGCCGAGCGCGGCGCCTTCGCCGACCAGCTCGCGAAGCTCGCCGACGTGTTCGTCAGCGACGGCTTCGGCGTCGTGCACCGCAAGCAGGCGTCGGTGTACGACGTGGCGCAGCGGCTGCCCTCGGCGATGGGCGATCTCGTCGCAGCGGAGATCGACGTGCTGCGCCGCCTCACCGAGAACCCGGAGCGGCCCTATGCCGTCGTCCTCGGCGGCTCGAAGGTGTCCGACAAGCTCGGCGTCATCGACAACCTGCTCGGCAAGGCCGACCGGCTGCTGATCGGCGGCGGCATGGTGTTCACGTTCCTCAAGGCCCAGGGCCACGAGGTCGGCACCAGCCTGCTCGAGGAGGACCAGCTCGACACCTGCCGCGACTACATCCGCCGCGCCGAGGAGGCGGGCGTCGACCTGATCCTGCCGACCGACATCGTGGTCGCGCCGGAGTTCAAGCCCGACGCGCCGCCGACCGTCGTACCCGCCGACGCGATGCCGGCCGACCAGATGGGTCTCGACATCGGCCCCGAGTCCGGCAAGGCGTTCGCGGCGGCGCTGGCCGACGCCCGCACGGTGTTCTGGAACGGCCCGATGGGCGTCTTCGAGTTCGAGGCGTTCTCCCACGGCACCCGCGCGGTGGCACAGGCGCTCGTCGACTGCGACGGCCTGACCGTCGTCGGCGGTGGTGACTCCGCCGCGGCGGTCCGCCAGCTCGGCTTCGACGAGAACGCCTTCGGGCACATCTCGACCGGCGGCGGCGCCAGCCTGGAGTACCTCGAGGGCAAGTCGCTGCCCGGCATCGAAGTCCTGTCCTGACCGCTCCACGCACCCACCGGGTGGTCGAGCCTGTCGAGACCACTCACTGACGAAGGAACCTGATGGCCAAGCACGCGCGCGTCCCGCTGATGGCGGGCAACTGGAAGTGCAACCTCAACCACCAGGAGGCTGTCGTCCTGGTGCAGAAGCTCGCCTGGACGCTGTCGGACAAGAAGCACGACTACAGCAAGGTCGAGGTCGTCGTGCTGCCGCCGTTCACCGACCTGCGCAGCGTGCAGACGCTCGTGGACGGTGACCGGCTGGAGATCAAGTACGGCGCGCAGGACGTATCCATGCACGACGGCGGCGCCTACACCGGCGAGATCTCCGCGGCGATGCTGGCCAAGCTCGGCTGCTCGTACGTCGTCGTGGGGCACTCCGAGCGGCGCCAGTACCACCACGAGACCGACGAGATCGTCAACGAGAAGGCCAAGAAGACCATTGCCGCCGGCATGACGCCGATCGTGTGCGTCGGCGAGGGTCTCGACGTACGCAAGGAAGGCCGCCACGTCGAGCACACGCTCGCGCAGGTCGACGGCTCGCTGGCCGGGCTCGACGCCGCGCAGGTGAGCGACCTGGTGATCGCCTACGAGCCGGTGTGGGCGATCGGCACCGGTGAGGTGGCGACCCCCGACGACGCGCAGGAGGTGTGCGCGGCCATCCGCGCGCGCATCGAGGAGCTGCACGGCGAGGAGGCCGCGGCGAAGGTGCGCATCCTGTACGGCGGTTCGGTGAAGGCGGCCAACGTCGCCGGGATCATGGAGAAGGCGGACGTCGACGGCTGCCTCGTCGGCGGCGCGTCCCTGCAGGCCGACGAGTTCGGCGGGATCTGCCGCTTCTACGACATGCCGGTCATCTGACCGACCTGTTCACCACCGTCGCGCCACAACCCCTACCCGTGAGTTAGAGTTTCCCACCGTGGTCATCACCTTCACCGTTCTCCTGATCCTCACCAGCCTGCTGCTGATCCTCCTCGTGCTGCTGCACAAGGGCCGCGGCGGCGGGTTGTCCGACATGTTCGGTGGTGGTGTCTCGAGCGGTCTGGGCGGCTCCTCGGTGGCCGAGAAGAACCTGGACCGGATCACGGTCGGCACGGCGGTGATCTGGGCGGCCTGCATCATCGCCCTCGGCCTGCTGCTGAAGGCCGGCAGCTAGCAGCACCTCCGCAGCACCCGCAGCACCGCACGGACAGCAGCACAGCAGGGCACCAGTCGAGCCCCCCGAACCGACAGGAGTCAAAGCGTGGCAGGTGGTGGCAACGCCATTCGCGGCAGCCGAGTAGGCGCCGGTCCGATGGGCGAGGCGGAGCGTGGTGAGGCCGCGCCCCGGCAACGGGTGGTGTACTTCTGCGCCCACGAGCACGAGTCGGTGATCACCTTCGCCGTCGAGGCCGCCGTCCCGGAGTCCTGGGACTGCCCGCGCTGCGGTCTGCCCGCCAGCCTCGACTCGGAGAACCCGCCTCCGCCGCCGAAGATCGAGCCCTACAAGACCCACCTCGCCTACGTGAAGGAGCGCCGCTCCGACAAGGAGGCCGAGGAGATCCTCGACGAGGCCATCCAGCTCCTCCGCGACCGTCGGAAGCGCGGCGAGATCGTCTTCTGACGCTCCGCGCCCTGCCGACTCGGCTCAGCGTCGTGACGCGGCGGCCTCGTCGAGCCACCACACGGTGCGCTCGCCGCCGGTGATGCCGGCCGCGGGGATCTCGTGCGGGTCGGCGCCGGCCAGGGCGCGCGCGACGGCCTCGGCCTTGCCCTCCCCGGACGCGACGAACCAGACCTCACGGTTGCGGTTGAGCGCCGGGAACGAGAACGTGATCCGCTCCGGCGGCGGCTTGGGGGAGTCGCGGACGCCGAGCGCGATGTCGTCGGCGTCGAGCTGCGGGAAGCCGGGAAACAGCGAGGCGACGTGCCCGTCGGGGCCGATGCCGAGCATGACCAGGTCGAACCCGCCCCGGCCGTGCGCGCGCACGTCCGCGGAGAACGCCGCGGCGGCTGCGTCGACATCGGCGAACCCGGCGTCCGAGGCCGGCATCTCGTGGACGAGAGCGGGATCGAGGTCCAGGTGGTCGAGCAGGGCGGTGCGGGCCTGCTTGGCGTTGCGATCCGGGCTGTCGGCCGGCACGTAGCGCTCGTCGCCCCACCACAGCTCGACGCGGCGCCAGTCGACGTTGCGCGAGACGGTCTGGCGCGCGACCTCGCGGTGGATCGCGTCGGCGATCGTGCCGCCGGTCAGGCAGATCCCGGGCACCTCGCCGGCGGCCTGCGCGTGCTCGATCGCGTCCAGCAGTGCTCCGGCGACGGTGCGGGCGAGCGTGACGTCGTCGGGCTCGACGATGACCTCGGGGGCGGTCACTTGTCCGCCTCCTTCACCATCCGCTTCACGGTTCGGGCGTAGACGTCGTCGGGGTCCAGCCGGCGCAGCTCCTCCGACAGCAGCTCGTCGAGGTCACGCCGCTTCAGCGCCACCGGCCGGTCCGGCTCGCCCGGCGCGGACAGCGTGGCGAGCTTGCCGTCCCCGCGGGAGATCACGATGTCGCCCTTCTTGGTCGTCAGCACGGCACGGGTGATGCCCGGACCCTGCGAGCTGCGCCGCTGGACCTTGACCTTGAGCCGGTCCGCCAGCCACGCCGACAACAGGTCCGCGCTCGGGCTGATCCGCTCGGCGGTGACCGAGGCCGACGTGACCTTGGACTGCACCTGGTCGAGGGCGGCCGCGAGCAGCGCCCGCCAGCCGGTGATCCGGGTCCACGCCAGGTCGGTGTTGCCCGGTGCGTAGGAACGGCACTGCGTCAGCATCGCCTTCGCACGCCCCGTCGGTACGGCGGCGGCGTCGGTGATGCGACGGCGGGCGAGCCGGCCGAGCGGGTCCGCCGCGGGATCGTCGGGCGCCTTGGCCGGCCACCACACGACGACGGGGGAGTCGGGGAGCAGCAGCGGCAGCACGACCGACTCGGAGTGCTTGGTGACCGCGCCGCTGAGCGTGATCATCGCGGTCTCACCGGTCCAGCCGGAGCCGATGCCGACCTTGGCGTCGACCTGCGCGGCGCCGCGGCCGTCGCCGAGGATCACGCCGAGCACACGCGCGGGGTGCTCGCGCGAGGCGGCCCGGGCGATGTCCATCGCCTCCTCCGCGTCCTCCTCCTCGACGACGAAGACCAGCGTCATCACCATGCCCATCGCCGGGCTGCCGGCGCGACGCCGGGCGCGGACGAACTCGGCAGCGATCTCGCTGCTGGTGGTCTGCTCGAGCTCGATCACGGCTACGGCCTCCTCCACACGCGGCCGTCACGGGCCAGCATCTTGTCGGCGGAGGCGGGGCCCCAGGTGCCGGCCTCGTAGGTGTCGGGCTTGCCGTGCTCGGCCCAGTACTCGACGACCGGGTCCAGGATCTTCCAGGAGAGCTCGACCTCCTCGTGCCGCGGGAACAGCGGCGGCTCGCCGAGGAGCACGTCAAGGATCAGCCGTTCGTAGGCTTCCGGACTGGACTCGGTGAACGAGCCGCCGTACGCGAAGTCCATGTTGACGTCGCGGATCTCCATCGCCGTGCCGGGCACCTTGGAGCCGAACCGCATCGTCACGCCCTCGTCAGGCTGCACCCGGATGACCAGCGCGTTCTGCGTGAGCTCTTCGGTGGACGTCTTGCTGAAGGGCAGGTGCGGAGCGCGCTTGAACACCACCGCGACCTCGGTGACGCGTCGACCGAGGCGCTTGCCGTGCCGGAGGTAGAACGGCACACCGGCCCAGCGCCGGGTCTCGACGCCGAGCCGGAGCGCGGCGTACGTCTCGGTGCGGGAGCTGCGCGGGATGTCCTCCTCGTCGAGGTAGCCGGGCACCTTGACCCCCCCGGACCAGCCCTCGGTGTACTGCCCGCGGGCGGTGCCGAGGTCGAGCCGGCGGGGGAGAGTGACGGCCTCGAGCACTTTCTGCTTCTCGAGGCGCAGGCTCTTGGCCTCGAACGACGTGGGCTCCTCCATGGCGATCAGCGCCATCAGCTGGAGCAGGTGGTTCTGGATCACGTCGCGGGCGGCGCCGATGCCGTCGTAGTAGCCGGCCCGGCCGCCGATGCCGATGTCCTCGGCCATCGTGATCTGCACGTGGTCGACGTAGTTGGCGTTCCAGATCGGTTCGAACATCGCGTTGGCGAACCGCATCGCCAGGATGTTCTGCACCGTCTCCTTGCCGAGGTAGTGGTCGATCCGGAAGACCGAGTCCGGCGGGAACACCTCGGAGACGATCGCGTTGAGCGCGCGCGCGGTCTCCAGGTTGGAGCCGAACGGCTTCTCCACGACGACGCGGCGCCAGCTGTCGGCGTGCGGGTCGGCGAGACCGTGCTCCTTGAGCTGCCCGATCACGTCGGAGAAGAAGCGCGGCGGGATCGAGAGGTAGAACGCGTGGTTGCCGCGGGTGCCGCGGACCCGGTCGAGGTCGAGCACGGTCTGCTTGAGCTGGTCGAAGGCGACGTCGTCGTTGAAGTCGCCCTGCACGAAGCGGATCCCCTCGGCGAGCTGCTGCCAGACCTCCTCACGAAACTCCGTGCGCGCGTGCTCCTTGACCGAGTCGTGCACCAGCTGCGCGAAGTCCTGGTCGGCCCAGTCCCGCCGCGCGTAGCCGACGAGCGAGAACCCGGGCGGCAGCAGGCCGCGGCTGGCCAGGTCGTAGACCGCCGGCATCAGCTTCTTGCGCGCCAGGTCGCCGGTCACGCCGAAGATCACCAGGCTGCAGGGCCCGGCGATCCGGGGCAGCCGGCGGTCCTGAGGGTCGCGCAGCGGGTTGACGAACGGCGCGTCAGCGGGCATCGAGCGCCTCGCGCAGCGCGTCCAGCCCGGCGGGTACGTCGGTGAGGTGGACGCGCAGGACCGGGCGGCCGTGCTCGGCGAGGACCTGGGCGTCGCCCGCCGCCTGCGCCGCGATCAGCCGGCCGAAGGTGTAGTCGCGGCCGGGCACGGCGAGGTCGACGCCGGAGTCGCCGGTGACCTGGAGGTACACGCCGACCGGCGGACCGCCCTTGTGCAGCTGACCGGTCGAGTGCAGGAACCGCGGCCCCCAGCCGAAGGTGGTCGGGCGACCCGTGCGCGCAGCGACGGGACGACGGACGTCCGCGAGGTCGGCGTACCGCACCCGGTCGAGGTAGGCCATGATCGCGACGTACCCGTGCTCCGGGTCGAGGCGGCCGAACAGCGCGTCGACGGCCTCCGCGAGAGTCTTGGCGCCGTCGGCCCAGTCGCCGCCGAGTACCCGGACCTCGACGGGACCGTCGACGAAGGTCGGGGGAGTGCTGTCGGGCTCGCCCTCGAGCATCGAGCGGGCGGCCACCTTGGCGCTCTCGACGTCGGGCTGGTCGAACGGGTTGATCCCGAGCAGACGGCCGGCGACGGCGGTGGCGGCCTCCCAGAGCAGCATCTGCGCGCCGAGCGACCCGGTGACCGAGACCTCCGAGGCTGGATCAGCGGCGGGGGCGGGCTCGTCCTCGTCGTCACGGTCTGCCACGAGACGGGCCACCGTGACGTCGCCGGGCTGGGCCGCCACCTCGGGGTCGGTGCCGTCGGCGACGACGACCGGGAGGATGCCGGTGCCGTCCTTGCCGGTGCTCTCGGCGACGAGCTGCTCGGCCCAGTCGCCGAAGCCCACGAGACCGGAGCCCTCGTCGACGATCACGAGCTTGTCGCGCAGGGGAGAGGTGCCGGCCATCGCGGCGCCGAGACGGAGCGCCGGGTTGGCCTCGTCGTCGTCAGCGAGCAGGTCGGCGACGGCGTCGGCCTCGTCGAGCAGCGTCTCGATGTCGGCGCCGGCGAGGCCGGAGGGCACCAGGCCGAACGCGGTGAGCGCAGAGAACCGGCCGCCGACCTCAGGGTCGGCGTTGACCACCCGGTAGCCGTCGGCGCGGGACTGCTCGTCGAGCGGCGAGCCCGGGTCGGTGACGATCACGATCCGGCGGGTCGGGTCGATCCCGGCGCGGTTTAACGCGTCGACGAACGCGCGGCGCTGGGAGTCGGTCTCGACCGTCGAGCCGGACTTGCTCGACACCACGACGACCGTGCGGTCGAGACGGTCCTCGAGCGCCGACGACACCTGGCCGGGGTCGCTGGAGTCGAGCACGGTGAGCTCGACGCCGGCGGTGGCGCAGATCACCTCGGGAGCCAGCGACGAGCCGCCCATCCCGCACAGCACGACGTGGTCGACGCCTTCGTCGGCGAGCTCGGAGCGGAGCGCGGCGATCTCACCGAGCAGCGGGCGTGACGTGCGGTGCAGCCCGGTCCAGCCGAGGCGCTTGCCGGCCTCGTCCTCCGCCGCCTCGCCCCACAGCGTGGCGTCCTTGGCGAACAGCCGGCTGGCGAACCGGTCGGCCACGAGACCCGGGACGTGCGCCGCGATGGCGTCGGCGGTGGCCCCGCGGGCCACGAGCTCCAGCGGGGCGTCGGGCCCGCGGCTCACTTCGCGGCGTCCATCTGGCCGCGGACGGTCTCCACGAGCTCGTCCCAGGACTTCACGAACTTCTCGACGCCCTCCTGCTCGAGGGTGGCGATGACGTCGTCGTAGTCGATGCCGGCGTCCTTCAGCGCCGCCATGACCTGCCGTGCGTCGTCGTACTTCGTCGTCACCATGTCGCCCTTGACCTCGCCGTGGTCGGCGAACGCGCGCAGGGTCTTCTCCGGCATCGTGTTGACTGTGTTGGCCACCACGAGCTCGGAGACGTACATGGTGTCGGGGTAGTCCGGGTTCTTCACGCCGGTCGACGCCCACAGCGGCCGCTGGGTGTTGGCGCCGGCCTCCTTCAGCGCCGCGAAACGCTCGCCGCTGAACTTCTCCACGTAGGCCTTGTAGGCCAGCCGCGCGTTGGCTATCGCGGCCTTGCCCTTGAGTGCGGGGTCGGCGTTGAGCTCGTCGAGCCGCTTGTCGATCTCGGTGTCGACGCGGGAGACGAAGAACGACGCGACGGAGTGGATCTGCGACAGGTCGCGGCCGGCCTTCTTGGCCTGCTCGAGCCCGGCCAGGTAGGCGTCCATCACCGCGTCGTACCGCTGGAGCCCGAAGATCAGCGTGACGTTGACGCTGATGCCCTCGGCGAGCGCGGAGGTGATGGCCGGAGCGCCCTCGGTGGTGGCCGGGATCTTGATGAAGAGGTTCGGACGGTCGACCGCGGCCCACAGCTTCTTGGCCGACTCGATCGTGGCCTCGGTGTCGAAGGCCAGGCCGGGCGCGACCTCGATGGACACCCGGCCGTCGACGCCGTTGGTCGCGTCGTACGTCGGCTTCAGCACGTCGCACGCGTTGCGCACGTCGGTCGTGGTGAGCTCGAAGATCGCATCGTCCACGGAGGCGCCGTCGGCGACGAGCTGCTTGAGCTGGTCGTCGTAGCGCTCGCCGTCGGCGAGGGCGGCCGCGAAGATCGTCGGGTTCGTGGTCACCCCGACCACACAGCTCTCCTTGATGAGGTCGGCGAGATTGCCGGTCTCGATCCGCTCCCGGGACAGGTCGTCCAGCCAGATCGACACACCCGCTTCGGCGAGTGCGGTGAGACGTTCAGACATTCGGATCCTCCCGTGGTCGGTGTTCAGTTGGATTGGTGGCGCGGAGTGCTCAGGCGTCGCTCGCCTGGGCCGCGCGGATGCTGTCCTCGGCCGCGAGCGCGACCGCCTCGGCGGTGATGCCGAACTCGCGGAAGATCGTGGCGTAGTCGGCCGAAGCGCCGAAGTGGTCCAGCGAGACGATCCGGCCGTACTGACCGACGACCTCGCGCCAGCCCTGCGCGACACCGGCCTCGACGCTGACCCGGGCCTTGACGATCGGCGGGATCACCGAGTCGCGGTAGGCCTGGTCCTGCGCGTCGAACCACTCGCGGCACGGCATCGAGACGACCCGCGCGCGGATGCCCTTCTCGCCGAGCGTCTTGCGGGCCTCGACCGCGAGCTGCACCTCGGAGCCGGTGCCGACGAGGACGACGTCGGGTACGCCGCCGTCGGCGTCGATCAGCACGTAGCCGCCGCGGGCCACACCCTCGGTGGTCGCGAAGCCGTCGCGGCCGCGCGGAAAGGTCGGGACGTTCTGCCGGGTCAGGGCGAGACCGGCGGGCCGGTCGGTGTGCTCGAGCACGGTGCGCCAGGCGGCGACGGTCTCGTTGGCGTCGGCCGGGCGGACCACGTCGAGCCCGGGGATCGCCCGCAGCGCAGCGAGGTGCTCGACCGGCTGGTGGGTCGGTCCGTCCTCGCCGAGTCCGATCGAGTCGTGGGTCCAGACGTAGGTGACCGGGAGGCCCATCAGCGCGGCCAGCCGGACCGCCGGGCGCATGTAGTCGGAGAACACGAGGAACGTGCCGCCGTACACCCGGGTGCCGCCGTGCAGCGCGATGCCGTTCATCACCGAGCCCATGGCGTGCTCGCGAACGCCGAAGTGCAGCACCCGGCCGTAGGGGTTGCCCTGGAAGTCCTTGGTGGAGCGCTCCTCTGGGATGAACGAGGGCTCGCCCTTGGGCGTGGTGTTGTTGGACTCGGCGAGGTCGGCCGAGCCGCCCCAGAGCTCGGGCAGCGCCGGGGCGATCGCGCTGAGCACCTCGCCGGAGGCCTTGCGGGTGGCGATGCCCTTCTCGTCGGCGTCGAACGACGGCAGGTTGGCGTCCCAACCAGCGGGGAGCGTGCGAGTGCGCATCCGGTCGAGCAGCTCGGCGCGCTGCCGGTAGCGCTTGGCCCAGGCGTCGAAGTCCTCCTGCCACGCGGCCTGCGCGGCCTGTCCGCGCTCGACCAGGGCGCGGGTGTGGGCGAGCACCTCGTCGGAGACCTCGAAGGTACGCGACGGGTCGAACTCGAGGATCTTCTTGGTCGCGGCCACCTCCTCCTCGCCGAGGGCGGAACCGTGCGCCTTGCCGGTGCCCTGCGCGTTGGGCGCGGGCCAGGCGATGATCGTGCGGAGGTTGATGAAGCTCGGCCGGTCGGTGACGCGGCGCGCCTGCTCGAGGGCCTCCCAGAGGGCCTGCACGTCCTCCTCGTAGCGGGTGCCGCCGTGGGTCCAGTCGATGTTCTGCACGTGCCAGCCGTACGCGCGGTAGCGCGCGGACACATCCTCGGAGAACGCGATGTCGGTGTCGCCCTCGATTGAGATCTTGTTGTCGTCGTAGATCAGCGTGAGGTTGCCGAGCTGCTGGTGGCCGGCGAGCGAGGACGCCTCGGAGGACACGCCCTCTTCGAGGTCGCCGTCGCTGCACAGCGCGTAGATGTGGTGGTCGAACGGGCTCTCCCCGGTCGGGGCGTCGGGGTCGAAGAGACCGCGCTCGCGACGGGACGCCATCGCCATGCCGACCGCGTTGGCGACGCCCTGGCCGAGCGGGCCGGTGGTGGTCTCGACCCCGGGGGTGTGGCCGTGCTCGGGGTGGCCGGGGGTCTTGGAGCCCCAGGTGCGCAACGCCTTGAGGTCGTCGAGCTCGAGGCCGAAGCCGCCGAGGTAGAGCTGCGTGTAGAGCGTGATGCTGCTGTGGCCGCACGAGAGCACGAACCGGTCCCGGCCGATCCAGTCGGGGTCGGCGGGGTTGTGCCGCATCACCTTCTGGAACAGCGTGTAGGCCACGGGCGCCAGGGACATCGCCGTACCGGGGTGACCGTTGCCGACCTTCTGCACCGCGTCCATCGCGAGCACCCGGGCGGTGTCGACGGCGCGCTGGTCGAGGTCGGTCCACTCGAGCTTGCTCACGGGGCGGAGGTCCTTCCAGAGGGATGCTGCGGACGGCTGAAGGTGCCCGGGGCGGTCACCGGGTCGAGCCTACTCAGCGGCGGTGACCGATGGCACAGGGCATCGGCGGTCGCCCGGTACCCCTCGAACCGGTCCGGCACACTAGACTCGGCCCCGCTCGGCTGCTCTTTACTTCCCGATCCCCGAGGTGTGTGTGACCGCCGTCGACCCCGACGTCTCGGTGGCCCGTCATGGGCGCGCCGTGACCGAGTCGACGGTCACCGCGGCGGCGCCGAGCCGCGTCAAGGACGTGCTCGCGGCGTACGTCGGGCTGACGAAGCCGCGCATCATCGAGCTGCTGCTGCTCACCACCGTCCCGGTGATGTTCCTGGCCCAGCGCGGTGTGCCGCCGCTCGGCCTGGTCGTTGCGACGGTCGTCGGCGGCACCCTGTCGGCGGGCAGCGCCAACGCGCTCAACTGCGTGTACGACGCCGACATCGACGAGCGGATGCGCCGCACGCGCCGCCGGGCGCTGCCGCGGCATGTCGTGTCGACGCGGGCCGCGCTGGTGTTCGGCCTCGTGCTGGGTGTCGTGTCGACGCTCTGGCTCGGCCTGCTCGTCAACTGGCTGTCGGCCGGTCTCGCGCTGGCGGCCAACGTGTTCTACGTCGTCGGCTACACGATGATCCTCAAGCGCCGTACCACCCAGAACATCGTCTGGGGCGGCGCCGCCGGCTGCTTCCCGGCGCTGATCGGCTGGACCGCCGTCACCGGCGAGCTGGCCTGGGCGCCGGTCGTGCTGTTCCTCGTGGTCTTCTTCTGGACGCCGCCGCACTTCTGGGCGCTCGCGATCCGCTACCGCGAGGACTACGCGGCGGCCGAGGTGCCGATGCTCCCGGTCGTCGCCGGTGCGCGTGTGGTGGCCCGCCAGATCGTCGCGTACTCCTACGTGATGGTGGCGACCTCGCTGGCGCTGTGGCCGGTCGCGTCGACCGGCTGGTTCTACCCGGTCGTCGCCGTCGTGCTCGGCGCCGCGTTCCTCGTTGAGGCACACCTGCTGCTCGGCCGTGCCCGGCGCAGCGACAACGTGGTCGACCTCAAGCCGATGCGGCTCTTCCACTGGTCGAACATGTACCTCTCCCTGCTGTTCGTCGGCGTCGCGCTCGACCCGCTGCTGACCCGGTGACGCCGTTCGACCTGACCCTCGTCCACGACGAGGGCCTCGACCCGTCCCTGCCCGCCCTTGAGCGGCACGCCGTACGCGCGGTCGTCGTGCGCGACGGCGCGATCCTGCTGATGCGCACCGCCGACGGCGCGGTGAAGCTGCCCGGCGGCGGCGTCGACCCGGGGGAGTCTGACGAGGCCGCGCTGCTTCGCGAGGTGGACGAGGAGACCGGCCTGTCCGTGACGTCCGTCGGGCCGTTGCTCGGGACCGTCACCGAGCGCTCCGCCGCACTGCCCGACGACCCGATGCCGGTGTTCGCGCAGGTCTCGCGCTACTACCGCTGCGAGGTCGGCCCGGGCACGGGGCGCACCGCGCTGTCCGACGCCGAGCGTGACCTCGGCCTCGCCGCCGTCTGGCTGCCGCTCGCCGACGCCCTCGCCGCCAACCAGCCCCGCCTTGCCGGTTCGCACCGGTTCGTCCGCCGCGAAACGCGGGTGCTGGAGCTGCTGACCGAGCTGTAACGCGGGGTTATCGACGCTCAACAGGGGAAATGCCGCGTGGGGAGCGTCCACATCGCGTGGGAAGTGCCGTGGCGGTACGTCGACTCGGCGGCTCGGGTAGGGCAAGACGCGCCGACTCGGCGGGGTAGCGCGGGAGGTTAGAGCCGGGTCGGCGGCTCTGCGCGGGAGGTTCGAGCCGGGTCAGGCGCCGCCGGGGGAGGGCGAGCCGAGCAGCGCGCGGGTCATCGAGTTGCGGGTGTGCAGCAGCTCGTCCAGGGCGTCGTCGAGGTGGTCGGCTGAGACCCGCAGCGGCCCGTCGCCACTCCCGTCGCCACTCCCGTCGCCACTCCCGTCGTCAGCCTGGCCGGCCTGGTCGGCCGCGGCGACCAGCGCCGCCCGCCGCAGAAGCTCCTTGAGGAACGACGCCGTGACACCCTCAAGCCGCTCGAGCACGGTGTCGAGGCGGGACTCGTCGACGTCGAGGTCGCCGCGGTACAGCGCGAACAGCCGCCGCCGCGCGTCCAGGTCGGGCAGGTCGATCGCGACCGCCTGGTCGACGCGACCCGGCCGCTGCGCGAGAGCCGGCTCGAGCACGTCGGCCCGGTTGGTGGTCAGCAGGAACACGACGTCGGCGTCCTCGGCGAGCCCGTCCATCTCGTTGAGCAGCTGGAACAGCAGCGGGTGCTGGCCGGGGTGCATGCCGCGCTCCTCGGCGATGAGGTCGACATCCTCCACGACGATCATCGCCGGCTGGAGCTCGCGGGCGACCGAGCAGGCGACGCCGATCATGCCGAGGCTGGCTCCGGAGAGCACCACGATCGTGGTGTCGCGCAGCGCCGCGGTGAGGTAGCGGACCGTGTGCGTCTTGCCGACGCCGGGCGGTCCGTACAGCAGCAGCCCCCGCTTCAGGTGCTGGCCCGCCGCGCGCAGCCGGTCCCGGTGCTCGCGCACGCCGACGACCTGACGGGTCACCGCGTCCAGCGCCTCGGGCGGCAGGATCAGGTCGTCCGCGGTCATCGTCGGCCGCTCGTGGAACGTCAGCGCGCCGCGCACCTCGCCGAACATGTGCTGCGCGAAGGACACGACCTGCCCGCGGTAGACGTTGTGCACGAGCGCCAGCCGCCGTACGTCGGCCGCGACGCGCGTGACGGTGTCCTCGTCCAGCGCCGCGACCTCGAGCGTCGTCGAGCTCTGGCCCATCTCGGGGTCGCCCTGCCGGAGCAGGAGCACGACGGGCGTGCCGTGGTCGTCGACGAGGTACGCCGCGCAGACCACGCACGCGCGCACCTGCCCGCCCGGGCCGCTCGGCAGGTTGACCCTGGCGACGTTGCCGGGCACCGGGAAGTGGAAGTACTCGCGCGGCACCTCGCGGATCAGCTCGGCGAAGCCGATGTCCTGGTGCCGGAAGTTCGTGACGCCGACGATCCGGTGGCTGCGCCCGGGCTCGGCCAGCCAGGCGTCGAGACCCGCCTGCACGTTCACGTGGTCGTAGGCGGCCCACGTCTCCTTCACCAGCGTCGCCCGCTCGCCCGGCACGCCGAGGTGCTCGGCGAACAGCTTCCGGAACGTCGGCCGGTCCTCCACCCGGGCCGCGGCCACGACGCGCTTCTGCGCGCGGCGGGCGAGCTTGCCGACGTCGGAGAGCCGGAGTCGCTCGACGTCGTGGTCACCGGCTGTCCCGTCCACGCCGCCACCGTCGGCAGGGTCGTCGTACCGGATGCTGAGCCTGCTCTCGTACGCCGCCACGCCGACCTCCCCGTTGCCCCCGGACCACCCGGGGGTGCGCCGAAACTACGCCATCCGACCGGCGTCCGCCGCCGCAATTCCACGGCCCCACCTAGGCTGAGTCGCGTGACGCGCCGCCCGAGCAAGGACGACCTGGAGGCGGCGCGCGACCGGGTGCTGCCGGACGTGCTCGGGCCCGGTCTGCGGATCGTGTTCTGCGGAATCAACCCCGGACTCTGGTCGGCGGCGACCGGCCACCACTTCGCGCGGCCCGGTAACCGGTTCTGGCCGGCGCTGCACGCCGCCGGGCTGACCCCGCGTCGGTTCGACCCCAGCGACCAGGAGGAGCTGCTGCCGCTCGGGCTCGGCCTGACCAACGTCGTACCCCGCGCCAGCGCACGCGCCGACGAGCTCACCCCCCAGGAGTACGTCGACGGCGGCGCCGCCCTGCGCGCCATGATCGAGCGCCACCGGCCGGCGTGGCTGGCCGTGCTGGGCGTGACGGCGTACCGCGCCGCGTTCGGCGACCGCACCGCCCAGGTGGGGGAGCAGCAGGTCCGGTGGGGCGACACCCGGCTGTGGGTGCTGCCCAACCCCTCCGGCCTCAATGCGCACTGGTCGGCCGCCGCGCTCGCCGACGAGCTCCGCCGGCTCGGCGACGCCGCCGGCGTGACCCGACCGGAACGGGCACGCGACGTCGGGTGACCGCCCCCGCCAGGCACCTAGCGTCCTGTGTCGTCGGAGAAGCAACGAAACAGGACGAGGAAGGATGACGGGGTGCTGGACCGGTTCAACGACGCGATGGCGTACGTCGAGGCGCACCTGGAGGTGGCCCGCGACGGCGACATCGACCCGCGCGAGCTGGCCCGGGTGGCGATGACGTCGGAGTACCACTTCCGGCGGATGTTCTCGGCGCTCGCCGGGATGCCGCTGTCGGAGTACGTCCGCCGGCGCCGCATGACGCTCGCCGGCGCGGCGGTCGTCGGCAGCGACGAGACGCTGCTCGACATCGCGGTCCGCTACGGCTACGAGTCCGGCGAGGGGTTCGCGCGGGCGTTCCGCGCGGTCCACGGCATCGGACCGGGCGACGCGCGCCGCACGCGCGCGGCGCTGGTCTCGCAGGCCCCGCTCTCCTTCCGCGTCGTCGTCGAAGGGAGCAGCACTATGCGGTACCGCATCACCGAGCTCGAGGAGCTCCGCCTGGTCGGCGTACGGAAGCGGGTGCCACTGGTGCACCTGGGCGAGAACACCGCGATCAGCGAGTTCACCCGAAGCCTGCCGAAGGCGACCTGGCAGCAGCTGGCCGCGCTCTCCGACCGCGAGCCCGCCGGCATCGTCAACGTCACCGACGACGTCGAGGACCCGGCCAGCGAGGGCTCGATGCTCGACTACTGGCTGGCGGCCGTGACGGGCCTGAGCGACGACGCGGTCCCCGAGGGGCTCGAGTCGATGCCGGTCGAGGCGGGCAGGTGGGTGGTGTTCGAGACGGAGGGGCAGGTGCCGGAGGCGTTCCAGTACCTCTACCGCGACGCGTACGTCGAGTGGTTCCCCTCGCACCCCTACGAGGCGCGCCCGGGCCCGGCGATGCTGAAGACGGAGCTCGACGAGGGCGGCACGACCGGCCGCGCCGAGCTGTGGATCCCCGTCGTCCAGAAATCGGCTCGATAATCGCTGCAACTTTTCCCGGAGACGCGGCGTCTAGCAAAGTGGACGGGCCGTCATCGGGGCACGGGGGTGCCGATGAGGGCCCGTCCCGTCATCTCCCCGTCATGTTGGCCGAGTCATCTCCGCAGCGCGGGCTCGGCGTCGGGTGCCTCGGCCGAGTCCCGCTCGCGCAGGCTGACCAGCACCCAGGCCAGCCCGGCCGACGTGAGCGCGGCGCCGAGGAGGTGCAGCGCGACGAGCGCGATCGGCAGGTCGGTGAAGTACTGCACGAACCCGACGGCCCCCTGGGAAAGCT
>DASURB010000079.1:0-17609 GCA_036280235.1 Nocardioides sp.
CCGACACCGAGATCATCAGCTGGCTCGACGACTGCACCCGCTACGCCCTGCACGTCTCCGCGCACCCGCGGATCACAACCCCGATCGTGGTCACGACGTTCCGAGAGGCCCTTGCCCGGCACGGGATCCCCGCCTCCACGCTCACCGACAACGGCATGGTCTACACGGTCAGACTCTCCGGAGGCCGGGGCGGCCGCAACAGCTTCGAAGACGAGCTGCGCCGCCGCCACATCGTCCAGAAGAACTCCCGACCAGCTCACCCCACCACCTGCGGGAAGGCCGAGCGGTTCCAGCAGACGATGAAGAAGTGGCTGCGCGCCCAACCGGTCCAACCCAGCACGACCGCCGAGCTCCAGGCACTCCTCGACGCCTTCACCGACGAGTACAACCACCGCCGACCACACCGGTCCCTGCCCCACCGAGCCACCCCGGCGACGCTCTACGACTCGCTGCCCAAGGCCCTGCCCGGCCCGACCAGAGACCCCGACACCCACGACCGGATACGCCACGACACCGTCGACAAGGCCGGCTCGGTCACCCTGCGCCACCACGGCCGACTGCACCACATCGGCATCGGCCGAACCCACGCCGGAACCTGCGTCATCCTGCTCGTCCAGGACCTGCAGATCCGCGTCATCAACGCCGTCACCGGCGAGCTGCTGCGCGAACTCATCCTCGACCCCACCCGCGACTACCAGCCCACCGGAGCACCCAAAGGCCCAACCCGCAGACCCCCGAAATGAACAACACCCGGACCTGCATTCGCAGGTCCGGGTGTCGCCGATGTCCTGAGACATCACAGGGTGCCCCCGGCAGGATTCGAACCTGCGACCACCGGATTAGAAGTCCGACGCTCTATCCAGCTGAGCTACGAGGGCGGGATCGGCACTCGTGTCGGGGAGAACCTGGACGTTCCTCACGGATCGACACGTGTTGCATCCGAGCGTCAGCCTAATGGAGAGTCACTGCTGCGCTGCTGCAGGTCTTCGACCGCCAGCCTGGCCAGCAGCCCGGCGACAAGCGCGGTCTGCTGCGGCACCGCGGCAGGGTTGATGTACTCGCCGCGGGCGTGCGCGCCGTGGCCGACCGCGCCGAGGCCGCAGAGGACCGGCTTGCCCAGCGCGGCGACGAAGTTCGCGTCGCTGGCCCCACCAACGCTCACGTCCCGCAGCGTCGAGTCGAGCTCGGCGGCCACGTCGTGCGCCGTGTCCAGGAGCGGCCGGGTCGCGGGGCCGAGGGTCATCGGCGGTCGGTTCCAGCCGTGCGTGACCTTGAGCGTGACGCGCTCGTCCCCGGTCCGGAGCGCGTCGAACTCGCGGTCGACGCGGGCCTGCTCCGCCTCGTCGGCCACACGTACGTCGACCAGGGCTGTGGCCCGGCCGGCGACGACGTTGGAGCCCGAGCCGCCCTCGACGAGACCGACGTTGACGGTCGTGCCGACCTCGGGCCGGGCGATCTTGGCGGCCTCGGTGATCACGCGGGCGAGGGCGTGCACGGCGCTGGCGCCGGCCTCGGGGTCGAGGCCGGCGTGCGACTCGACGCCGACGGTCTCGAGGCCGAAGATGCCGATGCCCTTGCGGCCGGTCTTCACCGCGCCCGCGACGCTCGGCTCGAGCACCAGCGTGGCGTCGGTGCGGGACGTCACGGACTCGATGACGGACCGGGAGAAGATCGAGCCGATCTCCTCGTCACCGTTCAGCACGAACGTCACCGCCGGTGTCGGGGCACCGCTCTCCCGCAGCAGCCTCAGCGCCCAGATGCCTTGCACCAGTCCGGTCTTCATGTCGAAGATGCCGGGCCCGGTCGTGCGCAGCCCGTCGGCTGCCTCCTCCGTGGTGACCGGCCAGCCCGCGAGCGTGCCGGTCGGCCACACCGTGTCGTAGTGGGCGAGGAGCGAGACGTGGCCGTCGCCGGTGCCGTCGTACGTCGCCGTCAGCACGTCGCCGCGCTCACCGCCGTCGTGCCGGTGCAGCTCGGACGGCTCACCGAGCCGACGTGCGAGCAGCTCGTGCAGGTGCGCGACGCCGCGGTCGAGAGCGGGTTTGTCGTAGCTCGACGTCTCCACCTCGACCAGCTCGACGACGTCCCGCAGGATCTCGTCGACCGCGCCGGTGGCCTGGGCCAACAGTGCGCGGCTCACCGGAGTGCTCCGACCGGTGCGCCGGGGCCGAGCGGAAGCCCGACCAGATACCAGGCCAGGAAGAACAGCACCCACACCACCCAGATCACGGCCGCCAGCGGAATCGTGTACGACGCCAGCGTGCCGATCCCGGCGGAGCGGCGGAAGCGCTGGACGAAGCCGAGCGCCATCACGAAGTACGGGCTCATCGGCGTCACGCAGTTGGTCACCGAGTCCGCGACGCGGTAGATCGCCTGCGTGGTCTCGGGGTTGATGTCGAGCAGCATCAGCATTGGCACGAACACCGGCGCCGCCAGCGACCAGAGCGCGGAGCCGCTGGTGATGACGAGGTTCATCAGCGTCACCAGCACCGCGATGCCGATCAGCACGGCCCAGCCGGGCGCGGAGATGTCGCGCAACGACTCGGCGCCCTTGATCGCGAGGATCTCGCCCAGCCCGGTCCACTTGAAGTAGGCCAGGAACTGCGAGATCGCAAAGAACAGCACGAGGATCGGCGCCATCGAGCGGATCCCCTCCACCATCGCCTCGACGACCTCGCGCGGCCGACGGATCGTGCCGGCGATCGCGCCGTACACCACGCCGAGCAGGGTGAAGAACACGCCGAGCACGAACGCCATCCCGACGAACAGCGGCGAGCTCACGACGCCGCCGTCCTCGCCTCGCAGCGGCGAGCCCGGGGGAGCGACCGCCACGACTAGGAGCAGGACGTACCCGAGGGCGACGAGCCCGGTGATCCGCAGCGCGCGGCGCTTGGTCGGCGTGGACTCGAGGCTGGCCTCGTCGGCGCTGATGTCCGCGGCGTCGTCCTCGGTCTCGAGGTCCGGGCGGCGCGCGAGGATCTTCTCGGTCACGACCGTGATCACCAGCGCGATGAGCACGGACGACGCCAGGCCGAAGAAGTAGTTGTCGACCGGCGTGACGACGTAGCTCTCGTCGATGGTCTGCGCGGCCGCGGTCGAGATGCCGGAGAGCAGTACGTCGGTGGTGGTCAGCGACGGCGACGCGTCGTACCCCGCGCTGATCGACACGAACGCGACGATCGCGCCGAGTGCCGGGCTGCGTCCCGCGGCCTTGAACACCAGGGCACCGAGCGGGATCAGGGTCACGTACGCCGCGTCGCCCGCGACGTGCCCGACCATCGCGGTCATCGCGAGCGCGAACGTGAGGTAGCGGGCCGGGACGCGCGCGACCATCGCGTGCAGGAGGCTCGTGATGAGGCCACTGCGCTCGGCTACCGCGATGCCGAGCATCACCACCAGGATCGTGGCGAGGGGCGGGAACGTCGCGAAGTTGGTGACCGCCTCACCCACCATGAAGGCGACGCCCTCCTGGCTCACCAGGCTCTTGGCCGCGACGACGTCGTCGGAGCCCGGCGCCTGGGCGCTCACGCCGAGCGACGAGAGCAGCCAGCTGAGCGCGATGACGACGATCGCGAGCATCCAGAACAGCCAGAAGGGATGCGGCAGCTTGTTGCCGACCCGCTCGATCGCGCTGAACGAGCGGAACGCGGCGCGCATGACGCGCGACTGCGGTTCGGCGGCGGTTGTGGTCGTGGACATGCTGAACCTTTCCGAGATGCGGCGTGCGGCGGGGCACGCCTCGTCAGCAGACGTGGACGGCGAGATCGTGGATGTGCGGGAGCAGTCGTGGGGTGAGTGAAGCGATCAGCGCTCCACCACCTCCTGTGGCCGGGGGCGGCCGTCGTCGTCGATCGGGACCCAGGCCCGCTTGAGCGCCCGGACCTGCAGGGTCAGCTCGGCCGACTGCACGCCGGGGAGGCGGCCGACGACCTCGGTGGTGTAGGGGTACAGGTCGCCGTACCCGCGCAGCACGCCCTGAGCGATCAGCGTGTGGCGGCCGGTGGCCGCGGAGACGTACCTGGTCGAGGGGTGCTTGGCCAGGTGCTCGCCGACCTCATCGATGTGGCCGGGGTCGACGGTCAGCCAGAGCAGGAACTCCACGTCGTAGCCGAGCACCTCGGACTCGAAGAGCGTCCGGAAGCGCAGGCAGCCGCGCTCGACCAGGGACTCGACGCGCCGGCCGACGGTCGACTCGCTGAGACCGGTCCGCTGAGCCACGGTCGCGTAGCTGGCCCGCCCGTCGGCGGCGAGTACCGCCGCGATGGCCAGCTCGGTCTCGCTCAGCTTCTCCGGTTCGGTCCACGAACGGTGGTCGTAGTCGACGACCTCGCGACCCTCCCGGAGCTCGTCGATCGCCCTGGCGTCGAGGAGGTGCGGGGACCACTCCTCGAACGCCGAGAACTTGCGGATCACCAGCATCGACTCGGTCTCGACCACGTCGTCGATGGCCTCGAACTCGCCGATCACGTCGAGGATGTCGCGGTGGTGCTCGACGACGACCTCGGCGGTCACGTCGAACGAGCCGGCCACCACGGCCACGAACCGGGGGCGGGGGTGTGCGGCGACCGCCCGCGCGACGTCCAGCGTGCGTCCCGGCCGGGCCCGGAGCCGGACGTAGACCGACACGCCCAGCCCGCAGCGCAGGTGGTCGAGCACCCCGGTGACGGCCACCGCGCGCTCGGCGAGCAGCTGCTGGCCGCGTCGCGTCACGGTCGACTCGGGCGCGCCGAGCGCGGCGGCGATGCGTCGCCACGACGCCCGGCCGTTCACCTGGAGCGCCGCGGCGATCCGGCGGTCGGGCTCGCTCAGCTGCGGGGATGCGGACACCTATCCACCCTGAGTGCAGGGAATCCCCAATGTCAAACCCGGGATGCCTGAAATCTCTCGATCCGAGAAGTCCGGACACATACCCGACTTTGGGTCTTCCGCGGGACACGGCGGGCGGATACGGTCAGCGCCACCACGATCGGACAAGGGGGACGGATGACTCACCACTCAGCCCTGGTACGTCGCGCCGGCATCGTCGCCGTGGCGCTCGGCCTGGCCGTCGGCACCACCGCCGCGCCCGCACTCGCGAAGCCGGCAAGCAACAACGGGGGCAAGACCGTCGACTGCACCGACTACGGCAAGGTCGCGAAGGCGCCGAAGGGCGCGATCCCGCGCGACGACCAGCACGTCGTCAAGAAGGACCCGCTCCTCGTCGCGGCCGGGAAGGCCGCGAACGAGGCGAGGGCGGCCGCGAGCAGCGAGTTCGCGGTGACCGTCCCGGTCAGGTTCCACGAGATCGTCAAGACCAAGGGCAACGGCGGGGGAGACCTGTCCGACGCCCGGCTCCAGGCCCAGGTCGACGCCCTCAACGAGGGCTACGCCCGTACCGGCTTCACCTTCGTGTGGGACGAGGCCGGCAGCACCGAGACTGTCCAGCCGGAGTGGTTCAACCTGATCGCGGCCAACGGCGCCGAGCCCCGCTACTTCCGCGGCGGCGGCAAGGAGGTCGCGATGAAGAAGCAGCTGCACAGCGGCGACCCCGGCGTCCTCGACGTCTACACCGCCTCGCTCGGCCAGTCGCTGCTCGGGTGGGCCTACTTCCCGTCCGACTTCACCGACGCGACCTCGTCGGAGTACGGGCCGCTGCACCGCTACTTCGACGGTGTGGTCATCGACTTCCGGACCCTGCCGGTCGTCGACGGCGACACCGATGGCGACCAGCGGGTGTTCCCGCCCGGCACGTACGACGAGGGGGACACCCTCACCCACGAGGTCGGCCACTGGCTGGAGCTGTACCACACGTTCCAGGGCGGCTGCCCGGACGACCCCGCCTACGGCGGCGGCGACCAGGTCGAGGACACCCCGGCGGAGGCGTCCCCGAACTTCCTGTGCCCCGAGGCCGGTGAGGACCCGCGGGACACCTGCCCGGACGACCCCGGTGCCGACCCGGTGAACAACTTCATGGACTACTCGTTCGACGCCTGCCTGACGGAGTTCACGCCGGGTCAGGTCGACCGCATGCAGATGGCCTGGAACGCGTTCCGCGGCTGACCGCGACACGTCGTACGGCGCGATCCCGGTGCCCGTCGGGGTGCCGGGCTCCGTCGTACTCGGGGATGCCGGGCCAGCGATCAGGGGCGGAGTCAGGGTTCCGCCCGATGTGCCGGGGCCGGGTCGCGACGCACAGTGGTGGCAGGTCGACACGTCGTCGGCCAGCAACCCGGAGGAACACCATGAACGACGTCCACCAGACCTTCGCCCGCCAGGGGCTCGTCCGACCGCGCGACAGCCGCGTTCTCGGCGGCGTCTGCGCCGGCCTCGGCCGACGGTTCGGCATCGACCCGTGGCCCGCGCGGCTGCTCTTCGTCCTCATCCTGATGGTGATCCCCGGCAGCCAGCTGCTCATCTACCCGGTGCTGTGGATCCTGATGCCGTCGGAGGAGAGCACGTACGAGTACGCCGGCGAGTACGGCGGCGGCTCGTACGGCCCGCCGGCGAACCCGTCCGCCTGACCCACGACGGCACGCCGAAACACGGGGCCCGCCTCCCGCCCGGGAGGCGGGCCCTTCATGTCGCCAGTCATGTCCTGGTCATGCCGCGCCACCCGGTCGAGCCATGGCGCTCGACCGACGGGAGGGCGAGAGTGGTCGTACCGTCACCGTGACGACAAGGGGGAACGTCATGACCACGCGTCCAGCGCGCATCGCGATCGCGACCATCACGGCGGGGATGGGGGTGACGACCTGGCTGGCCGCCCCGGCGTATGCGGCGGATCCGCCCGCTTCCTGGGATAACGAGCGCATCCTCGACTGCGGCGGCACGACGGTGCGGACCTACCTGACCCCGGCCGGGTTCGGCAGCGCCCTCCACGTCGTCGGCAGCACCGACGTCATCAAGCCCAAGCACGTGGAGGTCGTCTTCCCAGGCACGACCGAGGCGGTGACGACCTTCCACACCCCGGGCTTCGAGCGCAACAGACATGACATGGTCGCGTGCAGCTACACCGACCCTGGGGGGCTCGTCGTGAGCGTCGTCGGCGTCCGCACCTGACCGGGCTCGTCGACCTGGCTCAGGTCTGAGCGCGTGATACCGGCACGACAGCCGCGACCGGGTCGGGCATGATGCTCGGGTGCAGGACGACGTGCTCGAGCAGCGCGAAGCGGGGGAGATGAGGATCCGGCTCGCCGCCGACGCCGCGAGCGTGCCCGGGGCGCGCCGGTTCGTGACCGACGGGCTGACCTCGCTCGGCCGGACCGAGCTCCTCGACGACGCCGCCCTGTGCGTGACCGAGCTGGCCGCCAACGCGGCGCTGCACAGCTCGAGCACGTTCATGGAGGTGGCGCTGCGGGCGATCGACCAGTCGGTGCAGATCGTGGTCGAGGACGACGGGCCGGTGCCGGCCGAGGTGGTCGTGCCGCGGGCGTCGTTCGACGAGCCCGGCGAACCCGACAAGCCCGAGAGCGACGACGAGCTCGACCTCGACGAGCTGGACCTGGCGCTCGCGGACGAGAGCACCACCGGCCGCGGCCTCGGCATCGTGTCGGTGCTGGCCCAGGACTGGGGCGTCGAGGAGACCGGCGACGGGAAGCGCGTGTGGCTGACCCTCGCCGAGGGCGACGGGACCCACGCCGTACGCCCTCCCACGGTGAGTACGGCGTCCGCCGGCCGCGCCGAGGACGCGGCGCTGCCCGAGGGGTGGGCGGTCGTGCGGCTGGCGGGATGTCCGGTGCACCTGAGCCTGCGCCAGGACAGCCACCTCGATGAGCTGGTTCGCGAGCTGCAGCTGCTCGACGCCGAGCAGGCCGCCCCGGAGTCGAGGGAGCTGGCGCACCGGATCGCGGCGCTCCTGGCGTCGCCGGCCCACGCGCGGTTCACCGGCCGTCGCATCGCCCAGCAGGCCGCGGCCGAGGGCAGGACGCACGTCGACATCGACATGGCCATGCCGCGCGAGCTCGCGCCCCATGTGCGCGCCCTGCAGGAGGCGGTCCGCGAGGCCGACCGGCTCTGCGAGGAGCAGCGGCTGCTCACTCTTGCTTCCGACGTGGACCTCGACGACCTGCGCGCGTGGATGACCGAGGAGGTCAGCGGCCAGCTCGAGCACGGCAACGAGCCGGTGCCGTGGGAGGTCTGGCGGGCGAGCCGCCACAACTAGCCCGGCTCAGGCGCGCAGGCTGCCCATCCACTCCTCGACGGCGCCCGGCTCACGGGGGAGGGACGCCGACAGGTTCGTGTATCCGTCGGCGGTGACCAGGATGTCGTCCTCGATGCGGATGCCGATGCCGCGCAGCTCCTCGGGGACGAGCAGGTCGTCCTCCTGGAAGTACAGGCCCGGCTCGACGGTCAGCACCATGCCCGGCTGCAGCGTGCCGTCGTGGTAGGCCTCGCGCGACGACTTCGCGCAGTCGTGCACGTCCATGCCGAGCATGTGGCTCACCGAGTGCAGCGTCCACCGCTTGTAGACCTGGCTGTCGGGACGCAGCGCTTCCTCGACGGAGACGGGCAGCAGGCCGAGGTCGGCCAGGCCGTTCGCGAGGACCTCCATCGCGGCCTCGTGCGGCGCCATGAACGCGTTGCCGGGCTTCACGGCCTCGATGCCGGCGGTCTGGGCGTTGTAGACGAGCGTGTAGAGGTCGCGCTGCAGCGGCGTGAACGTGCCGTCGACGGGCAGCGTCCGCGTCACGTCGGCGGTATAGAGGTTGCGGCCCTCGACACCCATGTCGAGCAGCACCATCTCGCCGGGCGTGATCGGGCCGGTGTTGTCGATCCAGTGCAGCGTGGTCGCGTGCTTGCCGCCGCCGACGATCGAGTCGTAGCCGATGTCGTTGCCCATCGCGCGCGCCCGACGGAAGAACGTGCCCTCGATCCAGCGCTCGCCGTACTTCAGGACGTTGTCCCACTCACGGACGCTGTCGCCGAAGCCGAGCGTGGTGATGTCGCAGGCCTCGGTGAGCTCGCCGATCTCCCACTCGTCCTTGACCAACCGCAGCTCGGAGAGCACGCGCGCCAGCTCGAGGTCGCGGCCCTCGTCGCCCTCGACACGGGCGTCGACGGACCGGTCCACGCCGCGCAGCACGCGGGTCTTGCCGGTGCGGTCGAGTTGCTCGGGCAGCTCGTTCAGGTGGCGGACCGGCAGACCCAGCTGCCCGGTCAGCTCCTGCAGCGACGGGCGTCGCCCGGCCCAGAGCTCGCCGTACTGCCGGTCGCGGAAGAACTCGTCGGTGTCCCGCGAGGACCGCGGCCGCGCGTAGAGCACCGCGTCGTCGCCCTCGACGACCAGCACCGCGTCGCTGGTCTGGTTGCCGGTCAGGTAGGTGTGCGGCGTCGACGGCCGGAACCGGTAGTCCGTGTCGTTGGAGCGCTCCTTGAACGTCCCGGCCGGGATCACCAGCCGCTCGCCCGGGAACGCCTCGGCCAGCCGCGCGCGTCGCTTCGCCGCCCAGGGGGCGACGGGGTGCTGCGGCAGGTCGAGCTCGCGGTCGCCCCAGCCCTGACGCATGAACTCGGCGTACGCCTCCGGCACCGGCTGATCGTGCCCCTCGGTGTGGAGCGGGGTCTCCGCGTCGGTGCTGGGCTGGGTCTGGGTCGCGTCGTTCACGCCCGTCACTGTACGACGGAGGCCGGCGACCGGCACGCCCGCCTGAGCGGCGACAAGTAGCGATCCCGATAGGCTCTCCCGCATGAGCGGGGCAGGCGGTTTCGGGCAGCGGCACGCGCCGCCGCTGCCGCCCGTTCCACCGGCTCTGCTCGAGGTGCCGCGCCGACGCGGCAGCCGTGCGTTCACGGTCGTGCTCACCGTCGCGCTGCTGATCGGTTCGGCGGTGATGGCGCTGGTGCTGCTGGCCAGCAACGCCCCGGGCGCGCTGGTGATCGGCGTCCTGCTCGCCGTACTCCCCGTGGGACCGGTGATCGCCGCGTTCCTGTGGCTCGACCGCTACGAGCCGGAGCCCGTGCGCCTGCTCGCACTCGCGTTCGCCTGGGGCGCGGTCGTCGCGACTGCGGGCGCCCTGGTCCTGCAGGCGGCCGACCAGTTCGTGCTCGGCACGACCCCGAGCGCCTCGGCCGCGATCGTCGCCCCGCTCACCGAGGAGCTGTTCAAGGGACTCTTCGTCGTGCTGCTGGTGTGGTCGCGACGCCAGGCCATCGACGGCGTCCTCGACGGGCTCGTCTACGCCGGACTGGTCGGCGTCGGCTTCGCGTTCACCGAGAACATCCTGTACCTCGGCGCCGCCTACGTCGGCGGTGACGGGGTCGGCCCGGGCGGCCTGGGCTCGGCCATCGGCGTGTTCGTCGTGCGCGGCATCTTCAGCCCGTTCGCGCACCCGCTGTTCACCGCCTTCATCGGCGTCGGCGTCGGCTACGCCGTGGTCTCGCGCTCGCCCCTGCGCTGGCTCGCGCCGGTCCTCGGGTACGTCGTCGCAGTCGCGGCGCACGCGGCCTGGAACGGCTCGGCCTACATCGGTGGCGGCCGCTACTTCGTGCTCACCTACTTCTTCGCGATGGTGCCGGCGTTCCTCGTCGTGGTCGCCTTCGCGATCTGGGTGCGCAACCGTGAGGCGGCGATGCTCACCCGCGCCCTCGGCGACGCTGCGGCGCGCGGCTTCCTGGGCCCGGCCGAGGTGCCGTGGCTGGTGCGGATCCCGGCCCGTCGCGCCTGCCGCCGCTACGCCCGCGCCGTCGGCGGCAAGGCCGCCGAGCGGGTGATGCGCGAGTACCAGCAGCAGGCCATCGAGCTCGGCTTCCTCCACGACCGCTACCTGCGCGGTACGGCGCCCGACGACTTCGTCGAGCGCGGCAACGCGATGGTGCAGCGCCTGCAGGCCCTGCGCCCCTACGTCATGTACCCGCCCTCGGGAGGCATCCGGTGAACGCCCACGGCACCACCGCGATGGTCAGCGCCCTGATCCGGCTGCGTGAGGCGCTGCAGGACACCGCGCTGCCCCTCGACGTACCCGACGCCGAGCAGTACCGCGCGACCAAGACCGAGATGGTCGACCAGCTCGAGGACTACGTCCTGCCGCGGCTGATCCAGATCGACGCGCCGCTGCTCGCCGTCGTCGGCGGCTCGACCGGCGCCGGCAAGTCCACGCTGGTCAACTCCATCGTCGGCGCGCGGGTCACCGAGCCCGGCGTGCTGCGACCCACCACGCGGTCGCCGGTGCTCGTGCACAACCCGGCCGACGCGGAGTGGTTCACCGGCGCCCGGATCCTGCCGCACCTCGCGCGCACCACGGGCGCGACCGACGACACGGGCAACCTGCACCTGGTTCCGCACGAGGCGGTGCCGCAGGGCCTGGCGATCCTGGACGCGCCCGACATCGACTCGGTCGAGGAGGCCAACCGCTCGATCGCCGCGGAGCTGCTGGCCGCGGCGGACCTGTGGCTGTTCGTCACCTCGGCCGCGCGCTACGCCGACCAGGTGCCGTGGGGCTTCCTCAAGGCCGCGGCCGAGCGCAGCACCGCCGTCGCGATCGTGCTCGACCGCACCGCCCGCGAGGCGGTCGCCGAGGTTGCCGGGCACCTCGGCCGCATGCTGACGTCGCGCGGCCTGCGCGACTCGCCGCTGTTCGTCGTGGAGGAAGGCCCGCTCGACGACGACGGGCTGCTGCCGCCCAACAGCGTCGCGGAGGTGCGCAGCTGGCTGCACACGCTCGCCGCCGACGCGGACGCCCGCAGCGCGGTGGTCAAGCAGACCCTCGACGGCGCGATCCGCAGCCTCGCGCGACGCAGCCACGACGTCGCCGACGCCAGCAAGGCGCAGGCCGCGATGGTTTCCCGGCTGCGGCAGGCGGTCGACGACGCGTACGACGAGGCGATCGCGCAGGTCGACAAGGCCAGCGCCGACGGCACGCTGCTGCGCGGCGAGGTGCTCGCGCGCTGGCAGGAGTTCGTCGGCACCGGCGAGCTGCTGCGCTCGCTGGAGACCAAGGTGGGCTGGCTGCGCGACCGCGTCGTGGGCTGGGTCCGCGGCAAGCCCCAGCAGGTCGAGCGCGTCACGGTCGCGGTCGAGTCCGGCCTGGAGTCGCTGATCGTCGAGCACGCCGAGGCCGCCGCCGAGAGGGCCGAGGCCTCCTGGCGATCCACGAAGGCCGGGCAGGACCTCGTCGAGGACTCCGGTGCCGGCCTCGGTCGCGCGTCCCGCGGGTTCCGGGCCGACGTGGAGCGCGCCGTACGCGAGTGGCAGCACGACGTGCTCACCCTCGTGCGGGAGGAGGGTGCCGACAAGCGCACGACCGCGCGCTTCCTCGCCCTCGGCGTCAACGGTCTCGGCATCGCGCTGATGATCGTGGTCTTCGCCCACACGGCCGGCGCCCTGGTCGGCGCGGAGGCCGGCGTCGCGGCCGGGTCCGCGGTGATCGGGCAGAAGCTGCTCGAGGCGGTCTTCGGTGACCAGGCCGTACGCCGCCTGGCCGAGCGCGCCCGGCAGGACCTCGAGGTGCGCGTGCGTGAGCTGCTCGACACCGAGCGCCGCCGTTACCTCGACGTGCTCGACGGCCTGGGGGTCGAAGAGGGCCACGCCGACAGGATCCGCGCAGTGGCGCGTGAGGTCGACGACATCCGCTTCGCGGCAGTCGAGGCCGCAGCGACCCCGCCCGAGCCGGAGGAGTCCGCGACGTGACCTCGCTGGTGGAGGGAGCCAAACGGCTCGTCGGCCGCAGCGACGACACCGCTGCGCGCGTCGAGGGGCTGCGCCAGGCCACCGAGGCCGCGCGCGGCCGGCTCCCGGATGCGCTCGTCGACGAGGCCGCCGAGGTCGTCGCCCGTGCGCACGCTCGGCTCGACCTCGGCTCCGACCACACCGTCGTCGCGCTCGCCGGCGCGACCGGCTCCGGCAAGTCCTCGACGTTCAACGCCCTCTCCGGGCTCGACCTCGCCGCCATCGGCGTACGCCGTCCGACGACCTCGTGGACGATGGCCTGCGCGTGGGGTGCCGAGGGCGCCGGCCCGCTGCTGGAGTGGCTGGGCGTCCCGCAGCGGCACCAGGTGTCGCGCGACAGCATGCTCGGCGCGCCGCGCGAGGACCGCGACCTCGAGGGACTGGTGCTCCTCGACCTGCCCGACCACGACTCCACCGAGGTCGCCCACCACGTCGAGGTCGACCGCCTGGTGGCGATGACCGACATGCTGGTGTGGGTGCTCGACCCGCAGAAGTACGCCGACGCCGCGATCTACGACCGCTACCTCAAGCCGCTCGCGTCGCACGCCGAGATCATGCTGGTCGCGCTGAACCAGATCGACACCGTGCCGCCCTCACAGCGCGACGTCATGGTCGAGGACGTGAAGCGGCTGCTCAAGGAGCACGGTCTCGGTGCGGTGCCGGTCATCGCGATCTCCGCACGCGACGGTGACGGCATCCCCGAGCTCAAGCGGATGATCGGCGACCGCGTCGCGGCCAAGAAGGCTTCCCGCGCGCGGCTGCTCGCCGACGTCACGTCCGTCGCCAAGCGGATGCAGCAGGCCAACGGCGACGCGAACCCCTCGGGCGTCGCGCGTGAGCGCCGCGCCGAGCTCGTCGACGCGTTCGCCGATGCCGCCGGGGTGCCCGTCGTCGTGCACGCGGTCGAGAACGCCACTCGCGTCCGCGCCCGCCGCGCGACCGGCTGGCCCGTGACGTCGTGGCTGTCCCGGCTGCGCCCGGACCCGCTCAAGCGCCTGCACCTCGATCTCGGCGCCGAAGGCCGCGAGCTCACCGGCCGCGCCCGCTCGTCGATCCCCCCGGCGACGTCGGTGCAGCAGGCGCGCGTCGACACGGCCGTACGCACCGTCTCCGACGACGCCACCGCTGGTCTTCCGGCGGTGTGGTCCGACGCCGTACGCCGGGCGTCCGTCTCGCGCTTCGCGGACGTGCACGACGCGCTGGACGCCGCCGTGGGCGGCACCGACCTCGGGGTGAGCCGGACGCCGATCTGGTGGCAGCTCGTGCGCGTCCTGCAGTGGCTGCTGCTCCTGGCCAGTGTGGCCGGCCTGGTCTGGCTCGGTGCGCTGGCCGCGATGGGCTTCCTCCAGCTGCCCGCCCCGGAGACGCCGGACGTGCTCGGCGTACCCGTGCCCACGCTGCTGCTGGTCGGTGGCGTCGCGATCGGACTCGTGCTCGCCGGTGCCTGCCGACTGCTCGTGCGCTGGTCCGCCCGGTCGCGAGCCCGCGCCGCGGAGCGCCGACTGCGTGCGGCGATCGGCGAGGTGGTGGACCGGCTCGTGGTCGCGCCGATCGATGCCGAGCTCGAGGCCTACCGCACGGTGCGCGACGGCCTCGCGACGGCGACCCGCGGCTCCTGACCCGGTTCCGTCCCCAGGCCCGCTCCCGGGCCGGTCGTCCCCAGGCGTCTGCTCGCTGTCGGGTCGCGGTGGGAAGCGACCGGCAGTCTCCTCGCGACGCACCCAACGCAAAAGAGGAGGCACCCATGAGCGACACCTTCGTCACGCTGCACGGCTGGGTCGGCAGCGACGTCACGTTCCGCGAGCCGCACGGCGTGAGCGTGGCCAACCTGCGCGTCGCCAGCACGCCGCGGCTCAAGCGCGACGGCCGCTGGGTCGACGGCGACACCACGTGGTACTCCGTGACCGCCTGGCGCGGCCTGGCCGACAACGTCCGCGACTCCCTGCGCAAGGGCGACGCGGTCATCGTGCACGGCAAGCTGCGCACCGACGTCTGGGAGCGCACCGACGGCCAGCTGGCGACCACGCTGTGCATCGACGCGACGATGATCGGCCCGGACCTCAACCGTGGCACGGCGCGGTTCGAGCGCACGGCGCGGACAGAGCGCCCCGAGACCGACGTCGACGCCGAGGTCGACGCGCTCAACCGGCAGCCGGTCGAGGACCTCACCGACTTCGACAGCTTCGGCAACCCGCGGGACGACCACGACGCCGCGCCTGCTGAGAGCCCCGTCACGACCACGGCGGCGTGAGCCGTGTGCAGCACCGGACCGGATTCGGCGCACGACCGGCACGGCCGTAGGCTGGCCGGACTATGGCTGAGTATGTCTTCACGATGCGCAACGTGCGCAAGGCGCACGGCGACAAGGTCGTCCTCGACAACGTCACGCTGTCGTTCCTGCACGGCGCCAAGATCGGTGTCGTCGGGCCCAACGGCGCGGGCAAGTCCTCCCTGCTCAAGATCATGGCGGGACTCGACCACCCCAACAACGGCGACGCGTTCCTCGACCCTGAGGCGACGGTGGGCATGCTCCAGCAGGAGCCGCCGCTGACCGAGGGCAAGACAGTGCTCGAGAACGTCGAGGAGGCTGTCGGGGGGATCAAGGCCAAGCTCGACCGGTTCAACCAGATCTCCGAGGAGCTGGCCGACCCGGACGCCGACTACGACAAGCTGCTGGCCGAGATGGGCGAGCTGCAGACCGACCTCGACCACGCCAACGCGTGGGACCTCGACAGCCGGCTCGACCAGGCGATGGACGCCCTGCGCTGCCCGCCGCCGGACGCGCTGGTGGACAACCTGTCCGGTGGTGAACGCCGTCGGGTCGCGCTGTGCAAGCTGCTCCTCCAGCAGCCCGACCTGCTGCTCCTCGACGAGCCCACCAACCACCTGGACGCCGAGTCCGTGCAGTGGCTCGAGGGCCACCTGAAGAACTACCCCGGCGCCGTGCTGGCCGTGACCCACGACCGGTACTTCCTCGACAACGTCGCCGAGTGGATCGCCGAGGTCGACCGTGGCCAGATCCACGGCTACCAGGGCAACTACTCCACCTACCTGGAGACGAAGAAGGAGCGCCTCAAGATCGAGGGGCAGAAGGACGCCAAGCGCGCCAAGATGCTGGAGAAGGAGCTGGAGTGGGTCCGCTCCAACCCCAAGGCCCGGCAGGCGAAGAGCAAGTCGCGTCTGGCCCGCTACGAGGAGCTGGCGGCCGAGGCCGACCGGATGCGCAAGATCGACACCTCCGAGATCAACATCCCGGCCGGTCCGCGGCTCGGTGACGTGGTGCTGGAGGCCGAGGACCTGGAGAAGGGCTTCGACGGTCGCCTGCTTATCCACGACCTCTCCTTCAAACTGCCCCGCGCCGGCATCGTCGGCGTGATCGGCCCCAACGGCGTCGGCAAGACCACGCTGTTCCGGATGATCACCGGGCAGGAGAAGCCCGACGGCGGCACGCTCAAGGTCGGCCAGACGGTGAAGATCTCGTACGTCGACCAGAGCCGCGGCGGCATCGACCCCAACAAGAACGTCTGGGAGGTCGTGTCCGACGGCCTGGACTTCATCAAGGTCGCGAACTTCGAGATGAACTCCCGCGCCTACGTCGCGTCGTTCGGCTTCAAGGGACCCGACCAGCAGAAGAAGGCCGGCGTCCTCTCCGGCGGTGAGCGCAACCGGCTGAACCTCGCGCTCACGCTGAAGATGGGCGGCAACCTGCTGCTGCTCGACGAGCCGACCAACGACCTGGACGTCGAGACGCTGTCGTCGCTCGAGGACGCGCTGCTCGACTTCCCGGGCTGCGCTGTCGTGACCTCCCACGACCGGTGGTTCCTCGACCGCGTCGCCACCCACATCCTGGCCTGGGAGGGCGACGACGAGGACCCGGCGAAGTGGTTCTGGTTCGAGGGCAACTTCGCGGCCTACGAGGAGAACAAGGTCGAGCGCCTCGGTGTCGAGGCCGCGCGTCCGCACCGCGTCACGCACCGCCGCCTGACCCGCGACTGACGCGCCGGGTGGTCGAGCCTGTCGAGACCACTCTCAGGAGCGCTGGCGGGAGGCACAGTCGACGCACGTCCGTGCCGTCGGCCGCGCCTCCAGTCGCCCGGTAGGGATCGTTCGACCGCAGGTCGCGCAGACGCCGTACGTCCCGTCCGCCAGTCGCTGCCGCGCGGCGGCGATCTCGTCCAGGTGCTCGCGCGCCTGTTGCACGAGCGCGCCCACCTGGGACCGCTCGAACGCGATCGTCGACCCCTCGGGGTCGTGCTCGTCGTCGGCGTTGGAGCCCTCGGACGCGGCGACGATGTCGGCGTAGTCGCCGGTGAGGTCGGCCAGCCGCGCCCGCGTCGCCGCCTCGTCCTCGTCCAGCGCGGTGGCCGGATCCCAGTCGGACATGCTCGGCTCCCGGTGGCCTCGGTGTTCCCGTCAGGTCGGGTCGGTGGGCGTCAGCGGATGTCGAGACCCGGGTGGGCGGCGACGAGCCGATCGGTGACCGCGTCGAACACGCGGCCGACGGCCTCGAAGTCCTCGTCGCTGGCGAGGGCGACGAGGTACTCCCGCACGCCGCGCACGTGCGTGTGCGCCGCCTCCTCGAGCAGCTTGAACCCGCGGTCGGTGAGGCGCGCCTCGACGCCGCGGCCGTCAGATACGCAGGCGACCCTTTCGACCAGGCCGACGCGCTCCATGCGCGTCACCGTGTGGGTGACCCGGCTGCGGGAGTGGCTCAGCGAGTCGGCGAGGACTGCCATGCGGAGCCGTCGGTCGGGGGCCTCGGAGAGTCGGACCAGGATCTCGTACTCCGGCAGCGACAGGTCGTGCGCCTCGCGCAGGTCACGGTCGAGCCGGTCCATCAGCAGGGTGGTGCCGACCAGGTACGCCCGCCAGGCGCGCTGCTGCCCGGCGTCGAGCCACAGCGCGTCGTGAGTATCGGTCATGGCACCATCCTACGGCCGCAACAGTTGAACGTTGAATGACGTTT
>DASURB010000080.1:0-11041 GCA_036280235.1 Nocardioides sp.
TGTCGGTCTGCTCGGTGACCGGCTTCGCCGGCGGCACCGGGCCGACGATCATCGCCAGGAGCGCGAGGGCCATCCAGCAGATCACCACGCTGATCAGGTAGCGGGTCAGCGCGACCTCGGCGGGGGCGGTGCCCTGCAGCACGTTCCAGAGCGCCGGGGAGCTGACGAGCGCAGCACCCACCAGGACCGGGGTGGAGAAGGGGCTCACGTGGTTCCTCCTGCAGTCGTGGTTCGTACGTCGTACTCAGAAGCGTTGGGTCACATGGCCATGACCGGCGCCTGGCCGTTCACGACGCCGACGGAGCGGATCTGCACCGGGCCGGAGAGCTCGCTGTAGGACAGCACCGGCATCCGGTTGACGGACGGGGCCACCATGCGGCGGACGGCGGCGCGGATCTGCGGGGCGCAGACCAGCACCGGCGTGAGGTTCTGCTCCTCGGCCGCCGTGCCGATCTGTGCGACCTGGGTCAGCAGTGCCTGCGTCAGGTCCGCGTCGAGGGCGAGGAAGCCGCCGCCGTCGGCGACGCGCAGTCCCTCGAGCAGCCGTTGCTCCAGCGTCGGCTCGAAGCTGATCACGTTGATCGTGCCGTCCTGGACGTACGGCGCCACGACGGCCGGGCCGAGCGTCTCGCGGGCGGCCTCGACGAGGCCGTCGACGTCCTTGGACACGCGGGCGCGCAGCGACAGCGCCTCGAAGATGCGGGCGAGGTCGCGCACCGACACCTGCTCGTCGAGCAGCATCTGCAGCACGCGGTGGATCTCGCCGAGCGACAGCAGCGCCGGCGTGAGCTCCTCGACGACGGCCGGGTGCGTACGCCGTACGACGTCGGTGAGCATCTTGACGTCCTCACGGCCGAGCAGGCGCGCGGCGTGCCCGCGGACGACCTCGGCGAGGTGCGTGGTGAGCACCGACGAGCGGTCGACGACGGTGGCGCCGGCGAGCTCGGCCTGGCTGCGCAGCTCGTTGGGCACCCACACGGCGGACAGGCCGAACACCGGCTCCTGGGTACGGCGACCGGGCAGGCCCTCGAGGCCGTCACCGATCGCGAGGACGGTGCCGGGAGGCGCCTCGCCGCGTGCGACCTCGACCCCGAAGAGCCGGATCGCGTACGTGCCCATCGGCAGGTCCAGGTTGTCGCGGGTGCGCACCGGCGGCACGACGACGCCGAGGTCGACCGCGACCTTCCGGCGAAGCGCCTTCACGCGGTCGAGCAGGTCGCCACCGGACGCGGCGTCGACCAGGTCGATGATGTCGCCGGAGAGCTCGAGCTCCAGCGGGTCGACGCGGATCTCGTCGAGCAGCGCCTCCATCGAGTCCGGGGCCGGCGCAGCGGTCGCCTCCGCCTGGGCGGTCTCGATCGCCTTGGCCTCCTCGATCTGCGCCTGCGACGACACCCGGGTCGAGAGGAACAGCAGCAGCCCGCCGGACACCAGGAACGGCAGCTTCGGGATGCCGGGGATCAGGCACAGGCCGACGGCGCCGAACCCGGCGATCCGCAGCGGCAGCTGCTGGCGCGAGAGCTGCCCGATCAGGTCCGAGCCCATGTCGGCCTCGCCGGCGGCGCGCGTGACGATGATGCCGGTCGCGACCGAGAGCAGCAGCGCGGGGATCTGGGAGACCAGGCCGTCGCCGATGGTCAGCAGGGAGTACGTCGACACCGCGTCGCCGAACGACATCTTGTGCTGGACGATGCCGATCGTGAAGCCGCCGATGAGGTTGACCAGCGTGATGATGATGGCGGCGATCGCGTCGCCCTTGACGAACTTCGAGGCACCGTCCATCGCCCCGTAGAAGTCGGCCTCGCCGGCCACCTCGGCCCGGCGGCGGCGCGCCTCGTCCTCGGTGATCAGGCCGGCGTTGAGGTCGGCGTCGATCGCCATCTGCTTGCCGGGCATCGCGTCGAGGGTGAACCTCGCGCCCACCTCGGCGACGCGTCCCGCACCGTTGGTGACGACCACGAAGTTGATCACGATCAGGATCGCGAACACGATGATGCCGACGACCAGCGATCCGCCGATGACGAAGTGGCCGAACGTGTCGATCACCTTGCCCGCGTACCCATCGAGCAGCACCAGGCGCGTGGCGCTGACGTTGAGGGCGAGCCGGAACAGCGTGGCGACCAGGATCAGCGCGGGGAACGACGAGAAGTCCAGCGGCCGGTGGACGAACATCGCGGTGAGCAGGACGAGCAGCGCGGCGCTGATGTTGAAGGCGATCAGCATGTCCAGCACCAGCGGCGGCAGCGGGACCACCAGCATGACGACGATGGCGACGACGGCGACCGGCACGCCGATCTGCGTCATGGTGCGCTGACGGGGCGACTTGGTGCTGCGTCGCGGGTCGTTCTGGGCCACGGGACCTCATCGGTAGGAACGTCGGTGGTCGAAGTGCGCTCGACCACCCGTGACGCACCGTCCGTGGTGCAACTGCTCTGGCCGCCGTCCTGGCACGAGTGCTATCGGCAGGGCCGGCGCGGGACCTGAGGGGTTTGCCCCGGTCAGGAGACGGCGGCCGGTGTACGGCGGCGGTGGCGCGGCACGTCCGGCAGCGAGGCCGTGTCTCGAGGCGTCGGGTAGCGACCCGCGGGGTGCCCGGCGGCCCTGCGGCTGAGCACGAACGCGAGCACCTGGGCGACCGCCTGGTAGAGCTCGGGCGGGATCTCCTGGCCGACCTCGCAGGCGCCGTACAACGCCCGCGCCAGCGGCACGTCCTCGACCATCGACACCCTGCTGTCGGATGCGACCTCGCGGATCTTGGCCGCAATCGCGCCGGCGCCCTTGGCGACCACGCGCGGCGTGCCCTTGGCCGGGTCGTAGCGCAGCGCGACCGCGACGTGGGTCGGGTTCAGCAGCACGACGTCGGCCTCGGGTACGTCGGCCATCATCCTGTTGCGCGCCGCGGCGAGCTGACGGGAGCGGAGCGCGCTCTTGATCAGCGGGTCGCCCTCGGAGTTCTTGTGCTCGTCGCGGATCTCCTTCTTGGACATCCGCACCTGCTTCATCGTGCGGCGGCGCGACATCGCGTAGTCCGCGGCGGCGGCCACCAGGCCGGCGGCGGCGACGTCGCGCATGAGCCCGGTGGCGGCCTCGGCGGCGATCTCCATCGCCACCGACAGCGGCACCAGGCCGCCGAGCATCGGCATCAGGTCCTGCACCGCGCGGTAGACGAAGACACCGACGAGTGAGCTCTTGATCAGCATCTTCGCGCCCTCCCAGAGGGCGTGCGGACCGAACAGCCGCTTGGCGCCCTCGAGCGGGTTGAGCCGCGACCACTTCGGCTTCAGCGCCTTGGTCGCGAAGAACAGGCCGCCCTGCGCCACCGCGCCGATCACCGCGATCACCAGGATGAACGTGCCGAGCCCGGCCGACAGGATCAGGATCAGCTGGGAGGCGTCCCCCAGCAGGCTCAGCGCACGCTCTCCGCTCGGCCGGTCGATCGCGACGAGCGTCTCCCCCATCAGGTTGCGGATCTTGCCGATGCCCAGACCCACCAGCCAGTGCAGCGACATCGCGAGCGCCAGCACGCCCGCCCAGGCGCCGAGCTCCGGCGTCCGCGCGACCTGCCCCTCCTTGCGACTCTCCTTGAGCTTCTTCGGAGTGGGTTTCTCGGTCTTCTCCTCCGACCCCTTGCCGCTCACGAGATCCCCAGGGCCTTGGTGGCATCGGAGATCGTCTCGACCAGCCGGGTGAGCGCGTCGGGCAGCACCGCGAACGACATGCCGACGACGAGCAGGGTGAGCCCGATCTTGGCCGGGAACATGATGCCGATCGCGTTGAGCTGCGGCGCGACCTTGGTGAGCAGGGCCAGACCGAGGTCGGCGACGAACAGTACGGCGATCAGCGGCAGCGCGATCTGCACGGCCGAGGTGAAGAAGACCCCGAACGCCGTGGTCACCACCTCGACGGCGTTGTCCGGCTGCCAGGTGCTGCCGACCGGGAGGTACTCGAAGGTCTTCAGCAGTCCGCCGATCACCAGCAGGTGCGCGTTGCTCGCGAACAGCAGCATCGTGGCGAGCATCGAGAAGAGCTTGCCGTGAATCGAGTTGAAGGTCTGGTTGAGCGGGTCGAACGCCGACGCGAGCGAGAAGCCACCGAAGGTGTCGATGAGGTCGCCGGCGGCCTGGACTGCGGCGAACAGCAGGAAGGTGACGAAGCCCATCGTCGCGCCGATCATCACCTCCTGGACCGCGACCACGATCAGCGTGCCGGCGTCGTTGGAGATCGGTGCGTCGTCGAGCAGCTGCGGCGCGACGGCGAGCGCGAGACCGAGGGCGAGCAGGGTCTTCGCCAGCACGGGTACGGCGCGCGTCGAGAACGGCGGAACGATGACCAGCCACGTGACAATGCGCAGCGACGCCATCAGGTAGGTCAGCAGCGTGACGCCCTCGATCTGCAGCACCATGGCAGGCTCCGTCAGCCGAGCAGGCTCGGGATGCGGGCGAACAGGTCCTGGGTGTACGAGATCAGCGTGTGCAGCATCCAGTTGCCGGAGACGAGGAGGGCCACGCCCACGCCGACGAGCTTCGGCACGAACGCGAGCGTGAACTCCTGGATCTGCGTCATGGACTGGATCAGCGAGATCACGAACCCGATGACGAGGGCCGGGACGAGGATCGGCAGGCACAGCTTGAGCGCGACGACCATGGTCTGCAGCGCGATCTCGATGACAGCGGAGTCGGTCATGGTCGGGTCTCTCTGTCCCCGGCCGTCGCGAGCGGCGTCCGGTGCGTGCGATGGCAAGGCGGGGGAGGGAGGCGGAGCGGGCTCCGTCGACTGACGGCAACGCAGCCAGCGTGCGTAACGGGCGTCGCGCAGCAGGCCATGGGGCAGAGTGACTCGACCACGTCTCTACCCTCCGCCGTACGACTGGACGAGTGACTTGACGATCAGGCCCCAGCCGTCGACGAGGACGAACAGCAGGAGCTTGAACGGGAGCGACACCATGACCGGCGGCATCATCATCATGCCGAGTGACATCAGTCCCGCGGAGACGACGATGTCGATCACCAGGAACGGGATGAAGATCATGAAGCCGATGATGAAAGCCTGCTTGAGCTCGCTCAGCACGAACGCCGGGATGAGCGTCGTCAGCTTGACGTCGTCGGGGTCCTCCGGCTTGTCCTCGCCGGCGACCTCGGTCAGCAGCGCGACCTCCTTGTCGCCGGCCTGGGTCAGCATGAAGTCCCGCAGCGGCTCGATGCCGTCGTCGAACGCGACCTTCTGCGACTTCGTCCCGTCGAGGTAGGGCTGCAGGCCCTCGTCGTTCATCTGGTTCAGGACCGGGCCCATGATGAAGATGCTCAGGAAGAGCGCGAGGCCGGCGAGCACCTGGTTGGGCGGGATCTGCTGAAGCCCCAAGGCGTTCCGGGTGAGCCCGAGCACCACCAGGATCTTGGTGAAGCTCGTGCAGGTCAGCAGGATCGCCGGGGCGAGCGACAGCAGCGTGAGGCCGAGGATCGTGACGATCGGCGTGCTCGGCTTCTTGGTGATGTCGTCGAGCTTGATCGTGACGTCGCCGGAGCCGTCGGTTCCGGCGCTCGGTCCGCTCGGGCCGGACGGGCCATTGGGCGCAGTGCGGTCCCCTCGGGTGCCCTCCTGCACGGTGTCGCCACCGCCGGGTGACGGCGCTGGCAGACCCTCCTCGCCGGTGACGGTGCCGGTGACGCCGGTACCGTCGGCGCCGGGAGCGGGTACGTCGGGGAGGTCGGCCGCCTGGGCCGGACCGCCGACGAGCAGCAGGGCCGCGACGAGGCAGGCCAGCACGGCCAGCGCGCGGAGGGTGCGGCGGGCGACCAGGCGGTCCGTCATGAGCGGCCTTGGGAAGCGACCGGGCGGGCGCTCCGCGACGACAGCGCGGCCCAGGCGCTCTTCCAGGTGCCGGGTGCGAGCACCGAGCCGGCCAGCGGCGACGAGTCAGGCGCCGGCGCGACCTGGGTGGCCACGTGCGTGGCCGGCCGGACGGCGGCGAGCTCCGCCTCGGCGGCGACGACGAGCGCGGCCGGCATCGCGGCGACGAGCCGGTCGGGAAGGGTGGCCGTGGGGGTTGGGGCCGGAGCCGGGGCGACCGGTCGCACCGGCGGCTGCTCCGCCTGCGCGGCGGCGAGCACGGTCGCGAAGTCCGGGAGGGGAGCAGCGGGGACGGCGGGCGCCTCCGTCTCAACGAGCTCGCGGGCGGGGCTGGTCACGGGGACGCCGGCGCGGCGCTTGCCGCCGGTCGACCGCATGGCAGGCCGCAGGCGCAGCGGTCGGGCGGCCAGCGGCGTACGAGCGGCGCGGCGGCCGGGAGCGGTGCTCGCGACGGCCTGGGCGGCGGGGGCGGTCTCGGCGACCTCGGCCGGGTCGAGCTCGGTGAGCAGCGCGACACCGCCGTCGCTGACGCCGACGACGAGCACGCGGCTGCCGACCTCGACGACGGCGACGCTCGAGGAGCGGCTCAGTGACTGGCGCGAGCGCACCTTCATGAGCGAGCGGGAGCCGCCCATGCGCTTGGAGCCGGTCCGGGCGATGGCCCAGAACAGCCCCAGCACGATGCCCAGGGACAGGCCCAGGCGCAGGACGAGCTCGATCATGGTGGTGGTGGATTCCCCTGGGAGTCAGGCTGCTCGGCGGGTCAGGCGGTGGGCGACTGAGCGACGATCTCGGTCACGCGGAGCGCGAAGTTCTCGTCGAGGACGACGACCTCGCCGCGGGCGATGAGCCGGCCGTTGACCAGCAGGTCGGCGGGGCTGCCGGCGGCGCGGTCGAGCTCGACGACGTCGCCGGGGGTGAGCGCGAGCAGGTCGCGGACGGAGAGCCGGGTGCGGCCGAGCTCGACGGTGACCTCCATGGCGACCCCGTGCAGCAGCTCGACGCCGCGGCCGGACGGGCCGACCTGGTCGAGGCCGCGCACGGTCGGAGCGGCGGTCGACGTACGGGCGACGACGACGGCGGTGGGGACACCGCCGGCGTGCAGCGGCACGGCGACGGCGTCGGCGGTCAGCAGCGCGGCGACCTCGCCCGCGTCGAGCGAGCGACCGGCGCCGGCGGCGCAGCCGAGCGCGGCCGCGGCGGCGTCGAGGGCGGGCTGGAGGGCGGCACCGAGGTCGAGGGCGCCACCGGGCGCCGTGGCGAGAGCCTGGACCAGGTCGGCGCCGACGAGTACGGCGACGGAGGCGTCCGAGCCGCCGGCGTTGAGCGCGGCGACGGCGCCCGCGGACCACGCGGCGGCGTCCACGTCGGCGGCGGGCCGGGCGACGTCGAGCGCCAGCGGGGCGCCGGCCGGCACCAGGGCCAGGGCGGCCTCGGCGGCGGCGACGACCCGGTCGGCGGTGCCGGGGTGCAGCTCGGAGGTGGTGGTCATCGGGGCTCCTGCAGTCACTGGGTCGGGGGTGCGACGACGAGGGCGGCCAGGCGGTTGCCCTGGGCGCCGGGGGTGGCATGGGCGAAGACGACGTCGGCGGCGACGACGTCCAGCGGCGCGGCGGCCGGGTGGCGCAGCCGCACGACGTCACCGACGCGGAGGCCGGACAGCTCGATCGGGTCGGCGGTGGTGCTGCGGAACCGGACCGCGACGTCCACGGGGACGGTCTGCATGCCGGCGGCGAGGCGTCGCTTGCTCAGCTCGCGCTCGGCCCGCTCGCGCTCGGAGACCTGCTCGCTCGCGCCGGCGGCGGTGAGGAACGGCAGCAGGCCGGCGAACGACAGGCACAGCGAGACCGGGTGCCGGACCTCGCCGATGTGCAGCGCGAACCGGGCCACGACCATCGCGTCGGCGGCGCCGGCGACCTGGGCGAGCTGCGGGTTGTACTCGACGCCCTTGACGACGGGCTCGAGCGCGACGATCTCGCCGAAGGCGTAGCGCACCTCGGCGACCAGCCGCTCGTACAGGCCGGAGACGACCGCGCTCTCGAGGTCGGTGAGCTGCCGCTCGGGCTGGACCTTGCTGCCCGGGCCGCCGAGGAGCTTGTCGACCAGCGTCATCACGACGGTCAGCGGCATCTCCAGCACGCCCTGCTGCTGCAGCGGCTCGGCCGTGAACACGGTCATGTAGGTGAGGTCGTCGAGCGACTCGACGTACTCGGCGTAGGTCTGCTGGTCGACGTCGACGACCTCGACGAGGCAGACGGACCGCAGCGCGGACGTGAGGATCGTGCCGGCCTGGCGTCCGAACGTGTCGAACGCGAGCTGCAGCGCCCGGAGGTGCTCACGGGACAGCTTCAGCGGGCGGCGGAAGTCGTAGGCCGTCACCTGCTCGGGGGCCCGCCGGACCTGCCCGGCCGTGGGCAGCACGCGACTGCGCACGGTGCGAGGTGAGGCGTTCACGGCGGTCGTATCGGCGTACGGCGGCGTTACCTGAGGAGTCTCCCCGAAGAGAGTGTGTATGCCTCGGCGGCGGGCGTCGTCCCTGACGTCGGCCCCGACGGCGTGGTGCTGGGTGCGAGCCGGCCCTTCCGTGGACCGACTGGCGCGCCCCTTGGTGCGGCTACTGCATCACGAAGTCGGTGAAGTACACCCCCATCACCTCGTGCTCGTAGAGCTCGTCCAGCTCGTGCTCGAGCTCCTTCTTCAGCTTCTGCCGGTACTTCTTCTGGGACAGCTCCTCCATCCTCTCCCCGGAGAAGATGTCGATCGCGGCGTCGAGGGCCTTGCTGCCGTCGATCTCGCCGTGGCCGCCCTCGACCTGCTGGAGCGCCAGGCCGATGCGCAGGTAGTGGCTGTCCTGGAGGTTGATCTGGATCGCTTCGAGCGGCAGCACGTCGCCCGGCACCGGCTCCTCCTCCTCGGCGGAGGCGGGCTTCAGGAAGAACCAGTAGCCGCCACCACCGCCGAGCAGCAGAACGGCCAGCACCATGATCAGCAGCTTCTTCTTGCCGCCCTTCGTGGTGGCCTCGGCCTCCTCGGGGGCCACGGTCGTCGTGCTCATGTCGGTCGTCCTCTGGTCGTTTATCTGGTGTTCGGTGGGGTCGGTACGGCGGGTGCGGGATCAGGTCAGGCGCTGGGCGCGCAGCGCCTCGTCGAACAGCGCGCGCACTTCGTCGCGGGCGGTGGACAGCACGAGGATGTCCACGCGCTTGTTCAGCTCCTGCGAGTGCGGCTTGCTCGGGTCGATCAGCGGCTGCTCGTGGCCGTAGGCGGCGGCCATCATGTGCTCCCCCGGCACGCCGCCGCGCTCCTTGAGGTGCCGCAGCACGGTGACCGCACGAGCCGCCGAGAGCTCCCAGTCGCTGGGGTAGAACTTCGGCTTCACCTTCACCTGGTTGGTGTGACCGGCGACCTCGATCTGGTTGGGCAGGTCCTGCAGCACCGGGGCGATCACGTCGAGCACCCGCACGCCGCGCGGGCTCAGGTCGGCGACGTTCGGCGCGAAGACGATGTGCCGCGAGACCAGGCTGATCCGCAGGCCGCGCTCGTCGATGCGCATGGTCACGTCGTCCTCCAGGCCGTGCTTGCGCAGCGCGGCGTCGACCTTGCGGCGCAGGGCGTCGAGCTTGTTGACCTCGCGGATCGCCTCGGCCAGGTCACGCTCGCGGTCGTCGGCCGCGTCCCGGGCCGCGTCGGAGCTCGCCTCCTGCCGTTCGGATGCGGTCTGCTCGGTCTGCTTGGTCTCCGTCGACACCGGGCCCGGGGCGATCGGTGCCATCGGGGCCACACCCGACTCGGCGAGCACGGACTGGTCGCCCTGGAACGGCGACGGCTGCTGGCCGAAGCCCGCGGCCATGCCCTCGCGCAGCTGGTTGAACTTCTTCTGGTCGACCTGGCTGATCGCGAACAGCACGATGAACAGCACCATCAGCAGCGTCATCATGTCGGCGTACGACACGAGCCACCGTTCGTGGTTGGCGTGCTCCTCGTGCTCTTCGTGCTTCTTCCGCTTGCTCATGTCAGGCCGCCTTGGCCTCGGCGGGCTCCGTGGCCAGCAGGGACTCCAGACGCTGCGCCACCACACGCGGGTTGGAGCCGGCCTGCACGGCCAGGACGCCCTCGATGATGACCTCCATGCGGGCGGCCTCGAGGTCGCCGATGCGGGTGATGCGGCTGCCGATCGGCAGCCAGACCACGTTGGCGGTCATGACACCCCACAGCGTGGCGACGAACGCGCCGGCGATGAGGTGGCCGAGCTTGTCCGGCTCCGACAGGTTCTCGAGCACGTGCACGAGACCCATGACGGTGCCGATGATGCCGATGGTCGGCGCGTAGCCGCCCATGTCGTTGTAGAACTTGGCGTCCTGCTTGGCCTTCTTCTTCTTGGCCATCGACTCGGCCTCGAGGATCTCGCGGATCTCCTCGGCGTCGGTGCCGTCGACCGCCAGGCTGACGCCCTTCTTGAGGAACTCGTCGTCCATGTCCGCCACGGCATCCTCGAGGGTCAGCAACCCGCCGCGCCGCGCCTTGTCGGCCAGGTCCACCACCACAGGGACCAGCTCGGCAGGGGGCGTCGACTTGTAGCCCATCGCCGTCTTCAGCGCGGCGAGCGAGCTCTTCATGTCCGCCAGCGTGCAACCGGCGATCCCGGCACCGAGGGTGCCGAAGACGACCAGGATGATCGGCGGCATGAGGAGGAGCGACATGGGGTTGCCGCCCTCGAGGATGTTGGCCCCGAGGATCGCCGCGAGCGCCAGGCCGATACCGATCGGTGTCGCGCGGTCCATCACAGGCTCCTCGGGGTGAGCGGCCGGACGGGCCCGTCGCCGGGCTCGTCCTGCGAGGCGACCCCGCCCTCGAAGCCAACCTCGTCGTTCCGTACGGCGGCGAGCCGGCCACGCCGTACGACAGCGTCCGGGTTGTGCTCGAAGGCGGCGGCGGCGCCGATCACGGAGGCGCGGTAGTCGCGCACGGCGGCGACGACCTCCGCGAGGGTCTCCAGGACGATGTACTTCGTCCCGTCGACCAGGGTGATGACCGTGTCAGGGGTGCAGTCGACGCGCTCGATCAGATCCGGGTTCAGCGCGAACTGCGCGCCCGTCATACGCGTGAGCGTCACCATCGGTGCACCATCCTTGTGCGGTCGAACATGCATGCCGTCCGTGGCCTGCACGAGTTACTTCGGCTGCCGCCGCGTCGA
>DASURB010000081.1:0-2556 GCA_036280235.1 Nocardioides sp.
CCAGGTGCTCGTCGACGTGCATGCCGTCGGCGTCAGCTTCCCCGACCTGCTGCTGTCCGCGGGGCAGTACCAGCTCAAGCCCGAGACGCCCTTCCAGCTCGGTGTGGACTTCGCCGGCGTGGTGCGGTCGGCGCCCGAGGGGTCGGGCTTCGCGGCCGGGGACCGGGTGGCCTGCGTGCTGCCGTACGGCGGTGGCGCGGACGTCGTGGCGATCGACCCGGAGAGCGTCTTCCCGCTTCCCGACAACCTGAGCTTCGAGCAGGGTGCGGCCCTGCCGATGAACTACCTCACCGCGCAGTTCGCACTCGACACGCGCGGCCAGCTGCAGGAGGGCGAGACCGTCCTCGTGCACGGCGCCGCCGGCGGCGTCGGCACCGCGAGCATCCAGGTCGCCAAGGGGTACGGCGCACGGGTGATCGCCGTCGTGTCCACCGAGGAGAAGGCCCGGGTCGCCAAGGCCGCGGGCGCCGACGAGGCCGTGCTGGTCGACGGCTTCCTCGCCGCGGTGAAGGAGCTCACCGACGGCCGCGGGGTCGACGTCGTGGTGGACGTCGTGGGGGGTGACCTGATGACCGACTCGCTGCGCTCGCTCGCGCCGCAGGGGCGGCTGCTGGTGGTCGGCTTCACCGCGGGCGCGATCCCCGAGGTGCGCGTGAACCGACTGCTGCTCAACAACATCGACGTCCGGGGCGTCGGCTGGGGCGCCTACGCGATGGTGCGCCCGGGCTTCATGCGCCGGCAGTGGGAGGCGCTGCTGCCGATGATGGAGTCGGGTGCGGTGAACCCGCCGATCGGCACCTCCTACCCGCTCGAGGACGTCCGGACGGCGCTCACCGACATGGCCGAGCGGCGGGCGACGGGGAAGTCCGTCCTGACGCTGCGCTGACGTGGCCGGAGACGAGACGCCCGGTGGCGTGGCGCTGTTCGTGGTCGCCCTGCTCGCGTTCCTCGCGGTGGCAGGGGCGGCGGCCACGCTCGACCTCTTCCTCGCGCTGGCAGCCCTGACGTTGCTGGCCGCGGTCGTCTTCCTCGCGGTGCTCGCGAGCGTCAGGTCCTTCGGGGACTCCCCGGTGACGCGGTTGGCCGGCGTCGTGCTCGGCACCGTCGCCACGGTGCTCTTCCTGCTCAGCGCGGCCAGCCCGCTGGGCCTGGCCGCTCCCGTGGTCGCGGCGGTCGTGGCTGCGGCGCTCACCCGGACGAGGTGGTTCGTGGCCGCGGCGACGGCGGTCGCGCTCGCCGCGGCCGGCGCGGTCCTCCTGCGCTGAGGGGACCCGGTAGGAGGTCAGGCCAGGAGGTCGGCGTACTCGGGGTGGTTCTCGATGTAGCTCTTGATGAACGGGCACTTGACACGCACCGTCATGCCGCGCTCGCGCACGTCGTCGAGGGCGCCGCGTGCCAGCGCAGAGCCGACGCCCTGGCCCTCGTACGCGTCGTCGACCTCGGTGTGGGTGAAGACGCGAACGCCTCCGAGGTCGCGGTACTCCGCGAAGCCGGCGACGACACCGGCCTCGATCGAGGCTTCGTACCGCCGCTGCCCGGCGTTCTCCTGGACGGTGATCTCAGCGCGTTCGGTCATGCCCCTGTTGTACCCGAGGCGGGGTCGGCGAACCCCGGTCAGGACTGGGACGCGGCGCTAGGGTGGGCCGCGTGACGATCCTCGACGACGCCAAAGACGGCATGAACACCTCGATCCGCCCGCAGGACGACCTCTTCGGGTACGTCAACGGCACCTGGTTCGACACCGCGGAGATCCCCGCGGACCGGTCGGCCTGGGGCCCCTTCGTGGAGCTCTCCGACCTCGCCGAGCAGCGGGTCCGGGAGATCATCGAGGACGCGGCGGCCGGGAGGATCGGCGGCGACAACGGCCAGAAGATCGGTGACCTCTACGCCAGCTTCATGGACGAGGAGCGTGTCGAGAAGCTCGGCGTCGAGCCGATCGCCGACCTCCTCGCCGACGCCGCGAAGGTCGCCGACACCAGCGAGCTGCTGCACTTCGTCGGCGAGGTGGAGCGGCTCGGCGGCGGAGGGCTGTTCGGCTCGTACGTCGACACCGACGACCGCGACTCCGACCGGTACGTGCTCAACATCCTCCAGGGCGGCCTCGGCCTCCCCGACGAGTCGTACTACCGCGACGAGAAGTTCGCCGAGATCCGCGACGCCTACGTCAAGCACATGACCCGGATGTTCGCGCTCGTCGGCCGCGACGACGCCGAGCAGGCCGCCCGGACGGTCCTCGACGTCGAGACCCGGCTGGCCGCCGGCCACTGGGAGCGCGCGGAGACCCGCGACGTCCTCAAGACCTACAACCTGACCACGGTCGACGAGCTGGCCAGCCTCGCGCCGAACGTCGACTGGGCCGCCTGGCGCGACGGCCTCGGCGCCGGCGAGCAGGTGACCGCCGAGAGCGTCGTACGCCAGCCGAGCTACCTCGCGCACCTGTCGACCGCCCTCGGCGAGGTCCCGATCGAGCAGTGGCGCGAGTGGCTCGCGGCCCGGGTGATCCGCCGTGCCGCGCCGTACCTCCCCTCGGCCTTCGTCGAGGAGAACTTCGACTTC
>DASURB010000082.1:0-3398 GCA_036280235.1 Nocardioides sp.
CGACGGCGGGCCGGCGGTGTACTCCAACAGCTGACGGGCGTGGTCCCGGAACCCCTCGCGCCGCACGCCTGAGCGTGGTTGCATGACGACATGCCGAGCTACGTCGCGTTCCTGCGTGCGGTCAACGTCGGCGGGCGGATGTACAAGATGGCCGACCTGCGGACGGCCCTCGAGGAGTCCGGCCTGCGCGACGTGGACACCTACATCCAGACCGGGAACGTCTTCTTCGCGACCGGCCTGCGCTCCCGGGAGAAGGTCGAGAGGCACGTCGAGGAGACCCTCGCCGCGGGCTGCGGGTTCGAGGTTCCCGCCATCGTGCTGACACCGTCGGAGCTCCGCGAGGTGTACGACGACGCGCTGGCTCTGCCCTCGCCGCTGCCGGGAGAGCCGCGCCGCTACGTGACCTTCCTGAAGCAGGAGGCCGACCCCGAGGCGGCCGGCCCCCTCGAGGCCTGGGACATCGAGGGTGAGCGGGTCGCCGTGCGCGGCCGCGCGGTGCACTGGTGGCTGGGCAAGCCGACTCACGCGGCCAGGATCAGCAACGCCCGGATCGAGAAGGCGCTGGGCGTCGGCACCACGCGGGACCTCAAGGTGGTGTCCACGCTGGCGGAGCGCTGGGCGTCCTGATCGCAACGGCGGATGCATGTTTGCGCAATGCAGAACCCTGCGGTCCCAAGCCCCTGGGAGATCCAGCGGCGGGCAAGGTATGAAGTCCCCGGCGCGACCGCGCCGCGACACCGCGTGACCGGGTCCACCTCGCAGGCGTGACCACGCGTCCGCCCGCACCGACACGAGGGGACCCCTTGTCCGAGATCGACCAGTCCTGCCCGGCCGACGCCGCCGCCACCACCACCCAGGACGCCCGCCCCACCCGTCGTACCGTCCTCACCGGCGCTGCGGCGCTGGCTGCCGTCGGGTTCACGCCCGGCGTCGCCTCTGCCGCAGCGGGCCGGGGGGCGGGCCCGGAGGTGACGCTCACCGTGCTCGGCACGACCGACCTGCACGGCAACGTCTTCAACTGGGACTACTTCAAGAACGCGGAGTACACCGACCGCGACCTGAACGACATCGGGCTTGCGAAGATCTCGACGCTCGTGGCCGCGGTCCGCGAGGAGCGCGGCGAGAAGCGCACGCTGCTGATCGACGCCGGCGACACGATCCAGGGCACGCCGCTGGCCTACTACTACGCGAAGATCGACCCGATCACCGAGGGTGCGATGCACCCGATGGCCGAGGCGATGAACGTCATCGGCTACGACGCCGCGGCGCTGGGCAACCACGAGTTCAACTACGGCATCCCGCTGCTGCGGAAGTTCCAGGAGCAGCTCGACTTCCCGCTGCTCGGCGCCAACGCGGTGGACGCGGCCACGAAGCTGCCGGCGTTCCCGCCCTACGTCATCCGTGAGATCCGGACCGGCGGGCACACGCTGCGGGTCGGCATCCTGGGGCTCACCAACCCCGGCATCGCGATCTGGGACCGCGCGCACGTCGAGGGCGTCATGGAGTTCCCGGGCCTCGTGGAGCAGGCGAAGGCCTTCGTGCCGCAGATGAGGCAGGCCGGCGCCGACCTCGTGATCGTCTCCGCCCACTCCGGCGCCGACACCAGCTCGTCGTACGGCGACGCCCTGCCGTACCCGGAGAACGCTGCCACCCTGGTCGCGGAGGAGGTGCCCGGCATCGACGCGATCCTGGTCGGTCACGCCCACAAGGAGATCGTCGAGCGGTGGGTCACCAACAAGGAGACCGGACGCCAGGTGCTGCTCACCGAGCCGCTGCGCTGGGGCATGCGGCTGTCGGTGATGACCTTCCGCATGAAGCAGACCAGGAGCGGGTGGGAGGTGCGCTCCGCCGACGCGCAGCTGCTCAACGCCAACACCGTCGACGAGGACCCGGCCGTCGTCGCGGCTCTCGCCAAGCAGCACGACATCGTCGTGGACTACGTCAACTCGGTGATCGGCACGTCGAAGCAGGCGATGTCGGCGGCACGCGCGACCGTCGAGGACGTCGCCGCGATCGACTTCGTCAACCACGTGCAGGCGGTCACCGTGCAGGAGGCGCTCACCGGTACGGCGGACGCCGCGCTGCCGGTCCTCAGCATCGCCGCGCCGTTCAACAAGGGCGCCGCGATCCCGGAGGGGGAGGTCACCGTCCGCGACGTCGCCGGGCTCTACATCTACGACAACACGCTGCTCGCGGTGCGGATCACCGGCGCCCAGCTGAAGGACTACCTGGAGTACTCGGCGCACTACTTCAAGCAGGTCGACGGTCCCGGCCCCCACGCGATGTCGGACGTCACCAACGCCGTGACGGCGACCGCCCCCAACGGCACGCCCGACTACAACTACGACATCGTCGCCGGCCTGGACGCGCCGCTGACCTACGACATCGACATCTCGGCGGACCCGGGCCGGCGGATCGTCGACCTGGCCTACGGCGGTGCCGCGGTCGAGGGCGCGCAGGAGTTCGTGCTGGCGGTCAACAACTACCGGCAGTCCGGCGGCGGCAACTTCCCGCACGTGAAGGACGCGTCCGTCGTCTACAACCGGCAGGTGGAGATCCGTCAGCTCATCATCGACTGGGTGAGCGCCCAGGGCGTCGTCGACGCCACGGAGTTCGCCTCGGTCGACTGGAAGCTGGTCGCGGGCGGGCAGGACGTCGAGGTCCTCTGACAAACCACCTGCCGTCCCCGGGTCGCCCGCCGCGGCCCGCGGACGGCTAGGTTCTGGGGCCATGACGGACGGCTTGCGGATCACCACCTCGGACGGCGTGTTGCGCCTGACCATGGACCGGCCCGGTCACCTCAACGCGCTGACCGGTGACATGGCGGACCGGATCGCGGAGGAGGTCGAACGCGCCGGTGTGCGCGACGACGTACGCGTGGTCCTCCTCGCCGGCGCGGGACCGGCGTTCAGCGCCGGCGCCGACGTGAGTGGCGAGGACGCCCACGAGAAGTTCGACGTCACCGCGCTGGACCGGGCAAACCGGATCGTCCGGGCGGTCACCGGCTCGCCCAAGCCGTGCGTGGCGGCCGTCAACGGCGTCGCTGCCGGGGTCGGCTGTTCGATGGCACTCGCGTGCGACCTCGTCGTGGGGGCTGAGTCGGCGAGCTTCCTGCTCGCGTTCGCGCGGATCGGCCTGATGCCGGACGGGGGAGCGACCGCGACCGTCGCCGCCTCGGTCGGCCGGGCCCGGGCGATGCGGATGGCGCTGCTCGCGGAGCCGTTGGGGGCGAGGGAGGCCCTGGACGCCGGCCTGGTCAGCCACGTCGTGCCGGACGAGGAGCTCCCCGGCACGGTCGAGGCGGTCGTCGCCCGGCTGGCCGCGGGTCCGCCGCTGGCGTTCGCGGCGACCAAGAAGGCGGTCAACGGCGCGACCCTGCACCGGCTCGAGGACGCCCT
>DASURB010000083.1:0-2480 GCA_036280235.1 Nocardioides sp.
GGAGATGGTGTCGGTGGCGAAGAAGAGCCAGGACAAGATCTCGGTGGGCGGCCGGAAGTACGCCCTGCGCCGCCGGTCGGCGGCCGGGGTCGCCGAGGCCGAGGTGATCGGCATCGGGGCCGCGCCCGAGGACGACGGTGACGACCGGCCGCTGCTGGTGCCGCTGGTCGAGTCGGGGAAGGTCGTGGGGCGCGAGCCGCTGGACGCGGCCCGGGACCGCCACCTCGCGTCGCGCGCGGAGCTGCCGGTCGCGATCCAGCAGATGTCCCGGGGCGAGCCCGTGATCCCGACCGTTACTGTCGGGACATGACGCGCGCGTTGATCGTGACCGACGTCCAGAACGACTTCTGCGAGGGCGGGTCGCTCCCGGTCGAGGGCGGCGCCGCGGTGGCCGCCGACATCGGGACGCTGCTGCGGGCCTGGGTCGCGCAGGGCCCGGGCGCGCCGTCGTACTCGCACGTGGTGGCGACCAAGGACCACCACGTCGCGCCGGGCGCGCACTGGTCGGAGTCGCCGGACTTCCTCGACTCGTGGCCGGTGCACTGCGAGGTGGGCACGGCGGGCGAGGCCTTCCACCCGAACCTCGACCCGCAGCCCTTCGACGCGATCTTCCTCAAGGGCGAGCACTCCGCGGCGTACTCCGGCTTCGACGGCCGCACGACCGACGGCGTCTCCCTCGCCGACTGGCTCAAGGGTCACGAGATCAGCGACGTCGACGTCTGCGGCATCGCCACGGACCACTGTGTCCGCGCCACCACGCTCGACGCCCTGAAGGAAGGTCTCAACGCCAGGGTGCTCTCACGTCTGGTCACGGGCGTCGGCGAGGCGAGCTCCAGGGCGGCCATCGACGAGATGCGCGCGGCGGGCGCCAGGATCTCCTGACCGCCACCTCGACGGTCGCGGCCAGGAGTCGTGGCCGGTTCGCCCTCGCGTGATCAGTGCGGCTGCGTGCGGCGCTGTTTCTCCGGCCGCCGCTGCGACGGGACCTCACCGGTCCCCGTCCCGGTGACCTCACCGGTGGACGTCACGTGCCAGCGGCCGACCCACATCATGGAGATGCCGTCGACCAGGGCCTGGATGCCCAGGAGGACGCCGACGAGCACGTAGGACGCGTCGAACAGGTTGAAGAGCACGATCAGGCCCAGGGCAGTCGAGACGATGCCGCCGAGCAGCAGCGGGACGCGGTAGTCGCGGTCCTGCGCCGAGACGACCAGGCGCACGACACCGCTGGTCAGGAAGATCGCACCTGCGATGAGCGTCAGCGTCACGGCCGCCGCCTCGGTGTTGTTCAGGAAGAACAGGCCCAGCACGGTGAGGAGACCACCGCTCAGCGCGGCCGACCAGAAGCCACCCTTGCCGATACGGAACAGCGAGGCGACCAGGCCGAGCACACCTACGATCAGCAGCAGCCAGCCGATCAGCAAGATGGACACGGTGGTGGCGATCGCGGCATAACCGAGAATCACCAGCCCGCCGATGACGAGCAGCGCACCGAGCACGACATCCCACCCGGTACGGCGTACTTGGAACTGCACCTCGGACATCTTTCGCACCTCCCGGTAGCAGGGGCCATACAGCCCACTTGCTACCAGCGTGCGCCGATCCGTGCCCGCGTGCCTCATCCGCTACGGATGGTTCTGCGCCTTCTGCCGAAGCCTCACTCGCCCCGGAAGGTCGGACGGCGCTTCTCCGCGAACGCCCGCATCCCCTCGGCGACGTCGGCGGTGCGCAGGAGGACGGTCTGGCCGCTGCGCTCTCGCTCGAGCGCGTCCTCGAGCACGTCGAGGGTCGCGGCGTTGACCGCCTTCTTGGTGGCCGCGTACGCCAGCGGCGGCCCGGCCACGAGACGCCGGACGAGCCCCGCGACCGCCTCGTCGAGGTCCGCGTCGGGCACCAGATGGCTGACCAGCCCGGCGTCGTACGCCTCCTTGGCCGGCATCACCTCGCCGAGCAGGGCCATGCGCATCGCGCGTGCCCGCCCGATCGAGGCAGCGACGGTCGCCGTGGCGCCGCCGTCGGGCATCAGGCCGATGCGGGAGAACGCGAGCAGGAAGCTCGCGGACTCGGCGGCCACGACCAGGTCGCTGGCGAGCGCAGCGGAGCAGCCCACTCCGGCGGCGACCCCGTTGACCGCCGCGACGCAGGGCTTGGGCGAGCCGGTGATGGCGCGGATGATCCGGTTGGCCCGGTCGAGGGCGGTGACGTCGAAGTTCTCGTGGGCGTTCTCACCGCTGAGGTCCGCACCCGTGCTGAACGCGGGGCCGGTGCCGCGGAGGACGACGACACGGACGTCGTCACGCCCCGCTGCTCGTTCGAGCTCCTCGGCGAGCCGGTCGGCCATCTCACCGGTGAGCGCGTTCAGCTGGGCCGGGCGGTCGAGGGTCAGCCAGAGGGCGCCCTGGTCGGCGGCGATCGTCATCCCATCGGTCATGCAGAGCAACCTAGCGTCCTGGGCGTGGGCCGCCGAGGCGTGGCCACTC
>DASURB010000084.1:0-11840 GCA_036280235.1 Nocardioides sp.
GCGCTGCCGGACGAGCCGCTGGTCAGCGTGGTGGTCCCGGTGTACGCCGTGGAGCGCTACATCGCCGAGTGCCTGGACTCGATCCTGGCGCAGACCTACCGCAACCTCGAGGTGGTCGTCGTCGACGACGGCTCGCCCGACGGGTCGATGGAGATCGTCGAGCAGTACGCCGCCAAGGACGACCGGATCCGGATCGTGCACCAGGAGAACGCCGGCCTGGGTGCCGCTCGCAACCGCGGCATCGACGAGGCCCGGGGCGACCTGGTCACGTTCGTCGACTCCGACGACACCATCCCCGACAACGCGATCGCCGCCCACGTCCGCCAGCTGGTGCGCTCCGGCTCCGACTTCTCGGTGGGCGCGCTGGAGCGCCAGCAGAGCGAGTCGACGTACCTCCAGAAGCCCTGGTCGCGCCGGCTCCACGAGGTGCTCCGTCGTGGGGTGCACCTCGAGGAGGCGCCGGAGGCGATGGCCAACGTCTTCGCGTGCACCAAGGTCTTCCGCGCCGACTTCCTGGAGCGGATCGGGCTGCGCTTCCCGGTCGGCGTCCGCTACGAGGACCAGGTGCCGATCACCCGCGCATACCTCCTGGCAAACACCTTCGACATCCTCCCCGACGTCGTCTACCGCTGGCGGAGCCGCAGGGACGGCTCCTCGATCACCCAGCAGAAGGCCCGTAAGGACGACCTGCACGACCGGCTCCTCGCGGTCGACGAGGTGCGCCGCCTCGTGGTCGAGCGGCAGAGCCCGGTGGTGCTGCGTGGCTGGTACGGCAAGGTCTTCGAGTTCGACCTGTTCGCCTACATCCGCGCCGCGGTCGACGCCGACGACGACTACTACGCCACGCTCGCGGAGACGGTGTCGCACGTCCTCGACAACGCTCCGGCCGACGCGTGGGACAACGTCGACCTGCGGCACCGGATCGCGGCCTGGGCGCTCGTGCACGAGGGCCGCGAGACGCTCATCAGCGTGCTGGAGTCGCCGCTGCTCGGCGGCAACGTGCCGGTGCGCACGCGCGGCGACCGCCTGGAGGCCGACCCCGACCGGCTCGGCCTGAGCGGCGACGTACCACCCGAGCTGCTCGCCGTCTCCGAGCGCGACCTCCTCGTCGAGGCGCGCATGGACACCCTGGCCGTCGACGGCGACGCGCTGGTGGTGCGCGGCGTCGCGTTCACCCGGTACGTCGACAGCAGCCTGCCGCACGAGGTGACGCTGACGTTCCAGCGGAGGGCGGGCGGCGACCCGGTCAGCATCGCGACCCGCGGCGAGCACGTCGAGGACGCCAACGACTTCGCCAACCGCACCTACGAGGACCACCGCGACGACGGGTTCGCCGCTCGCGTGCCGCTGGAGGCGCTGGTGGCCGCCTCGGACGGCGCACGCACGGTCTGGCACACCCGGGTCAGCTGTACGACGCTCGGGAGGACGCGCAGCGCGGTGTTCCGGGAGCGCGTCGAGCACGGCTCGGCGCTGCACCCGCTGCGCCACCTGCTCGGCGACGTGCTCGTCGAGGTGACCTGGTCGGACCGGCTCGGCCTCGTCGTGACCGTGCGCCGCGACTGGGTCGTGCTGAGCGGACGGGACGGCGACACGCTCCACCTGCGCACCGCGGCGGGTGTGACACCGACCGCCCTGCTCGTGCAGCAGGAGCAGGTGGCGACCGTGGAGCCGGTCGGCGACGGCACCTTTCGCGCTGTGCTCCCGGCGAACGACGCGGACCTCGGCCGGAGACTCCTCGTCGACACGGGAAAGGGCCGTCCGCAGCCGCTGCTCGACCTGGCCGCGCTCGACGGGGCGGACGACGCCGAGGACGACTCCTTCGAGGGCTACGTCCGCGTGGGCGGCCGGCCGGACCGGATGCGCGCGACCAAGGTGACCTTCGAGCAGGGCGCCGTCCGGATCACGGGTCCCGTGTCGGGGCCGGCCTTCAAGACCCTGGAGCTGGTCGGGCCCCGCGCCCGCGCGTCCGCACCCGTCACGGTCGACGGTGACCGCTGGGAGGCCGTCGTGCCGACCGTCCTGCCGTCGGTGCTCGACGGCCGCCCCCTCCCGCTCCCGCGCGACACCTACCAGGTGCCCGGTGTCATCGGCGTCCCGAGCCTCGACCCGCCGGACGCTCCCCGCGACGTCCTCCCGGAGTGGGCGGTGCGGCTGCTCGACAGCGGAACGCTGGCTGTCGAGCGCACACGGGATGGAGAGCTCGAGGAGCAGACCCGGCACGGGCAGCAGCAGCTGCAGACGGGCGTGTACGCCGAGGGCCTGGCCGGTGAACGGCGGCCGAAGGTTCTCGTCGACGCGTTCGTCGGGCGTGGGCCGTTCCACGCCCCCGGCGCGGTCGTGACGGCGCTGCGCGAGCACCGCCCGGACCTCCAGGTCGTCTGGGCCCTCCGCGACGAGTCGCTCCCGCCCCCGCCCGGTGTCACGCCGGTGTCCCGCGGGTCGGCCGCCTGGTACGGCCACCTCGCCACCGCCTCGCACGTGCTCACCAACGGGACGCTGCCGCGCTGGCACCGCAAGCCCCCGGGCCAGCGGATCGTGCAGCTGTGGACGGGCACGCCGCTGCTGCGCTTCGGGTACGCCGTACCGCCGGGGGAGACCGGCTACGGCCCCGGGCAGCGCCAGCTGGCTGGTGACGCCGCGCGCTGGGACGTGCTCTGCACCGGCAGCGCCGAGGCGACCGCATGGTTCCGGGAGGCGACGCACTACGAGGGCGAGGTGCGCGAGGTCGGCCATCCCGCGGTCGACGCCTACCGAGCCGACGACCGCGCCGCCCGCGCCGCGGAGGCCCGCCGCCGGCTCGGGATCGGCGACGGCCCGGTGCTGCTCTACGCCCCGACCACCCGGCACGCCGTGCGCGCGCACACCCGCCGAGACAAGGTCGTCGACCTCGACGTCGCCGCCCTGCGCGAGGCCGTACCCGGCCTCACCGTGCTGCACCGCGGTCACCCCAACACCGCCAACCGCGCGGTGCTCGGGCCGGAGTCAGGGATGCTGGACGTCACGCTCTACCCCGAGCTGTCGGACCTGGTGCTGCTCGCCGACGCGGTGGTCAGCGACTTCTCGTCACTCGTCGTGGACGTGCTCGCCTCCGACACCCCGCTGGCGCTGTTCGTGCCGGACCGGGAGGAGTTCGAGGACGTGGGCTGGTTCGTCGACCTGTTCGCCGACCCGCCGGGCCCGGTCGCGACGACCACCGAGGGGCTCGTCCCGTGGCTCACCGACGGCCTCGGTACCCACTACCCCGGGCGCGACGCCCTCCGCGCGCGCCTGCTCCCGCTCGACGACGGCCACGCCGCCGAGCGCGTCGTCGCGTCGGAGTGGGGCTGAACAACGATTCGTCTGCGACTTACGGGGTGATCCACGCGGGCGGACCGCAGACGAATCGTTGTCAGGCGCCCGGGCGGTGGTGGATGGCGGCATCGAACTGACGCATCGCCATCGCGTTGTACTCCGCGGCGTCGAGCGGGATGCACTTCACGTCGCCGTCGAGGAAGCGTCGCATGCCCTCGGCCAGGCCCTTGACCGACTGGGGCACGACGATGCCGGCCTCCGGGGGTACGGAGTCGGTGGCGGAGGAGAAAGCCGTGGTCACGATCGGCAGGCCGAGCACGCGCGCCTCGAGGATGACCATCGGCTGGCCCTCCCAGTCGCTCGACAGCACGAAGCAGTCGCTCTCGGCCAGGATCGCGAACGGGTTGTCGACCAGGCCCGCCAGCGTCACCGCGGAGTCCATGCCGAGGCTGTTGATCAGCGCCTGCAGCTCGGCCTCGAGCGGGCCGTAGCCCATGATGATCAGCCGGATGTGCGGGTTGGTCTCGTGCACCTTGGCGAACGCCTTGATCATCCGCGCGTGGTTCTTCGCCGGGGACAGCCGGCCCACGGTCACGAACGTCACGGCGTCCTTCGTCGGCGCGGGCTGGTTGGCCAGCCGCAGCCGGCCGCGCGCCTCGCGCAGCACGTCGCGCACGTCGAAGTGCTCGAGGAGCACGTTCATCGCCTGGGTCAGGTTGCCGGCGTCGATCTCGACCTTCTCGGCCGGGCCGACGCTCTTGACGCCCTCGCCGCGCGCCTTGGCCGCCACCTGCTCGGCGGTCAGGCCGGAGAGCCGCAGGATCCGGTCGCCGTCGATCGTGTTGACGGCATAGGTGAACCGCTCGGGCGGGGCGTACTCCGCGAGGTGCTTGCGGTTGACCGCGTCGAGCTCGGGGGAGACCGAGACGAGGTGGTCGAAGTACTTGTACGTCGTGAACACGGCCTGCAGCCGGTCCTCGAGGTGCTTCTCGCCGATCGTCTCGCGCTGCATGTCGGCGTACATGTCGTTGTGCAGCCAGATCGACTTGTGCTTGGCCTCGGTCACCGAGAACAGGAACGGCGAGTAGCAGCCGTAGCCGCTGAAGTCGATCAGGTGGTCGAACCGGGCGTGCCCGAAGACGCGCTGCCACTCGTCGGTCCAGAACTTCACGTGGTCGGCGCTGAGCTGCTCGGGCAGGCCCTCCTGCATCAGCTTGCGCGTCTCGCGACGCACCCGCGCGGGGTTGCCGTTGAACTGCACGACCCGCGGGATGACGCGCGCACGGTCGTCGACGAGCGCGGCGTTCTTCAGCCGGTCGGGGCCCTTGGAGAACGTGTAGAACGCCGTGACGTCGTAGCGGTCGTAGTCGAGGTTGCGCAGCAGGTTGAGCGCCGACGTGGTGATGCCCTGCGTCTTGAGGCTGCCGAGGTAGATCAGCAGCGTCTCCTTGTCGGTGCCGAAGTCGCGTCGCACCGTGTAGGACGGGTCCTCCTTGCCACGGAAGACGATGTCCACGACGCGTTCGCACACCGCGCCGTCGTCCTTGGGGTTGTAGACCTCGGCGAGCTCGAGCGACCGCTCGGACGTGCCCTCCGCGAGCGCGGACCGTACGGCGTCGACGAGGTCGGGCACCGTGGCGCACACCGGGCCGGGGAGGTCGGACTCCTCGAGGTAGAGCCCCCGGCTGCCGCGGTAGTCGTCGAGGTCCGGCACGTAGTGCACGACCGGCCGCCCGGTGGCCAGGTAGTCGAAGAAGATCGACGAGTAGTCGGTGACGAGCAGGTCGGCCACCGCGAGCGTCTGGTTGGTCGGCACGCTGTTGGGGACCAGGAAGTCGACCCCGTCGCCGACACGCTGCTTCACGGCGTCGTACACGACCTGGTGGACCTTGAGCAGAACGACGTACTCGCTGGGGTCGAGGGCCTTCTGCAGGTCCTTCACCGTCGCGAGCAGCTGGCCGGCGTTGACCCGCGGGTCCTGGAAGGAGTCGCCGCGCCAGGTGGGGGCGAACAGGACAACCTTGCGGCCGTCGATGCGGCAGCCGCGCTCCTCGAGCAGCTGAATCGTCGGGCCGGGGTCCTTGAGCGCCTCGACCTGGCGGTCGGTGCGCGGGTGGCCCTCCTCGATCACGGCGCCGCGGTAGATGCCCTGCATGCGGTAGGCGCGGCGGTACATGGTGTCGGTCATGTACTGGCAGGCGCCGATCATGAAGTCGGTCTGCAGGAAGTTGCGGGTGATGTTCCGGGAGTTCGGACCGCCGTTGGGCATGTCGAAGCCCATGTACTTCAGCGGAATGCCGTGCCAGGTGTTGAGGTAGGTCTGCCCGGGCCGCTTCGCGAGCTCCTGCGGGAACGTCGCGTTGTTGATGAGGTACTGCGACGTGGCGAGCGCCTTGAAGTACGCGTCGGAGCGGATCTGCACGAACCGCACCCGCGGGTGGCTCTCGAACTCCTGCAGCACCTCGGGGTGCTTCTCGAGGTCGTCGAGCACCCAGATGTGCTCCAGGTGCTCCATGTCCGGCTGCGTCAGCAGGTGCCGGAAGATCGCCTCCGGGTTGTCGAGCATGCCGTTTCCGGAGAACGACTCGTAGAGCACCGTGCCGGGGACGACGGGCTTCTCGCGCCACCGGGCGTAGCGGGCCTGGGTGACCGACTCACGGGCCGCACGGGCGCGGGTGCGCAGCGCGAGGCGCCGCCGCACAGCCCCGACGACGCTGGGGACCTGGGGGTCGGACACGCTCACGCCCCGGTGCGGGAGGGTCGAGCCTGGCGAGCCAGCGACCGGACCTTGCGTACGACGCGGCGCGGCAGCGACGCCGCCGGCTGCGCGGGCTGGGCCGCCTGGGCGCCCAGCTCGCGGGTGACCTTGCGGCGGGTCTGTGCGCGGGCGACGTCGACCGAGTAGTTCGTGTGATCCTGGGTCAGCGCCACCGACCAGGTGTGCAGCTGGCCGTAGGCCTCGCGCAGCTCGTCGTTGCTCTTCATCGCTGCCTCGTCGTAGGGGTCCTTCGACAGCGCGTCGAGGTTCTCCCAGACGGTCTTGGCGATCTCGACGAGCTGGTCGGGCACGTCGAGGTCGTCGTAGTCGAGCTGGGAGCGGCGCAGGCTCGAGTCGATGAAGTCGTCGATCGGGTGGTGCGCGTCGCTGGTGAGGTCGGCGTCGTACGTCAGCCCGAGCTTCTCGCCGGCGTCGAGCATGGCCTTGCGCCAGTCGCTGATCATGTCGGTGTAGTGCACGAAGGCGCGGGGGCTCTCGCGGCCGACGTACTCGTTGGTCAGCGCGACGTTGATCCATCCGCCGAGGTTTCCGGTCTCGCGCGCCAGCCGACGCGACTCGTCGGCGTTCTTGAGGTAGTGCATGTCGCGGGACCCGACGACCTCGGCCGGGTGGCGGAGCATGGTCAGGAACCGGGTCTCGACCCCGAGGTCGCTCGCGACCGGGACCCAGAGGTTGCGCAGCCAGAACGAGCGCGGGTCCTTGACCACGATCTGCGGCGCCTTGAGCTGCGTCGCGAACCACTCGCGCAGCTCGTCGCGGAACTCCGCCTTCGCGCACGTCGGCTGCATGAGGTCGTAGGCCTCGGGCCGGGCGTCGAGGGTGCGGACGCCGGCGTCGGCGAGGACCCGCTTCTGGAACTCGACGGTCCACTTCGGCTCGAAGTAGCCGCGCGGGTTGGCCTCGTTGGCGGGGATCTCCGGCTGCGGGACGTAGCAGCCGAGCATCTTCAGGCTGCCGGTGACGGTGCTCGTGCCGCTGCGGCCCGAACCCGTGACGATCACCAGCGTGCGCTCGGACTCGGGGGACATGGGCTGCACGATACCGGCCGTTCAGCCAGATCCGAGACTCGCCCGAGGCGCCGTGACCCCGGTCATTTCTCGATGTCGCCCGGCTCAGACGGGTCGGCTCCATCGACGGTGTGCCGGACAGCGCGATCTGCTACTTGTCCTGCTACTTGTCGATGTCGCCGACCACGAAGAACATCGAGCCCAGCACCGCCACCATGTCGGCCACCACGCAACCGGTCAGCACCTCCGGCAGCACCGCGATGTTGTTGAACGACGCCGTGCGCAGCTTCATCCGCCACGGGGTCTTCTCGCCGCGCGAGACGAGGTAGTAGCCGTTGATGCCGAGCGGGTTCTCGGTCCAGGCGTACGTCGCACCCTCCGGCGCCTTGAGGATCTTCGGCAGCCGGACGTTGATCGGACCGCGGTCCAGCGAGCGAAGCCGCTCGGCGCAGGCCTCGACGATGTCGAGAGAGACCTGGACCTGGTCCAGCAGCATGCCGAACCGCGCGTAGCAGTCGCCCTCCTCCTGGGTGATCACCTGCATCACCCCGTCGTCGACGAGCTCCTGGTAGGCGAGATACGGCTCGTCGCGACGCAGGTCGAAGTCGACACCGCTGGCGCGGGCGATCGGGCCACTCACGCCGTACGCGTCGACGAGCTCGCGGGGGAGGACGCCGACGCCCTTGGTCCGGGCCCGGAAGATCTCGTTGCCGAAGACCAGGTCCTCGATCTGCGGCATCCGGCTGCGTACGGCGCGGACGGCGGCCTCGGCGCGGTCGACCCAACCCGCAGGCATGTCCTCCTTGAGCCCGCCGACGCGGTTGAACATGAAGTGCATGCGGCCGCCGGAGATCTCCTCCATCACCGCCTGGAGGGTCTCCCGCTCGCGGAAGGCGTAGAAGATCGGCGTGATCGCACCGAGCTCGATGGGGTAGGAGCCCAGGAACATCAGGTGGTTCAGCACTCGGTTGAGCTCGGCCAGCATCGTGCGCAGCCAGACGGCACGGACCGGCACCTCCATGCCGAGCATCCGCTCGAGAGCGAGCACGACGCCGAGCTCGTTGGAGAAGGCCGAGAGCCAGTCGTGCCGGTTGGCCAGCACGATGATCTGGCGGTAGTCGCGGACCTCGAAGAGCTTCTCGGCGCCGCGGTGCATGTATCCGATGATCGGCTCGCACTCGACGATCCGCTCGCCGTCGAGGGTCAGCTTCAGCCGGAGGACGCCGTGGGTGGCGGGGTGCTGCGGACCGATGTTGAGCACCATGTCCTGCGTGGCCAGGCCTCCGGGTGTCCCGCCGCCGCGGTCGTGCCCCGCGAAGCCCGCCGCCCCGTCGCCGATCCCGACGACGACCTGCTCGCGCCTGTCCGGTGCCACGTCGGTCATCCTCGCACGGTCATCCGCCGGTCAGGCGCTGCCGCAACGACCTCTTCTGCTTCTGCTTCGGGGCCGGTGCGGGCGCGGCCTGCTTCGGCTGCGGCTCCGCCTGCTTCGTGTCGACAGCGTTCCGGTCGGGGCCGCCGCGGTCCTGGGGCTTGCGAGGGCCCTTCTCGGCTGACTCGGGCTCATGCCTCGGGTCGGCGTGCCAGGTGAAGCCCTCCTCCCGGCCCTCGAACCACCAGGTGCCGCTGACCGCGTCGACGGCGTCGTCGAGGTCCTCACCCGGGCCGACGACCCGAGCCGCCCGGGTGAACGCCGACGTGCGCTCGAGCCGCGCAACATTGCCGTCGGGCAGCAGCACGGACGACAGGCCGCGGTCGAGCTTCATCATCTCGCGGGCGAGTCGCGCGACGGTGTCGGTGGCGGGGGCCCATCCGGTCGGCAGGCGCAGGAGGTACGGCGCCGGGAAGGCCGTGGCCGGTGCCTCCTCCTCGAAGCGCACGCGGCCCTCCCCGACGTACTCCGCCTGCACGAGCCGGAGCTCACGGTCGGGGTCGCGCAGCGGGGAGCGGCGCTCGTCGCCGAGCCGGCTCCAGGGACCGACCAGCACCACGTCGACGTCGTGGAACGACGCGGTCAGCAACGCGTCGATCGAGTGCCGGACCTCCTCGAGGGTGTGGCCCTCGGCCTCGATGACCGCCGTGACCCACGGGACCGAGTAGGACCGGCCCTTGGTGCGCCAGTGCCGCAGGTCGGGGACCCGGTCGGTGACGAACGGCCGGTTGTAGCGGTTCACGTCGTCCTGCTGCCGCATCAGGGTGGTGCGCCCGAGGTGCCAGGAGCGCGCCTCGTCGTCGGGCACGAACACCGCGCCCTGCTGGGCGAGGCGGTAGCCGAGCTCGACGTCCTCGCCGAGCTTGAGCAGGGAGTCCATCCCGCCGGCGGCGTCGTAGAGGTCCCGCCGCACGGACGCGCTGGCGCCGGTGTGCACGAGGTAGCTGCGCGTCGGGTTCGCCGTCAGCCCGTCGGTCTTGGCGATCTGCTCGACGACCCAGTCGTGCTCGGACGTCCAGCGGTCGCCGAACAGCTCGCGTGCGCGGTCCTCGGCCAGCTCCGTCAGCGTGGCGTCGAGGTCGGGCAGCCCGCCCGCGTCGTCGGCGACGTCCACGAACAGCTTGTGGCCGAGCACGACCGCGTGGTCGATGACGTGGTGCCAGCGCATCTGCGCCTCGACCTCGTCGCGGTGCGGCAGCATGTCGGCGTCCAGCCAGTGCAGCACCTCGCCCTTCGCGGCGATCGCGCCGGTGTGGCACGCGTGGGCGCGCCCCCAGGACTCGGTGGTGCGCACGATCCTGGTGTTCGGCGGGCGCCGGTCGGGCAGCTCCAGCGGCGGCTCGCTGCCGTCGTCGACCACGACGACCTCGAGCAGGTCCTCGGGGTAGGTCTGCACGGCGAGCGCGGCCAGTGCGTAGGGCAGCGTCCGCTGCGCGCCGTACGCCGGGATCACGACCGTCACGGACAGTGTGGGTGTCCACTCACCGAGCTTCGCGGGGGACAGGCCGGGCCAGTCGTTGCCGCGGACGCGGGGCTGGTCGGGGTTGCTCAAGTCGGCTCCTCCGGGCGTCGGCGGGGCAGGTCCTCGTCGTCGGGGTCGAGCAGCGGGCTGGGGGTGAAGCCGCGCCACTGGTGCCAGGACAGCTTGCGGCCGACGAAGTAGCCGAGGCCGGGGTCCCAGGTGTGGCCCTGTGCGCCGCGGCGCAGGACGTAACCGTGGCCGTGGGTGCGGTAGATGCTGCCGCCGGCGTCGGTGACCGCGCGCAGCAGTCCGGCGTCGACGAACTTGCGTGTCTCGCGGAACCCGCCGATTGCGGCGACCGTGCCGCGGTCCATCAGCATCGTGCCGCCGGCGACGACGGGGCGGTAGGCCTCGGTCGCGTCCTGCCGGCGCACGGTGAGCCAGAGCGGCTCGACGAAGGTGAACTCGGGCGGGGTTCCGACGACGTCGGCGCCGGAGTACTCGCGGGCCAGGAGCAGGTCGGCGACGAAGTCGCGGCCGTACCAGTCGTCGTCGTCCACCTTGAGCAGCACGTCGCCGCCGGCGGCACGTACGGCGCGGTTGAGGATGGCGCCGAACGGCTCGTCGGCCGGGGCCTCGAGGGCTGTGAGAGGTGCGCCGGCGGCGCGGAACGCGGCGAGGGCGGTCTCGTCAGCCGCGAAACCGTGCGTCACGAGGACCAGCTCCAGGTCGACGCCGCGTTGGCGGGCCACCTGGCGGAGGACGAACGGGACCTGCTCGGGGCGACGCGTGGGCAGCAGCACGGACACCCTCGGCGGAGGCGTGGTCTGCAGGCCGTGGGCCGCGCCGGCCGTTCGGCGCCAGCCCGCGGCGCCGTGCGCGCGGAGAGCGGCGCGGCGCAGCCGGATGCTGTGCGCCTCGCGCTCGACGATGTCGTCGAGGTCTTCGGGCTGCTGGGTGAGGCCGTCGACGAGGTCGGGGGCCAGCAGCTGTCGAGCCCAGCCTGGGACGTCAGCAGCGAGCAGGGGGACGCCGGCCATCGCGAGACCGGCGACGACGCGGGCGTAGGCGTGCGGTCCGTAGGCCCCCTCCCAACCCACGTGCACGGCCGCGACCCGTCTCAGTCGGTCGATGTCCGCGTCGGAGGGCCCGTGCCGGGCGTCGATCGCGAGTTCGCCCTTGGCGGTGCGGAGCGTGAGCCTGTCGGCGTCCTCGTGGGCGACCAGGTGGGTGACGGGCTGCCGGTGCTGGCGCTTGAACCCGACCGGGTTGAGCGTGCGGTGGTCGAGCGGGCCGAGCGCGAGCGGCCCGCCCGTCACCTCCGCGACCTCGGCCCAGGTCGGCTCGGGTCCGGTCGTGACGACGACGGGTGCGCGGGCGAGGACGGGATGCGGGTCGGGCAGGTCCCTCACCAAGGGTGCCTGCTCGGCGATGACAAGGTCGGGCGGGAAGTCGGCGCTGCCGTCCACCTGGGTCACGCCCACCGCGGTGTCCGGCCAGCCCGGCCAGTCGAGAGCGCCGGGAGCGACGGACCGCGCGACCGCCGCCACGACCGCCCGCACAGGGGCCTCATCGGCGAACTCGGCCTCCAGCAGCGCGCCATCGCCCTTCGTCGTCACGGCGAGCCGAGAGAGACGCGGCCACGAGGGGTGTGGCGTGAGGGTGGGGGTGGTCGTACAGGCGTCGACCTCGATGGTGAAGGTCGACGCGGTCTCCGCGCGGTCGAGACGTTCGACCGCGCGGCGCAGTGCCGTCAGGTCGGCGACGTGCAGGTCGAGGCTCAACGCCGTCCCATGCTGCGGAACGTCCAGCCGCCCTCGCGCCACCGGTCGGCGTCGAGCAGGTTGCGGCCGTCGAGGATCTGCTTGC
>DASURB010000085.1:0-24754 GCA_036280235.1 Nocardioides sp.
GTGAGTCCAGCGCGGGGGAGCAGCGCAACGGCGCCTATGTCACCTTTGACGCAACCGACGACCGCGACGTCGAGGCTGTCACCGCGTTGTCGTACGTCGACACCGTCGGCGCGCAGAAGAACCTCGCCGCCGAGGGCGACAGCACGTTCGACGCCGTACGCGCCGCAGCCGAGCAGGCGTGGGAGGACCGGCTGCAGCAGATCAAGGTGGAGGGCGGCACCGAGACCGAGCGCCGCACGTTCTACTCCTCGCTCTACCGCAGCTTCCTCGCACCGACGATCGGCAGCGACGTCGACGGCCGCTACCGCGGCTGGGACCAGGACGTGCACATCGCGAAGGGGTTCACCTACTACCAGAACTGGTCCCTGTGGGACACCTACCGCACCCAGCAGCAGCTGCTCGCGCTGCTGGCGCCGGACGAGTCTCGGGACATGGCGCGGTCGATCCTGAAGATCGAGGACGAGGGCGGCTGGCTGCCGCGCTGGGGCCACGCCACGGTCGAGACCAACATCATGACCGGCGACCCGGTCACGCCGTTCCTCGTCTCCGCCTGGCGACAGGGCCTGCTGAAAGGCCATGAGGCCGACGCGTACGCCGCGCTGAAGGAGAACGCCGACGGCGTGCCGCCGGCCGACTCGCCGTACAACGGACGAGCGGGCAACCCGACGTACCTGCAGGACGGCTACGTGCCGTACCTGCCCGACGCGCGCAACAAGCCCGGCGACTACGACCTGAACCACGGGCCGTCGGCGACGCTGGAGTACGCCCTCGCCGACTGCACCCTGTCGACGATGGCCGGCGCGCTCGGCAAGACGTCGGACGCCAAGCGGTACGCCGCACGCGGGCAGTACTTCCGCAACGTCTTCGACAAGTCGACCGGCTGGTTCCGGGCTCGTGACGACCAGGGCCGCTTCGTCGGGCCGGCCGACCCCAAGGACTCGGTCGGCTTCCACGAGGGCACGGCGTGGCAGTACATGTGGCTGGCTCAGCAGGACATGCCGGGCCTGGTCGAGCTGATCGGCGGCACGCAGGAGGCGCGCGAGCGGCTCGACTACTTCTTCGCCTACGACCAGCTCGTCGACGACCCGGAGCGGGTCGCGCGCGAGGTCTGGGTGAACGGGCCGTACGCGTACTACAACGCCGACCGCTACAACCCGCAGAACGAGCCCGACCTGCACTCGCCGTACACCTACCTGTGGACCGGCGAGCCGCACAAGACCAGCGACGTCGTGCACGCGGCACTCACGCTGTTCACCGACGGCCCGACCGGCATGACCGGCAACGACGACCTCGGCACGATGTCGGCCTGGCACGTGCTGTCGGCGATCGGCATCTACCCCGTCATGCCCGGCACGGACGTCTGGGGGCTCACCACGCCGATCTTCGACCGCGTCGAGATCAGCGGACCCAACGAGCTCGTCATCACCGCACCCGGTGCGCACGGCGGGACCCGCAGTTATGTCACGGCCGCTCGGCTCGGGGAGCGGCCGTGGCAGCGGACCTGGGCCAGCACCGACGAGCTGCTCGAGGGCGGCACGCTCGCGCTGCGCGTCGGCGACCACCCGTCGCGCTGGGGCACCAGCAAGGGCGACGCGCCGCCGTCCGTGTGCGGCAAGGGCCGGCAGGACACCCGCCGGCTCGCCGCCGGTACGTCGCCGCGCACGCTCGCGCTGGCGTCGTCGGACGAGGCCGTGCAGCAGGACGTGACCGTCGACGTGGTCGCGACCGGGCCGGGCCGCGTCGAGGGCACCGTCGCAGCGTCCGCGGACGCGCCGGTGGAGGTCAGCCCCGCGCGCACGACGTGGGTCGCGGACTCGAAGGGTCTGCCCACGACCGTGCCGGTCACCCTGACCGTGACGGTGCCGGCCGGCACGCCCGACGGCTCCTACGACGTCAACATCGTGGTGACCGACGAGCGCGGCAACCACGTGGAGCGCACCGTGCCGGTGCGGGTCGTCACCGCCGACTGCGACGCCGAGGTGGGCTCCTGCCCGCAGGACCTGACCGCGTCGTGGAACCACGACGGAGTGGCCACGCTCGACGCGAGCGCGGAAGGCGACTTCGACGGCGGCGGCTGGAGCTTCCCGGCCGAGCAGCTGCCGGCGCCAGGGCTGTCCGTGCTCGGCGAGCGCGCCTACCTGATGCCGTCGACGACGGGTACCGACCCGAACTTCGTCGAGGCGCGCGGCCAGGACGTGCCGCTGACCGGCGGGGCTTCCCCGGCGCTCGACGTGGTCGCCAGCGCGCACCACGGCGACGTCGACGCGACGGCGACGGTCACCTACGCGGACGGCTCCACGGCCGACGTACCGCTGCGGGTGACGGACTGGGCGGCGGGAGGTCCGCGGTTCGGCGAGACGCTGGCGGTGCGCACCGACTACCGGGTCAAGGCCGGCACCGGCCGCGACGCTCCGCCGGTCGCGCTGTGGCACACGGTCGTGCCGCTGGACGCGTCGAAGGAGCCGGTGTCGCTGACGCTGCCGGACGACCCGCGACTGGAGATCTACGCTCTCAGCGCCCGCAACGGCTCAGGCTGAGCGGTGGTCCGCAGCGGTGGGCAGCCCGGCGACCGCGGGGACGTCCTTGGCGAGCGCGAGCGCTCCCATGACGCCCGCGTGCTCGCCGAGGCTGCCCGGGATCACTCGCAGCGCCGAGGCGGTGTCGGGCTGGGCGTAGCGGGCCACCGAGTCGCGGATGCCGCGCAGCAACGAGGGGGAGACCCCGATCGCGCCGCCGACGACGATGACCGCTGGGTTGAGGTGGTTGCTCAGGTCGGCGAGCACGCGCCCGATCGCGCGGCCGGCGTCGTCGAGGATCCGGTTGACGCCGGCGTCCTCGGCGCGGCTGAGCTCCAGCATCCGGTCGACGTCCAGGTCCATGCCGTACGCCGGACGGAGCAGCTCGACCAGCCGGGGCGCGGCCACCTGCGTCTCGAGGCAGCCGCGGTTGCCGCACCGGCAGACCGGGCCGTCGTCGTGCAACCGGACGTGGCCGATCTCGCCGGCGATGCCGGTGACGCCGCGGTGCAGCCGGCCGGCCAGGATGAGCCCGGCGCCGATACCGCCGGCGACTTTGACGTAGATGACGTCGTCGTACCCCCGGGCCGCGCCGTGCACCAGCTCGCCGAGGGCACCGACGTTGGCGTCGTTGTCGGTGCGCACGTCGAGGCCGAGGCGGTCGGCGAGCTCGACGGCGGGCCGGAGGGTCACCCAGCCGGGAAGGATCGGGGAGACGATCGTGCCGGTGCGCGGGTCGATCGGCCCTGGGACGCCCATCCCGACACCGACCACGCGGGACTCGTCGGCGCTCGCGTCGGCCAGGCACTCCTTGACCATCTGCGCGGTCAGGTCGAGTGTCGGTGCGGCCGGCTCGCGGTCGACGTCGAGCGCCACCTCGCGCTCGGCGAGGATGCTGCTCGACAGGTCGCTGACCGCGACGCGCACGTGCCGGTGGCCGATGTCGACGCCGACGAGCACGCGCGGGTCGCCGGCGAGCGTCAGCCGGGTCGGCGGCCGGCCGCTTCCCTTCGGCGCCGGGCCGGTGGCGGTCTCCGCGACGTGGCCCTCGCTCATCAGCTCCTTGATGATGCTCGACACCGTGCTGCGCGAGAGACCGGTGCGCCGGATCAGCTCGCTGCGGCTGAGCGGCTCGGAGCGGCTCAGCAGCTCGAGCACGAGGTCACGGTTGCCGGTGCGTAGCGCGCTGCGTCCGGATTCGTCCGTTCCGCCCGTCTCGCGAGTCTCACCAACCCCGTTCGCCTCGATCATGCAGCGAGGCTAGCCCACTTATGCCCAAGTTGAACAGAAACAACTCGGTAAAGACACGGGGTTATGCATTGACTGGTCAGAACCCACGTTCTACGTTGACACAAATTGAAACCGACCCCCGCGGACCTGCTGCGCGCGGTCGAGCTCGTGCGAACCGGAGGAGCGTCATGAGAGCAACCCCCAAGAAGCTGGTCGCGGTGTTGGCCACCGCCGGCCTGCTCGCCCTGACCGCCGCGTGCGGTGGGGACAGCGGCGGCAGCGGTGGTGGCGGCGACACCCAGGAAGTCGAGGTCTTCACCTGGTGGGCCGAGGGCAGCGAGAAGGAGGGCCTCGACGCCCTCGTCAAGGTCTTCGAGGACCAGCACCCCGACTTCACCTTCGTCAACGGTGCCGTCGCCGGTGGTGCGGGCTCGGACGCCAAGAACGTCCTCGCCTCGCGGCTGCAGACCAACGACCCGCCGGCGACGTTCCAGGCGCACGCCGGTGCCGAGCTGACCGACTACATCGAGCAGGGCCAGATCGAGGGCCTGTCCGACATGTACGAGGAGAAGGGCTGGAACGAGCTCTTCCCGGAGGGTCTGCTCGAGCGGCTCCAGCAGGACGGCGAGATCTACTCCGTCCCCTCCAACATCCACCGAGCCAACGTGGTGTGGGCCAACCCGGCGGTCCTCGAGGAGGCCGGGCTCGACCCGGAGGCGACGTACGACACCCTCGACGACTGGATCGCGGCGCTCGAGAAGGTCGACGCGGCCGGCAAGATCCCGCTGTCCGTCGCGACCGACTGGACGCAGGTGCACCTGCTCGAGACCGTGCTGCTCGCCGACCTCGGCGCCGAGGCCTACAACGGCCTGTGGGACGGCTCGACCGACTGGGGCGGCCCCGAGGTCAAGGCGGCGCTCGAGGACTACGCGAAGCTGATGAGCTTCACCAACTCCGACCGGCAGTCCCTCGACTGGCCGGACGCCACGCAGCTCGTGATCGACGGCGACGCGGCGTTCAACGTGATGGGTGACTGGGCCGAGGCGGCGTTCGCCAGCCAGGACAAGAAGTTCGGCGAGGACTACATCACCTTCCCGGTCCCCGGCACCGACGGCGTCTTCGACTTCCTCGCGGACTCGTTCACCATGCCGGTCAACGGCCCGAACCCCGAGGGCACCGAGGCCTGGCTCGACACCGTGGCCAGCGCCGAGGGCCAGGAGGCCTTCAACAAGGCCAAGGGTTCGATCCCGGCCAACCTCGAGGCGAACACCGACGATTTCGGCGAGTACCAGCAGACCGCCATCGAGTCGTGGGAGAACGACGAGATCGTGTCGTCGCTCGCGCACGGTGCAGCGGCGTCGGTGAGCTGGCTGACCGACATCACCGCCGCGGTCGCGAAGTTCGGCTCCGACGAGGACGTGGCCGGCCTGCAGGAGGGCCTCGTCGCGGCGGCCGAGAAGAACGCGCAGTCCTGACCGGTCGCGACCCAGGGTCGACCTGACGACCTGACCTCACGACACCCGGACCCGGTGGCGGTCGTCTGCCTCGAGCGGCGGCCGCCACCGTTCTACCCGGCGCTGTCGGTGCTTGTCTCTGGACTGTCCCGGCGTTGTCCCGGCGCGCGTCCGGGCAGGCCCGAACGGGTCTCGACAGGTCGACCCCCGAGGGAAAGGCTTCGCACATGAGCAGTGAGACCTCCGCGGAAACCCCGGCGAGGACGCCCGCGCGGCCCCCCACGCGGCCCTCCGGGAGAACCAAGAAGGGGTACCGCGTCTGGGGACCACCCCTGCTGCTGATCACCCCGACGATCGTCGTGCTCGGCGTCTTCGTCTACGGCCTGATCGGCGCCAACCTCAACACGTCCTTCCAGGACCGGCACACGCGAGGTCCGGCGGAGGGGTACGTCGGGTTCGAGAACTACGTGACGCTGTTCTCCGACGACACGTTCATCTACTCCTTGCGCAACCTGCTGCTCTACACCGGCACGTTCCTGGTGGGCACGCTGGTCTTCGGCTTCCTGTGGGCGTGGCTGCTCGAGCGCGGCGCGCGTGGTGAGTCGCTGTTCCGCGCGGTCTACCTCTTCCCGATGGCGGTGTCGTTCATCGCCTCCGGCGTGGTCTGGCGCTGGCTGCTCAACAACGCCGAGGGCGACCGCGCCTCGGGCCTCAACCGGTTGTTCGAGGAGGTCGGGCTGGGCTTCCTCCAGAATCCGTGGTGGACCGACGAGCAGTGGGGGATCATGGCGATCGCCCTGCCCGCGGTGTGGCAGCTCTCCGGCTACGTGATGGCGCTGTTCCTCGCCGGCTTCCGGGGCATCCCCGAGGAGCTGCGTGAGGCGGGTCGCATCGACGGCGCGTCGGAGTGGCAGCTCTACCGCTACGTGCTCTTCCCGCAGCTCAGCCCGGTCGCCCTCTCGGCGATCATCATCATCGGCCACATGTCGCTGAAGGTCTTCGACCTGATCATGGCGATCGCCGGCCAGACGAACTACACGACCCAGGTGCCGGCCACGCAGATGTGGGTGGAGTTCACCCGCGGCGACTACGCCAAGTCCGCGGCCATCGGCACCGTCCTGCTGGTCATCGTGGCGGTGCTGATCGTGCCGTACCTCGTGGCCACCTACCGATCGGAGCGTCGTCGATGAGCACCGCCGTCACCACCGAGGCGCTGCCCGAGGCCAAGGCCACGGCGCCTGTCCGGCCCACGTCCGGGCGCTCCGCCGTCACGCGCACCGTCAAGTACGGCCTGCTCCTGCTGTTCGTGTGCATCGTGCTGATGCCGGCGTACGTCCTGTTCGTCACCAGCTTCAAGGGGATCGGCGACGCCACGCCCGCCCGCGCGTGGAACCTGCCGACCGAGTGGCAGACCGCCGGCTGGGAGCGGGCCTGGCAGCAGCTCGCGCCTGCGCTGGGGCGGACGTTCTCGATGGTCATCCCGGCCGCGATCATCTCGTCGCTCATCGGGTCGATGAACGGGTTCGTGCTGTCGCGGTGGCGGTTCCCCGGGGCAGACATCGTGTTCACGCTGATCCTCTTCGGGATGTTCATCCCGTACCAGGCGGTGATGATCCCGCTGGTGCAGCTCGTGCAGGCCCTCGGCGTACCGTCCGGCGTGCCGAGCCTGATCCTGCTGCACGTCGTCTACGGCCTGCCGATCACCACGCTGATCTTCCGCAACTACTACGCCGGGGTGCCACACGAGCTGATCGAGGCGGCGCGCGTCGACGGGGCGGGAATGCTGCGCACCTACGCGTCGATCATCCTGCCGATCTCGATGCCGGCCTTCGTGGTCGTGCTGATGTGGCAGTTCACCTCGGCATGGAACGACTACCTGTTCGCGCTGTTCTTCTCGAACTCCCGCAACGGGCCGGTCACCATCGCACTGAACTTCCTGGCCAGTGGCCAGCTCCAGGACTACTCGGCGAGCATGGCGGGCGCGCTCATCGCCTCCGTGCCGACGCTGCTGGTCTACATCCTGCTCGGGCGCTACTTCGTCGGCGGGCTGATGGCGGGCTCGGTCAAGGGATGACCGCGCCGGTGGCGCGGGTCGACGCCGCGGCTGAGGAGCGGCGGCTGCTCGACTTCGCACGGGGGTCCGCCGCGACGCCGACGGGGTTCGCGTGGCTCGACGAGCGCGGGGTGCCTGACCTGAGTCAGCCCGTGCACACGTGGATCACGACGCGCATGACGCACGTGTTCTCGCTCGCCCACCTCCAGGCGGTCGAGGACGCGGCCGGGCTGGCGGCGCACGGTGTCCGTGCGCTCGCCGGCCCGCTGCGCGATCACGAGCACGGCGGCTGGTACGCCGCGGTGTCGCACGGCGGGCGCGTCGTCGACGCCACCAAGGCGGCGTACGCCCACGCCTTCGTGGTGCTCGCGGCGTCGAGCGCGTCGGTGGCCGGCGTGCCCGGCGGCGAGGCGCTGCTCGAAGAGGCGCTCGCCGTCGTACGGCGGCACTTCCTGGACGGCGACGGCCGCGTGGTCGACACGCTCGCGCCGGAGCTGTCGCCGGGGGAGCCCTACCGCGGCGCGAACTCCAGCATGCACATGGTCGAGGCGCTGCTCGCCGCCGGCGACGTGACCGGCGAGCGGCACTGGCACGACGTCGCGCTCGGCATCGCGGAGCACCTGATCCACGACGTCGCGCGACAGCACAGTTACCTCCTGCCCGAACACTTCACGGTCGACTGGCAGCCGCTGCTCGACTACAACGTCGACACCCCGGCCGACCCCTTTCGGCCGTATGGCTGCACGCCCGGCCACCTGCTCGAGTGGTCGCGGCTGCTGCTGCACCTCGACGCCACCGTGCCCGACCCGCCGGTGTGGCTCGTCGAGGACGCCCAGGCGCTCTTCGAGGAGGCGTGCGAGGACGCCTGGTTCGTCGACGGGGCGCGGGGCTTCGTCTACACGGTCGACTGGGAGCGCCGTCCGGTCGTGCGCAGCCGGATGCACTGGGTGCACGCCGAGGCGCTCGCCGCCGCGGCCGCCCTTCACCGGCGCACGGGCGACACGTCGTACCGCGCCTGGCAGGGGACCTTCGAGAAGTACATCGCCACTCACCTGATCGACTCCGAGCTCGGCTCCTGGCACCACGAGCTCGACGAGCACAACCGGCCCGCGGCGACGACCTGGCGCGGCAAGCCCGACGTGTACCACGCCTACCAGGCCCTGCTGCTGGCCCGGATGCCGCTGGCTCCCGTCCTCTCCGTCCAGCTGGCGAGGGGTCAGTTGTGACGCGACACGCCGCCCACGAGCCTGAATAACTGACTCCTCGGCATTCCCGCCCGCAGGGCGGCAGCGCCGACTCGACGGGGCTAGAGGGCGGCGAGGGTCTGGCGGGCGATCTCCCACTCCTCGTTGGTGGGGACGACGAGGACGGCGACGTCGGAGTCGTCGGGGGAGACGGTGCGGGTGTCGCGGGACGCGGCCTGGTTGCGGTCGGGGTCGACGATGATGCCGAGGCGGTCGAGTCCGTCGAGGGCGGCGGCGCGGAGGGTGGGGGAGTTCTCGCCGACGCCGGCGGTGAACACGACGGCGTCGACGTGGCCGAGGACGGCGTAGTAGGCGCCGACGTACTTGCGGATCCGGTGCACGTAGACGTCGAACGCCAGCCGGGCACGCCCGTCGCCGGCGTCGCGCAGCTCCATCAGCCGGCGGAAGTCGTTGACGCCCGTGAGGCCCTTGAGGCCGGACTCCTTGTTGAGCTCGCGGTCGATGTCCTCGAGCGTCCAGCCGAGCTGGCGGTGGAGATGCGCGGGTACGGCGGGGTCGAGGTCGCCGGAGCGGGTGCCCATGACGAGCCCCTCGAGCGGCGTGAGACCCATCGACGTCTCGACCGAGCGGCCGCCTTCGACCGCGGTGGTCGAGCAGCCGTTGCCGAGGTGCAGCACGATGAGGTTGGTCTCCTCGAGCGGACGGCCGAGGTGGTCGGCCGCTGCCTGCGAGACGAAGGCGTACGACGTGCCGTGGAACCCGTAGCGGCGGACGTGGTGGTCGTCCCGCCACGAGAGAGGTACGGCGTAGGTGTACGCGTGCTCGGGCAGCGTGGCGTGGAACGCCGTGTCGAACACCGCCACCTGCGGCACGTCCGGGAACAACCGCAAGGCGACGCGCAGGCCCTCGAGGTTCGCCGGGTTGTGCAGTGGAGCGAGCGGCACGAGCTCCTCGACGTGCGCGAGCAGCTCGTCGTTCACGAGCGCCGGCGCGGAGAACATCTCGCCGCCGTGCACGACCCGGTGCCCGACCGCGCGGATGCCTGCGTCGGCCAGCGCGGGCCCGTGCTTGTCGAACGCGTCGAGCACGGCACGCAGCGCTTCCTCGTGGTCGGCGAAGGTGCGCTTCTCCTCGTGCTCGCCGTTCGGGCCGCGGTGCGTGAGCGCGCCGCGGTCCTCGCCGATCGCCTCGACGATGCCGTCGGCGGGCTCGTCGCCGGTGGCGGCGTCGACGAGGGAGTACTTCAACGAGGACGAGCCGGCGTTGACCACCAGCACCAGGTCGCTCATGCGGTGGCGTCCTTCTGGGCCTGGATCGCGGTGATCGCGACCGTGTTGACGATGTCGCGGACGGTCGCGCCGCGGGACAGGTCGTTGACCGGCTTGCGCAGACCCTGCAGCACCGGCCCGACCGCGACGGCACCGGCCGAGCGCTGCACGGCCTTGTAGGTGTTGTTGCCGGTGTTGAGGTCCGGGAAGACGAACACCGTCGCGCGACCGGCCACCTCCGAGTCGGGCAGCTTGGTGCGCGCAACGGCCGCGTCGATCGCGGCGTCGTACTGGATCGGTCCCTCGACGAGCAGGTCCGGCGCCTTCTCCTTCACCAGAGCGGTGGCGGCCGACACCTTCTCGACGTCGGTGCCCGCGCCGCTGGCGCCGGTGGAGTAGGACAGCATCGCCACGCGCGGCTCGACCCCGAACGCCTCGGCGGTGCGGGCCGACGAGATCGCGATGTCGGCGAGCTGCTCCGCGGTCGGGTCGGGGTTGACCGCGCAGTCGCCGTACACGAGGACCTGGTTCTCCAGGCACATGAAGAACACCGACGACACCACCGAGACGCCGGGCACCGTCTTGACCACCTCGAGCGCCGGCCGGATCGTGTGGGCGGTCGTGTGCACCGCGCCGGACACCATGCCGTCGGCGAGGCCGAGCTCGACCATCATCGTGCCGAAGTACGACACGTCGGTGACGAGCGAGCGTGCGTCGTCGAGCTCGATTCCCTTGTGCTTGCGGCGCTCGTAGTACTCCTGGGCGAATCGCTCGACGAGCTCCTCGTCGTAGGGGCTGAGCAGCCGCGCCTTCGACACGTCGAGGCCGAGCCTGGCCGCGGTGGAGTTGATCCGGATCGGGTCGCCCAGCAGGGTCAGGTCGACGATGCCCCGGCGCAGCAGTACGTCGGCCGCGCGGAGGATCCGCTCCTCGTCGCCTTCCGGCAGCACGATGTGCCGCCGGTCGGCCCCCGCCCGGTCGACCAGCTGGTGCTCGAACATCAGCGGCGTGACCGCGTCGGTGCGTGCGACCTCGAGCCGGTCGAGCAGCGTGTCGCCGTCGACGTGCTTGCCGAACAGCTGGATCGCGGTCTGGACCTTGCGCGGCGAGTCCTTGGTGAGCCGGCCGCGGACGCTGTTGAGCGCCGTGGTCGTGGCGTGCGTGCCCAGCGGCGTCTCGATGATCGGCAGCGTCGAGCCGAGCCCTTCGAGGAGCCGCTCGATCTGCTCGTGCAGCCCGAGTCCGCCGTTGAGCACGATGCCCGCCATCTGGGGGAAGTTCGTCGACACGTGGGCCATCAGCACGCCGAGCACGATCTCCGGCCGGTCGCCGGGGGTCACCACGACCGCGCCGTCGAACAATCGGTCGAGCACGTTGGGCAGGGTCATCGCGGCGACCACGAGCCCGCTGGTCTCACGACCCAGCAGCTCGTCGTCGCCGCTGACCAGCGTGCCGGCGCACGCGCGCATCAGGTCCGCCAGCGATGGCGCGCTGAGCAGCGGCTCCTCAGGCAGTGCATAGGCGAGCGCTCCGTCCACGCTGATCGCCTGGGTGTCGTCGAGCACGTCGGCGGCGTCGACCCGGTTGGCGATGACCGCGAGCAGCGTGCCGTGCTCGCCCCGGAGAGCGTCGACCGCGACGCCGGTCATCGTGTGCAGCTCGTCGGGCGTGTGGCCGAAGCCGTTGAGCACCAGCACGACGGGCGAGCCGAGGTTGGCTGCCAGGCGCGCGTTGTAGGCGAACTCCGTCGGGCTGCCCACGTCGGTGTAGTCGGTGCCGACGATCACCACGGCGTCGCAGGCGTCGGCGACCTCGTGGTACCGCTCGACGATGCGGTCGAGGGCGGCGGTCGGGTCCTTGTGTACGTCGTCGTACGTGACGCCGGCGGCTTCCTCGTAGCTCGTGCTCACCGCCTCGTGGGACGTCAGCAGGTCGAGCACGTAGTCGCGACCGTCCGGCGACTCCTTGCCCGAGCGCACCACCGGCCGGAAGACACCCACCCGGCCGACGCGCCGTGAGAGCTCCTCGACCAGGCCGAGTGCCACCGTCGACTTGCCCGAGAACCCCTCCGCCGAGGCGACGTAGACGCTGCGTCCCATGCCCGGAGCGTATCGGCGCGTCACCAACCCCGATTCGTCGCAATGGCTCCGCGAGGAACGGACACAAATCTGCGGACGAATCGGGGTTCAGGCCAGCTCGACGACGGTCATGCCGGCGGTGGCGTTCGGGGCGCTCATCGCGGCGAGGGCGGCGCCGGCGTCCTCGAGGGGGATGGTGCGGCCGACGAGGCGGAGCGGGTCGACGGCGCCGGAGGCGACGAGGTCGAGCATCGCGGGGTAGTCGCGGGCGGCCATGCCGTGGGAGCCGTGGATGCTCAGCTCCTGGGCGACGACGCGGCCCATCGGCAGCGGCGGGGTGGCATGCGCGCCGAGCAGCAGTCCGACCTGGACGTGCCGGCCGCGCGGGCGGAGCGACTCGACGGACGCCACCGCGGTGGCCGAGGTGCCCACCGCGTCGAGTGAGACATGCGCGCCGCCGCCGGTGGCCTCGCGGATGTGTCGTACGGCGGCCGGCCCGGCCGCGACGAGGGCGTCCGCTCCGAGCCCACGCGCGAGGTCGAGCGCGGCGGGGGAGAGGTCGACGGCGACGACGTGCGCACCGAGGGCCTTGGCCAGCATCACGGCCGAGAGCCCGACGCCGCCGCAGCCGTGCACGACGACGTGCTGCCCGGGCGCGACCTGGCCGTGCGCGGTCAGCGCGCGGTAGGCGGTGGCGAACCGGCAGCCGAGCGACGCAGCGGCGACGAAGCCGATCGCGTCCGGGAGCGTGACCAGGTTGAGGTCGGCGGAGGGCAGCGCAACCAGGTCCGCGAACGAGCCGGGCATCGTGAACCCGGGCTGCTGCTGGTCGGGGCAGACCTGCGCGTCGCCGTCCGCGCAGTAGGTGCATCGGCCGCAGCCGCACACGAACGGCACGGTGACGCGCTCGCCGATGGTGTGCCCGGTGACGCGGGGGCCGACCTCGACGACGACGCCGGCCAGTTCGTGGCCGGGCACCATCGGCAGCGGCACCGGGTCGTGGCCCTGCCACGCGTGCCAGTCGGACCGGCACACGCCGGTGGCGCGCACCGCGACCACGACGCCGTCGGGAGGACAGACCGGATCGGGTACGTCGAGCAGGTGGGGCGGCTCGCCGTACGCGTCGTACTGGAGAGCGCGCACGGGCGCCATCGTAGGAACCGTCGGACCGGCCGTCAGACCGGGTGCACGTCGCCGGTCGTGGTGTCGACGACGACGAGCGGGCCCAGCGTCGCCTCCACCGGGAGGATGTCGAACGCCAGCCCGGCCACGACCGGCAGCCGCTCCAGGTGCAGCCGCGGCGCCAGGGTGAGGTGGGGGGTCCATGCGCCCTCGGCGTAGTTGCGGTGCAGCAGCGCGTTCGTGCCGTCGCACGCGCGCACCGCCTGCTCCTGCCGGTCGAGCAGCTCCCGGTTCGCCTCCGGGACCAGCCAGCACCGGCTGCGGCGGAAGATGCCGAGCGCGTCGAAGCGCACCGTCACCGGCTCCTGGTCCCGGCAGGGCTGGAGCCGCGTCAGCAGCGCCGGCAGGGTCGCGTCGTCGGAGTCGAGCAGCGACGCCAGCGTCACGTGCGGGCGGTGCCGGCCGTGGGTGTGGGTGAGCAGCGAGCCCACGCCGGCGTCCTCGAGACGCTGCCACAGCGACCGCACCGCCTTGTCGGCACGGCCGTCGAGCAGCAGGCACACGGAGAGCGCCACGAACCGGAAGGTACCGCGACCCGGAAGCCGAGCCGGCCAGGCGCACGCAGAATCCGTCCGGGCCATTGCCCCGGGTTTCGGTCGGATCGCCCGACTTATACGCGTGGCCCGCCGCGCCGCCCCGCCCTACGTTTCTTGGACATGGGAGGCCAACAGATCCAGGGCAGCCTGGGACGGCTGCGCCCGGTCCTGCTCGCCGTCGTACCGGATGCGCGCCAGCTCGACCGGATCGAGGACGAGCTGCAGCAGGCGTTCGGCTCGGAGTTCCGGGTCCGCGGGGAGCGCACCAACGCGGACGCACAGCGGGTGCTCGACGACTGCCGGGAGCTCGGCCAACGGGTGGCGGTGACGCTCGTGGACTACGCGCTCGGCGCCGAGGACCGTAGCGCGGTGCTGACGCGAGTCCGCGGCGAGCACCCGGACGCCCGGCGCGCGATGCTGGTCGACTGGGGCTCCTGGGCCGACCGCGACACCGCGAGCACGATCCTGCAGTCGATGGCCGTCGGCGATATCTCCTACTACGTGCTCAAGCCCTGGACCGACCGGGACGAGCTGTTCCACCGCGTGGTGGCGGAGTTCGTGCAGGAGTGGTCCCGCGCCGACCCGACCAACCTCCGCGAGGTCGTCGTGGTCGCCGACCGCACCTCGGCCCGGGCGTCGCAGATCCGCAGCCTGCTGGCCCGCAACGGCATCCCGCACGCCTTCCGCGAGAAGGGTTCGGAGGCCGCCGAGGACGTGCTCGAGTACGTCGACCTCGTCGGCTTCGACCACTCCAACGCCGAGGTGCTGGTGTGGATGGCCGCCCTCGACGGCACGGTGCTGCTCGACCCCACCGACGTCGAGGTCGCCGAGGCCTGGGGCGTCCCGACGACCCTCGGCGTTGACGACCGCGACGTCGACCTTCTCGTCGTCGGCGGCGGGCCGTCCGGGCTCGCCGCGGCGGTGTACGGCGCATCGGAGGGCCTGCGCACGCTCGTCGTGGAGCGCGAGGCGCTCGGCGGCCAGGCCGGCTCCTCGTCGCTGATCCGCAACTACCTCGGGTTCTCGCGCGGGGTCAGTGGCGCGGAGCTCGCCCAGCGCGGCTACCAGCAAGCGTGGGTGTTCGGCACCTACTTCCTGTTCATGCGCCAGGTCGAGCAGCTCAAGCCCGGCCCTGACGGCGTCTTCACCGCGACGATCGGCGAGGTCGGCGACGTGACCGCTCGCGCGGTGGTGCTCGCGACCGGGGTCAGCTACCGGCGGCTCGGCGTGCCGAACCTCGAGGCCCTCACCGGGGCCGGCGTCTTCTACGGCGCCAGCGTCTCCGAGGCACAGGGCCTCGCCGGCCTGCACGCGGTCGTGGTCGGCGGCGGCAACTCCGCCGGCCAGGCGGTGCTGCACCTCGCGCGCTACTGCGAGCAGGTCACGCTCGTCGTGCGCGGCAACGACCTCGGCGAGAGCATGTCGGCCTACCTGGTCGAGACGATCGGCGCCACCGCCAACGTCGCCGTGCGGCTCGGCGCCGAGGTCGTCGACGGTGGCGGGTCGCCTCGGCTCGACCACGTCGTGGTGCGCGACCGCCAGGGCGGCAACGAGGAGACGCTGCGCGCGGACGGGCTCTTCGTGATGATCGGCGCCGAGCCGCGCACGGCGTGGCTGCCGGACGACGTCGGCCGCGACCGGTTCGGCTACGTGCTCGCCGGTGCCGACGCGGCAGCGTCGGGAAGCTGGCCGCTCGAGCGGGCGCCGTACCCCTACGAGTCCACCGTGCCCGGCCTCTTCGCGGTCGGCGACGTGCGCTGCGGCTCGGTGAAGCGCGTCGCCTCCGCGGTCGGCGAGGGCTCGGTCGTGGTCTCCCAGGTGCACCAGCTTTTCAAGGAGCGCCATGGCCGAGGTGAGTGAGCGCGCCGAGCCCAAGTTCGTCTACACGCGAGGCATGCTCGCGGCGTCGGCGATCGTGCTCGCCGTACCGCTGGCCGGCTTCGTGCTGCTGATGCGCCGTCCCGAGCTCGACCTGCACTGGGAGCACCACCCCTCGCACTTCTGGCTGGTGCTGGCCACGGCTGCGCTCAGCGCCGTGCTGGCCTACGGCACCGGCAGCGCCGCGCAGAAGCGAGGCGACGCCCGGGTGATGCTCGTGTCGCTGGCGTTCCTCTCCGCCGCGGGCTTCCTGGGTCTGCACGCGCTGGCCACACCCGGCGTGCTGCTGGCCCAGCCCAACGCCGGGTTCGTGGTGGCCACTCCGGTGGGCATCGCGATCGGCTCGCTGTTCGCGGTCGCGTCCTCGCTCGACCTCAGCGGTGACCGGGCGGTCCGCGCCGTCGTCGCCGCGCGCCGTGCCCGGGTCGCGCTGCTCGTGCTGATGGCGCTGTGGGCGGTCGCCTCCGTCACCCAGCTGCCGCCGCTGCACGAGGGTCAGGCCGTGCCCGAGCAGGCCGGCGGCTTCCTCGGCCCGCTCGCGCTGGTCGCGATCGTGCTGTACGTCGTGGCCGCGGGCCGCTACCTCGCGCTGTGGCTGCGGCGGCCGTCCCTGATGCTGTTGTCGATGCTCGCGGCGTTCGTGCTGCTCGCCGAGGCGATGGTCGCGGTGGTGTTCGCGCGCAACTGGCAGCTCTCCTGGTGGGAGTGGCACCTGCTGATGCTCGCGGCGTTCGCGCTCGTGGCGCTCGGGGCTCGCCTGCAGTGGCATGAGGAGCGGTTCGCCGACCTCTACCTCGAGGACACCGTCGCCGGGGAGCGGGAGATGAGCGTGCTCTTCGCGGACCTGCAGGGGTTCACCACGTTCTCCGAGGCGCACGAGCCGGCCGAGGTGACGGCGATGCTGAACACCTTCTTCCAGGTCGCCGTGCCTCCGGTCGTGCAGGAGTACGGCGGGGAGATCGACCGGATCATCGGCGACGCGCTGATGGTCACGTTCAACAAGCGCGGGGACCAGCCGGACCACGCCGTCCGGGCCGCGGGGGCGGGCCTGGCGCTGCAGCGGGCGAGCGAGCGGGTGCTGGCCGAGCACCCGGGCTGGCCGCGGTTCCGGGTCGGGATCAACAGCGGCCCGGTGCTGGTCTCGCTGCTCGGCACCGAGGGCGGCCGCACCCACACCGTCATCGGCGACACCGTCAACACCGCGTCACGGATCGAGGGCAAGGCCCCGGGCGGGGGCGTCGCGATCGGTCCCACCACCAAGGCGCTGCTGCCCCAGGCGCGCACCGAGTCGCTCGGCGAGATGTCGCTCAAGGGCAAGGCCGAGCCGATCGAGGTGCACCGGCTGATCTCGCTGGGCTGACGTTTCCGGTGGATGCGGTCAGGGCGCGACGACGCGCAGGGACACGATCGCGATGTCGTCGCGCACCTCGCCCTGCTGGAAGTCGACGACGTCCTCGAGCAGCCCGTCCACGACGGCGGCGGCCGACGTGGCGTGCCGCTCGACGTTCTCGCGCAGCCGTGCGTCGCCGTACATCTCGTGGTGCCGGCGAGCCTCGGTCACCCCGTCGGTGAAGAGCGTCAGCACGTCGTTCTCGCCGAGGTCCAGCTCGCGGTCGTGGAACTCGACCTCGTCGAGGACGCCCACGAGCGGGCCGGTCCCGCCGACCGGCTCCGCGGCCCCGCCGGGCCGCACCAGCAGCGCCGCGGGGTGACCGCCGGAGCCGAGCGTTGCGTGCCAGGTGCCGTCAGACCGGCGCTGCAGCCGCACCAGCGCGACCGTGCAGAACCGGTCGCCACCCTGGTGCAGCAGCACCTCGTTGAGAGCGGACAGCGCCTGGCTGGGCGCGTGCATGCCGACCACGACGGCGCGCAGCGTGTGGCGGGCCAGGGCGGTCACGACGGCGGCGTCGACGCCCTTGCCGCAGACGTCGCCGAGGACGACCACCCAGTCGTCGGCGCCGACCTGGAAGGCGTCGTAGAAGTCGCCGCCGACCTCGGTGCCCTCGCCGGCCGGACGGAACGCCGCGGCGAACTCCAGCCCGGGGATGCTGGGCGTCGACGGCGGCAACAGGGTGCGCTGCAGCGTCTGGGCCAGCGACCTCGCGCGGCGCTCCGACGCCTCCGCGCGCTCCTTGGCCCGCAGCAGCTCGCGCTCGTAGGCGCGCCGCTCGGTGGCGTCGAAGACGACGATGCGGATCACGCGGGCCTCGCCCGTCGGCTCGCGCTCGAGCACCGCGTTGACCAGGACCGGCAGCCGCTCGCCGTCGGCCATCACGATGTCGAGGGCGATCTCGCGGACCTGCCCCTGCATCTGCAGCAGCGGCATGTAGTGGGTCTCGTGGTACAGCCGGCCGCCCGGGCTGAGCAGGTCGGCGAATCGCCGCCGGCCGACGAGGTCGTCGCGGTCCAGGCCGGTCCAGCGCAGGAACGTGTCGTTGACCTTGACGATGGTGCCCCGCGGGGTCACCGACAGGTAGCCGCAGGGCGCCTGGTGGTAGAGCTCCTCGGCGTCCTCGGTCGGCGGAGCGGTCAGGTCGTCGTGCTTGATGTCGGGTCCGTTCACGCAGTGACCGCGCTGGTCGACGCCGTCGACAGGAACGCCTCGATCGCGGCGGTCGTCTCGTCCGGCGCGCTCAGGTTGGGGCAGTGCCCGGTGGCTTCGAGGACGGTCAGCACGCTGCCCGGGATCGCGTCGTGGACGTAGCCGCCCACCTCCATCGGAGCGATGACGTCGTCGCGGCACTGGAGCACCAGCGTCGGTACGGAGACGGCCCCGAGGTCCTTGCGGTTGTCGGAGAGGAAGGTGACCCGCGCGAACTGGCGGGCGATCTCGGGGTCGGTGCGGCAGAAGCTGGCGGTCAGCTCCTGACCCAGCTCGGGGCGGTCGCCGTTGCCCATGATCACCGGCGCCATCGCGCTCGACCAGCCCAGGTAGTTGCTCTCGAGGGAGCCGAGCAGCTCCTCGATGTCGGGTCGGTCGAAGCCACCGACGTACCCCTCGTCGTTGATGTAGCGCGGGGAGGGGCCGACCAGCACCAGCGCAGCGAACAGGTCGGGGCGGGCCACGTGCGCCAGCACGCCGATCATCGCGGAGACCGAGTGGCCGACGAACACCACGTCGCGCAGGCCGAGCGCGTCGCAGATCTCGACCACGTCCTCGGCGTAGCCCTGCAGGCTGTCGTGCCGCTCGGGGTCGTAGGAGGTGGGGTCGGTGGAGCCCGCGCCGACGTGGTCGAAGAGCACCACCTGGTAGCGGTCGGCGAACGCCGGGGCGACGTAGCGCCACATGTTCTGGTCGCAGCCGAAGCCGTGGGCGAAGAGCATCGGCCGGCCGTCCGAAGGGCCGTGCAGGGTTACGTTGTGTCGTGCGAGTACATCCACCCCCGCACCCTAGTGGCCTACCGCCGCGCGGGAAGAACGTCCGCTGGCTGGGCAAGGTGACGACGTGAGAGCGACCCGGCGAGCGGGACCGGGTCCCCTCGTTGTTGCGGATGTCCGATTCGTCCGGAATTGGCGGACTCGGCGGTACCGGTCGACGTACGGTCAGGGTCCGCAGAGGAGCTCGGGACGAACCGGGGGAGGTTCTGATGCAGGGTCCATGGTCGTACGACGACAGCATGGGCGGCCACGGCGTGGCGCAGCCGGTCGAGCGGCCGGGGGAGACGGGGGAGTCGGGGTCAGCCGGCGGAGCGCTGCTGGAGCACGCGCCCGAGCAGGGTCGGCCGGTTGGTGACGACCGCGTCGACGCCCTTGTCGAGGCTGGCGTTCATGTTCTCGACCGTGTCGACGGTCCACACCGAGCTGTCCATGCCGAGGGCGTGGACCGCGGCGACGTAGTCGGCGTCGACGGTCCGGTGGCGTGAGCTGATCTCGTCCGCCCAGCGGGCGAGGTCCGGCAGGGCGGTGACAGCCGGGGTGCCGAGCAGCGCGACGTGCACGCGCGGCTCGATCTGCTTGAACGTGTGCACGGCGTCGAAGTCGAACGACTGGATGGTGAGACGCTCGTCGCGCACGGCCCGGCCGAAGTAGCCGTCGATCTGGCGCAGCGCGGTGGACACCTCCTGCTCGACGCCCGGGTAACGCTTGGGCGACTTGAGCTCGATCATGATGCCGGTCCGGTTGCGCTGGACCAGCCGGACCGCCTGCTTGAGCGACGGGATCCGCGTGCCGGCGTACTTCTTCGACTTCCACTTGCCGGCGTCGAGCTTCTTCATCTGCGCCCAGGTGGTGTCGCGGACGGCGTACGACTTCTTCTTCGGGAAGACCCGCTCGATGTTGGTCGTACGGCGGAGGTTGGTGTCGTGCACGAGCACGAGCCGGCCGTCCTTGCTGCGCTGGACGTCGACCTCGACGAAGTCCGCGTCCCGGGCGATCGCGGCCTTGATCGCGACGAGGGTGTTCTCGGGAGCGACGTAGCGGGCGCCGCGGTGCGCGATGGTCCGCACCGTCGCGGGATCCTTCGCGACCAGGGCCGGCGTCGCGGAGGCGCTGCCGGCGACCGCGACCGGTGCCGCGGCGGTGGCGAGCAGGGCGAGGGTGCCCGCGGCGGACAGGGCACGGGCGGACAGGGGGCGTGAGAGGCGCGAGGACAGGCGCATGAAGGGGGTATCCCGAGGTCGACGGCACGAACAGTCGTCCAGAGTAGGCGCCATCACCGTCGGCGGTCACGTTTCGGGCGAGGTCCGGGCGTGCCGAGCGCCCCGCTACCGTCGATGACCATGACGACGACGCAGGAGACTCCGCGGGACTGGTGGAAGTCCGCGGTGGTGTACCAGATCTACCCGCGCTCCTTCGCCGACAGCAACGGTGACGGCATCGGCGACCTCCGCGGCATCATCGGCAAGCTGGACTACCTGCACCGGCTCGGCGTCGACGTCGTGTGGCTGAGCCCGATCTATCGGTCGCCGATGGACGACAACGGCTACGACATCAGCGACTATCAGGACGTCGACCCGATCTTCGGCACGCTCGAGGATCTCGACGAGCTGATCGCCGCCGTGCACGAGCGCGGCATGAAGCTGGTGATGGACCTGGTCGTGAACCACACCAGCAGCGCGCACGCATGGTTCCAGGAGTCGCGGTCGAGCAAGGACAACCCGAAGCGCGACTGGTACTGGTGGCGCCCGCCGCGGCCCGGGCACACGCCCGGCGAGCCGGGGGCGGAGCCGACCAACTGGGGCTCGGTGTTCTCCGGTCCGGCGTGGACCTACGACGAGACCACGGGGGAGTACTACCTGCACATCTTCGCGCCGTCGCAGCCGGACCTGAACTGGGAGAGCCCCGAGGTTCGGCAGGCGGTCTACGCGATGATGCGCTGGTGGCTCGACCGGGGCGTCGACGGCTTCCGGATGGACGTGATCAACCACATCTCCAAGGTGACCGTGCCCGAGCCGCCCGGCCTGCTCGACGCGGAGGTGTCGACCGCGCCGGGCGCGTCGCCGTACGGCAACCAGGGTCCGTACGTGCTCAACGGCCCGCGCATGCACGAGTTCCTGCAGGAGATGCACCGCGAGGTGTTCGCGGGGCGCCCGCCGGGGCTGATCACGATCGGCGAGATGCCGGGTACGTCGGTGGAGCACGCGCGGCTCTACACCGACCCGTCGCGGCAGGAGCTGGACATGATCTTCCAGTTCGAGCACGTCGACCTCGACTCGGGCCCGCACGGCAAGTGGGACCTGGTGCCGCTGACGCTGCCGATGCTCAAGGAGTCGCTCGGCCGGTGGCAGGCCGAGCTGGCCGACGTGGGCTGGAACAGCCTCTACCTCGGCAACCACGACCAGCCGCGCTGCGTGAGCCGGTTCGGCAGCGACGACCCCGCGCACCGGGTGATGGCGGCGAAGGCGCTCGCGACCGTGCTGCACCTGCACCGCGGTACGCCGTACGTCTACCAGGGCGACGAGCTCGGGATGACCAACACCGTGTTCGACTCGGTCGACGACTTCCGCGACCTGGAGTCGATCAACCACTACCGCGCGGCGGTCGAGGCCGGGCAGGACCCCGCGGCGGTGATGGCGGCGCTGCGCTACAAGAGCCGTGACAACGCGCGCACGCCGATGCAGTGGGACGACAGCCCGAATGCCGGGTTCACGACCGGCGAGCCGTGGCTGGCGGTGAACCCGAACTTCAAGGAGATCAACGCGGCGGTGCAGGTCGACGACCCGGAGTCGGTGTTCGCGCACTTCCAGCGGCTGATCCGGCTGCGACACGAGGAACCGGCCGTTGTGCACGGCGACTTCACGATGCTGCTGCCCGAGCACGAGGAGCTCTACGTCTTCACCCGCTCCTTCCAGGGCACCGAGCTTCTCGTCGTCGGGAACCTCTCGTCGGTCGACGGCGTCGTGCTGCCGGGGGACTGGTCGGCGTGGTCCGACGCCGAGCTGGTGCTCGCCAACGTGCCGGGGTCGGCCGCCCCGGTCGACGCGCCGCTGCTGCCGTGGGAGGCGCGGGTCTACCGGCGCTGACCTGTCGCGGCTCTGTCCCGGCTCTGTCGCGGTGGCCCCGCCGTGGCTACGTTTGTGCCCAGGTGCCCCGGGTACGGACCCGCGGCACCGTTCCCAGCACCTCGCGACCCCAGGAGGCACGGATGACCACCACCCCCAACGAGCCCGTCGGCGACGACGACATCGAGACCGTCCCCGGCGCGACCCCGACCCCGAATCCGGGTGGTGACGCCGACGGCACGGACAGCGGTGACGGGGACAGCACCGACTCGACCGACGGCGACGGCACCGACGGTGGCGACGCCGACGGCACCGACGGTGACAGCACCGACACCACGGACGGCGACGCCAGCGACGGCGACAGCACCGACTCCACCGACGGCGACAGCACCGACGGTGGCGACGCCGACGGCACGGACGCCTGAGTCTTGTCCGACCACCACGGGTCCGCGCTGGACCTGCTCAGCGGTGACGCCCAGACCTTTCACCACAAGGTCTGGGCGTCTCGCGTGCACGTCCACCACACCGATCCCGCCGACCTCGTCGACCTGCTGTCGCTGGACGACGTCGACCGGCTGCTGACCAGCAGCGCGCTGCGCACGCCCGCGCTCCGGCTGGCCCAGGACGGCGCGGTGATCAGCCCCGCGAAGTTCACCCGGCACGCCACCATGGCCGGCACCGCCGTGACGGGGCTCGTCGACGGGCGCAAGGTGCTGGACCTGTTCGAGGGCGGCGCCACCGTCGTACTCCAGGGGCTGCACCGCTACCACCCGCCGCTCACCCGACTGGTGCGCCGGCTCGAGCTCGAGCTCGGCCACCCGTGCCAGGCCAACGCCTACCTCACGCCGCCCGGCGCGCAGGGGTTCGCGCGGCACCGCGACACCCACGACGTCTTCGTGTTCCAGACCCACGGGCAGAAGCTGTGGGAGGTCGTGGAGCCGGAGCCCGACCGCGTCGTGGATCTCGACGGTCCGGCCCGGGAGGTGCTGCTGGAGCCCGGGCTGTCGATGTACCTGCCCACCGGCACCCCGCACTCCGCGCGCAGCCAGGAAGTCACCTCGCTCCACGTCACGCTCGGGATCAACCGGGTGTCGATGCGCGAGCTGCTGCGCTCCCTGGTGAACGAGACGCTGGGCGACGAGCGGTACGACGCGCCGCTGCCGTCCGGCTGGCTCGACGACCCGTCGCGGCTGGCTTCCGCTTTGGGTGGCTCGCTCGACTCTCTCGCGTCTTCACTGTCTGCGCTCGACCCCTCGTCCGTGGCCGCGACTCGTGCCGACCGCTTCCTGTCCGACCGCTCGCCGGCGCTGGAGGGCGGGCTGGTCGACCGCGTCGCGCTGCCGGACCTGTCCGATGCCACGCGACTGGAGCGCCGTCCCACTGCCGCGTGCGTGCTGCGCCCGGGGGAGGATCGGCTGACCGTCCACCTCGGCGACCGTTCGCTGCGGATGCCCGCGCGGCTCACTCCGGTCCTGGAGTTCGTCCGCGACACCCCGTCCTTCACCGTGGCCGAGCTCGAGCCGTGGCTCGACGCGTCGAGCCGACTCGTCGTCGCACGCCGGCTGGTCCGTGAGGGGCTCTTGCGGATCGTGCCGTGAGCGCGTTCCGCTGCGCGGTCGCCTCGCTGGGCCGGACCGAGCCGATGGTCGGCACGGCCTCGACCGTGCGCGCATTCCTGCTCGTCGAGGCGCCGGGCGGCTGGGGCGTCGACGCCGTCGCGGGCGCGCGCATGCCCGACGAGGTGCGCGCGCACCTGCGGGCGATCGAGCGGCAGGGCGTGCGGGTGCTGCTCATCCGCGACCACGAGCGGCGCCGGCCGACGACCGTGCGGGTGTTCGCCGCGTACGTCGGCGCGCGCGGGCCGTTCGTCGAGACGGCCGAGCTCCCGTCGGTGGACACGGTGTGCGACCTCCGGGTCGACGACCTCGCCGACGGTGTCCGGCCCGGGCTGACGCCGTACCACGAGCCGCTGTTCCTGGTCTGCACCCACGGCCGGCACGACGCGTGCTGCGCCGAGCTCGGCCGGCCGCTCGCGAAAGCGCTGCACGCGGTTGCGCCCGAGGCGACCTGGGAGGTCTCGCACATCGGCGGCGACCGGTTCGCGCCGAACGTGCTGGTGCTGCCGGGCGGGCTGTACTACGGGCGCCTCGACCCCGCCGACGGCGCCGCCTTCGTCGACGCGCACCGCGCCGGGCGGCTGACGCTGCGGCACCTGCGCGGCCGCTGCGCCTTCCCGTTCCGCGTCCAGGCCGCCGAGGCCTTCCTGCGCGAGCACACCGGCGACGACACCCTCGCCGCCCCGCGCGTGCTGTCCCGCAGCCGCGACCACGACCTGACCCGGGTCGTCCTCGAGCTCTCGGGCACGCCGTGGTTGGTGGTCGTGCGAACGCAGATCGCCGAACCCCAGCAGCTCACCTGCCGCGCCACCGCCCCATCGGGAGCACTGGCCCACGAGCTGGTGAGCGTCCGGCGGGTCGCGCCGGGCGAGCTGTAACGCGGGGTTGTGGACGCTCAACAGGGGAAATGCCGCGTGAGGAGCGTCCATACCTCGTGGGAAGAGCGCGGCGCGGTTGGTACCGGCGGGCTGGTTGTGCACGTGCCCGCCGCTGCGCGCCATGACGCCGAGGGGTCAGTAATTCAGCCTCGTGGGCGGCGTGTCGAGACACAACTGACCCCTCGGCCGACGGTCCACCTGTGTCCGCGACGTGGATGTCGCGCGTTCCTCGAGCGGGTGCCTGGCTGGCTCTGCGATCGCGTGCGCAGCTCTGTCGCCCGTGGGCAGTGGGTGGGCTTTGCGACCGTGTGCGCGGTCAGAGGCAGGGGCCGCTGCCGGCGACGCGGAGTCCGGCTCGGTCGCCCTCGCCCAGGGACGTCGCGCCGCCGCGCTCGGCCATCAGCGCCGACGGGTCGTCGA
>DASURB010000086.1:0-2770 GCA_036280235.1 Nocardioides sp.
TGGTCTCGTCGTACCAGAGGACGTTGTAGCCGTGCTCGAGGTTGTGCACCAGGTAGCCGACCTCGGGGCGGTCCTGCGTGGTGTAGAACTTGCGCTCCAGCGGCGCCCAGGTCGGGTAGTGCGGCCCGGCAGCCGGCGGCGACGCGTCGTACCCGAGGTCGCTGCCGATCTCCCGGTGGTCGTTGTTGCCCTCGGCCTTCTCGGCGACCGGGTCCGTGCAGCTCGCCGCGTCGGCCGAGACCCCGAGGGCCGCGAGCTCCTCCTTGGCGAGTGCCCCCTGGGTGCGCGAGTCCTTGATCAACGGGTACGCCGCGGCGCCGATGATGACCAGGGCGATGGCGACCGCGCCGACGATGATCAGCGACGTGCGCTTCTTCTCGGCGCGCTGCTGCTCGCGGCGCATCTCCTCGAGCACTGCACGACGGTCCTTGTTGGGCTTGGCCACGACACCGACCTTCTCGGAATGGGGTTACGGACTGATCGCTGCGCAGTCTACGGAGTCACCGGGACGAACCGGAGCACACCGTCTCGCGTGCCGTCGACGGTGCGTGCCCAGCCATGGGCGAAGGCCACCGCCTCGGCACGCTCCTCGGCGACGCCGGCCTTGCGCTCGTCGGCGGTCTCACCGAGCGCCACCTCGACACCGCGCCCGTCGGGGGATGCGGAGGTGCCGGCGGCCGGGACCGCCCTCGCCATCGCCGCGACCAGCACCTCGGCCGGCGCCGCCGCGCCGAAGCCGCGCCGGTCCTCGCGCAGGAGGGCGTGCATCACCGCCTCGCGGCTGCCGAGCCCGAACATGTCGTGCTCCTCCGGGCGCACCAGGGCCGCCGCGCCGCTGCCGTGCTCGCCGGCCGGAAGGACCAGCCGCGCCAGCCCGCGGATCACCGCGGCCGGCGAGCGGCTCAGCTTGCCGGTGGCCAGGTCGGCCGCCGCGGTGATCTCGTCCGCCAGGGCCGGGGCGGTGACCGCGAGCAGGTTGCCGTAGTCGTCGACCCGGCCCGCGTGGTCGTCGAGCACCTCGAGGCCGGCCGCCCCGACCGCGATGTCGGTCTGCCCGTTGCGCCAGGCACGGCCCGAGGTGTCACTGACCAGCACGGCCACGTTGACACCGGCGCGCTCCGCGAGCGTCTCGCGGAGCGCGCGGGCGGACCCGTCCGGGTCCAGCGGCAGCAGGACCAGCGTCCCGGGGTCGGTGTTGGAGGCGTCGATGCCGGCCGCCGCCATCACGAGGCCGTGACGCGTGCGGACGATCGACGTCGCTCCGCGCCGGGCGACGACGCGGTCGGTCTCGTCGGCGAGCGCCTCGTCCTTGGCGGCTGTGACCACGCGGCCCTCGGCCTTGCTGACCACCTTGCTGGTGACGACGAGCACGTCACCGTCGCGGAGGTCGGCCGCGGCGAGGACCAGCGCGGCCAGGTCGTCGCCCGGGCGAACCTCCCCGATCCCCTCGACGGCATGAAGGGTGATCACCGGGCGACCTCGCGGCCTCCGGTCGACGCGGCGAGCGCCAGGGCCTCGCGCACCATGGCCGCGGTGGCGTCGGGGTCGGTCATCATCAGGGGTACGGCGCGGCAGGCGATCCCGGCTTCCTCGACCCGTGCCACCTGCTCGGTGTCGCTCTCGTCGACGAGCCAGCCGTCGAGCACGCCGCCGGCGCTGCGGGCGCCGTAGTGCTCCGCGACGGCGGCGGCACTCGTCTCCACGCCGATCGCGTCGAGGAGCTGCGACGCCATCCCGCGGACGTGGCTGCCGGCCACGATGGGGGAGAGGCCGACGACGGGGGCGGCGGTGCTGCGCAGTGCCTCTCGCACGCCGGGGACGCCAAGGATGGTGCCGACGGAGACGACGGGGTTGGAGGGCGGGAGGAGGACCACGTCCGCCGCCGCGATCGCCTCGGTCACTCCCGGCGCCGGCTTGGCCTGCTCGATGCCCACGGGCACGACCGCGCGGGCGGGGACCTCGGCGTGCAGCCGGACCCAGTACTCCTGGAAGTGGACGACGCGCTGTCCTGAGGGGGCGTCCGCGTCGTCGATCGCGATGTGCGTCTCCACCCGGTCGTCGGTCATCGGGAGCAGGAGCACGCCGGGCCGCCAGCGCTCGCACAGCGCCGCGGTCACGGCGGAGAGCGGGTACCCGGCCTCGAGCATCTGGGTCCGCACCAGGTGCGTGGCGATGTCGCGGTCGCCGAGTCCGAACCACGTGGGCTCCACGCCGTACGCCTCGAGCTCGGCCTTGACGCTCCAGGTCTCGTCGGTGCGACCCCAGCCGCGCTCCTCGTCGATGCCTCCGCCGAGGGTGTACATCACGGTGTCGAGGTCCGGGCAGACCTTCAGCCCGTGCAGCCAGAGGTCGTCGGCGGTGTTCGCCACCACGGTCACCTCGATCGGCCGTCCCCCGTCCGGCTGACCGGCGTGGTGCAGGAGCCCGGTGAGGAACCGTGCGCCCCCGATCCCACCTGACAGGATCACGATCCGAAATGGTGAGTTTTCGCCCGTTTGGTCCTGGTACTTCGGGGTAGTCATCAGCCGCGCTTTCCTTGGCAATGGCACGTGTGGGTCAACTTCTCGAACGGGTCGGGGCATATAGCAGATGCGGGCTTGACTTCGCTTCTGCGACAGGCATGTAATTCCAACAGTGTTCTTCATTTCGGTCACACCGCCGAGTGATTGCCACTAGCGTCAGGGACAGTGCATCACAGCACAGGTTGTCAATGGGGGTCCTGCGAAGGATCTCACGGGTCGAAGGGCGGAATGCCGTGAGAGAGCTCTAC
>DASURB010000087.1:0-6529 GCA_036280235.1 Nocardioides sp.
CCTGGAGCCGGTGCAGAACTCCGGTGGCTGCTTCCCGCCGCCGCCCGGCTACTTCCAGCGGGTGCGCGAGATCTGCGACGAGTACGACGTACTGCTGGTGTCCGACGAGGTCATCTGCGCCTTCGGCCGGCTCGGCCACATCTTCGCGGCCGAGCGCTACGACTACCAGCCCGACATGATCACCTTCGCCAAGGGCATCACCTCGGGCTACTCCCCCCTCGGCGGCATGATCGCCACCGACCGGCTGATGGAGCCGTTCCTCAAGGGCACCGAGACGTTCCTGCACGGCTACACCTTCGGCGGCCACCCGGTCTCCTCGGCCGTCGCGCTCGCGAACCTCGACGCCTTCGAGAACGAGGGGATCCTCAAGAAAGTCCGCGAGAACGAGTCCGCCTTCCGCTCCACCCTGGAGAAGCTGCTCGACCTGCCGATCGTCGGCGACGTCCGCGGCGACGGGTACTTCTACGGCATCGAGCTGGTCAAGGACAAGACCACCCGCGAGACGTTCGACGATGCCGAGTCCGAGAAGCTGCTCCGTGGCTTCCTCTCCAAAGCGCTCTACGAAGCCGGCCTCTACTGCCGCGCCGACGACCGCGGCGACCCGGTCGTCCAGCTCGCTCCCCCGCTGATCTGCGACCAGGAGCACTTCGACGAGATGGAGCAGAAGCTGCGCGACGTCCTGTCCCGCGCCTCCGACATGCTCTGACCAGCAGGGGTCATGGTCCGGGGATCAGTTCCCTAGGGCTCAGTTCCCAAGGGCGCCATCCGGCGGAGCCGGACCGCCGAGGAGTCACTAAATCAGGTTCGTGGGTGGCGTGTCGCGACACGACTGACCCCTCGGTCGGCCTCGGGCTGCCCTGTCAGAACAGGCGCGGGACGGTCCCGGCCCGCCGTACCGTGACTTCATGCACCGCGGGGTCCGGGTCGGCACCGGCGTCGGGGTGGCCGCACTGGTCGCCGCGACGACGGCCTTGCTGGTCGGTGCCGAGCCGGAGCGGCGGCGGGTCGGGGCCGGGCCACCGACACCTTCGGCGGAACCGACGGTGACCGAACCCCCGACACCGACCGTCGAGCCCGGGCCGCCCGTGCTGCTCCCGGACCTGCGCAGCCTCGACGCGTTCGACTTCCACTTCTCGGGCGCCGGCTCGGGTCGGGTGCTGCGCTTCGCGGCCGCGCTGGCGAACGACGGCCCGGGGCCGCTGTTGCTCCGGCCGCGGCTGCGCGGCGAGGGCTGCCCGCCGGGACGCCACCCCGCCGTACAACGGCTGCACGCCGACCGTAACGAGGACGGGCGGTACCGGCGGCGCGTCGACGACGTCGCGCCCGGCGCCACGGTCGTCGGTTGCATGCTCCGGCATCCCGGGCACGACCACTGGCACTTCGATGCCATGGCGAGGTACTCCCTGCGTCGTGCCGGGGAGACCGAGCCTCTCGCCGAGCGCCGCAAGGTGAGCTTCTGCCTGCGGGACAACCGGCGGGTGCACGGAGTCGGCACGACCGTACGTCGGGAGCACTTCGGCGAGTGCACCCGCCGCAGCCGCCAGGGCATCTCGCCGGGCTGGGTCGACGTCTACCCGTACGACCTGCCCGGCCAGTCGCTCCCCCTCCCCGCGCGTCTCGACGGCGTCCAGCTCTGCCTCGACCTCGAGGCCGACCCACTGGACGTTCTCCGGGAGGTCGACGAGACCGACAACGCCACCTCCGTGGGGATCGTGGTCCGTGACCGGACCGTGCGCAGGACCGGCTCGGCCGCCTGCCGCTGACGCGCCTTCCCGCCGAGGAGTCAGTAATTCAGCCTCGTCGGCGGCGTGTCGCGGCACAGCTGACCCCTCGCCGTACGTCGCAACCAGGGCTCGGAGCACAGCTGTCGTGCGCATGACTCTCGGGACCTGGCATATCGGCGACGTCGACGGACGGCGCACCGGATTCGGCACCAAGCGGCTCACCGGCGACCGTGACCAGGTGGTCGCCCTGCTGCGGCGGGCGGTCGAGCTGGGCGCCAACCACATCGACACCGCGACGTTCTCCCCGTCGGACTCCGCACCCGACGAGGGGTTCAACGGGATGCGCTCGCCGGGCTGGGCGAACGCGATGCTGTGCGAGGCGCTGTCGCCGTACCCCGACGACCTGCTCATCGCGACCAAGGTCGGGCCGACCACCGACGGCATGTCGCGTCCCCGGCGTCGACCTCGGCCGGATCAACGACGACCTGCTCCCTCGCCGCTGCGGAACTGACTCTGACTGCCGACCACCTCGCGGACCTCGCCCCCCTGTCCACACCCCGCTGACGCCGTACGGCGAGGGGTCAGTTGTGCCGCGCCACGCCGCCCACGAGCCTGATTTAGTGACTCCTCGGCGTTACGAGTCGAAGCCGAGGCCGAGGCGGTCGAGGGTGCGGAGCCAGAGGTTCTGCTTGCCGTGGTTGCGGTCGGCGCGGGCCATGGACCAGCGGGTGAGCTGGACGCCGGTGTAGCGGAGGGGCTCGGGCGGGAACGGGACGGGCTTCTCGCGGACCATCCGGAGGCGGGTGCGCTCGGTGTCGGCGCCGTCGAGCAGGTCGAGCATGACGTCGGCGGCGAAGCGCGTCGCGGCGACGCCGAGGCCGGTGAAACCCAGGGCGTAGGCGAGACGGCCGTCGTACGCCGTTCCGTAGAACGCCGTGAAGCGCGTGCACGTGTCGATGACACCGGCCCACCGGTGCGTGAAGCGCAGGCCCTCGAGCTGCGGGAACGTCTCGAAGAACTGCGCGGCCAGCAGCGCGTGCGTGCGGCCGGACTGCTCGAGCCGCGGGTCGATCTTGCTGCCGAAGTGGTACACCGCGTCGTAGCCGCCCCACAGGATCCGGTCGTCGCGGGTGAGCCGGTAGTAGTGGAACATGTTCGACGCGTCGCCCACGCCCTCGCGGCCGGCCCACCCGATGGCCGCCCGCTGCGAGGCATCGAGCGGCTCGGTCATCAGCGCGTAGTCGTAGACCGGCACGATGTACAGCCGCAGCCGGCGCAGCAGCGGCGGGAACGCGTTGGTCGCGAGCACCGCCCGTCCCGCGTGCACAGACCCGGCGGCCGCGGTGCGCAGCCGCAGTCCGGCGCCCTGCCGCTCCACCTCGTCGACGCGCGTGCCCTCGAAGACGCGCACGCCGAGCCGCGCGCACGCGTCGCGCAGCCCCCAGGCGAGTCGCGCCGGCTCGACCATCGCGGTGGCGTGCGGCTCGAACAGCCCCGCCTGGTACGTCGGGGAGTTCACCCGCGCTCGGGTCGCGGCGGCGTCCAGCAGCTCTGCGTCGTGGCCGGCACGACGCATCGACTCGGCCAGCTCGGCCAGCTCCTCGGCCTCGTGCGGCTGGGACGCCACGGTGAGCTCGCCCGTGCGCTCCCAGTTGCAGTCGATGCCGTGCTCGGCGACGGTCTTGCCGATCGCGTCGAGGTTCTCGGCGCCGAGCCGGTCGAGCGTGGCCATCTCGTCGGGCCACCGGGCCATCCCGTTGAGGAACCCATGCGTGAGGCTGGCCGAGGCGAAGCCGCCGTTGCGGCCGCTGGCCTGGTCGCCGCAGCGGCCCTGCTCGAGCACCACGACGTCGAGCATGGGGTCGCGCTCCTTCGCGCGCAGCGCGGTCCAGAGCCCGGCGTACCCGCCGCCGACGACGGCCAGGTCGGCCGACTGCGTCCCGTGCAACGCGGGCAGCGGGTCCGGCCGGGCCGGGTCGTCGAGCCAGAAGACCTCCGGCTTCGCGTCCGCGAGAGCCGGGTGGTCGCGGGAGGTCATCGCTCCCGGCGGCGCTGCAGGAGCCCTCCGCCGAGCACGAGCGCCAGCGCGATCAGGAACATCACCGTGCCGACGACGTTGACCTGCGGCGGGATGCCGCGCTGGTTGGCGCCCCAGACGAACATCGGGAACGTGATCGTGTTGCCGTGGTTGAAGTTCGTGACGATGAAGTCGTCGAACGAGAGCGAGAACGCCAGCAGCGCCGCGGCCAGGATGCCCGGGAACACCAGCGGGAACGTGATCCGCCAGAACGTCTGCCACTCGTTGGCGTAGAGGTCCATCGCCGCCTGCTCGTAGCGCGAGTCGAGACCGGCCAGCCGTGCCTTCACCGTCACCACGACGAACGACAGGCAGAACATGATGTGTGCGACCAGGATCGACCAGAAGCCGAGCGACCCGGCGAGACCCGCGCTCGTGAACAGCGCCAGCAGCGACGAGCCCATGACCACCTCGGGCGTGGCCATCGGCAGGAAGATCAGCAGGCTCGTGGCGCCGCGCCCACGGAACCGGTGCCGCACCAGCGCGAAGGCGACCAGCGTGCCGAGGATCGTCGCGAACAGCGTGGCCAGGAAGCCGATCTCGATGCTCTTGACGACCGACTCGCACATGCCGGCCGGGGCGCACGGGTTCAACCAGTTGTCCCAGGTGAACGCCTGGAACTCGTAGTTGAGCCGGCTGGTCGGGTCGTTGAACGACATCAGGACCACGAAGAAGATCGGCAGGAACATGTAGCCGAGCACGAGCAGCGCGATGGCCATGACCAGGTGCTCGGTGATCCAGCGTCCGGTGCGTGTCACAGCAGCTCCTCCGTCCCGGCTCGGCGGACGTAGAAGACGACCAGGCAGGTGATCGCGACCATCAGCAGCACCGAGCTCGCCGCGGCGGCCGGGTAGTCGAGCTGCACGAGGAACAGGTTGTCGATGACGTTGCCGATCATCCGCTGCTGCGGAGTGCCCAGCAGCTCGGAGTTGATGTAGTCACCCGCGGCCGGGATGAAGGTCAGCAGCGTCCCCGCGACCAGACCGGGCGCCGACAGAGGCAGCGTCACCTTGCGGAACGACGTCACGCCGTTGGCGTAGAGGTCCTTGCTGGCCTCGACCAACCGCGGGTCGATCTTCTCCAGGCTGGCGTAGAGCGGCAGCACCATGAACGGCAGGAAGTTGTAGGTCAGGCCGGTGACCACGGCGACGGGAGTCGCCAGCAGCCGCCCGTCCTCCGGCAGCACCTGCAGTGTCTTCAACAGCTCCACGACGAAGCCGTTGTCCGCGAGGATCGACTTCCAGGCCAGCGTCCGCACCAGGAAGCTGGTGAAGAACGGCGCGATCACCAGCACCAGCATGAGGTTCTTCCACCGGCCCGACTTGAACGCGATCGCGTAGGCGAGCGGGTAGCCGAGCAGCACGCACGCCACCGTCGCGATGAGCGCGTAGCCGAACGAGCGGAGGAACTGCTCCTGGTACTGCACCAGGACGTCCCAGTAGTTGCCCCACGACCAGGTCATCGCGTAACCGGTGTCGAGCGACCCGTTGGGGTCGTAGAGACCGGTCGCGACCAGCTGGATCGTCGGTACGACGAAGAAGATCACGAGCCACAGCAGGCCCGGGAGCAGCAACAGGTAGCCGGTGCGTCCGCTCCGGCGCTCCTGCTCGACCTCGCCGCCCGGTCCGCCGGCTTCGACGGCGACGGCTCCACCGAACTGCGCGACGCTCATCCGGGGCCCCCGCGGAGGTGCGAGCGCAGCGAGCGGCTTCGTGGGGTGGTGCTCATGTCGTGGAGGCTCCGGCGAGCTGGGCGTAGGTCTCGTCACCGGCGTGCGCGTCCTGGGCGGCGTCGAGCAGGAACGTGTGCGCGGCGGACCAGTGCAGGTCGACCTTGTCGCCGACCCGGAACTGCTCGCGGGCGCCGGTGTTCTGCTCGAAGACCGTGAGCTCCTGGTCCCACGGCATCCGCACGAGGTACTGCGTGCTCACGCCGATGAAGCTGACGTCGGTGACGGTGCCCGAGGGCAGCACGTTGTCGCCGTAGTCGCCCTCGTCGACGCCGGCGGCACCGAGGAAGACCTTCTCGGGCCGCACACCGACCCACACCTGTCCCTCGGTTCGCCGGGCGCGGGCCTTCGGCGCGACCACCTTGGTGCCGTGCACGTCCACGACGAGCACGTCGTCGTGCCCGTCGATGATCGAGGCCTTCACCAGGTTGGACTGCCCGAGGAAGTTCGACACGAACGTCGTGGCCGGGTTGTCGTAGAGCTCGGCCGGCGGGCCCATCTGCTCGATGACGCCCTGGTTCATCACGGCGACGGTGTCGGCCATGGTCATGGCCTCCTCCTGGTCGTGCGTGACGTGGATGAAGGTGATGCCGACCTCAGTCTGGATGCGCTTGAGCTCGATCTGCATCTGCCGGCGCAGCTTGAGGTCGAGCGCGCCGAGTGGCTCGTCCAGGAGCAGCACCTGCGGGTGGTTGATGAGGGCGCGGGCGAGGGCGACCCGCTGCTGCTGGCCGCCGGAGAGCTGGGCGGGGCGGCGCTTGCCGTACCCCTCCAGCTGCACCAGCGCGAGCATCCGCTCGACCTGGCCCTGCGCGTTTGCGGTCACGACGGGTCTCCCGCGGTGATGGCGGACAGTCGACGTACGACGGCCGCACGCACCTCGTCGGGGGCAGTCACGACCACGTCGGGGCCGAAGGACACCAGCTCGTCGGCGAGCGACGACCCCGATCCGTACGGCAGGTCGATCTCGACCCACTGCTCGTCGACCGGTCGCACGTG
>DASURB010000088.1:0-8892 GCA_036280235.1 Nocardioides sp.
CCACTGGCGCAACGCCCCCAGGTAGTTGCCGAAGTGGAACGAGTCGGCGGTCGGCTGGATGCCGGACAGCACGCGCGGACGCGGTGCCGAGGTGGGGGCGTCGGGCATGGAGAGGATTCTGTCAGGCGATTCCAGGGGCGCCGTCAGGAGGCCTTGTCGTCGGACACCACCGGCGGCTGCGCCGCGGTGCTCGGCAGCGGTACCGCCGTCCCGCCCGCGGGATCACTCCCCGCAGCCGTGCCGTCGACGGCGGGCAGCACCGTGACCCGGACACGCCCGACGCGGCGGTTCTCGACGTCCTGCACGACCAGCCGGTGGCCGGCGACGTCCACCGTGTCGCCCTTCTCGACGAGCCGGCCGAGCCGGGCCATCAGGTAGCCGGCGACGGTCTCGTAGGGGCCCTCGGGCAGCTCGATGCCGGTCTCGTCCTCGAAGTCGTCGAGGTTGAGCAGGCCGTCGACCTCGATCGCGCCGCCGCGCAGCCGCGTGGTCTCGCCCTCGTCGACGTCGTACTCGTCCTTGATGTCGCCGATGAGCTCCTCGACGAGGTCCTCCATGGTGACGATGCCGGCGGTGCCGCCGTACTCGTCGGCGACGATCGCCAGGTGGGTGCCCTCGCGCCGCATGTCCGCGAGCGCGGCGAGGATCGGTCGGGTCCACGGCAGCACGAGCGCGTCCCTGACCAGCTCGCCCACGCGCACCGACCGGTTGGCCATGTCGGGGTCGAGGAGGTCGCGCACGTGCACGAAGCCGAGCACGTCGTCGGCCGAGCCGCGGATGACCGGGTAGCGCGAGTGCGGCTGCGTCAGCGCCTCGCGGGCGGCCTTGTAGACGGGGGTGCTCGCGTCGAGGAAGTCCACCTCGGTGCGCGGGATCATCACCTCGCGGATCTGCCGGTCGCCGGCCTCGAAGACGTCCTCGACGATCCGGCGCTCCTCCTCGCCGAGCGTCTCGTGCGCGTTGACCAGCTCGCGCAGCTCCTCGTCGCTCATCTGCTCGGTCGTGGCGTTCGGGTCACCGCCGGCCAGCCGGACGACCACGTTGGTGGACACCGACAGCAGCCAGATCACCGGCCGGAACATCTTGGAGATCTTGTCGACGGGCGGTCCCAGCACCAGCGCGAACGCCTCGGCGCGCTGCAGGGCAAGCCGCTTCGGGGCGAGCTCGCCCAGGACCAGCGAGAGGTACGAGATCGCGATCGTGACGAGGATCAGCGCCATCGGGCCGGCCACCCCGTCCGGGACGCCCCAGCCGACGAGGACCGGCTGGAGGTCGTCGGACAGCGTCGCGCCACCGAACGCGGCTGACAGGAAGCCGGCCAGCGTGACGCCGACCTGCACCGCGGCCAGGAACCGGTTGGGGTCCTGGTTGAGCTCGGCGACGGTGTGGCCGCGCTTGCCGCGGCTCGCCAGGGCCCGTGCCTGGGTGTCGCGCAGAGAGACCAACGCGATCTCGGCCGCGGCGAACAGACCGCCGACGAGCACGAAGACCACGACGAGACCGACGTTGGCCAGGGTTTCGTTCACCGTCGGGCCGACCGTCTATGACACTCGTCCATGCGACCAGGATAAGAGGTTGCCCCCGGCCACCGTCGCCGTCAGGGTGGGCGCCATGCGTTTTCCCGACGACGTTCCGACCCTCACCGACGGCGTTGTGACGCTGCGCGCGCACCGTGAGGACGACGTGCCGGCGCTGGAGGAGCAGGCGATCGACCCGTTGATGATCGCGTGGACGTCGGTCCCGGTGCCGTCCTCGGAGGACTCCTCACGGATCTTCGCGACGAAGATCATCCCCGAGGCGTGGGAGTCTGGCCGGGCCTGGGCCTTCGCCGTCGAGGCCGAGGACGAGACGGGCACGCCACGGTTCTGCGGCACCGTCGAGCTGCGCGACGAGGGCGGGCGACGGGCCGAGATCGCGTACGGCGCGCACCCGTGGGCGCGCGGCCGGGGCGTGATGGAGCGGGCGTGCCGGCTGTTGCTCGACTGGGGCTTCCGCGACAAGCGGATCGAGACCGTGATCTGGTGGGCCCACCAGGGCAACTGGGCGTCGCGCCGGCTGGCCTGGCGGCTGGGCTTCTCGTGCGACGGCACGGTGCGGCAGTGGCTCGAGCAGCGCGGCGCGCTGCACGACGCGTGGGTCGGGGTGCTGCTGCACGGCGAGCCGCGCGAGCCGCGCACGCCGTGGCTCGACGTGCCCCGGATCGACGGGCCGACCGTGACGCTGCGCGGCCTCGCGGAACGTGACGTGCCGCGCATCGTCGAGGCGTGCCGGGACGAGACCTCACAGCGGTGGCTGTCGGGGCTGCCGTCGCCGTACACGAAGGCGGACGCGGAGGCCTGGCTGGAGACCCGCCGGGAGCAGCTGGCGACGGCCGAGGGCGTCACGTGGGCGGTCGCCGACCCCGACTCGGACGAGCTGCTCGGTGCGCTGTCGTTGTTCGACCTACGCCCGGGCGAGACGGCCGAGGTCGGCTACTGGCTGCACCCCGGCGCACGAGGGCGGGGTGTGATGAGCGCTGCGGTGCGTCTGGCCGCGCGCCACGCGTTCGTGCCCGCGGAGGACGGCGGCCTCGGGCTGCGCCGCCTCGTCGTGGTGCACGCCGAGGGCAACACCGGGTCACAGAAGGTGATCGAGCGCAGCGGGTTCACGTACGTCGGCCGGGAGAGGAAGCAGGACCGGCTGCGCGACGGCAGCGTCGTCGACAACCTCGTCTACGACCTGCTGGCCGAGGAGTTCAGCTGGTGACGGCGACGTCGCGGCGGTGCAGCAGCACCGACCACGCGAGCAGCAGGAGACCGGCGGCGGAGAGCGCGACGCCGACCCAGCTGGTGGCGGTGTAGCCCCAGCCGGCGGCGATCACCAGGCCGCCGAGCCAGGCGCCGAGCGCGTTGGCGATGTTGAGCGACGAGTGGTTGAGCGCCGCGCCGATCGTCCTGGCGTCGCCGGCGACGTGCATCAGCCGCAGCTGCAGGTTGATGGTCAGTACGCCGCCCGCGGCGGACACGAAGAACACCGTGAGCAGGCCGGGCCACAGCGCGGCGGACGTGAAGGAGAAGATCGCAAGCCCGACGCCCATCGCGGTGCCGCTGGCCACCAGGGCGCGCAGCACCGACCAGTCGGCGAGGCGGCCGCCGGCGATCGTGCCTGCGACCGCGCCGACGCCGAACGCCAGCAGGAAGAACGGGATCATGCCGCGCGGCTGGCCGGTGACCTCGGTGACGGTCGGGGCGATGTAGGAGTACATCGCGAACATGCCGCCGAACCCGACGGCGCCGACCAGCAGGGTCAGCCACACCTGCGGCTCGCGGAACGCCCGAAGCTCGCGGCGGCCAGTCGCGTGCGGGTCGCCCGGCGTCGACGGCACGACGGCGAGCACCAGCGCGACCGTGACGACCGCGACGAGCGCCACGGCGCCGTACGTCATCCGCCAGCCGAGGTTCTGCCCCATCCAGGTGCCCAGCGGCACGCCGAGGACGGTGGCCACGGGCAGGCCGAGCATGACCAGGCTGACCGCGCGGCCGCGGCGGGCGGCGGGCACGAGCGAGGCAGCGACGAGGGACGCGAGACCGAAGTAGGCGCCGTGCGGTACGCCGGACGCGAACCTCGCCACGGCGAGCTGGAGGTAGTCCTGGGCGAGCGCGCTGGTCACGTTGGCGACCGCGAACGCGACCATCAGCGCGATGATCAGGGCCCGGCGGGGCAGCCGTGCGCCGAAGATCGCGATGACCGGGGCGCCGACGACGACGCCGAGCGCGTACGCCGAGATCACATGGCCGGCGGCCGGGATCGACACCGACACGCTGTCGGCCATCTCGGGCAGCAGCCCCATCGTGACGAACTCGGTGGTGCCGATCGCGAACGAGCCGACCGACAGGGCGGCGATCGCTGCGGCGACGCGACGGGGCGACAGGGACGGCCCCTCGATGTGGGGTCGTTCGGTCGTCGTGGCTGTCGCGGTCACACCTGGCCCAAGACGTGCCGCCACCGGGCTATTCCCGTTGGATGGTGTGGCGCGTGGCACGATCGCCCCGATGCAGCCACTGTCGTCGATGGAACAGGCCCGGCCGAGCGGCACGCCGCCCTACTGGCGGCGCGGCGACCAGGTCTGGTGGCGGTACCTCCGACCGGGATGGCGGCCGGGTGACCCGCAGACCGTGCACCCCGTCACGGTGGCGCGTGACGACGCGGACGGGCTGGCAGTGTGGATCGCGCCCGGGACGCCGCTGGCGCTCCCCCGTCGGTCGGATGGGCGGGACCCGCGCCGGGGGCCGCTCGGAGAGATGTTCACCGCCCCGCGCATCCAGTCGTACGGCGCGTGGCGGGGCCAGGGCAACGTCCGCTACGCGCCGACCGGGAAGCCGTGGTCGGTGTGGCTGTTCTGGCGCGAGGACGGCGCGTTCGACGGCTGGTACGTCAACCTCGAGGACCCGCACGTGCGCGACGCGCGCAGCGTGTGGTCCAGCGACCACGTGCTCGACGTGGAGATCGAGCCCGACGGGTCGATCTCGATGAAGGACGAGCACGAGCTGGTCGCGGCGGTCGAGCAGGGCCGCTACACGCAGGAGCAGGCCGACCGGTTCCGCGCCGACGCCGAGGCCGCGATCGCCGAGTTCCGCGCCGGCGCGGCGCCGTACGACCAGGGCTGGGAGGAGTTCCGCCCCGACCCGGCGTGGCCGTTGCCACCGCTGCCCGAGGGCCTCCAACCTTGAGCACCGACCTTGACAGTGTTGCTGTCACTGTCAAGACTCGACGCCATGCTGCGCCGTACGCACTGGCTCCGTGAGCTCGCGCGGCTCGACCCGGAGAGCGACTTCGAGGAGATGTACGGCATCACGGTCCGGCACGAGTTCCCGTGGGACATGAACCAGTCGCTGTCGTTCGCGCTGTTCCGCACCTACGCCGTCCCGTCGATCGGCCGGCTGCTCGACGAGACGGGCGAGTTCGCGCGACGTCCGCAGAAGCGGTACGACGACACGAGCCTGCTGCTCGACGAGGTCGCCACGCACGGCCTCGACTCCGACGGCGGCCGGCGCGCGGTCCGGCGGATCAACCAGATGCACGGCGCCTACGACATCTCGAACGACGACATGCGCTACGTGCTGGCGACGTTCGTCGTCGTGCCGAAGCGGTGGATGGACGACTACGGCTGGCGCCCGTTCACTCCGGGTGAGGTCACCGCGAGCACGCGCTACTACCGCGAGCTGGGCCGGCTGATGGGGGTCAAGGACCTCCCGGTCACGTACGACGACTTCGCTCGGCTGCTCGACGACTACGAGGCCGCGCACTTCGCGTACGACGAGGGCGGGCGCCGGGTCGCCGACTCCACGCTCGCACTGATGACGACGTTCCACCCTCGCGTGCCGGCGTGGGCGGTCCGGCTGTTCGCGCGGTCGCTCATGGACGAGCCGCTGCTCCGGGCGTTCGGCTACTCCGCTCCCCCGGCACTGGTCGTGGCCCTGGCGCGTGCAGGCCTGCGACTGCGTGGTCGGCTCGAGCGCCTGCTGCCGGCCCGTCGTACCCCCGTGAGGGTGCGGGACCTGCGCTGGATCCGCAGCTACCCGGACGGCTTCGACGTCGACCTGATGGGGACCTTCCCCGAACGGACGAGCCGAGCGGAAGCGAGAACGACGTGACAGGACAGCCCGGAGACCACGGCGGGCCCCGGCGGAGTCGGCGGGGCCCGTCGTGAGGTTGGTGCGGGGTCAGCCCAGGGAGGCGATCGCGTCGTTGAACGTCTTGGACGGACGCATCACCGCAGTGACCTTCTCCTCGTCGGGGCGGTAGTAGCCGCCGATGTCGACCGGCTGGCCCTGCACCGAGAGCAGCTCGTCGTTGATCGCCTGCTCGTTCTCGGCGAGCGTGGTCGCGAGGTCGGCGAACGCCTTGGCGAGCTCGGTGTCCTCGGTCTGCTGCGCCAGCTCCTGCGCCCAGTAGAGCGCGAGGTAGTAGTGGCTGCCGCGGTTGTCGATCTCGCCGACCTTGCGGCTGGGGGACTTGTTCTCGTTGAGCCACGTGCCCGTCGCCCGGTCGAGGGTGTCGGCCAGGATCTGCGCGCGCGGGTTGCCGGCCTTCTGCGCCTCGTGCTCGAAGCTGACCGCCAGCGCGAGGAACTCGCCGAGGCTGTCCCAGCGCAGGTGGTTCTCCTTGACCAGCTGCTGCACGTGCTTGGGCGCGGAGCCGCCGGCGCCGGTCTCGAACAGCCCGCCGCCGTTCATCAGCGGCACGATCGAGAGCATCTTGGCGCTGGTGCCGAGCTCGAGGATCGGGAACAGGTCGGTGTTGTAGTCGCGCAGCACGTTGCCGGTCACCGAGATGGTGTCCTCGCCGCGGCGGATCCGCTCGAGGGAGTACGCCGTCGCCTCGGCCGGCGACATGATCTCGATGGTCAGCCCCTCGGTGTCGTGCTCCGGGAGGTACTGCTTGACCTTCTCGACCAGGTTGCGGTCGTGGGCGCGGGTCGGGTCGAGCCAGAACACCGCCGGGGTGTTGCTGGCGCGGGCCCGCGTCACGGCGAGCTTGACCCAGTCGCGGATCGGCAGGTCCTTGGTCTGGCAGGCGCGCCAGATGTCGCCGGCCTGGACGTCGTGCTCCATGAGCACCTTGCCGGACGAGTCGACGACCTGGACCTTGCCGGGGGCGGCGATCTCGAAGGTCTTGTCGTGCGAGCCGTACTCCTCGGCCTTCTGCGCCATCAGGCCGACGTTGGGCACCGAGCCCATCGTGGCCGGGTCGAACGCGCCGTTGGCGCGGCAGTCGTCGATAACAGTCTGGTAGACGCCGGCGTACGACGAGTCGGGGATGACCGCGAGGGTGTCGTCCTCCTCGCCGTCGGGGCCCCACATGTGGCCGGACGTGCGGATCATCGCCGGCATCGAGGCGTCGATGATGACGTCGGACGGGACGTGCAGGTTGGTGATGCCGCGATCCGAGTCGACCATCGCGAGGCGCGGGCCCTCGGCGAGGCCCTGGTCCACCGCCGCCTTCACCGCGTCGGCGTCGGGCAGCTTGTCGAGCGACGAGAACAGCGCACCGAGCCCGTCGTTGGGGCTGATGCCGGCCGCCTTGAGCTCCTCGCCGTACTGCTCGAACAGCGAGGGGAAGAAGCGCTGCACCACGTGGCCGAAGATGATCGGGTCGGAGACCTTCATCATCGTGGCCTTGAGGTGCACGGAGAACAGCACGTTCTCGTCCTTGGCGCGGGCGATCTGCTCGTCGAGGAAGCGGCGCAGCGCGGCGACGTCCATGAACGTGGCGTCGACGACCTCGTCCTCGAGCACCTTCAGGTCGCTCTTCAGCACGGTCTCGGTGCCGTCGGTCGCGACGTGCTTGATGGTCAGGATGTCGTCGCGCTCCAGCACCACGGACTGCTCGTTGGCGCGGAAGTCGTGCTCGCCCATCGTGGCCACATTGGTCTTGGAGTCGGGGCTCCAGGGGCCCATGCGGTGCGGGTGCGTCCGGGCGTACTGCTTCACCGACGCGGGCGCACGGCGGTCCGAGTTGCCCTCGCGAAGGACCGGGTTGACCGCGGAGCCCTTGACCTTGTCGTAGCGCGCGCGGACGTCCTCCTCGTCGGCGTCGCGCGGCTCGTCGGGGTAGTCCGGCAGGTCGTAGCCCTTCTCCTGCAGCTCCTTGATCGCGGCCTTGAGCTGCGGGATCGAGGCGCTGATGTTGGGCAGCTTGATGATGTTGGCCTCGGGCTTGGTGGCCAGCTCACCGAGCTCGGCGAGGTCGTCGGAGACCCGCTGGTCGTCACGGAGCCGGTCGGGGAACTGCGCCAGGATCCGCCCCGCCAGCGAGATGTCCCGAGTCTCGACGTCGACGCCCGCGGTGGAGGCGTAGGCGGAGACGATCGGGAGGAACGAGTGCGTCGCGAGCGCGGGCGCCTCGTCGGTGATGGTGTAGATGATCGAGTTGGATCGGGCGTCGCTCACGAGTGTGGCTCCGTTCCGCACGTCGGCATGGGTCGAGGAAGTTTCTTGACGTCAAGATATCTCAGGCGGGGTGGCGGCGCACCCGTGGGCCCCATCCTGCCCGCCGGAGAACCTCGCGGGCGAGGGTGCCCTGCGCCGCTGCTAGCGTCACCAGCACCCACCCGAGAACTTCTTTTCGAGGAGACGTCGTGAGCAACGCCCCCGTCAAGGTCGCCGTCACCGGCGCCGCCGGCCAGATCGGTTACAGCCTGCTGTTCCGCCTCGCCAGCGGCTCGCTGCTCGGCCCGGACACCCCGATCCAGCTCCAGCTGCTCGAGATCACTCCGGCGCTCAAGGCGCTCGAGGGCGTCGTGATGGAGCTCGAGGACTGCGCGTTCCCGACCCTCGCCGGCGTCGAGATCGGCGACGACCCGACCAAGATCTTCGACGGCGTCAACCTCGCGCTCCTCGTGGGCGCCCGGCCCCGCGGCCCGGGCATGGAGCGCAGCGACCTGCTCGAGGCGAACGGCGCGATCTTCACCGCCCAGGGCAAGGCGCTCAACGAGGTCGCCGCCGACGACGTACGCATCGGCGTGACCGGCAACCCGGCCAACACCAACGCGCTGATCGCGCTCAGCAACGCGCCCGACATCCCGGCGGAGCGGTTCTCGGCGCTCACCCGGCTCGACCACAACCGCGCCATCTCGCAGCTCGCGGCGAAGACCGGCGCGAAGGTCACCGACATCAAGAAGATGACGATCTGGGGCAACCACTCGGCGACGCAGTACCCCGACATCTTCCACGCCGAGATCGCCGGCAAGAACGCCGCCGAGGTCGTCAACGACCAGGACTGGATCGAGAACGTGTTCATCCCGACCGTGGCCAAGCGTGGCGCCGCGATCATCGACGCCCGCGGTTCCTCCTCGGCCGCCTCGGCCGCGTCGGCCACGATCGACGCCGCCCGCGACTGGCTGACGGGCAC
>DASURB010000089.1:0-17022 GCA_036280235.1 Nocardioides sp.
TCGTGGGAGACCCGCAGGATCTCGAGCTCGTGGGTGACCGACTCCTCGTGGCAGTTGACGCCGACGATCTTCTTGTCGCCCTTCTCGAGCGCGACCTGGTACTGGAACGCCGCCTCGGCGATCTCCGACATGAACCAGCCCTCCTCGATGCCGCGCAGGATGCCGCGCGTCATCGGCCACACCGCGCCGTGCGAGTCGCCGGTGCTGGTCTTGACCTCCTCGGCGAGCGCGCGCCGGCCCTCGGGCGTCGCGGAGCTGGTGGTCCAGCCACCCTGCGCGAGGATCTGGTCGAAGATCTTGTAGGCCTCGGCCTCGAGCCGGTCGGTGAGCGCCTCGACGTACCACGAACCGCCGAGCGGGTCGGCGACGTTGACGACGCCGGTCTCCTCCATGATCACCTGCTGCGTGCGCAGCGCGATCTCGGCGGCCTGCTCGCTCGGCAGCGCCAGGGTCTCGTCGAGCGCGTTGGTGTGCAGCGAGTTGGTGCCGCCGAGCACGGCCGCGAGCGCCTCGATGCCGGTGCGGACGACGTTGTTGTACGGCTGCTGCGCCGTCAACGAGACGCCGGCCGTCTGGGTGTGGAACCGCATCCACTGCGCCTTCTCGGACTTGGCGCCGTAGACGTCGCGCAGCCAGGTCGCCCAGATGCGGCGGGCGGCGCGGAACTTCGCGATCTCCTCGAAGAAGTCGACGTGGCTGTCGAAGAAGAACGACAGGCCCGGCGCGAACACGTCGACGTCGAGCCCGCGCGACAGGCCGAGCTCGACGTACCCGAAGCCGTCGGCCAGCGTGAACGCGAGCTCCTGCGCGGCGGTCGAGCCGGCCTCGCGGATGTGGTAGCCGGAGACCGAGAGGGGCTTGTACGCCGGGATGTTGGCGGCGCAGTACTCCATCAGGTCGCCGATCAGGCGCAGGTGCGGCTCGGGGCCGAAGAGCCACTCCTTCTGCGCGATGTACTCCTTGAAGATGTCCGTCTGCAGCGTGCCGTTGAGCACGGACTGGTCGACGCCCTGGCGCTCGGCGGCGACGAGGTACATGCAGAACACGGGTACGGCGGGGCCGCTGATCGTCATGGACGTCGTCACGTCGCCGAGCGGGATGTCCTTGAACAGCACGTCCATGTCGGTGGTGGAGTCGACCGCGACGCCGCAGTGGCCGACCTCGCCGAGGCTGCGCGGGTCGTCGCTGTCGCGGCCCATCAGCGTCGGCATGTCGAACGCCACGCTGAGCCCGCCGCCACCGCGGCCGAGGATCATCTTGTAGCGCTCGTTGGTCTGCTGGGCGTTGCCGAAGCCGGCGAACTGACGGATCGTCCACGCCCGGCCGCGGTAGCCGGTCGGGTAGAGGCCGCGGGTGAACGGGAACTCGCCGGGCCACTCGGAGTCGTCGGTGCCGTAGGCCGGCTCGACCTCGAGGCCGGACAGCGTGGTGAAGTCCGCGTCGCGGACCTGGCCGCGGGCGAGCGACTGCTCGTAGCGGGCCTGCCAGCGGGCGCGGGCGGTCTCGGCAGCGGTGGCGTCCTCAGGGGTCATGAGGAAATACTAGGACGTCCAACTAATTGGTGCCAGGCGAGGGCGGACCCAGCCAGACCAGGGGTCAGAAGTCCCCGGCGTCGCGGCGCACCGGGCGCAGGAGGTCGGACAGCTGCGCCAGCTGGTCCTCGTCGAGCGCGGTCAGGGCGAACCGCGCCTCGACCAGGTCGGCCGTCGCCTTCTCGACGAGCGCGCGGCCCTCGTCGGTGATCTCGGCGAGCACCGCTCGGCCGTCGTCGGGGTGCCGCCGCCGTACGACGAGACCGGCCGTCTCCAGCCGGTCGACCAGGGAGGTCACCGAGGTGGCGTGCACCTGGAGCCGCTCCCCCATCTTGCCCAGCGGCAGCGCGCCCTCGCGCGAGAAGACCAGCAGCACCAGCGCCTCGTAGCGCGCGAAGGTCAGCCCGTGCGGCTTGAGGATCTCGTCGAGCTGCGCGAGCAGGATCTGCTGGACGCGCATGAGCGACGTGACCGCGTGCATCTGCGGCACGGCCTCCCACCGACGGCCCCACTGGCGCGCGGCCTCGTCGATGGGGTCGAAGGGAAGCTTGCTGGGCATGCACGCACCCTATTTGTTCAACAGCCCCGTACGGCGAGGGGTCACTTGTGCGGCGACACGCCGCCCACGATGCTGATTTTCTGACCCCTCGCCGGTGAGGCCACGAAGTGGCTACGAGGCGGAGTTGGCGTCGGCCTTCTTGGCGGCCTTGGAGAGCAGGTCGACGTAGGCGTCGAGGCCCCAGGTCAGGGAGAGGGCGGTCGGCGGGGAGACCGAGGCGACGAGCTCCTCGCCGGTGGCCTCGGCGATCGTGCCGGCGTCGTGCTGCGGCATGGTCTTGGTCGACGCGGAGTTGAGGAACGCCTTCTGCGTCTTCGGACTGTCGGCGTAGGACAGCAGCACGTCGGACTCGAGCTTGTCGACGTTCTCGTAGGACAGCGTGTAGTAGAACGACGCCTCCTCGGTGTCGAGCTTCTCGACGCTCGGCGCGACCTCGAAGCCGAGGTCCTCGAGGAACTGCACGCGCGGGTCGGCCGAGCGGTAGACGTAGAACGAGCCGAAGTCGGCGACCGCAGCGATGGTCTTGCCCTGGAACTCCGGGTGCGCCTTCGCGGCCTCGGCGACGGCCTGGTCGATGTCGGCGAGCACCTGCTTCGCCTCGTCGGTCTTGCCCAGCGCCTCGCCTGCGGTGGTGATCACCTCGCGCCACGGGGTGGCCCACGGCTGGTCGGGGTAGGCGACGACCGGGGCGATCTTGGAGAGCTTGTCGTACTGCGCCTGGGTCAGCCCGCTGTACGTCGCGAGGATCAGGTCGGGCTTCGCCTTGATGAACTCCTCGTACGGCGGCTCCTCGGCCTCGCTGATCATCGCGGGCATCTCGGCACCGGTGGCCTCGATGGCCTCCTTGTTCCAGGGCGTCATGCCGTTCTCGTCGCCGGCGTACGCCGTGGCCTGGATCGCCACCGGCACGACGCCGAGCGCGATGGCGGCGTCCGCAGAGCCCCAGCCCCAGGTCGCGACCCGCTCCGGCTGCTCCTCGATCGTCGTGGTGCCGAGGGCGTGCTCGATCGTGACCGGCTCGAACGAGCCTCCGGAGCCGGCGTCGGTGGCGGTGTCCGCGCCGCTGTCACTCGAGCCGCTGCCGCACGCGGCGAGCGCGAGCATCGCGGCGGCGGTGCCGACGGCGGCGACGGTCCGCAGGAACCTGGAACGACGGGTCATGCTGCCTACCTTCTGTCTCGGGCGCGGCACACTCTTCGACCGCGACTTAGGTAAGGCTAACCTAATCAGGCCATGGACGTGACGGCTGGTCGGGGTGCGGACACCGGCACCACCAGCGGCCCGCCCGTGACCGGGTCCGGCACCACGACGCAGCTCAGCCCGAACGCCTCCCGCACGGTCGCCTGCGTGAGCACGTCGGCCGGCGCCCCCTCGGTGAGCACCCGTCCCCCGGCCATCACGACGAGGTGGTCGGCGTAGCGGGCGGCGAGGTTCAGGTCGTGCAGCACCATCACGATGGTCGTGCCGCGCTCGCGGTTGACCGACGCGAGCAGGTCGAGGACCTCGACCTGGTGCGCGACGTCGAGGTACGTCGTGGGCTCGTCGAGCAGCAGCACGTCGGTCTGCTGGGCCAGGGCCATCGCGATCCAGACGCGCTGCCGCTGGCCGCCCGAAAGCTCGTCCATCCTCCGGTCCGCGAGGTCGTGGGTGCCGGTCGCGGCCAGCGCCTGCGCGACCACCGCGGTGTCCTCGGCGGTCCAGCGCCGGAAGGCTCCCTGGTGCGGATACCTGCCGCGGCCGACGAGGTCGCCGACGGTGATGCCCTCGGGAGCGACCGGCTGCTGCGGGAGCAGGCCGACCTCGGCGGCGAGCCGCTTGGTGCCGATCGTGGCGATGTCCCGGTCGTCGAGCGTGACCCGGCCGGCGGTGGGCCGGAGCAGCCGGCCGAGCCCGCGCAGCAGCGTGGACTTGCCGCAGCCGTTCGCGCCTACGACAACGGTGACGGCACCGGTCGGCACGGTCAGGTCGATGCCGTGCACGACCTCGCGCTTGTCGTAGGCGAGGTGGACGTTCTCGGCGGTCAGGGTCATCGGATGCCTCCGGTGAGGGGCCTGGACGAGGTGAGGAGCCAGAGCAGGTAGCCTCCGCCGACCAGGCCGGTGACCAACCCGACGGGTACGTCGATGCCGGGAACCGCGTGCTGGGCGACGGAGTCGGACGCGGTGACGATCGTGACGCCGACCAGCGCCGTGGGGAGCAGCGCCACCCGGCCGTCGCCCACGAGCCGCCGGGCGATGGGCGCCGCCGCGAGCGCGACGAACGCCACGGGGCCGGCCGCCGCGGTGCCGGCCGCCGCGAGCGCCGTACCGAGGGCGAGGGCGGTGAGCCGGGTGCGTCCGGCGGGTACGCCGAGGGCGCCGGCCGCCTCGTCCCCGAGACCCAGCATGCGCAGCCGCGGCGACAGCAGCAGCGCGGCCGGGACGAGCACGGCGAGCGCGACCGCGAGGCGGGCGTCGCCCTCCCAGGTGGCGGCCGCAACCGAGCCGCTCAGCCAGACCAGCGCCTCCTGGGCGTTGCGCACGTCGCTGCGGGTGAGCAGGTAGCCGAGCACGCTGGTCGCGACGAACGCCAGCCCGATCCCGCACAGCACGAACCGGTGCCCGGACAGGCCGCCGCGCCACATCAGCAGCACGTTGGCGCCCACCACCACGGCCGCGCCGACGAGCGCGCCGACGGCGACGGCCGCTCCGCCGAGGCCGAGGACGAGCAGCGCGCCGACCGCGCCGACGCTCGCGCCCTGGGTGACGCCGATGATGTCTGGACTGGCGAGCGGGTTGTGCAGCACGCTCTGGAACAGCCCGCCGGCGAGGCCGAACGAGACCCCGACCAGCGCGCCGAGGACCAGCCGCGGCAGGCGGAACTCCACCAGCACCAGCGTCGAGGTCTCGTCGCCGCGGCCGAGCAGCGTGGCGAGGACCTGGCCGAACGGGATGGGCAGGTCGCCGACGGACAGGTTCACGACGACGACGGTCAGCGTGACGACGACCAGGGCGGCGCCGACGACGAGGCTGCGGGTGCGGCGGCGTACGGCGACCCGCTGGAGCCGCTCGGTCGCATCCCGCTCCAGGGCCGGCAGCGTCATGCGCCGGCCGCCTTCGTGCCGCGCACCAGCGCGATCAGCACCGGCGCCCCGATCACCGCGACGACCAGGCCGGCCTCGATCTCCGACGGCCTGGCAACGAGCCGGCCGGCCACGTCCGCGACGAGGAGGACGACGGGGCCGAGCACGGCGGAGTACGGCAGCACCCACCGGTGGTCCGGGCCGACCACGGCGCGCGCGACGTGTGGAACCAACAGCCCGACGAACGCGATCGGTCCGGCCAGCGAGGTGGCGGCGCCGCAGAGCAGCACCACAGCAGCGAGCACCAGCAGCCGGCCGACGACGACGTTCTGGCCGAGGCCGCGGGCGAGGTCGTCCCCGAGGGCGACGGCGTTGAGGAACCGCATGGTCGGTACGGCGAGCACCAGGCCGAGCAGCACGAACGGCGCCAGCACCGCGATCGTCGACCACGGCCGGTTGACCAGGGAGCCGACCTGCCAGAAGCGGTACTGCGCCAGCACCCGCTCGTCGGTCAGCAGCACGACGGTGGTCGCGGAGGTCGCCACCGCGGCGAAGGCCGCACCGACGAGCGCGAGCTTCACCGGGGTGACGCCGCCCCAGCCGACCGAGGCCACGCCGTACACGACGAGGGCGGCGGCCGCGGCGCCGAGGAAGGCGAACCACACGAAGCCGCTCGCCGAGCCGACACCGAGCAAGGAGATCGCGCCCACCACCGCGAGCGAGGCGCCGGCGTTGATGCCGAGCAGGCCGGGGTCGGCGATCGGGTTCCGGGTGAGCCCCTGCATCAGCGCGCCGGCGACGCCGAGCGCGACGCCGGCGAGCAGCCCGACGACCGTGCGCGGCAACCGCAGGTCGCGCACGACGGCGTGGTCGTTGTCACCCGTGATCGGCGCGACCAGCGCGTCCCAGACCGTGCCGAGCGGGACGTCGCGGGCACCCCAGGCGAGGCTCAGCAGGCAGACCGCGGCAAGCACGCCGAGGAGCGCCAGCAGCCCCACCATCCGGGTCGACGCGCGGCGCGCGGCCCGAGCGCTAGGGGGATCGAGGGCGGCGTCGGCACCGGGCCCGGCGGGGCGGGTCGCGGCGGGTGCGGACACGGGACGATCCTCGGACGGTCGGCTGCTTACTTAGGACAGCCTAACCTGACTTGGCGATCAGCCCTGCTCGGCCCAGCGCAGGATCGCCGGCCGGCCCAGCCGGGTGACCCGTCGCGAGACCAGCACCGCGATGGCGGCCGCGACCGCGAACAGCGCGAGGCCGACGCCGAGCAGCACCGGGGTGTGGGTGGCGTAGAGCGGCGCGGGCTCGTACTCCCCCGCGTTGCCGAGGCTCAGCGCCGGCAGCACCAGCCGGACCGCCGCGAACGCCGAGCCGACGCCGAGGACGACGGCCAGGCCGAGCATCACGACGTACTCCAGCACCGAGGCGCGCAGCAGCGTGCCGCTCGAGACGCCGACGACGCGCAGCGAGGCGACCTCGTAGGACCGCCACCGCGACTGCAGCACCGCCGACGCGAAGACGCCGAAGATCGCGAGCACCAGCGTTGCCACGCCCACGACGAGGAACAGCCGCAGGCCGAGGCTGAACGCGTCGTTGCGCAACGCGTCGAGCCTCTCGTCGAGGTCGCTGAGCGGGGTCAGCGGCACGCCGGCCGCGGCGACGTCGTCGAGCACCGCCTGCGGCGTACCCGGAGCGACCCACAGCTGCGGCAGGACCGAGGCGCCGTACGGCGGGTCGAACTCGACCAGCGACGTCTCCAGGTCGGCCATCGAGCCCTCGTTGCCCAGGCCGGGGAGGGCGTGCGCCCGGGTCACGACGCGCATCGGCGCGGCCGACCCGTTGAGCCCGGAGCCGACCACCACGGAGTCGTCGTAGCGGATCGCCGTCCCCGCGCCGATCCTCGCGGCGGCGGGCGTCTCGGTGTTCTCTGCGACGACCACCGGGAGCACGTCGGGGGCGGACGCCGGGGTGATCCGCGCGAACCCGGCGACCATCGTCGGCGCGTCGTCCTCGCCAGGCGGGAGCTGGCCGAGGTACACGTCGAGACGCAGGCCCTGCGGACCCGTCGTGAGCTCCACGGGCGGGTCGACCAGCGAGACCGGGAACGGACGGGCCGGCCGCCACGCGCCGTCGTCCGTCAGCCGCCAGTCGACCTCACGGCCGTCGACGCGCACGGACTCGATCGTCAGGTGGCCGTCGGCGTCGAGGACCGAGAGGCTGTCGCCGCTGAGGAAGATCTGCTCCAGGACACAGCCGTCCTCGCAGCCACGCAGCTTCGCGGCCATCTCCTGTACACCGCGCTCGTTGCGGAGTTCTCCCAGCTCGGTGTTGCGCTGCTCGCCGGTGCCGTCGACGTACTGCACCCACAGCACCGACGGTGTGCCGGTCGACGAGGTCAGCTCGACGTCCCGGACGGCGACGGTGATCTCCTCGCCCTCGAACGTGATCCGGTTGCGCGGCGGCCGCAGCTCCTCCTCGATCCGGCTCGCGTCGACGTCGGACCAGGACGGGTCCCAGGCCACGACCTTGCTGAAGCGCGTGGTGTCGACGAGCAGGCGGCGGGTCATGTCGTCGCCGGCGTTCTCGACCGCGGCGGCCGCGAGGTAGCGCCCGTCGGGGTCGACCTCGCGGGCCACGTGCAGGAGCCGGGCGGCCGACACCTCGGTCTGGAACGTGCGCGCGGCGCCGACCTCGGCCCGGGCGCGGCTGACCCGCCAGTCGTCGGAGACCGCGGTGGCGGAGACCGCGAACGCGATCACCGAGACCGCGAGCAGCAGCGGCACCATCAGGTTGGCCAGGTCGGTGCGGCGGGCGAGCCGGCGGGAGGCGAGGTACGACGGGGTCCCGTCGCGGTACGTCGTGCGGGTGAGCCAGCGGTTGCTCAGCTGCCGGAGCAGCCAGGCCCCGCCGACCGCGACGGCCAGCGCGATGAGCATCGGGGCCAGCAGCGCGAGCAGCTGGCTGGACTGGTCGGCAGAGGTCAGCAGCTGGGCCACGGCGGCGACGGCCACAGCGACGACCGCGGTGCGCATCACCAGCGCGCCGCGCGAGCTACCCCGCCGGGTGAGCGCGGAGGCGAGCGCGCGCGACAGCGGCTCGCGGATCACGTCGAGGGCGGCGAGCGCCGACGCGGCCATCGCCGACAGCGAGACCACGACGAGGGCGAGCCAGGCGGTGGCGTCGAGCTCGACCGGGATGCCGGGAGCGAACCAGGTCCGCGCGACCAGGTGGGCGATCAGCACAGCGGTGCCCAGCGCGAGCGGTGCCGCCACCAGCACGACCAGGAACGGCTCCCCCACCGCGAAGCCGAACACCTGCCGGCGCGAGTGCCCGCGCAGCTTGGCGAGGGCGACGTACGGCCGTCGCAGCGCCGCACCGGCCGACACCAGCGCGAAGAGCAGCAGCAGGGCCAGCACCACCAGCGGAGCCAGGGCGGCGAGCATCACGCGGGACAGCAGCGTGCGCTCGGCGCGGACCCCGTCGAAGAGCGTGTTCAGCTCGAGCTGCTCGACCTCGCCGCCGCTGCTGACCTCGAGCAGCTCGTCCTGGTAGGCCGTGGCGACCGCCTCGGCGTCGTCCATCGTGGCGAGGTCGACCGCACTCGTGTCGATCGGGCGGTCGACACCGCCGCGGAAGGTCTGCGACACCATCGAGCCCGGGTCGGTGAGCATGGCGGGCGCGGTGGGCGCGGTCGGCTGACCCTTCGCCGGTGGCGGGACGAGGTTCTCGATGCCGGTGAACCGTGAGAGGTCGAACCACGCCGGGGAGTCCGGATCGGGGACGGAGTAGGTGCCGACGACGTCGTACGTCTCGTTGCGCCGTCGCTCGGACTCGAAGAGCTGGGACTGGTCGCCGCCGCGGCGCACCCGCTGCAGGTAGGCGTCGGTGAATGTCAGCGTGATCGTGTCACCGGCCCCGACGCCCATCGTCCCGGCCATGACGTCCTGCACCAGCACCTCGCCCGGCGCCGCGGGGCAGCGGCCGTCGACGGTGGCGAGATCGCACATGCCGTCGCGCCAGTACAGCGGCACCTGGAAGGTCTTGTCGCCCCAGGGCATCGTCCCGCCGCGGTCGATCAGCCAGCGGGTCTCCTCGGGCCAGTACCGGTCGCGCTCCTCGCCCGCGAGCGTCGCCGACGCCTGGTCGACCAGGGCCTGCGGGTCGGGCGGGGTGTAGCGGTCGGGCGACCCCTTCGGCGCCTCCTCGCTCGCGGGGAGCGAGAAGGCGAGCCCGGTCGTGTACGGCGCCCGTGCGTCGAGCCGGGTGTCGACGAGGTGCTCGCCCGAGGCGCGGCCGTACATCGGGCCGAGCACCGCTGCGGTGACCGCGACCCAGATGACCAGCAGCGCGGCCAGGTTGATGCCACGCCGGGACCACAGTCCCGCGAGGAGGATCTTCACGCGCGCTCCTCGTGCGTCGTACCGGGCTCGTCGACCGGGACGAGCAGGACGCCTGCGTCGGTGGGCTCGAAGCGCACCAGCATGCCGGCGGGGAACCGGTCGGCCAGGTCGTCGGGGATGTGCACGGTGCCGTCCTCGTCGACGACACCGAAGTCGAAGCCGTGCCGGCCCTCGGAGCCGATCCGGCCGTTGCGGATGGTGATGCTGCGCGGCATCTGCTGCGCGACCTCGGGGTCGTGCGTGACCAGCACGACGGTGGTGCCGAACTCGCGGTTGACCAGGTGGATCAGCTCGAGCATCGCGTCGCGGTCGTCGTGCGCGAGCTGCGACGTGGGCTCGTCGGCGAGCAGCAGGCCGGGGCCGGACGACACCGCGGCCGCGAACGCGATGCGCTGACGCTCGCCGCCGGACATCGCCGAGAGCGGGCGGCCGACGAGGTCGCCGAGCCCGAGCCGCCCGAGCAGCTCCTCCGCCGACGGCAGCCGGCGTCGTACGGCGGGCGGGACGGCGCGGCGGGCGAACTCGATGTTGTCCACGGCGCCGGCGTACGGCAGCAGGTTGCGCGTGGCGCCCTGCAGCAACGATGCCACCGTCCCGGAGCGAAGCCGCCCGAGCTCGGCTTCGCTGATCCGCGAGATGTCCTGGCCGTCGACGACGACCTTCCCCGCGGAGGGACGGAGCACTCCGCCGAACAGGCTGAGCAGCGTCGACTTGCCCGAGCCGGACGGCCCGAGCAGCGCGACCTGCTCGCCGGGGCGGATGTCGAGGTTCACCCCGCGCAGCGCGACCACGTCGTGGCCGCCGGCGGTGGTGTAGATCTGCACGACGTTCACGCAGCGCACGGCCACGCCGGTGCGCTGCGGCGCCGTCGGGGTGATGGTCACGAGCCGGGCCGCCGGTACAGGTCGTGCTCGTGGCCGGGCTCGGCGGAGGCCGGCGGGACATGAGCGGGTGCGCGCTCGACGCGGCCGTCGACGAGGTGCACCTCGTGGTCGCACATCGCGGCGACCTCGGGGTCGTGGGTGGCGACCACGACGACGGCGCCGCGGTTGGCCTCCTCGCGCAGCTCGGCCACGACCAGGTCGCGGTTGGTCTCGTCGAGCTCGCTGGTCGGCTCGTCGGCGAGGAGCACGTCGGGCTCGGGCGCGAGGGCGCGGGCGACCGCGACGCGCTGGGTCTGCCCACCGGACAGCTCGGAGATCAGCCGGTCGGCGAGGTCACCGACACCGACGCGCGCCAGTGCCGCGACCGCACGCTCGGCGGCCTGGCGGGGTGCGACGCGACGGGCGCGCAGCGCGATCGCGATGTTCTCCTCGGCGGTGAGAGACGGCACCAGCCCGTAGGTCTGCAGCACCAGCGCGGTGCCGGGCCGCGGCTCGCCGTGGCGCGTGCCGACCGGGCCGTCGTCGGACGACACCTCGCCGGTGTGCGGACGCACCAGCCCGCCCAGCACGCTCATCAGCGTGGTCTTGCCCGAACCGCTCGAGCCGGTCAGCGCCAGCATCCGTCCGGCGTACGCGGTGACGGAGACGTCCTCGAGGACGGCCCGACCGGGACCGAGCACCGTGATCTCGCTTGCCTTGAGCTCCGCCAACGCACTCCCCCTCCGGTCCGCCCCAGGTCCGCCCGGCAGCCTCCCGCCAGGACCGACTTATCGCAACACTCCTGGCGCTTGTAGCGCGCAAGTGTGGCTAAGTCGTGACCTCAGTTGATGACGCCCAGTTGATGACGCCCAGTTGATGACGCTCAGTTGATGACGCGAGGACCGCGCAGACCCGCCCGCTGCACGACGCGCTGGATCACCAGGTCTCGCTCGTAGGGCCTGCCGACGAACCGGATGTCGCGCAGCCCCTGCTCCTGCGCGGCGGACTCGAAGATGAAGTGGCCGTAGTTGAGCACCCGCCCGGTGAACGGCTTCTCGACCGTGATGTCGAGGATCCGGCCGAGCGGCATGGTGGCGAGCTTCTGCGAGAACACGCCGCGCACGCGGAACACCCGCATGTTGGTGATCACGAAGCGGTCCATGTGCTCGTAGATCGCGCGGTACGCCGCGTGCGCCCAGATGAGGAACGCCGCGATGAACGGGAACCAGGCGAGGTCCACCGGCGCGATGAGGAACAGGTAGAACACGAACATGCCGACGAGGCCTTCGAGGACCGGGACGATGTAGACCACCCAGTGGTGCAGCACCTCGTCGACGATGACCTCCCCCTCGTCGCGCAGCAGGTGCTTACGGATCTTGGGGTCGAAGGCTCCCCCCATGCCGGCCATGTGGCCCGTGCCTACAGGCTCTGGAAGATCTGGAGCAGGCCGTTGAACACCGCGGTGACCGCGTCCGCGACCCAGCGCACGCTGTCGGCCGCCGTACCCGGCGCGGTCGCGACCACGAACAGCACGAAGAGGATCGCGAGGATCGTGAGGACCTTCTTCATCGTGAGCTCCGTCCCGAGTGGCTGGTTGGGGGCATGCAGGTGGGCGCGATCCCCGGGCGCGGCAGACCTGCGGACCTTGTCTAGCAGAACCGCGCCGCGGCATGCAGGAGGCACGCGGCGGGTAGGTCTCCGGCATGACCGATCCGGACCAGTACGACCAGGCCACCGTCGACGCCGTCGGCAAGATCACCGAGGCCCTCGAGACGATCGAGCGCGCCCGCGGCCACCTCTACACCTTCCACCAGCTCACCGGCACCGCCGACTTCCAGCTCGGCGACGCTGTCGAGCAGCTCCGCGCGGCGGGGCACACCGAGCTCGCCGCCGAGATCGAGCGCGACATCGTGGGGCGCAACGTGATCCCCGGCCGGTGGACGTTCCAGATCATGGAGGAGTACGACGACACGTACTGGTCGGCGATCCGCGAGATCGAGCAGCGCGCCCGCGACACGCTCACCGGCGGGCTGCGGCACCTGCACGAGGCGCGGATGAAGGAGGACCGCCGCACGCCAGGCCGCGAGCACCACGAGAAGGGCCACGACAAGGCGTGAGCCTGGGGTAGCCGCCTGCCAGACTCGGCGGCGTGAGCGAGCGCCTCCCCGACCCGGCCCTGGTCGTGCTCGTCGGGGCGAGCGGGTCGGGCAAGTCGACGTGGGCGGAGGCGCGCTACCGCGCCGCCGAAGTCGTGTCCTCCGACGCGCTGCGCGGCGTCGTCGGCAGCGGCCGGCACGACCTGGACGCGTCGACCGAGGCGTTCGCACTGCTCGACCAGATCGTCGCCGGGCGGGTGCGCAGGGGCCTGACCACCGTCGTGGACACGCTCGGGCTCGACGAGGAACGGCGCCGCGGTTACCTCGACCTCGGTCGTCGGCACGGTCTGCCGACGGTCGTCGTCGCTTTCGACGTACCACCGGAGGTGTGTCGGCGACGCAACGCCACGCGCGACCGGCCGGTGCCGGCGCCGGTGCTCACGCAGCAGGTCAAGACGGCGAAGGCGGTCGTCGACGCGCTCGAGGACGAGGGCTGGGACCACGTCGTGGTCGTGGCCGAGGAGGCTCCGCCTGCCGCGGTCCCGGCTGCCGCGCCCGCTTCGGTGGAGGCCGCGACGGGCTTCGGCGTGGTGCTGCAGGTGTCGCGGTTCCCGTGGGGCGAGGACCCGGCAGGTTGGCTGCGCGAGGTGGCGCTCGCCGCGGACGCGCACGGCTTCGCCGGACTCGCGCTGATGGACCACCTGATCCAGATCCCGCAGGTCGGCACGGCGTGGGAGCCGATCCCGGAACCGTGGGTGACGCTCGGGCTGCTCGCCGGCCTGGACACGCGGCTGCGGCTCGGCACGCTGGTCACGCCGGCGACGTTCCGGCCGCCGGGCATCACGGCCAAGGCCGCGGCGACGCTGGACGTGCTGTCGGGCGGCCGCACCTTCGTCGGTGTCGGCGCCGGATGGTGGGAGCGTGAGCATCGCGGGTTCGGCCTGCAGTTCCCGGCGGCTCGGGAGAGGCTCGACGCTCTCGAGACGGGCATCGAGACGATGCGGGCGCTGTGGGCGGCGGGCACGAAGGCGTACGACGGCGAGCGCGTGTCGCTGCCGGAGACGACGAGCTACCCGCGGCCGGTGCACGACATCCCGGTGGTCGTGGGTGGCGGCGGGGAGCGGCGCACGCTGCGGATCGCGGCGCGGCTCGGCGACGCATGCAACGTGCGGCTGACCGCCGATGACGCCGACCTCGACCGCAAGATCGAGGTGCTGCACCGGCACTGCGCCGACGTCGGGCGCGACCCGGCCGAGGTGGAGGTGACGGTGCTCGACGTGCCGGTCGTGGGGCGTGACCGCGACGACGCGTGGGAGCGGGTCGAGCGGCTGCGCGGCCGGACCGCGGCGTCGCCGTACGCCAGGGCGCACCACGCCGGCACGGCCGCCGACCACCGCGAGCGCTGGGCCCGGCTGGCCGAGCGCGGCGTCGGCACGGTGTTCGCGGCGCTGCCGGACCTCACCGGTCCCGAGGACGTGGAGCGGCTCGGCGCGGCGCTGCCCGACTAGCGGGTGGTCGAGCCTGTCGAGACCACTACACCGTCACTCGGTGTACGCCTCGAGCAACGAGTCCGCCGCCGCGTAGGGGTCGCTGTCCCCCGCGGCGACCTTCTCCGCGAGCGCGTCGAGCTCCGTCCGCTCGTGCACGTCGCCCCAGCGCTCCCGGAGCGCGGTGACCGCGATGGCCTCGATCTCGTCGCGTGCCCGGCGTACCCGTCGGCGGTCGAGCTCGCCAGACGACTCCATCCAGGCGCGGTGCGCGTCGATCTTCTCGACGACCTCGTCGACGCCCTGGCCGGTCTGCGCGACGGTCAGCACGATCGGCGGCTTCCAGTCGTCCTCGGTGCGCTCGGCGAGGGCGAGCATGTTGCGCAGCTCGCGGCGTACCGACTCGGCGCCGTCACGGTCGGCCTTGTTGACGACGTACACGTCGCCGATCTCGAGGATGCCGGCCTTCGCCGCCTGGATGCCGTCGCCCATGCCCGGCGCGAGCAGCACGAGCGTGGTGTCGGCGAGGCTCGCGATCTCGACCTCGCTCTGGCCCACGCCGACGGTCTCGACGAGCACGACGTCGCAGCCGGCGGCGTCGAGCACGCGTAGCGCCTGCGGCGTCGTCCAGGCGAGGCCGCCGAGGTGGCCGCGCGAGGCCATCGACCGGATGTAGACGTCCTTGTCGAGCGCGTGGTCCTGCATACGCACGCGGTCGCCGAGCAGGGCACCGCCGGAGAACGGCGACGACGGGTCGACCGCGAGCACGCCGACGCGCTTGCCGGTGGCGCGCAGCGCGGTCACCAGCGCGTTCGTCGAGGTCGACTTGCCGACGCCGGGCGAGCCGGTGATGCCGACGATCTGGGCGTTGCCGGTGTACGGCGCCAGGCCGGCCATCACCTCACGGAGCAGCGGCGAGGCGTCCTCGACGAGCGAGATCAGGCGCGCGACCGCCCGCGCCTCGCCGTTGCGTGCACGCTCGACGAGGTCGGGGACGGAGACCTGGCCGCGACGGCCTCGGGTCACGGAACGCGGATGACGAGGGCGTCGCCCTGGCCGCCGCCGCCGCACAGGGCGGCCGCGCCGACGCCGCCACCGCGGCGCTTGAGCTCGTGGGCGAGCGTCAGCACGATGCGGGCGCCGGACATGCCGACCGGGTGGCCGAGCGCGATGGCGCCGCCGTTGACGTTGACCTTCTCCTCGTCGAGACCGAGCTCGCGGGCGGACTCGATGCCGACCGCGGCGAACGCCTCGTTGATCTCCACCAGGTCGAGGGCGGCGGGCTGCACGCCCTCCTTGGCGCAGGCCTTGGCGATCGCGTTGGCCGGCTGCATCTGCAGCGTCGAGTCGGGGCCGGCCACCTGGCCGTGCGCGCCGACCTCCGCGATCCAGGTGAGGCCGAGCTCCTCGGCCTTGGCCTTGCTCATCACGACGACAGCGCAGGCGCCGTCGGAGATCTGGGAGGCGGAGCCGGCGGTGATGGTGCCGTCCTTGGAGAACGCCGGACGCAGCTTGGCCAGGCTCTCCACCGTGGTGTCGCCGCGCACGCCCTCGTCCTGCGACACGACGATCGGGTCGCCCTTGCGCTGCGGGATCTCGACCGGGACGACCTCGTCGTCGAAGAGGCCGTTCTTCCAGGCCTCGGCCGCGCGCTGGTGGGAGCGGGCGGCGAACGCGTCCTGCTCCTCGCGGGTGAGCTTCTTGCCCGCGGCGTTGCAGCTCTCGGTCAGCGCGCCCATGGCCTGCTGGGTGGCCTGGTCGTAGAGAGCGTCGTAGGCCATCGCGTCGATCAGCGCCACGTCGCCGTACTTGTAGCCCTCGCGGGACTTCGGCAGCAGGTGCGGCGCGTTGGTCATCGACTCCATGCCGCCGGCCACGATGATGTCGTGCTCGCCGGCGCGGATGAGCTGGTCGGCTAGCGCGATCGCGTTGATGCCGGACAGGCAGACCTTGTTGATGGTGATCGACGGCATCGTCATCGGCAGACCGGCCGCGATGCCCGCCGTACGCGCCGGGTTCTGGCCCGCGCCGGCCAGGATGACCTGGCCCATGATCAGGTAGTCGACCTGGTCGCCGGACACGCCGGCCTTCTCCAGGGCGCCCTTGATCGCGACCCCGCCGAGCTCGGCGGCCGTCTTGTCCTTGAGCCCGCCGAGGAGGCGACCGATCGGCGTACGAGCGCCGGCGACGATGACGGATCCGGACATGACGACCTCCTGCGGGAGTCAGACGGTGTGGGGCGCCGGGACGGTAGCCGGGCCACTCGAGTCCGACGATACCCACGGGGACGACGGGCGCGGGAGGGGGCGACCCCCGCCACCCGTGAGGAACAAGTCACAGTCCCTCGCGGACTCACCGGCGCGTCCCCCACCATTCCTGCATGGCTGACACGACCGTGCCGATCCCGCAGCACCTCTTCGTCGCAATCGACCACGTCGGGGTCGCCGTACCCGACCTCGACGAGGCCATCGCGTTCTACCGCGACGCGTTCGGGATGGAGGTCGTGCACGAGGAGACCAACGAGGAGCAGGGCGTCCGCGAGGCGATGGTCGCCGTCGGCGACTCCGGTTCGTGCATCCAGCTGCTCGCGCCGCTGAACGAGACCTCCACGATCGCGAAGTTCCTCGACCGCAGTGGGCCTGGTCTCCAGCAGCTCGCCTACCGCGTGACGGACCTCGACCAGGTCTCTGCGGTCCTGCGGGACCGCGGCCTGCGGCTGCTTTACGACGAGCCGCGGCGCGGGACCGCCGGGAGCCGGATCAACTTCGTGCACCCCAAGGACGCCGGCGGGGTGCTGGTGGAGCTGGTCGAGCCGGCGGCCGACGGGCACTGACCGCCGACCACCCACCGCACCGCTGGCTGCGCAGAGGCTCACCGCTGCGAACACTCGTTCGAAAACTGTCGGTGGTCCTTGATCCAATAGGGACATGGCAGCGATCGAGACACCCGAGCAGCAGGCGGACTCCCCCGCCGCGGTGCTGACCGCTGTCCAGGCCGAGCAAGCGACTGCCCACCGAGCCGAAA
>DASURB010000090.1:0-3314 GCA_036280235.1 Nocardioides sp.
GCTGCGCCTCGGCCAGGAGACCGGGACGCTCGGCCCGGCCCTCAACGTGCTCTTCCAGCAGGCGCTGCGAGTCGGCAAGCGCGCCCACGCCGAGACCGACATCGACCGCGCGGCGCCCTCGCTGGTGACCGCGGCGCTCGACCGCGCCACCGAGCACGTCGGCCCGGTCGCCGGCAAGCGTGTCGTGGTCGTCGGCGCCGGGGCGATGGCCTCCCTCGCCGTCGCGACCGTCTCCCGCCTCGGCGCCGTCGACATCGGGATCGCCAACCGCACCGACGCGCACGCGGCTCGGCTCGCCGAGCTGTACGGCGGACGCGTCGCCGCGCTGTCCGACCTCGAGGCCGAGATCGCCGCAGCCGACATCCTCATCTCCTGCACCGGGGCGGCCGGCGTGGTGCTGTCGCTGGGACAGGTGGCCGCGGCCCGCATGCACGCCACCGAGCCCCTCGCGGTGCTCGACCTCGCGCTCCCGCACGACGTCGACCCAGCGGTCGCCGAGCTCCCCGGCATCGAGCTCGTGGGCCTGGCCCGCCTCGCCGAGGAGCTGCACGACGGCGAGACCGGCTCGGACATCGTGGCCGTGCGGGACATCGTGACCGAGGAGATCAACGCCTTCCTGTCCGCGCGCCGCTCCGCCAGCGTCACACCGACCGTGGTCGCGCTGCGCACCATGGCGACCGGCGTCGTCGAGGCGGAGGTGGAGCGCCTGCTGATGCGGCTGCCCGACCTCGACCCGCAGATCCGCGCCGAGGTGGAGCTGTCCATCCGCCGGGTCGCCGACAAGCTGCTGCACCAGCCGACCGTGCGGGTCAAGGAGCTGGCCAACGAGACCGGCGCCGTGTCCTACGCCGCCGCGCTCGCCGAGCTGTTCGCCCTGGACTCCGAGGCAGTCGAGGCCGTGACCCGGCCGGAGGGAGTGTGATGACCGAGCAGCCGTTGCGTGTCGGCACGCGCGCGTCGTTGCTGGCGCGCACCCAGAGCGAGACCGTCGCCGCCGCCCTGCGGAAGGCCCTCGCCCGCGAGGTGGTGCTCGTCGAGGTGACCACCGAGGGCGACGTGTCGTCGGCGCCGCTGGCGTCGATGGGCGGCGCCGGGGTCTTCGTCAGCGCGCTGCGCGAGGCGTTGCTGCGAGGTGACGTCGACGTCGCGGTGCACTCGTTGAAGGACCTGCCGACCGACCCGGCCGAGGGCATCGCCCTGGCCGCCGTACCCCTGCGGGAGGACCCGCGTGACGTCGTGGTCGCCCGCGACGGGCTGACCCTCGGCGAGCTGCCGGTCGGGTCGCGGGTCGGAACGGGCTCGCCGCGCCGGGCCGCTCAGCTGCACGCGCTCGGCATGGGTTTGGAGATCGTGGACATTCGCGGCAACGTGGATACCCGCATCGGGAAGGTGACCTCGGGTGAGCTCGACGCCGTGGTGCTCGCCCGCGCCGGGCTGGCCAGGATCGGCCGGCTCGACGAGGTCACCGAGGTGCTCGACCCGTTGCAGATGCTTCCCGCACCCGGCCAGGGTGCACTGGCAGTGGAGTGTCGCAGTGACGACGAGTTCCTGGTCGACCAGGTACACCTCGCGCTGGACGACGACCGCACCCGCGCAGCCGTGACGGCTGAGCGGACCGTGCTCAACGCGCTGGAGGCCGGGTGCTCCGCCCCCGTCGGCGCGCTGGCCGAGGTCGCCGAGGGCGACGACGGCGACGAGCTGTGGATCCGTGCGGTCGCCCTGTCGTACGACGGAGTGGTCGCCGTACGACGATCTGCCACCGGCACACCCGACAACGCAGTCGGAGTGGGCCAGCGCCTCGCAGCAGAGATGCTCGACGAAGGTGCCGACACCCTGATCAAGGAACAGGTGTCATGACCGCACGGCCGAACACGACGAGCAAGAAGGCGACTGTGAGCAAGACCGCTACCAAGACCGCAGCCCCCCGAGCCACGAAGGCGAAGTCCGTGCCGAAGAAGTCCACACAAGCGCCGGTCGACCAGACCCCGACGCCCAAGCCGTCCGCGCCGGTCGGCTTCGTGTCGTTCGTCGGCAGCGGCCCCGGTGACCCGGAGCTGCTGACCGTCCGGGCCGCCGACCTCCTGCGCGAGGCCGAGGTCGTGATCACCGAGGTGCCCTCGCACGCCGACCTGGTGCGCACCTGCCTCGGGCTGCCCGAGCCGCGCACGACCGTGGACGAGGAGGGCAACGAGATCGTCGAGAACACCGGCGGCCCGGAGATCGTCGACGGCGGGTTCGGCACCGACGGGCAGCCGCTGACGCACGCGGCCCGCGCCAAGGTCGTCGTGAGGCACGCCAAGAGCGGCCGCCGCGTCGTCCGCCTGATGGCGGGCGACCCGTTCGTGTACGCCTCCGGTCCCGAGGAGGCGCAGGCCTGCGTGAAGGCCGGCATCGCGTTCGAGATCGTCCCCGGTGTCTCGTCGGTCACCGCGGTCCCGGCGTACGCCGGCATCCCGCTGACCACGAAGAACAACCGTGAGGTCGCCGTCGTCACCTGCGGCGAGACCAAGGTGGACTGGAGCCAGTACGCCGACAACCGCACGCTCGTCCTGCTGTCGGCCGTGAACTCGATCGGCGACACCGCCAAGGCGCTCGTCGCCGCGGGCCGTCCGGCCGAGACCCCGGTCTCGATGACCCGGGTCGGCACCACCACCGAGCAGTCGACCGTCGTGTCGACGCTGGCGAACATCGCCGCGGACGCCCGGGCGGCGAAGATGACGCCGCCGGCGATCACCGTCGTCGGTGACGTCGTGGACCTGCGCACGACGCTGTCGTGGTTCGAGACCAAGCCGCTGTTCGGCTGGCGGGTGCTCGTGCCGCGCACGAAGGAGCAGGCCGGCACGCTGTCCACCCGGCTGCGCGGGTACGGCGCCGTGCCCGAGGAGGTCCCGACCATCTCGGTCGAGCCGCCCCGCAACCCGCAGCAGATGGACAAGGCCGTCCGCGGCCTCGTCGAGGGCCGTTACGAGTGGATCGCATTCACCTCGGTGAACGCGGTGCGTGCCGTGCGCGAGAAGTTCGACGAGTACGGCCTCGACGCCCGCGCCTTCTCGGGTCTGAAGATCGCCGCCGTCGGCGACAAGACCGCGGCCGCGATCGCCGACTGGGGCCTGCGCGCCGACCTCATCCCGACCGGCGAGCAGTCAGCGGCCGGCCTGCTCGAGGACTGGCCTCCGTACGACGAGGTGCTCGACCCGATCAACCGGGTGTTCCTGCCTCGCGCCGACATCGCCACCGAGACCCTGGTCGCCGGTCTGGTCGAGCTCGGCTGGGAGGTCGACGACGTCACGGCCTACCGGACCGTGCGCGCGACG
>DASURB010000091.1:0-10211 GCA_036280235.1 Nocardioides sp.
TGAGCGCCCGCGTCCTCACTTCCTACGACGACGCGGTCGCCGACACCCCTGACGGCGCGACCGTCCTCGTCGGCGGTTTCGGTATGGCAGGCATGCCGGTGGAGCTCATCGACGCACTGATCCGGCAGGGCGCCACCGACCTGACCGTGGTGTCGAACAACGCCGGCAACGGCGACACCGGCCTCGCCGCGCTGCTCGCCGCCGGACGGGTCCGCAAGATGGTCTGCTCGTTCCCGCGTCAGGCGGACTCCTGGGTCTTCGACGGCCTCTACCGCGAGGGCCGCATCGAGCTCGAGCTGGTGCCACAGGGCAACCTCGCCGAGCGTATGCGCGCAGCCGGTGCGGGGATCGGTGCGTTCTACAGCCCGACCGGCGTCGGCACTCCGCTCGCGGAGGGCAAGGAGGTCCGTGAGATCGACGGCCGCACCTACGTCCTGGAGAAGCCGATCCGCGGCGAGCTGGCACTGATCAAGGCGCACGTCGCCGACGGGATGGGCAATCTCGTCTACCGCAAGACCGCCCGCAACTTCGGGCCGGTGATGGCGACTGCCGCGACGACCGTTGTCGCACAGGTCGACCGGGTGGTGCCGGTCGGGCAGCTCGACCCCGAGGCCGTCGTCACGCCCGCGATCTACGTCGACCGGGTCGTCCCCGCCGAGAAGATCGAGAAGGTGTCGGCATGACAAGCAATCCGAGAGGCAAGGACCAGATCGCCGCGGCCGTCGCCGCCGACATGGTCGCCGAGCACCCCGACGGCGCCTTCGTGAACCTCGGCATCGGCCAGCCCACGTTGGTTGCCGACCACCTGCCGGCCGGCTCCGGCGTCGTGCTCCACACCGAGAACGGCATGCTCAACATGGGCCCCGCCGCGCAGGGGGACGAGGTCGACCCCGACCTGACCAACGCCGGCAAGCAGCCGGTCACCGAGCTGCCCGGGGCGTCGTACTTCCACCACGCTGACTCCTTCGCGATGATGCGCGGCGGCCACCTCGATGTCTGCGTGCTGGGCGCCTACCAGGTCTCGGCCGGCGGCGACCTCGCCAACTGGCACACGGGTGCCGAGGGTGCGATCCCCGCGGTGGGCGGCGCGATGGACCTGGCGATCGGCGCGAAGCGCGTGTGGGTCGTGATGAGCCTCTTCGGCAAGGACGGGTCGCCCAAGCTGGTGCCCGAGTGCACCTACCCGCTGACCGGCGTCGGCTGCATCGACCGCGTCTACACCGACCTCGCGACGTTCGACCTCGGCCCTGACGGGGTGACGGTGCGCGACGTGCACGGCACCACCGTCGAGGAGCTGGCCGAGCGGCTCGCGCCGTTGGAGGTCCGCGCCGCCTAGGTGTCGCCTGTCCCGCGCGGGTCAATGCGCGAGGGGTCACTACTTCAGCCTCGTCGACGGCGTGTCGCTGAAGTAGTGACCCCTCAGTGCATCGGGACGCGGGTCAGGCCTGCCGGCCCTCGGGCTTCGTGGCCTTGGCGAGGATCACCGAGAAAACCGCGAAGCAGACCGTGGTGATCGCGCAGCCCCACCACATGACGTTGCTCAGCATGAACGCGAGGAAGCCGGCGACGACGGGCACGATCGCCCACCACTTCACCAGCCGGGCCCGCCACAGCGTGAGCGCGACCAGCGGCAGCGAGAGCATGAACCCGACGAGACCGGGGACCTGGAAGACCCGCGGGCCCCACATCTCGTTCATCATCGTGTCCTGCACCGCGATGACCGCGTCGACGCCGTACTTCGCACCCAGCGCGGAGTCGTACCAGTCGATGAACAGCATCCCCGGCAGCGTGGTCATCCCGACGAAGCCGACGAACGCGGTGATGTTGGCGAGCCAGGCGCCGCGGCCGCGGACGTACGGCGCGATCAGGAGCGCCGGCGCGATCCAGAACGCGTAGGACCAGTGGAAGCCGAGGGACTTGAACTGGAGCGGGTCCGGGTTGTCGGCGTAGATCTGGAACATCCCGTCGCCCATGATCCCGGCGCCCGGGTCGGCGTACGCGCCGACGATGGCGAACAGGCCGGCGAGGACCGGCGCAGCGACGAGGAACGCCCGCCGCGCCTTCAGCGCGGACGAGCTGGTGCCGGCCCCGCGGGCGGTCGGGCGCTCGAGCGCGGGGTGGTCGGTGGCAAGCGTGGTCATGGTTCTCTCCCCTGGAGTCGTGACGATCGGTGTCTCTGTGACTCCAAGGCTGGTCGCGCGCGTCCTGGACCGGATCGGGCGCGGGACAGATTTGCGGGTACGGCGCGCGAAGGATTCGCGGATCAGCCGTACGACGGATCCGCGGCGGTGCGCTCGCCGGCGACCACGACGCCGTTCTCGTAGGCGAAGATCACCGCCTGCACGCGGTCGCGCAGGCCGAGCTTGGCCAGCACGTTGCTCACGTGGGTCTTGGTGGTGCCCTCGGAGACGAACAGCCGCTCGGCGATGTCGAGGTTGGAGAGCCCGCGCGCGAGCAGGCCGAGCACCTCGAGCTCCCGCGGCGTGAGCTGCGCGAGCCGCGGGTCCGGGCCGTGCGTGACCGGCGCGGCACGGCGCACGAACGCGTCGATGACGCGACGGGTCACGCTCGGGGCGAGCAGCGAGTCGCCCGCGGCGACGGTGCGGACCGCCGCGGCGAGCTCCTCGGCGGGCGCGTCCTTGAGCAGGAAGCCGGAGGCGCCGGCACGCAGCGCCTCGAAGACGTACTCGTCGAGGTCGAACGTCGTCAGCACGAGCACCTTGGTGGGGATGCCCTCCTCGACGATCCGCCGCGTCGCCGCGAGACCGTCGAGCACCGGCATCCGGATGTCCATCAGCGTCACGTCGGGCTGCAGCCGTCGTACGACGGAGACGGCCTGCTCGCCGTCGGAGGCCTCGCCGACGACCTCGAGGCCGGGCTCGCCGTCGAGCAACGAGCGGAAGCCCGCGCGGACCATGCCCTGGTCGTCGACGATCACCAGCGAGGTCATGCCTTCTCCTTGACGTTCGGCGAGAGGTTCAGCGGGAGCCGGGCGCGCAGGCGCGTGCCCCCACCGGCACGGGGCGACAGCTCGACGCTGCCGTCGTAGAGGCCGACACGCTCGCGCACGCCCAGCAGGCCGTGCCCGGGGGTGTGCCCGTCGGCGGCGGAGGCGGTGAAGCCCTGGCCGTCGTCCTCGACCTCCACGGTCAACGCGTCGGGGTGGTAGCCGATCCGCACGGTGACGTGGGTCGGGTGCGCGTGCCGGATCGCGTTGGTGAGCCCTTCCTGGGCGATGCGGTACGCCGTGAGGTCGGCCCCCTGCGGGAGGTCGACCGGGTCGCCCTCGACGACCAGGTCGACGGCGAGCGAGTCGGTGCGGGCCTGGTCGACGAGCCGCTGGAGCTGGTCGAGGCCGGGCTGCGGGGCGAGCGAGACCGCCTCGCCCTCGGCGCGCAGCACGCCGAACAGCCGGCGCATCTCGGCCAGCGCCTCGCGTGCGGTCGCCTCCACGGCCGCGAGGTCGGCCGCCTCCGCCGCGTGGTCCGGGCCGAGCCGGCGGTGTACCGCCTGGGCCTGGATGGTCACCACGCTGATGGAGTGGGACACGATGTCGTGCAACTCGCGGGCGATGCGCGTGCGCTCCTCGACCGCCGCGCGCTCCTCGGCGAGCTCCCGCTCGCGCTCGAGTCGCTCGGCGCGGGCGATCGCCTCGGCCGCCTTGGCCGATCGCTCCCGCACCGCCGTACCGACCGCCCACGGGCCGACGATGAACACCATCGCCGCGGCCACGTCGCTGGGCACCAGACCCTCGATGATCATCGCCGTCATGAACGGCACGAGCATCACGAGCAGGCCGACGTAGCTCGTCGGCGGCATCGTCTCGACGCCGATCGTGTAGGAGAGCAGGACCAGGCAGAGCAGGGTCGAGAACTGGGCGTCGGGGTTGATCACGATGTTCGCCAGCACGGCGGCCACGGCCACCTGGACCGGGAACACCCGCCGCCAGGCCACCGCCGCCATCGCGCCGCCGCCGACGAGCACGTGCAGCAGCGGGCTCTCGATGCTGTCGTTGAACACCGTCTCGGCGAGGGTCAGGACGAGGAACGCGGCCGCGATCGCGATGTCGAGCCGTGGGGGCGCGTTCCAGCGTCGCACGGGGAGTGCGCCCGGTGCGGTGCGTCGGCCGGCGGCGAGAGTCACGGGGGAACCGTAGGTCAGCGCGCGGGGCGACACATCGGTCTTGCGACAGAGATCCGAACCATTTCCGCGCGCCGCCGCGTCTAGGGTGCAAGCGGGTCGACGGGACCTGCACGAACAGACGGGGGTCCGATGCCGCGAGACGCGGAACGACGGCAGGCCTTCGCGGAGTTCGTCGCGGCCAGGTCCGCGGCCCTGCACCGCACGGCGTACCTCATGGTCGGCGAGCACGCTCTCGCGCAGGACCTGCTGCAGGAGGCGCTGACCAAGACGTACGTCGCGTGGCCGCGGCTGCGCGAGGTCGCGAACGCCGAGGCCTACACGCGCAGGGTGATCATCACGACGGCGATCTCCTGGCGACGCAAGCGGTCGTGGCACGAGAAGCCGCACGAGACGCTGCCCGACGGCGCCGTACACCGGGACGCCCACGACGACAGCGACACCCGGGCCTGGGTGTGGGCGGCGCTGCAGCAGCTGCCGCCCCGCCAGCGCGCGGCGGTGGTGCTCCGCTACTACGAGGACCTCACCGAGGCGCAGACCGCCGCCACCATGGGCTGTGCGGTGGGCACTGTGAAGAGCCAGGTCTCGACGGCCCTCCGCACGCTCCGAGCGCAGCTCGGCGACCCCTCCGGCCCCCTCCCCCTCGACGCGCTGGTGGTGACCCGGTGACCGGCCTTCTGAACGACGTGATGCACGACCGCGCCGACACGCTCGGCGCTCCCGACCTCGACCTCGCCGCCATCGTGGCCGTCGGCGGGCGCCGCCTCCGCCGGAGGCGCGTGGCCACCGGCCTGGTCGCGGCCGCCTTCGCGGGGACCGTGGCGGTCGGCGGGCTCGGGGCCATGTCCGTGTTCGGCCCCGGCGCTGAGCTGGTCCCGCAGGCACCCGTGATCGAGCGCGGGCCGGCGTACGCCATCGGCCGCACGATCGCGGTCGGCGCGCAGTCCTACACCGTCCCGCACCGGGTGACGTCGCTGGTGCAGACCGACGACGGGCTCCTCTACACGTCGCCGGACGGCAGCGTGTGGCTCTACGACGGTGCCGACTCGGAGCGGGTGGGCCGAGCCGCGAACCAGCGGCTCCGCACCGACGACACGGGCTCCCTCGCGGCGTGGGTGGACACGGCGGAGGACGGGCACCCGCAGTACGTCGTCTACGACACGGGTACCCGGTCCGAGGTGGCGCGCGTGGACGACAACGCCGCCGGACCCTCCATCGAGTCGACGGACCGCGGCGCCGACGTCTTCGCCGTGGACGACGGGTCGGCCTACTGGCGGCACGACGGCGCTCTTGTCCGGTACGACGTGGCGAGCGGAGACGAGACCGTCCTCTCGAACGCCACAGCCCAGATCGAGGACGTCGCCGGCGGGCGGATCGCGTACATCGTCGAGGAGTCCAGCGAGCGCGGGTGGGGTATCGCGGTGGACGACCGCATCGCCCCGGGCGCTCCCCCGCTGGCCGAGGCCTCCAACGGCTTCCTCTCCCCTGACGGCCGGTTGCTGACCGCCGAGGAGTACGACTCGATCTCGGTCTACTCCACCGAAAGCGGCCGGAAGGTCACGCCGACGGTCGAGGGCTACATGTACGCGGTGGGCTTCGGCTGGTCGGCGGACGATGTCGTCACTGTCCTGGGGCTCACGGACTTCTCCGAGGAGAGCGCGACCGGCGACGTACTGACCTGCGACGTGAGCGACGACGAGTGCACGGTCGTGTCGTCGTTCGAGGCCGTCGACCCGCAGCGCGTCGTCCTCGCGGTCGGCGACCCGGTGACCTGACCCGGGTCGCGGCTTGACTTGGAGTGCGCTCGAAGGGTGACGATGGGCGGGTGACCTCCGTCGACAGCCCGCCGCGCACCTACTCGATCGCCGAGACCGCCGAGCTGACCGGGCTGACGGCGCACACGCTGCGCTACTACGAGCGCGACGGGCTGATGCTCCGCGAGGTCGGCCGCTCCCCCAGCGGGCACCGCCGCTACACCGAGCGCGACCTGACCTGGATCGACCTCATCACGCGGCTCCGCGCGACAGGCATGCCGATCCGCGACGTACGCCGGTACGCGGCTCTCGTGCGCGCCGGCGACGGCAACGAGGCTGAGCGGCTGGAGCTGCTGCGGGAGCACCGCCGCCGGGTGCTGGAGCAGCTCGCCGAGACCCAGGAGCACCTCGGCGCGATCGACCGCAAGATCGGGATCTACGTCGACCGGCTCGAGCAGCTCGGGCGCCCGGAAGGTCGGGCTTGACCCGTCCTTGACTTGGAGCGCGCTCTAAGGGGCACGGTGGAGGCATGACTGACACCACGACCCCTCTCGGGACCCGCACCCTCGGATCCGGCGCCTCCGCCCTGACCGTCTCCACCATGGGGCTCGGCTGCATGGGCATGTCGGAGTTCTACGGCGGTCGCGACGAGCAGACCGCCATCGACACCATCCACCGCGCGCTCGAGCTCGGCGTGACGTTCCTCGACACCGCCGACATGTACGGCCCGTTCACCAACGAGCAGCTCGTCGGGCGGGCGATCGCCTCGCGCCGCGACGAGGTGCAGCTGGCCACGAAGTTCGGCAACGAGCGTGGCTCGAACGGCGAGCGGCTCGGCATCAACGGCCGGCCGGAGTACGTTCGCCAGGCCGCCGACGCTTCGCTGCGGCGGCTCGGCGTCGACCACATCGACCTCTACTACCAGCACCGCGTCGACCGGAACGTCCCGGTCGAGGAGACCGTCGGCGCGATGAAGGAGCTCGTCGGGGCCGGCAAGGTGCGCCACCTCGGCCTGTCCGAGGCGTCCGCGGAGACGATCCGCCGCGCCCACGCCGTACACCCGCTCACGGCGCTGCAGTCGGAGTACTCCCTCTTCACGCGCGGCATCGAGGACGAGATCCTGCCGACGCTGCGCGAGCTCGGGATCGGGCTGGTGCCCTACTCCCCGCTCGGCCGCGGCCTGCTGACCGGCCGGATCAGGTCCACCGCCGACCTGGAGCAGGGTGACTCGCGCGCGTCCGGCTACTTCCCGCGCTTCCAGGGTGACGCGCTCGACGCCAACCTCGCGCTGGTCGCGCGGATCGAGGAGATCGCCGCCGAGAAGGACGTCACGCCGGGACAGCTCGCGCTGGCCTGGGTGCTCGCCCAGGGCGACGACGTCGTACCGATCCCAGGCACCAAGCGGGTGAAGTACCTCGAGGAGAACGTCGCCGCGGCGAGTGTCGAGCTGACCGACAAGGACCTCGCCCGGCTGGACGAGGCCGTCCCGCGGGACGCGGTCGTCGGTGACCGGTACGGCGACATGTCGACCGTCGAGGTCTGAGGGCGCGCCGGGCTGCCGCCCTTGCGGTTTGGTCCCCAACCGCAACATTCGGACTCGAGATCCTGCGGTGCGTGACCAATGGATCGATCCAGCAATTGCTCGTGGAGGACCTGCCTACGATCGACGAATGGACGACTCGGGCGGCCGCGCCCAGGACACAACCGACACCGGCGAACGACTCGAGGCGGCATTGCTCGAGCTGCTGGAGCAGCGCGCCGACGGCAAGACGGTGTGCCCCAGTGAGGCCGCCCGAGAGGTGTCCGGGGCGCCTGACGATCCTGATCTCTGGCGCCCGCTGCTGGAGCCGGCACGGGACGCCGTACGGCGTCTGGTGGCGGCCGGCCAGGTCGAGGTGACCCAGCGCGGCGAGGTGGTCGACCTCGACACCGCGCGCGGACCGATCCGCGTGCGCCGCGCGACGAACTGACGCCTCGCGACCCGCGGCGGCGCACCAAGTGGTCGTCCCGACCTGGAACGATCCATTGGTCAAAGACCGCAGGATTTGCTGTCCGTTTCTTGCGGTTGGGGACCAAACCGCAACGGCCCCTCCGCGTGCGCCGGAAGCCTGGCCGGCCGGGCAGCTGAGCCCGGCCGGCCAGACCCGGCAGGGTCGTCAGGCGCCGCGGTTGGTGGTCTCGCCGGCGGCGACGCGCTGGCCGAGGCGGCTGTTGCGGCGGCTGTAGCCGAAGTAGACGATGAACCCGAGGCCCATCCAGATCAGGAACCGGATCCAGGTGGCACCGGTGAGGTTGAGCATCAGGTACACGCAGAGCAGCACCGCGAGGCTCGCGACCACCGGGGCGGCCGGGGTGCGGAAGGAGCGCGGCAGGTCGGGGCGGGTGCGGCGCAGGATGAGCACGCCGATGCTGACCAGGATGAACGCGAACAGCGTGCCGATGTTGACCAGCTCCGCGAGCGTGCTCAGCGGCACGAACCCGGCGATGATCGCGACGGCGACGCCGGTGATCAGCGTGATCCGCGACGGTGTGCCGAAGCGCGGGTGCACCTTGGCGAGGCCGATCGGGAGCAGGCCGTCGCGGGCCATCGCGAACGCGACGCGGGTCTGGCCGAGCATTAGGATCATCACCACGACGATCAGGCCGATGCAGGCGCCCACGGCCACCACGTTGCCCATCCACTCGACGCCCACCGAGTCGAACGCGGTCGCCAGCGGGGCGGCGTCGTTGGGGTCGATGTCCTTGTAGCTGCGCATGCCGGTGACGACCAGCGAGACCGCCATGTAGAGCACGGTGACGATGGCCAGCGAGCCGAGGATGCCGATGGGTACGTCGCGCTGCGGACGGCGCGCCTCCTCGGCCGTGGTGGCGACGACGTCGAAGCCGATGAACGCGAAGAACACCACGGCCGCACCGGTGATCACGCCGGCGACGCCGAAGACGCTGGGCTCGAGCCCGAAGATCGTGCTGATCAACGGCTGCTCGGAGAAGGAGCCGGCGCCCTCGGCCGCGCCCCGCGCGGGCGGGATGAACGGCGAGTAGTTGCTCGAGTCGATGTAGCCGAGGCCGGCGACGATGACCAGCAGCACGACGGCGACCTTGATCGCCACCACGACCTGGTTGATCCGGCTGGACAGCTTGATGCCGAGGATCAGCACGACCATCACGGCCAGGGCGATGAGTACGGCGGGCAGGTTGAAGAGCCCGTCCTCGGCCGAAGCGAGCGACGCGGGCACCTCGAACGGTGTGCCGTCGAGGATCTCCTGGAGGTAGCCGGAGAAGCTCGTGGACAGGGCGGCCGACCCGATCGTGAACTCCAGCACCAGGTCCCAGCCGATGATCCACGCGATCAGCTCACCGAACGTCGCGTAGGAGAACGTGTAGGCGCTGCCGGCCACCGGCACGGTCGACGCGAACTCCGCGTAGCAGAGCGCCGCGAAGCCGCAGGCGACACCGGCGATCAGGAACGACAGCGCGATGGCCGGGCCGGAGTACTGCGCGGCGGCGGTGCCGGTCAGCACGAAGATTCCGGCCCCGATGATCACGCCGACACCGAAGACGACGAGATCGAGAGCGCCGAGGTTCTTCTTGAGCTTGTGATCGGGTTCGTCGGTGTCCGCGATGGACTGCTCCACGGACTTGGTGCGGAACATGCTCATGGCATCGCACCCTGCCACACTTCTACTTAGGCGAGCCAACCCGTGCGGACAGGTCGGTGCGCTCCGCCAGCTGCTCGATCAGCGCACGCGCGATCGACTGGGCCGTGAGGCCGGTGTGCTCGAGGATCGCAGCCCGCTTCGCGTGATCGAGGAAGCGTTGGGGGATGCCGAACAGCCGCACCGGCGTGGTCACGCCTTCCTCGTTGAGCGTCTGCAGGAGCACCGAGCCGACGCCGCCGACGATGCCGTTGTCCTCGACGCACACGACGAGCCGGTGCTCGCGGGCCAGGTCGACGAGAGCGGGGTCGACGGGCTTGACCCAGCGCGGGTCCACCACGGTGACGCCGAGCCCCTGGGCGACCAGGCGCTCGGCGACCTCGACCGACGTGCTCGCCATCGAGCCGACACCCACCACCAGCACGTCCTTGGCGCCGTTGCGCACGAGTACGTCGCAGCCGCCGACGCGGTCGATCGCGGGTACGTCGTCGTTCGGCGGGCCCTTGGGGAACCGCACCAGCGTCGGGGCGTCCTGCACGTCGACGGCCTCGCGGAGCTCCTCGCGCAGCCGGGTGGCGTCACGCGGGGCGGCGATGCGCAGGCCGGGCACCACCTGGAAGACCGACATGTCCCACATGCCGTTGTGGCTGGCGCCGTCGTC
>DASURB010000092.1:0-20202 GCA_036280235.1 Nocardioides sp.
GGCGGAGGCCTTCACGAGCACCGGCAGGTCGGCCTCGGTCAGCGACGCGGGCGAGACCTCCTCGAGCACCGGGACACGTGCTGCTGCGACGAGCTTCTTGGCCTCGACCTTGGAGCCCATCTGCTCGATGGACTCCGGCCGTGGTCCCACCCAGGTCAAGCCGGCGTCGAGTACCTGGCGGGCGAAGTCGGCGTTCTCGGACAGGAACCCGTAGCCGGGGTGGACCGCGTCGGCGCCCGTGCGGCGGGCGGCCTCCACCAACAGGTCGCCGCGGAGGTAGGTCTCGGCGGGGGTGTTGCCGGGCAGGCGTACGGCGACGTCGGCCTCGGCCACGAACGGCAGGCCGGCATCGGCGTCGGAGTGCACCGCCACGGTCTCGATGCCGAGGTCGCGGCAGGTGCGGAACACCCGGCGCGCGATCTCGCCACGGTTGGCGACAAGGAGTCTGGTGATGGTCACGGGGTCACATCCTGAAGACGCCGAAGCGGTCGGTGCCCTCGATCGGGGCGTTCTCGATCACGGACAGGCAGATGCCGAGCACGGTGCGGGTGTCGCGGGGGTCGATGACGCCGTCGTCGTAGACCATCCCGGACAGGAAGAACGGCAGGCTCTGCTCCTCGACCTGCTGCTCCACGAAGGCCCGCATCTGCGCGTCGGCCTCGTCGTCGTACGGCTTGCCCTTCGCCTCCGCGGCCTGCCGCGCCACGATCGACAGCACGCCCGCGAGCTGCTGCGGCCCCATCACGGCGGACTTCGCGGACGGCCAGGTGAACAGGAAGCGGGGGTCGTACGCCCGGCCGCACATGCCGTAGTTCCCGGCGCCGTACGACGCGCCCATCATGATCGAGATGTGCGGCACCGTGGAGTTGCTGACCGCGTTGATCATCATCGCGCCGTGCTTGATGATCCCGCGCTGCTCGTACTCCTTGCCGACCATGTAGCCGGTGGTGTTGTGGAGGAACAGCAACGGGGTGTCGATCTGGTTCGCAAGCTGGATGAACTGGGCGGCCTTCTGGGACTCCTCGCTGAACAGCACGCCCTGCGCGTTGGCGAGGATCCCGATCTGGCGACCGTGCACCCTCGCCCACCCGGTCACCAGGGACGGCCCGTACAGCGGCTTGAACTCGTCGAACGGGACCTCGTTGCCGGGTCCGGCGCCGTCGCAGATCCGGGCGATCACCTCGCGCGGGTCGAACGGCTCCTTGAGGTCCTCGGGGATCAGGTCCAGCAGCCCCTCCGGGTCCTCGTCCGGCTCCGCGAAGCCGGGGGCGGAGGGCGACTCCTTCCTCCAGTTCAGCCTGGCGACGATGCGGCGGCCGATCCGGATCGCGTCGTGCTCGTCGAGGGCGAGGAAGTCGGCCAGGCCGGAGATCCGCGCGTGCATCTCCGCGCCGCCGAGCGACTCGTCGTCGGACTCCTCGCCGGTGGCCATCTTCACCAGTGGGGGGCCGCCGAGGAACACCTTGGCCTGCTCCTTGACCATCACGACGTAGTCGCTCATGCCGGGCACGTAGGCGCCACCGGCGGTGGAGTTGCCGAACACCAGCGCGATCGTGGGCGTCTTGGCGGCGCTGGCCTTGGTGAGGCCACGGAACAGGTCGCCGCCGGGGATGAAGATCTCCTTCTGCGTCGGGAGGTCCGCGCCACCCGACTCCACGAGGTTGATGCTGGGCAGCCGGTTCTCGCGGGCGATCTGCGCGGCCCGGAAGACCTTCTTCACCGTCCACGGGTTGCTCGCGCCGCCGCGCACCGTCGGGTCGTTGGCGACGATCATGCACTCGACACCCTCGACGACGCCGATCCCGGTGACGACCGAGGCCCCGACCTTGAAGTCCGATCCCCAGCCCGCCAGCGGCGAGAGCTCGAGGAACGCCGAGCCCTCGTCGATCAGCAGCTCCACGCGCTCCCGGGCGGTCAGCTTGCCGCGCTCGCGGTGGCGTGCGACGTACTTCTCGCCGCCGCCCTCGACCGCCTTCGCGTGCTCGGCGTCGAGCGCCTCGAGCTTCTGGAGCATCGCCGTACGGCGCGGGCCGGCCTCGACCGGCTCGGCCACCCGGCTCGCGGCGGTCATGAGGTGAACCCCAGCAGTCGCGCGTTCAGGTCGTTGAGCACCTCGGTGGCTCCTCCTCCGATTCCGAGGATCCGGGCGTCGCGGTAGTGCCGCTCCACCTCGGTCCCGTGCATGTAGCCGGTGCCGCCGAACAGCTGCACCGCCTGGTGGCAGACGTGCTCCGCGGTCTCCACCGCGGTGGCCTTCGCGTGCAGGGCCTCGACCAGCGGGTTCTCGCCGCCGACGTAGCGCCGGGCGACCTCACGGGTGTAGGTCCGGGCGACGTCGACGCGACGGTGCATGTCGACGAGCTTGTGCTGCACCACCTGGTTGGCCGCGAGCGGACGGCCGAACGTCTCGCGGTCCTTGGCGTAGGCGGCGGCGAGGTCGAGCGCGCGGGCCGCGATGCCGTAGCCGTGCGCGGCCAGCGCCAGCCGCTCGACCACGAACGCCTGCGCGATCTGGACGAAGCCGGAGTTCTCCTCGCCGACGAGGTTGGCGACCGGCACCCGCACGTCGGTGTACGACAGCTCGGCGGTGTCGGAGCAGTGCCAGCCCATCTTCGACAGCGACCGCGTCACCTCGAAGCCGGGTGTGCCCTTCTCCACCACGAGCAGGCTGATCCCGCCGTGACCGGGACCGCCGGTGCGGACGGCGGTGGTGACGAAGTCGGCCCGCACCCCCGAGGTGATGAACGTCTTGGCGCCGTTGACGACGTAGTGGTCCCCGTCCCGTACGGCGGACGTGCGGATCCGGGCCACGTCCGAGCCCCCTCCGGGCTCGGTGATCGCCAGCGACCCGATGGTCTCGCCGGCCAGGGTCGGCCGGACGAACCGGTCGACGAGGTCGTCGTTCCCCGAGGCCACGATGTGCGGCAGGGCGATGCCGGAGGTGAACAGCGCAGCGAGCAGCCCGCTCGACGCGCCGGCGTCGGTGAACGCCTCGCTCACGGCGAGGGCGTCGAGGAACGTGCCGCCGCTGCCGCCCTGCTCCTCGGGCACCCCGAGACCCAGGAGCCCGAGCTTCGCCGCCTTCGCGTGCAGCTCGCGCGGCACCTCGCCGGCGTCCTCCCAGTCCTGCAGGTGCGGCACGACCTCGCTGCGCACGAACGCCCGCGCGGTCTCGCGCAGCGCCTCCTGCTCGTCGGTCCAGAAACCTCGGGTGGTCGAGCTTGTCGAGACCATCAGAGAAGCACCTCCGGTACGTCGACGTACCTGGCGCGCACCCACTCGCCCAGCGCCTTCGCCTGCGGGTCGAAGCGTCCGGACGCGGCCACGCCGTCGCCGAGCAGCCCGTGGAGAACGACGTTGACGCCGCCGAGGTTCGGCAGAGGGTGTACGTCGATGTCGAGGTCGGCGGCCTCGGGGACGAGCCGACGTACCTCCCCGACCGTGATCGCCTCGAGCAGCCACGACACCCGGTCCGGTCGACTCTGGGCGTCGCGGGCCCACAGCCCGAGGTTCGCGTCGCCGCCCTTGTCGCCGGAGCGCGCGTGCGCGACCAGGCCCAGTGGCACGCGGCGCACGGGCCCCTCGGGGACGGCTCCCAAGGAAGGGAACCCCTCCTGCCGAGGGGTCAGTTGTGTCTCGACACGCCGCCCACGAGGCTGAATTTCTGACCCCTCGCGCGAGGCCACGAAGTGGACGTGCGGGGAGGTGGCCGAGGCCGGGATGTAGGCGGGGCGGTACACGGCGTAGGGAGTAGCGGGCGCCGGTGGGGCGGTGAGGGTGAAGCCGGGGTACGAGGCGAGGGCGACCTCGACCAGCGGGGCCGTGAAGGCCTTGCCGACCTTGGCGGGGTCGGGGTCGCGGACGGTGACGCGCAAGCGGGAGGAGGCGGCCTCCTCGGTGGTCGGGTCGTCGTGGTCGGTGCGGGCGAGCGTCCACTCGACCTCGGCGGGGCGGCCGGGGCCGGCGGCGAAGGCGGCCTCGACCTGGTCGCGGACCCAGGCGGCCTTGGCCTCGATGTCGAGACCGACGAGGACGAGCTCGGCGGTGTTGCGGTGGCCGCCGAGGAAGTTCAGGCAGACCTTCAGCGTGTCCGGCGCGGCCGAGCCGCGGACTCCGCTGATGCGCACCCGGTCGGGGCCGTCGGACGCGAGCCGGACGGTGTCGAGACGAGTGGTGACGTCGGGGCCGAGGTAGGCGGGGCCCTGGATCTCGTACATCAGCTGGGCCGTCACCGTGTCGACCGTGACCGCGCCGCCGGTGCCGTCCTGCTTGGTGACCACGCACGACCCGTCCGCCTCGAGCTCGACGAGAGGAAAGCCGAGAGGCCGGTCGGTCACGCCGGAATCGACGAGCTCCAAGAACCCGGAGAAGTTCCCGCCCGTCACCTGCGTGCCGCACTCGACCACGTGGCCCGCGACGGTGGCACCGGCGAGCGCGTCGTGGTCGTCCGGGTTCGCGGGATCCCAGCCGTAGAAGGCCATCCCGGCGCCGACGACGAGCGAGGCGTCGGTGACCCGGCCGGTGACCACGACGTCGGCGCCCTGCCGCAGGGCGTCGGCGATGCCGGCGCCACCGAGGTACGCGTTGGCCGTCAGCGGCTTGCCGAACCGCTCGTCGACCAGGCCGAGCTCGGCGATCCGGTCACGGAGGTCGTCGCCGTCGACGTACGCGATCGATGCCTCCACGCCGAGACCGCGCGCGACCTCGACCAGCTTCTCGCCGAGCCCGCGCGGGTTCAGCCCGCCGGCGTTGCTGACGATCCGCACGCCGCGCTCCAGCGCGAGACCGAGGCAGTCCTCGGCCTGCCGGACGAACGTGCGGGCGTAGCCGAGCGACGGGTCCTTCAGCTGGTCCTTGCCGAGGATGAGCATCGTGAGCTCGGCGAGGTAGTCGCCCGTCAGCACGTCGGGGCGCGGCGAGCCCTCCAGCATCTCCCGCATCGCGGAGAGCCGGTCGCCGTAGAAGCCGCTGGCGTTGCCGATCCGGAGCGTCATGACCCGCGCGGCTCCCGTCCAGCGCCGGCCGGGCCGGCGAACGCCTGCGCGATGTCGAGCCACTGGTCCGCGTCGGGACCGGTCGCGACCAGGTCGGTGTCGGCACGGTGGATCCGCTGGGTGACCAGGAGCGCGAAGTCGTACGCCGAACCGCGGACCGACTGCGGCGCGTCGGCCGGGCCGTCCTCGTGCACGTGGCCGCTCGGCAGCACCAGCGACACGTGGATCGGGTCGGTCGGCGGCTCCAGGCCGTGGTTTGCGAACGCGAAGCCGCGGGTGCGGATGCCGAGGTGCACGACGTGTCGCACCCGGTCGGCCGGCTCGAACCGCACACCCAGCGCGTCGGCGACGTCGCGGGAGTGCGCCCAGGTCTCCATGAACCGCGCGGTGGCCATCGAGGCCGGGCTCATCGGCGGGCCGTACCAGGGGATCCGCTCCCCCGCCGGGTGGTCGCGCAGCACCTTCGCCAGCGCGGCACGCGAGGCCCGCCAGCGCGCGAGGATCTCGGCCCCGCTCGCGGCCGCTCCCTCTGCGGCAGCGGCGTCGACGTACCCGTCCGGGTCGGCGATCGCCTCCAGCACGCTCGCGTCCCATGCGTCCTTGTCGGTCGCGGCCTTCACCGCCACCTCGTCGGTCCAGGCGAGGTGCGCGACCTGGTGCGCGACGTCCCAGCCCTCCGCGGGTGTCGGCCTGCGCCAGCCGGTCTCGTCGTCGGGCAGGTCCGCGACGAGCGCGTCGAGCTGGGCGCACTCGGCGTCGAGGTCGGCGAGGACGAGGTCGAGGGTGTTGCTCATCGCGTGGCTCCTGGGTTCAGGCGGTCGTCGAGGACCCTCGCCCACTCGTCGAGGATCCGGGCGCGGCGAGCGCTGTCGTCGGTGATCGTGTTGGCCAGGCCCAGACCCCGGACCAGGTCGAGCGTGGCCTGCACGAGCTCGCGGACGCCCGGCTGCGACTCGTCGACCCCGAGCAGCTCGACGGCGTAGCGGTGCGTCTCGCGGCCGATCCGCTGCTCCAGCGGCCCGACCGCCTCGTGCAGCTCCGGGTCGGTGCGGGCGGCCACCCACAGCTCCAGCGCGGCGGCGAAGACCGGGCTGGTGAAGTGGTCAGCGAGGACGCCGAGCACCGCGCGCGTGCGGCGCTTGCCGGACGGCAGCCGCGAACCGGCCTGGCGCAGCTCCTCGCCGCGCACCTCCGCCAGGTGCTCCACCGCCGCGAGCACGAGCGCGCTCTTGCTCGGGAAGTGGTGCAGCTGCGCCCCGCGGCTCACCCCCGCGCGCTCGGACACCAGCGTCGTCGACGTACCGCTCCAGCCGCGCTCGACCAGGCACTCCACCGTCGCCTCGAGCAGCCGCCGGCGCATCGCGCGGGTGCGCTCCTCCTGCGGCACCCGAGTGCGGGTGGCCTGGTCGACGTCCACGCCGTCATCGTGGCGGCTCGACCAACAAACAGTCAAGACTGACTTTTTCTGCGAGGGGAGTGGTCTCGACAGGTGGTTCCTGAGCCTGTCGAAGGGCTCGACCACCCGGCCGCCCACCCGGCCGCCCGCCCGGCCGACCACCCGGCGAGACGGTCCACGAACCGGTGGCACCATGAACGGGTGCCCACGGTGTTCCGGACGGCGACGCCCGACGACGTCACGGCCCTGCGCGACCTCGAGCGCGCGGCGAACCTCGCCGCGCTCGGCCACGTGTTCCCGCCGGAGCGGTACCCGTTCCCGGACGACGCGGTGCTCGCGCGCTGGAGTCTGGTCCTCGACGACCCCGACGTGCGCGTGCTGGTGGCCGAGGACGACGAGGCCGACAAGGACCTGGTGATGTTCGCGGCGTACGACTCGACGACGCTGCGGCACGTCGCCGTGCACCCCGAGCACTGGGGCCAGGGGCTCGCCACCGACGCGATCGAGCTCGTCCTGCAGGCCATGGACCGCCGCGGCACCACGATCGCATCGCTGTGGTGCCTCGAGGAGAACCACCGCGCCCGCCGGCTCTACGAGTACCTCGGCTGGCGACCCGAGCCCGAGCGCCGCGAGGCGCCGTGGCCCCCGCACCCGACGGAGATGCGCTACTCGCGGCTGATCGTCCAGTCGGAACGCTGATGACGCAGACCGCCTGCCAGGGCACGGGTGAACCGTTCGTCCGCTCGGGTACGGCGGCCGGCCGGTGGGTGCTGGCGGCGGCGGTGCTCGCCTCCGGGATGGCGTTCCTCGACGGGTCTGTGGTCAACGTGGCGCTGCCGCGGATCGGCCGCGACCTGGACGCCGAGGTCGCCGAGCTTCAGTGGGTGGTCAACGCCTACCTGCTCACGCTGGCCTCGCTGATCCTCGTCGGCGGCGGGCTCGGCGACCGCTACGGCCGGCGCCGGATCTTCCTCGTCGGCACGACGTGGTTCGGCGCCGCCTCACTGTTCTGCGCGGTGGCGCAGACCGCCGACCAGCTGGTGCTCGCCCGGCTCGTCCAGGGCATCGGCGGCGCGCTGCTCACACCGGGCAGCCTGGCGATCATCCAGAGCTCGTTCCACCCGCGCGACCGCGGCGCAGTGATCGGCCAGTGGGCCGGGCTCGGCGGCATCGCGGCGGCGATCGGCCCGCCGGTGGGCGGCTGGGTGATCGAGGTGGCCAGCTGGCGCTGGGTGTTCCTCGCCAACGTGCCGATCGTGATCGCGATCGTGCTCATCGGCCTTCGCCACGTCCCGGAGAGCCTCGACCCCGACGCCCCGCGCGCGTTCGACGTCGCCGGATCGTTGCTCGGCGTGCTCGCGCTCGGCGGCATCACCTACGCGCTGATCGAAGTGGAGTCGCCGTACGCCCTTCCGTTCGCGGTCCTCGGCGTCGCCGCGCTCCTGGCGTTCCTCGCGGTCGAGGCGCGCAGCGCGCACCCGCTGATGCCGCTGCACCTGTTCCGCTCGCGCACGTTCAGCGTCGCCAACGCCATGACCGTGCTGGTGTACGGCGCGCTCGGGGCGATGTCGTTCTTTCTCGTGCTGCAGCTGCAGGTCGTGGTCGGCTACACGCCCTGGCAGGCCGGTCTGGCGACGCTGCCGATGACGCTGGTGATGCTCGCCGGCTCGTCGAAGTCCGGCGCCCTCGCCGCGCGGATCGGGCCGCGGCCGCAGCTGTCGATCGGCCCCGTGCTCTGCGGCGCGGGTGCCCTGCTGCTGGTGCCGGTGGACGTCGGCAGCTCCTACTGGCTCGACGTGTTCCCCGGCCTGCTGGTGTTCTCCATCGGCCTCACCGCGCTGGTCGCTCCGCTCACCACCAGCGTGATGGCGGCCGCACCGGACCGGTTCACCGGCGTGGCCAGCGGGATCAACAACGCGGTCGCGCGCACCGGCTCGCTGCTCGCGGTCGCGGCGCTGCCCGCGCTCGTCGGGCTGGCGGGGGCCGACTACGCGCGGCCGGAGGTGTTCGACGCGGGCTACGAGCGCGCGATGCTCGCCTGCGCCGTGCTGCTCGTGGCCGGCGGGGTGGTCAGTCTCGTCGGGCTGCCACGGCGCGTGCCTTCGCCCGCAGCGAGCTGAGCCGGCCGGTCGGCTCCCCCGTCACCCGCGCCCGGCCGACCCGGCGCTCGCGCTCGATCTCGGCGCGGTACTTGTGGAAGTCGACCTGGATGGTGTGCCGCTTCGACGAGACGTAGCGCTTGCGCAGGCTCTCGTCGTACTCCCGGATCTCCCGCCGCATGTCGTCGTACGACGGCAGCGCGGCCGTTCCGGTGACGAGATCGGCGACCCAGTGGGACTGCTGCTCGGCGAGCGGCATCACCGCGCCGAGAGGCTGGATGAGCCCGACGAAGTAGAGGCCCGGGTGGTCCGGGTCGACGACGCGGCGGTAGAGGTCGACCCGGTTGCCGTCGGCGCGCACCACGCGCTCGTCGAGGAACGGGAAGCTGATCTTGTAGCCGGTGCAGTAGACGACGACGTCGATCTCGTGCGCCGACCCGTCGACGAAGAACACCTTCGCGCCCTCGAACCGGTCGATGTTCGGCAGCACGCTGATATCGCCGTGGCCGAGCCGGGTCAGCAGGTCGTCGCTGACGGTGGGGTGCGCGTGCAGCACGCGGTGGTCGGGCTCGGGCAGGCCGTAGTCGGTCACCTTGCCCTGCGCGACCCGCAGCAGCGCGGCCATCGCGGTCTGCTGCACGACCGTGGGCGTGCGCGAGAGCAGGCCGTCGGTGAGGTGGTCGGTCGGCCGGCCGAGCGCGAACTTCGGCACGATGTGCGCGCCGCGCCGCATCGAGAGGAACGTCTGTGCCGCCACCCGCGAGGACTCGACAGCGATGTCGGTCGCTGAGTTGCCGATGCCCAGCACCAGCACGCGCTTGCCGACGAGCAGGTCGGGCGTGCGGTAGTAGTGCGCGTGGATCTGCGTGCCGGGGAAGTCCTCGGCGCCCGGGTAGGACGGCTCCGGCCAGCGCGGGTCCCAGTGGTGGCCGTTGGCGACGACCACGTGCTCGTAGTGCAGGGTCTCCGGCTCGTCGGACTCGCCGTGCTCGTTGCGCGCGCGGATCGTCACGTCGTACCCCGAGCGGCCGCCCTCGACCGGCACCACCTTGACCACCTCGGTGCGGAACCGGATGTTCTCGCGGATGCCGAAGTGGTCGACGAACGCGTCGAAGTACTCCGCGATCTGCCAGTGGTTCGGGTAGTCCGGGTAGTCGTCGGGCATCGGGAAGGCGGCGTACGCCATCCGCTGGCGCGAGGTGTTGATGTGCAGCGACCGGTACGCCGACGACAGCCCGTTGTCGTTGTCGTAGCGCCAGTTGCCGCCGACCTGGCTGCCGAGCTCGAACACGTCGACGTGGACCCCGCGCTCGAGGAGGACCTGCGCCGCGGTGATCCCTGACGAGCCGGCACCGATGACGCAGACGCGAGGAGACATGGGCCCCACCTTGGCAGAACGTGTTCTCGTGTTGAAGGGTTGGCGCCGTGGCTTTTCCTTCTCCTCCCTGGGCCCTCTCCGCCCAGATGTGGCTGTCGGTGTTCCGCGTGCCGGCCGGTGCGGGCGTGGAGCCGGGCGTGTACGGCGTCGCGTTCGTGTCCTACGAGCCGCCCGGTGTGCTGAGCTACCGGGAGCTGCTGGTGGCCCGGTTGCTCGACACACGCCGGCGCCGCGTGCGGATCACCGACATCTGGGTGGATGACGAGACCTCACGCGCGGGCGGCCGGGTGCTGTGGGCGATCCCGAAGGAGCTGGCCGACTTCGACCTGGAGGAGACCCGCGTCGGCCCGACGGCGCACACGGCGCTCGCGGCGCGCGTCGACGAGGTGACGGTGGCGTCCGCGCAGTTCGCGTCGGCGCCGGGAGCGGCCTTGGTGCGCGCGCCGTTCGCGGCCACTCTGGTGCAGCCGCGGGACGGCCGCGACCTCCTCACGCCGTGGCGCGGGTCCGCGAAGTCCCTTCCTGCGTTGGGATCCTGGGAGTTCGACCCGTCCGGGCCGCTGGCGTTCCTGCAGGGACGGCGTCCGCTGGTGTCGTTCCGGCTGACCGACGTGCGGCTGGTCTTCGGCTAGCGCACCACTTCGTACTCGACGTGGGTCGCGAAGGGTGAGTCCCAGACCCTGACCTTGCGCAGGTCGACGTCCTTGGTGAAACCGTCGAACAGGCGCTTGCCCCTGCCGAGCACGACGGGTGCGGTGGAGACCACGAGCCGGTCCACGACGCCCGCGTCGAGTGCCTGTCGGATCGTCGCACCGCCGCCCATCACGTTGACGACCCCGTCGTCGCCCACCGTCTCCGTCGCCTGGGCCAGCGCGGCCTCGAAGCTCGGCACGAACCGGAAGCCGGCGTCCTCGTCGGGCTGGTCGTCGGTGCGGTGGGTGACGACGAAGAGCGGCACGCCGAACGGGTTGCGGCCGCCCCAGGCACCGGAGGACTCGTAGGTGGTGCGCCCGCAGATGACGGCGCCCGGGCGGTCGCCGTACGTGCTCAGGAACTCGCGGTCGACGTCGGAGGGGCGGTCTCGCATCTCACCCGCCGCCTCCTGCTCGTAGGTCCAGGGTCCGCCGAAAACCCAGTAGTGCAGGCGTTCCCCGCCTCGGCCGAGGCCGCGCCCGGGCTCGTCGTCGGGTCCCGCGAAGTAGCCGTCCACGGAGACGGTGAGGGTGCAGGTGACGCTGGGCGTGCCGGTCATGACGGCTCCTTAGGTGGAGGTGTGGTCACCGGTACCGACCGCGTCCCGCCCGGGAAGTCATCGGCCGTGGCTCAGGCCAGGAAGCCGCGTAGCAGTGACGCCGACCCGGCGAGGTGCTCCTCCATCGCGGCGGTCGCGTCGTCGACCATGCCGGCCAGGATCGCGGACACCACGGCGTGGTGCTGGTCGTTGGAGTGCGCGAGGTTGCGCGGCAGCAGCGGGATGTCGTCCAGGAAGTGGTTGACCTTCATCCGGTTGTCGGCCATCAGCGAGACGAGCGAGGGCACGCCCGAGAGCTCGGCGATCGTGAGGTGCAGCCGGGAGTCGAGCCGCCGGTAGTCCTCGAGCCCGGCCTCGGCGGTCTCCTGCATGGCCGTCCAGAGACGCTCGCGGTCGGGTGCGGCCAGGGTGCGCTGCGCGGCCAGTCGTACGGCGCCGACCTCGAGCACCTGGCGCAGGCCGAGTGTGTCCTCCAGGTCCTCAGCGGCGGGCGGCTCCTCCGACCCGCCGGGCACGATGGCGGCGGGGCCGGTGGGCAGGTCGTCGACGACGAACGTGCCGCCGTACCGCCCGCGCCGCGACACCAGGTAGCCGGCGTCGGCGAGGGAGCGGATCGCGTCGCGCACGGTGTCGCGGCTGACGGCGAAACGCAGGGCGAGCTCGCGTTCGGACGGCAGCTGCTCCCCCGGCGCGACCACGCCGAGGCGGATGGTCTGCAGCAGCCGCTGCACAGTCTCTTCGAACGCGTTCCCCGGCCGGACCGGCCGGAAGAAGGTCTGCTGGATCCTGCTGGGCACGGCCCGCTCCGTCAGAGCGGGGTGACGTAGGCGGCGTGGATTCCGCCGTCGACGAGGAAGCTCGACGCGGTGACGAATGACGAGTCGTCGCTGGCCAGGAACGCGACCGCGGCGGCGATCTCCTCGGGCTCGGCGAACCGGCCGACGGGCACGTGCACGAGACGACGAGCGGCGCGCTCGGGGTCCTTGGCGAAGAGCTCCTGCAGCAGCGGCGTGTTGACCGGTCCCGGGCAGAGCGCGTTGACGCGGACACCCTGGCGGGCGTACTGCACGCCGAGCTCGCGCGACATCGCGAGGACGCCGCCCTTCGAGGCGGTGTAGGAGATCTGCGAGGTGGCCGACCCCATCACCGCGACGAACGAAGCGGTGTTGATGATCGACCCGCGTCCCTGCGGAGCCATGTGGCGCAGTGCCGCGCGGCAGGAGAAGAACACCGAGGTGAGGTTGACCTGCTGCACCCGGTCCCAGGCCTCGATGCTGGTGGCCTCGATCAGGTCGTCCTCCGGCGGCGAGATGCCGGCGTTGTTGAACGCGATGTCGAGCCGGCCGTGCTCGCGCGCGACACCGTCGAAGAGCGCGTCGACCTGCTCCTCGTTGGCCACGTCGACCGCCACGAACGAGCCGCCGACCTCGTCGGCGGCGGCCTTGCCGGTGGCCGGGTCGAGGTCGGCCACGACGACGTGCGCCCCCTCGGCGGCCAGCCTCCGCGAGGAGGCGAGGCCGATGCCGCTGGCGCCACCCGTCACGACGGCGACGCGGCCGGCGAGCCGCTGGGTGAGGTCGACACGGGTGACGGTCATGGCTTCTCCAGGTTCTCGATGGCGAGGAAGACGTTCTTGGTCTCCGTGAACTGCAGCGGCGCGTCGGGCCCGAGCTCGCGGCCGATGCCGGACTGCTTGAAGCCCCCGAACGGCGTGCTGTAGCGCACCGACGAGTGCGAGTTGACCGACAGGTTGCCGGCCTCGACGGCGCGGGAGACGCGCACCGCCCGGGACAGGTCGCGCGTCCAGATGGAGCCGGAGAGGCCGTACGCCGAGTCGTTGGCGACCTCGATCGCGTCGACCTCGTCGTCGAACGGCAGCACCGCGACGACCGGGCCGAACACCTCCTCGCGCACCACGGCGTCGTCCCGCTTGGGGGTCAGCACGGTCGGCGGGAACCACCAGCCAGGCCCCCCGGGCGCCGTACCGCGGAAGGCGACGGGTGCGTCGTCGGGCACGTAGGACGCGACCTTCTCGCGGTGCGACCGCGACACCAGCGGGCCCATCTCGGTGCCGGGGTCCCGCGGGTCGCCGACCGCGACCTTGGCGACCGCGGGCTCGAACAGCTCCATGAACCGGTCGTAGACGCTGCGCTCGACCAGGATCCGGCTGCGGGCGCAGCAATCCTGGCCCGCGTTGTCGAAGATGCCGTACGGCGCGGTGGCGGCGGCCTGCTCGAGGTCGCTGTCGGCGAACACGATGTTGGCGCTCTTGCCGCCGAGCTCGAGCGTGACCCGCTTGACGTGCTTGGCGGCGCGGGACATCACGCGAGTGCCGGTCTCGGTCGAGCCGGTGAAAACGATCTTGCGGACGTCCGGGTGGTCGACCAGCGCCTCACCGACGACCGAGCCCTTGCCCGGCAACACCTGGAACAGCCCCTCGGGCAGTCCCGCCTCGGCTCCGAGCTCGGCGATGCGCAGCGCGGTGAGCGGCGTCCACTCGGCGGGCTTGACGAGTACGGCGTTGCCGGCGGCGAGCGCGGGGCCGAGGCCCCAGCCGAGGATCGGCATCGGGAAGTTCCAGGGCGTGATGATGCCGACCACGCCCATCGGCTCCTCGAACGTGACGTCGAGGCCGCCGGCGACGGGAATCTGCTTGCCCATAAGGCGTTCCGGCGCCGCGGAGTAGTAGGTCAGCACGTCGCGGACGTTGCCCGCCTCCCAGCGCGCCTGGCCGATCGGGTGGCCGGCGTTGGCGACCTCGAGCTCGGCGAGCTCCTCGACGTGGGCGTCGACGGCGGCGGCGAAGTCGCGGAGCAGGCCGGCTCGCTGGGCGGGCTCGAGCGCGGCCCACCGGCGTTGCGCGACCTGGGCCCGGGCGACGGCCGCGTCGACCGCGTCCGCCTCCAGCTCCTCGACCGTGGTCACCACCGACTCGTCGGCGGGGTTGACCACCTCGAACACGCTCACTACGACGCCTTCCTCTCGTTGTCCTTGTCCTGGCCCCTACCCGCCGCTGCTTCCACGAGGGCGTGGAACAGCCGCACGTCGTCGAGGGTCTCCTCGGGGTGCCACTGCACCGCGAGCACGAACCCGTCCCCCGGCAGCTCGAGCGCCTCGACGATGCCGTCCTCCGCGTGCCCGCTCGCGACCAGGTCCGGCGCGAGCTTCGCGATGGCCTGGTGGTGGTAGCAGGAGGCCGCGGCCTCCTCGCCCAGGACCGAGGCCAGCCGGCTGCCCGGCACGGTGCGGACGGTGCGCGACACGAACCGCCCCGGCCCGGCGCGGTGGTTGTCCTCGCCGAGTGCGTCGGGCAGGTGCTGCTCGAGCGTGCCGCCGAGCGCCACGTTGAGTACCTGCGCCCCGCGGCAGATGCCCAGCACGGGCATCCCGCGGTCGAGGGCGCCGCGCAGCAGCGCGAGCTCCCACGCGTCGCGCTCCGTGCGCGGCTCGTCGGCCTCGGCGTGTGGCTGCTCGCCGTACAGCCGGGCGTCGACGTCCTTTCCGCCGGTGAACACCAGCCCGTCGACGCTGTCGAGCGCGGCGTCGACGGCGGCCGCGCCCACCGGCTGCGGCGGCAGCAGCAGGGCGACGCCGCCGACGCGCGTGACGGACTCGACGTACTGGTACTGCAGGTACGCCGCCGGGACGTCCCACACGCCCTGCTGGGCGCGCTCGACGTACGTCGTCAGACCGATCCGGGCGGCCGGGCGATTCGACTCAGAAGCGCTCGAAGCCACGCGTCCGCTCCCAGTCGGTCACCGCGGCATCGAAGGCCTGGAGCTCGATGCGCGCGTGGTTGAGGTAGTGGTCGACGACCTCGTCGCCGAACGCCTTGCGGGCGAGCTCGGACTGCGCGAAGAGGTCGCGCGCGTCCCGCAGCGTGGTAGGCAGCCGCTCGACCGACTCGTCCGACACGTAGGCGTTGCCCGGCTGTGGGTCCTCGAGCGGGAGCTCCTGGTCGATGCCGTCCAGGCCGGCCGCGATCAGCGCGGCGCAGGCGAGGTAGGGGTTGACGTCACCGCCCGGGACCCGGTTCTCCATGCGCATCGAGAGTCCGTGCCCGACGACGCGGACCGCACACGTGCGGTTGTCCAGACCCCAGGCGATCGCCGTGGGCGCGAAGCTGCCGTCGACGAAGCGCTTGTAGGAGTTGATCTGCGGCGCGAACATCATCGTCAGCTCGCGCATGTGCCGGAGCTGGCCGGCGACGAAGTGCTGGAACAGCTTGGACATCCGGTGCGGCTGGCTGTCGTCGGCGAACACCGCGCTGCCGTCCTCGCCGCGCAGCGAGATGTGTATGTGGCAGCTGTTGCCCTCGCGCTCGTCGAACTTCGCCATGAACGTGAGGCTCTTGCCGTGCTGGTCGGCGATCTCCTTGGCGCCGTTCTTGTAGATCGTGTGGTTGTCGCAGGTGACCACGGCGTGCGCGAAGCGGAACGCGATCTCCTGCTGACCGAGGTTGCACTCACCCTTCGAGCCCTCGCAGTACATGCCGGCGCCCTCCATGCCGCGGCGGATGTCGCGCAGCAGCGGCTCCATCCGGGCGGAGGCGAGCATGTTGTAGTCGATGTTGTAGTCGCTGGCCGGCCGGAGGTCGTCGTACCCCTTGGCGAACGCCTCGCGGAAGCTGTCGTCGAAGACCATGAACTCCAGCTCGGTGCCGACGTACGGCACCAGCCCGCGCTCGGCGAGCCGCTCGACCTGGCGGGCCAGCACCTGCCGGGGTGAGGCGACCACCGGCCTGCCGTCGTCCCAGCCGAGGTCAGCGGTCACCATCGCCGTACCGGGAAGCCACGGCACCCGGCGCAGCGTCGAGAGGTCCGGCGTCATGACCATGTCGCCGTAGCCGGTGTCCCAGGCGGACATGGCGTAACCGTCGACGGTGTTCATCTCGACGTCGACGGCGAGCAGGTAGTTGCAGGCCTCGGCGCCGTGTTCGAGGACCTCCTCGAGGAACAGCCGCGAGGACACGCGCTTGCCGACCAGGCGGCCCTGCATGTCGGCGAACGCGACGATCACGGTGTCGATCTCGCCCCGCCCGATCAGGGTCTTCAGCTCGTCGACGGTGAGGTTGCCGGCGCGAGGTGTGCTCATCGGTCCTCCTGCGGGATGGCGGCTGATTCCCTCGCTAACCGGGGCAGAGTCAACCTTTGTGCGGGCGATCTGTGGTGGAACGTCCCAGTCGTAGTCCGATCGGACGGGAAACATGATCCGTTCTCCACCCCCAAAGGTATAGCCCTCCCACCATTGCCGGGTCTAGGCTCCGGCGCAGGCGGCTTCGGACGCCGCACGTCTCAGGTGAGGAGCGACTCCCAGATGAGCAGCAAGGAATCCCTCAACGTCTCGGGTGTGCGGTACCACCAGGCCGCCGACGACTACTTCGAGAAGCGCCAGCTCACCCGCGCCGCAGGCTTCTGGGGCCTCTGGGGCATCGGCGTCGCCGCCGTCATCTCCGGCGACTTCTCGGGCTGGAACTTCGGCATCGGGGAGGCCGGCTGGGGCGGTCTCGCGGTCGCCAGCGTGGTCATCGTGACGATGTACTTCGGGATGCTGTTCTCCATCGGGGAGATGTCAGCGGCCATGCCGCACACCGGCGGCGCCTACTCCTTCGCCCGCGCGGCGATGGGCCCCTGGGGCGGCTTCGTCACCGGTCTCGCCGAGACCATCGAGTACGTCTTCACCACCGGCGTCATCGTGCTGTTCTCCGCCGGCTACCTCAACGCCGCCACCGACGAGCTGATCGGGCTGGACCTCAGCGGCGGCCAGATGTGGATCTGGTGGGCGGTGCTGTACGCCATCTTCGTCAGCCTCAACGCCGCCGGCGCCGAGATCTCCTTCAAGTTCGCGATCATCGTGTCGGTGCTGTCGATCGGCATCCTCGTGCTGTTCGGCGTGCTGGCGGTCCTCAACGGCGCGATCGACTTCGGCAACCTGTGGGACATCGAGCCGGAGGCCGGCAACAGCACGTTCCTGCCCTTCGGCTGGGCCGGCGTGCTCTACGCGCTGCCGTTCGCGATGTGGTTCTTCCTCGGCATCGAGGAGCTCCCGCTCGCAGCGGAAGAGGCGCACAACCCGCAGAAGGACATCCCACGCGCCGGCATCGTCGGGCTGCTGACGCTGTGCGGCACCGGCGCCATCGTGTTCTTCCTCAACCCGGCGGTGACCGGGTCCGAGGCCCTCGGCGCGTCCGGTGAGCCGTTGCTCGACGGCTTCCGCCAGTTCCTGTCCGCGGACCTCGCCGCCCTGCTCTCGTTGTTCGCGCTGATCGGCCTCCTGGCCTCGCTGCAGGGCATCATGTTCGCCTACGGCCGCAACATGTACTCCCTGAGCCGCGCCGGCTACTACCCCAAGGTCCTGTCGATCACCGGCGCCCGCCGTACCCCCTGGGTGTCGCTGCTCGCCGGCGCCGTCTTCGGCTTCGTGGTCCTGCTGCTGATCGACTTCCTGAACCGGCGCGGCGGTGCCATCGCCGAGCAGGCCAACGCGATCGTGCTGAACATCGCGGTCTGGGGCGCGGTGCTGGCCTACCTGCTGCAGATGGTGTCGTTCGTGCTGCTGCGGCGGAAGTTCCCCACCGCCCGGCGCCCGTACGTGAGCCCGACCGGCGTGGCGGGTGCGGTCGTCGCCGGCATCATCGCCGCGATCACGTTCATCGGCGTCTTCATCAACCCCGACTTCCGCCCGGCGATCATCGCCATCGCGGTCGTCTACGCCATCGGCCTGCTGCTGTTCGGCTTCGTCGGCCGGCACCGGCTGGTGCTCTCGCCCGAGGAGGAGTACGCCGTCACCGGCGGCCTGCACGGCTACGACCCCGAGGCCGAGGGCCTCGGCGGCACCATCGAGGACGAGATCCTCAAGGGCCACACGAATTAGCTGTAACGCGGGGTTATCGACGCCTATCAAGGGGAATTCCGCGCGCAAAGCGTCCATATCTCGTGGGAAGTGACGTACGGCGAGGGCCAGTTGCGCGGACTCGGCGGGGGGTGAGGGCAGGACGCGCCGACTCGGCCATGTTTCGCTGGAGGTTCGAGCCGGGTCGGCAGGTTCGCGCGGGCGGTTCGAGCCGGGTCGGCAGGTTCGCGCGGGAGGTTCGAGCCGGGTCGGTGTCAGGCGCCGGGCGGGTTCTGCCAGAGGCCGATGACGTTGCCCTCGGTGTCGCGGAACGAGGCGGCGAAACCCATGTCGCCGACAGGTGTCTTGCCGAGCACGACGCTGCCGCCGAGCTCGGTGATCCGGGCCAGCGCGGCGTCGATGTCCGGGACGTCGACCGTCACGCTCGGGGCGGGGAGAGCCTCGCTGCGGTCGGCCATGCCGCCGTTGATGAAGCCGGGCTCGGTCGGTCCGGTCTCGGTGGCCGGGCCGGTCGAGACCATCGTGTAGTCCATACCGGGTACCTCGTCGAGCTTCCAGCCGAAGGCCTCCTTGTAGAAGGTCCTGGCGCGCTCCCCGTCGTCGAAGGGGATCTCGAAGTGCACGACGCGTCCGCTCATGGTTTTTCGGGGTCCCCGCGAAGATGCGAGCGAAGCGAGCAGCTTTGTGGGGTGTTCATGAGGCGGACTATCGCATCAGCTTCCGGACGACCGAAAGAGGCAAATGACGTAGTGCGAAGCCGAGGGGGACCCATGGCCAGGCGGGGACCTGGGCGCGCGGCTTCTCCTTCTCGACGGCCTCGACGATCGCGGCGACACCCTTCTCGGTCGGGACGATGAAGGGCACCCGCATCCGCTCGTTCATTTCGGAGCGGATGTAGCCGGGGTAGATCACCGAGACCTTGATCCGCGAGCCGTACAGCTCCGCGCGCACTCCTTCCGCGAGGTGCGCGACGCCGGCCTTGGTGGCGGCGTACGTCGTGCCGGCCTTCGGCATGCCACGCATGGCGGACATCGACGAGATCATCACGAGATGCCCGTAACCCTGGTCGCGGAACGCCTCGAGCGCGGCCTCGGTCTGCGCCAGCGCGCCGACGAAGTTGGTCATCGCGGTCGCGCGGTTGGCCTCGAACCCGCCGGTCCCGAGCGGAACGCCCTTGCCGAGCCCGGCGTTCACGACGACGCGGTCGATCGTGCCGAAGTCGGTGCGGAACGCCCGGAACACCTCGAACACCGCGTCGTGGTCGTCGACGTCGAGCGCCCGCACCTCGACGCGTACGTCGGGGTGGGCGGCGGTGATCTCCGCCTTGAGCTCCTCGAGCCGGTCGGTACGGCGCGCGCAGAGCGCGAGGTCGTGCCCGCGCGGCGCGAACTGGCGGGCCATCTCGGCGCCGAGGCCGGAGGATGCACCGGTGATCAGGATCGTCTTCGCCATGGCAGTCCTAGCGATAGGTCAGGAGGCCCGGCTCGGCCTCGAGGTGGCTGTGGTCGTTGAAGGTGACGAGGTTCGTGCCCCGGCTGCCGTGCACGACCTTGGTGACGGACGCATTGACCACGACGCGAGAGAGACGCGCCCAGACAGGGACGCCGCCGTCGACGAGCGAGGCGGCGACCCAGGAGACCGGGCCGCCCGAGGTGAACACGATCGCGGTGCCGGTCTCGGCGACCCGGGCGAGCGTGCGCTCGAGCGCGGCCTCGACACGGGCGCGGAAGGTCGGGAAGCTCTCGTGGTACTCGGCGTCGTGGTCGCCGGACGCCCACCGTGTGATCAGCTCGTCCACGCGGGCGGAGCGCTGCTCGAAGCTCTCGCCCGGGACGAGCGTGAAGTCCGGCCGTCCGGCGATCGTCGTCATCTGGTCGAACTCGTCCCAGCCGGCGTCCTCCTCGACGGGCGCCGCCCAGCCGGCGGCCTCGACCGCCGCGTCCGTGGTCTCCCGGTGCCGGCGCATCGAGCCGCGCACCAAGAGGTCCGGCTGGATGCCGCGCTCGGCGAGCGCACGGCCGAGCGCCGCACCCTGCGCGTGGCCGATGTCGGAGAGCACGTCGTAGTCGTCGGACTGGAACGACGCCTGGCCGTGCCGGACCAGCAGCAGCACGCCCATCAGTCGCCAGCCTCCTTCACCAGCCGGGTGCACCGGACGTCGAGGTAGCGCACGACGTCGAGGAAGGCGCCGTACGCCGGGTTCGTGGTCTGCCCGTGGTGGAACCGGTAGT
>DASURB010000093.1:0-3928 GCA_036280235.1 Nocardioides sp.
AGACCAGGTAGTGGAGGAGCAGGTAGGTGGGTGCGGCGGTGGCCAGGAGCGAGTCGAGCCGGTCCATCAGGCCGCCGTGGCCGGGGATGATCTGGCTCATGTCCTTGATGCCGAGGTCGCGCTTGATCACCGACTCGCAGAGGTCGCCGAGGGTGGCGCAGACGACGGCGACGAGGCCGAGCACGACGCCGACCCACCAGTCGCCGTCGAGGAGGTAGGCGACGACGAGCCAGCCGACGACGACGCAGAAGACCGTCGAGCCGGCGAAGCCCTCCCACGACTTCTTCGGCGAGATCACCGGCGCCATCGGGTGCTTGCCGAACAGCACGCCGGCGACGTAGCCGCCGATGTCCGAGGCGATGGTGACGAGCACGAACACGACGATCGCCAGCTCGCCGCGGTCCTCGGCCAGCATCAGCGCGACGAAGCCGCCGAGGAACGGGACGTAGAACGTCGTGAACGCGGTGGCCGTGACGTCGCGTACGTAGCCGGCGACGCCACCGCGCAGGCGCCACAGCATCGCCGCGAGCACGGTCACCGCTGTCGCCGTACCGAGGGCGGGGGCGCCCCAGATGTACGCCGCCAGCACCATGACCACGCCGCCGACGATGAGCGGGTCGCGGACCAGCTTGATCTCGCGGGTGGCGAACGCCTGCCCGAGCTCCCACACCGCCACCGCGACCGCGGCGCAGACGATGAGCATGAAGCCCGGCTTCCAGAAGTACAGCGACGCCGCGATGGCGGCGAGCAGCACGACGGCCGAGCCGATGGCGGCGGGGAGGTCGCGGCCGGCGCGGCTGGGCTTCTTCGCCGGGGCGTCGGGGGTCGCCGGCGTCGGGGCAGGGCTGTGCTGCGCCCCGGCCGCCGGGGTCTCCTCGGGGGTGCTCATCGCGTCCAGATGCTCGGTCCGGTCAGACCTCGAGCAGCTCGGCTTCCTTGTGCTTGAGCATCTCGTCGATGACGTCGACGTGCTTCTTGGTGAGGGCGTCGAGGCGCTTCTCGGCGCCGGTCACGTCGTCCTTGCCGATCTCGCCGTCCTTCTCGAGACGCTCGAGGGCCTGCTTGGCATGGCGGCGGATGTTGCGCACCGAGATGCGACCGTCCTCGGCCTTGGCCTTGGCGAGCTTGATGTACTCCTTGCGGCGCTCCTCGGTGAGCTCGGGGAACACCACGCGGATGGTCTTGCCGTCGTCGGTGGGGTTCACGCCGAGGTCGGAGTCGCGAATGGCCTTCTCGATCGCGGAGAGCGCGCTCATGTCGTAGGGCGCCACGATGATCACGCGAGCCTCAGGAGCCGTGAACGAGGCGAGCTGCTGCAGCGGCGTAGGCGTGCCGTAGTAGTCGGCCGTCAGCTTGTGGAACATCTGCGGGTTGGCGCGGCCGGTGCGGATCGCCGCGAAGTCCTCACGCGTCACGGCCACGGCCTTGTCCATCTTGGCGTCGGCCTCGTTGAGGGTCTCGTTGATCACGGCTGCTCCTTGGTCGTAGTCGTGCGACGGCGCGGCGGGTCGTGGCGAGCGGACGCTCGCCGGGTCAGACGTCCCTGGAGACCGTCGTACCGATCTTCTCACCTGCGACGACTCGGGCGATGTTGCCCTCTTCGGACAGGTTGAACACGATCATGTCGATGTCGTTGTCGCGGCACAGGCTCACCGACGTCGCATCGGCCACCTTGAGGCCGCGGGTGAGGAACTCGTCGTAGCTGAGCGAGTCGAACTTCACCGCGTGCGGGTTGCTCGCCGGGTCGGAGTCGTAGACGCCGTCGACCCCCTGCTTGCCCATGAGGATGACCTGGGCGCCGATCTCGAGCGCGCGCTGGGCGGCGACGGTGTCGGTGGAGAAGTACGGCATGCCGGCGCCGGCGCCGAAGATGACCACACGGCCCTTCTCGAGGTGCCGCATCGCGCGGCGCGGGATGTAGGGCTCGGCGACCTGGCCCATTGTGATGGCCGTCTGCACGCGGGTCTCGACGCCCTGCTTCTCGAGGAAGTCCTGCAGCGCCAGGCAGTTCATGACCGTGCCGAGCATGCCCATGTAGTCCGCGCGGGACCGGTCCATGCCGCGCTGCTGCAGCTCCGCGCCGCGGAAGAAGTTGCCGCCGCCGACCACGACCGCCACCTGGACACCCGTGCGGACCACCCCCGCGATCTCACGGGCGATGGCGTTGACGACGTCGGGGTCCACCCCGACCTTGCCGCCGCCGAACACCTCGCCGGAGAGCTTGAGCAGAACGCGTCGGTATGCCGTCACAGGCGATCCCTTCGGGTGGTGTTGTCGTGGTACGGCGAGAGGCCGGCCCCGAGCGCGTTGGTGTGCTGCACGGAACCGGCCTCCCTGCGAGTTCGTCGACGTGTGCGTCGACCCGAACCCTATCCCGTCAGGCGCCGACCTCGAACCGGGCGAAACGCTTGATAGAGACGCCGGCCTCGTCGAGGACGGCCTTGACTGACTTCTTGCTCTCCTGGACGGAGGGCTGGTCGAGGAGGGCGACCTCCTTGAAGAAGCCGTTGAGGCGCCCCTCGATGATCTTGGGCAGCGCCTGCTCGGGCTTGCCCTCCTCACGGGCGGTGGCCTCGGCGATCGCGCGCTCCTTCTCGACGATGTCGCTGGGGACCTCGTCGCGGGAGACGTACGTCGGGCGCATGGCCGCGACCTGCATGGCGGCGGCGCGGGCGGCCTCCTCGTTGCCACCGTCGTACTCGACGAGCACGCCGACGGCCGGCGGCAGGTCGGCCGCGCGGCGGTGCATGTAGGTGACGGTCGGGCCCTCGAAGTAGGCGACGCGGCCGAGCTCGATCTTCTCGCCGATCTTGACGGCGAGCTCCTCGACGACCTCGCCGACGGTCTTGTCACCGAGCTTGGCGGCCTTGAGCGCCTCGGCGTCGGCGGCCTTCGCCTCGTTGGCGACCTCGGCGATCTGCTGGGCCACGGCGACGAACTCGTCGTTCTTCGCCACGAAGTCCGTCTCGCTGTTGAGCTCGACCAGCGCGCCACCGGCGGTGGCCACCAGGCCCGCGGAGGCGGTGCGCTCCTCGCCGCGCTTCTTCATCTTGTCCTGGCCCTTGACGCGCAGGATCTCGACGGCCTTGTCGAAGTCGCCGTCGGCCTCGGTGAGCGCCTTCTTCGCGTCCATCATGCCCGCGCCGGTCTGGTCGCGGAGCTTCTTGACGTCGGCAGCGGTGATTGCCATGTCTGTGCACTCCCTCGTGCTGGGTGTGTGGCTGGGTGGGTGGGGTGCTGCGGGAGGCGCGGGCGACGCCACTGAAACTCAGCGAGTCGCCCGCGCGCTCCGGTCGTCCGTAGGACCGGCCGATCCGGCCGGCGCGGGACTCAGGCCTTGTCGCCCTCGGCGGACTCAGCGGCCGGGCTCTCGCCCTCGGCGGCCGGCGTCTCGCCCTCGGCGGCCGGCGTCTCGCCCGGAGCCTCGGTGGACTCGGCAGCGGGCGCCTCGGCAGCCGGGGCCTCGGCGGCCTCGGTCGACGCACCGGTCGCCTCGGCGGCCGGAGCCACCGGGGCCTCCGCGGCGTCGCCACCGGTGGCGGCGGTCGCGGCCTGGTCGGCGTCGCCCTGGAGCAGCTCGCGCTCCCACTCGGCCAGCGGCTCCTCGGCGCCCGGCGCGGTCTCGCCCTCGGCCTTGGCGCCCGAGCGGGCGATCAGGCCGTCGGCGACGGCGTCGGCGACGACGCGAGTCAGCAGGCTGACGGCGCGGATGGCGTCGTCGTTGCCCGGGATCGGGAAGTCGACCTCGTCGGGGTCGCAGTTGGTGTCCAGGATGCCGATGATCGGGATCCGGAGCTTGCGCGCCTCCTCGACGGCGAGGTGCTCCTTCTTCGTGTCGACGATCCACACCGCGGACGGCGTACGGGTCATCTCGCGGATACCGCCGAGCGTCTTCTCCAGCTTGTCGCGCTCGCGCTTCATCTGGAGG
>DASURB010000094.1:0-14473 GCA_036280235.1 Nocardioides sp.
CCGTACCTGGTGGTCGCCGCAGACAAAGGAACCGCGACCTTCTCGGACACGGCGAACGCGCTCGCTGCCGAATACCGCTTCTGGCTCGGCGACGCCTTCGCCTCCGGCGGCTCGGTGGGCTACGACCACAAGGCGATGGGCATCACGGCCCGTGGCGCGTGGGAGTCGGTGCGCCGGCACTTCCGCGAGCGCGGGATCGACTGCCAGACCGAGGACTTCACCTGCGTCGGCATCGGCGACATGTCCGGCGACGTCTTCGGAAACGGCATGCTGCTCTCCGAGCACACCCGGCTGGTCGCGGCGTTCGACCACCGCGACATTCAGCGACATCGCCAACGGGGTCGCCCGCGACTACGGCTTCTGGCTCGGCGACGCGTTCGCCTCCGGCGGCTCGGTCGGCTACGACCACAAGGCGATGGGCATCACCGCCCGCGGCGCCTGGGTCTCGGTCCAGCGGCACTTCCGCGAGCGCGGCATCGACTGCCAGACCCAGGACTTCACCTGCGTCGGCATCGGCGACATGTCCGGCGACGTGTTCGGCAACGGCATGCTGCTCTCCGAGCACACCAAGCTCGTGGCGGCGTTCGACCACCGCGACATCTTCCTCGACCCCGACCCGGACCCGGCGAAGTCGTTCGCCGAACGGCGCCGGCTCTTCGAGCTGCCGCGGTCGAGCTGGCAGGACTACGACGAGAGCCTGATCTCGGAGGGCGGTGGCGTCTACTCGCGCTCGGCGAAGTCGATCCCGATCACGCCCCAGGTGCGTCGTGCCCTGTCCATCGACGACAGCGTGAAGAAGATGACGCCCGCCGAGCTGATGCGGGCGATCCTCCTTGCCGACGTCGACCTGCTCTGGAACGGCGGCATCGGCACCTACGTCAAGGCCTCGACCGAGACCAACGCCGAGGTCGGCGACAAGGCCAACGACCCGATCCGCGTCGACGGCTCGGAGCTGCGCTGCAAGGCCGTCGGCGAGGGCGGCAACCTCGGCCTGACCCAGCGCGGCCGGATCGAGTACGCCAGCAACGGTGGCCGGATCAACACCGACTTCATCGACAACTCCGCCGGGGTGGACACCTCCGACCACGAGGTCAACATCAAGATCCTCCTCGACCAGGTCGTGGCCAACGGCGACCTCACCGAGAAGCAGCGCAACGACCTGCTCGCCTCGATGACCGACGAGGTCGGCCGGCTCGTGCTGCAGGACAACTACGAGCAGAACCTCGCGCTCGCGTCGGCCGCCCAGAACGCCGTACCTCTGCTGCACGTGCACGAGGACTGGATCCGCCGGCTGGAGCGGCAGGGCCTGCTCGACCGGGAGCTCGAGGCGCTGCCGAGCCGCAAGGCCGTGGCGGCCCGGATGGAGCGCAAGGAGGGGCTCACCGTCCCCGAGCTGTCGGTGCTGCTCGCCTACACCAAGATCGTGCTGGCCGACGAGCTGCTCGAGACCGGGCTGGCCGACGACCCGTTCCTGCGCAACGAGCTGTTCGGCTACTTCCCGACCGCGATGCGGCAGACCTACCGCGACCAGATGACCAACCACCCGCTCCGCAAGGAGATCGTGGTGACCCAGGTCGTCAACGAGCTTGTCAACGGCGCCGGCATCACGTTCTTCCACCGGCTGTCGGAGGAGACCGGGGCGAGCGTCGACGAGCTGGTGCGCGCCAACTTCGTGGCGCGCGAGCTGTTCGGTGCCAAGGCGTTGATCGAGGAGGTCAACTCCTTCGACAACAAGATCCCGGCCGACGTGCAGACCCACATGCGGCTCGAGATGCGCACGCTGGTCGAGCGGGCGTCGCGCTGGCTGATCAACAACCGACGGCCCCCGCTCGACAGCGAGGCCACGGTGGACTACTTCGGGGTGATGATCCAGCAGGTCGTGCAGGCGCTGCCGGAGCTGCTCACCGGCCGGGAGCAGGCGGCGTTCGAGCGCCGGCGCGACGCGCTCATCGAGCAGGGCGTGCCCGAGGACCTCGCGATCCGCGTGGCGGTGCTGCCGCCGGCGTACATGGCCCTCGGCATCGTCGAGACCTCGAAGCGCGACAACATCGACCCCGTCGAGGTCGCGCGCGTGCACTTCGCCCTGGGCGAGCGGCTCGGCCTGTCCGCGCTGGTCGCGCGGATCCTGGCGCTGCCGCGCGACGACCGCTGGCAGACGATGGCCCGCGCCGCGCTGCGCGACGACCTGCACACGGTCCACGCCCAGCTGACCGCGCAGGTCCTCGCCGAGACCGAGTCCGGGCAGCCCGCGCCGGTGCGTATCGCCGACTGGGAGGAGGACGACGAGGTCGTCGTCTCCCGTGCCGTCGCGACCCTCGACGAGATCTGTGCGGACGAGAAGGCCGACCTGGCGAGGCTGTCGGTCGGGCTGCGCGTCGTGAGGACTATGCTCGCCACGCCATGACAACCGAGACGCGCGGGTCCGCGCATGCCATCGAGGCGGTGGGACTGCGCAAGGTGTACGGCGACCTCGTCGCCGTCGACGACGTCTCGTTCACGGTGCGGCCCGGGGAGATCTTCGGCATCCTCGGGCCCAACGGCGCCGGCAAGACCACGACGCTGGAGATGGTCGAAGGGCTGCGCAAGCCCGACGCAGGCACCTGCACGCTGCTCGGCCGGTTCAGCTGGCCTCGCGACGAGCGCCTGCTGCCCCGCATCGGCGTGCAGCTGCAGACCTCGGCGTTCTTCGAGCGGCTGACCGCGCGCGAGGAGCTGCGCACCTTCGCCGCGTTGTACGACGTCGTCCCGGCGCAGGCCGACGCCTGGCTGGAGCGCGTGGGACTCGGCGACAAGGCCGACACCCGCACCGAGAAGCTCTCCGGGGGACAGGTGCAGCGGCTGGCCATCGCCTGCGCGCTCGTGCACGAGCCGGAGATCGTCTTCCTCGACGAGCCGACCGCCGCGATCGACCCGCAGGCCCGCCGCAACCTGTGGGACCTGCTCCGCTCGCTCAACGCCGAGGGCCGCACGCTGGTGCTCACCACGCACTACCTCGACGAGGCCGAGGCGCTCTGCGACCGGGTCGCGATCATGGACCACGGCCGGATCCTGCGGCTCGACGCGCCGGCCGCGCTGGTGCGCGGGCTCGACGCCCCGGTGCGGATCTTCGTCGCGCCGCACCAGATCACCGCCGACGAGGCGCGCGCGATCGCCGGCGTCGAGGAGGCGCACGACGACGAGGTCTCGGTCGTGCTGTCCACTCGTCGGCCGTCGGACGTGCTGTCCGAGCTCGCCTCGCGCGGCGCGCTGGAGGGGCTGCAGGTCAAGGCGGCCACGCTCGAGGACGTCTTCCTCGACCTGACCGGTCGGGAGTACCGGGCATGAACACCCCACGACGCCGCTCGCTTCGCTCGCACCGCCGCGGGGACCCCGGATGAGCGCCCGCACCCCGTCCTCGTTCCGCGCGATCGCGGTCGCCATCGTCAAGGGCTTCTTCCGCGACAAGGCCTCGGTCTTCTTCGCGCTGATCTTCCCGCTGATGTTCCTGGTGCTGTTCGGAGGGCTGTTCGACTTCGACAACACCTCCAAGATCGCCGTCGTCCAGGTCGGCGAGGTGTCGCTGATCGACGACCTGCCTCCCGGAGCGAAGGAGGCGTTCGACGAGACGTTCGAGGTCGACCGCTCCGACGACCGCGAGGCCGCGCTCGCCGAGGTGCGCAAGGGCGACGCCGACGCGATGATCGAGCAGCGCGGCGACACGCTGGTCGCGCACTACACCCAGGCCGACCAGGTCAAGGCCGCGGTCACCCAGGGCACGCTCCGCGCGTTCGTCGACGGCGCCAACGTCGCCGCGTCCGGCCGCCCTCCGACGTACACCTTCGAGAGCGAACGCGTCGAGGACGAGTCCCTCGAGCCCGTCCAGTTCGTCACGCCCGGCCTGCTCGGCTGGGCGATCGCGATGAGCGCGGCGTTCGGCGCCGCGGCCACGCTGCAGGGCTGGCGGCAGAGCAAGCTGCTGCGGCGGCTCCAGCTCGCGCCGGTGCCGGCACGCACGATCGTCGGCGCGCGTGTGGTCGTGACGATCCTGATCGCGCTGGTGCAGACCGCGATCTTCCTGGGTCTCGGGTACGTCGCGTTCGGGCTGCAGCTCACCGGCTGGTGGTGGCTGTCGGTGCCGCTGCTCGTGCTCGGCACGCTCTGCTTCATGTCGCTCGGCCTGCTCGCCGGCGCGCTCGCCAAGACCACCGAGGGCGCGGTCAACATGGCGAACTTCCTGGTGCTGCCGATGGCGTTCCTGAGCGGGTCGTTCTTCCCGCTCGAGGGCGCGCCCGCGTGGCTGCAGAACATCTCGCTCGTGCTGCCGCTGCGCCACCTCAACGACGGGATGCTCGACCTGATGGTCCGCGAGGCCGGGCCCTCCGCGGTGATCCAGCCGGCGCTCATCCTCATCGCGTTCACCGTCGTGATGACCGCGGTGGCGGCGAAGCTGTTCCGCTGGGACGCGGACTGACTCGGGCGGCGTTGGCCCGGACTGTCACACTCGCGTCCATGACTGCCTCGCTGTCGGCGCAGGAGCACGCCGTCCTCGACCGGCTCGACACCGACGCCCTGGTCGAGAGCCTGGTCGACCTCGTGCGCATCCCCAGCGTCGGCGGCAGCGACGCCGAGATCGAGGTGCAGCAGCACGTCGCCGCCGAGCTGACCGACCTGGACACCGACGTCGACTGCTGGGACATCGACCTCGACGAGATGACCGCGGACCCGTGGTTCCCGGGCGTCGAGGTCGAGCGCGCCGGCGCGCTGGGCGTCGTGGGCACGACCTCCGGCGACGGCACACCGGCGCTGATCCTGTGCGGCCACACCGACGTCGTACCGCCCGGTGACGTCGAGACCTGGGGCGGCTCCGACCCGTTCTCCGCCGAGATCCGTGACAACGCGCTGTTCGGGCGCGGGTCGTGCGACATGAAGGCCGGCGTCGCCGCCAACCTCGCCGTCGTCCGCACGCTCCGCGACGCGGGCGTCCGGCTCGAGCGGCCGCTCGCGATCCACTCCGTCGTGGGCGAGGAGGACGGCGGCCTCGGCGCGTTCGCGACCCTGCGTCGCGGCCACCGCGGCGACGCCTGCGTGATCACCGAACCCACCAGCGCCCAGATGGTCACCGCGACCGCCGGGGCGCTGACGTTCCGCATCGAGGTGATCGGCCGGTCGGCGCACGGCTCGATGCGTCGCGAAGGAGTCAGCGCGTTCGAGGCGTTCCTGCCGATCCACGCCGCGCTGATGGAGCTGGAGGCCGAGCGCAACAAGGACGTCGACCGCGCGTTCGTCACCGACCTGCCGTTCGCCCTGTCCTTCGGCGTCATCCAGGCCGGCGAGTGGGCGTCCAGCGTGCCCGACAAGCTCGTCGCCGAGGGGCGGTTCGGCGTGCAGATCGACGAGGACCCGCGCCAGGCGCGGCAGGTGTTCGAGGACGTCGTCGCCGAGGTCGCCGCGCGCGACCCGTGGCTGCAGGAGAACCGTCCGGTGGTGACCTGGCCAGGCGGCCAGTTCGCCAGCGGCTGGCTCGACGACGACCACCCGCTGGTCGGCGAGACCGCCGCGGCCGTGGCCGCCGTCGGGGGAGCGGAGGCCCCCCCCAACGTGGCCGGCGTCTACGGCAGCGACATGCGGCTCTACACCGGCATCGGCGGCATCCCCACGCTTCACTACGGCCCCGGCGACATGCGCTGGGCGCACGCCCCGTCCGAGCGCGTCGAGCTCGACGAGCTCGTGCACGCCACCCGCGCGCTCATCGTGCTGGCGCTGCGCCGGTGCGGGGTGGCCACCTGAGCCCCAGGTGACCGGTGAGTAACCTCGGGCGCGTGAACGACGAGCTCTTCTTCGCCGGGGTCACCGGCCAGGCCGCAGCACTCCGGGACGGCACCGTCACCTCCCGCGACCTGGTGGCGGCGACCCTCGCCCGGATCCACCGTCTCGACGGCGCGCTCAACGCGTTCACCGTCGTGCTCGACGAGCCCGCGCTCGAGGAGGCGGCCGCCCGCGACGCCGTACCGGCCGACCAGCGCGGCCCGCTGCACGGCGTACCCGTCGCGATCAAGGAGGAGGTCGACGTCGCCGGCTGCGTGACGACCTTCGGCGGCCGCGCCAACCGCACGCCCGCCCGCGCCGACGCCGAGGTCGTGCGCCGACTCCGCGCCGCCGGCGCGGTGGTGGTCGGCAAGACCAACATGCCGGAGTTCGGCCAGGTGCCGTACACCGACTCCGGTGCGCACGGGATCACCCGCAATCCCTGGGACACCGTCCGGTCACCGGGCGGGTCGAGCGGCGGCTCGGCAGCGGCGGTCGCGGCCGGGCTGGTGCCGGTGGCGATCGGCGGGGACGGCGGCGGCTCGATCCGGGTGCCGTCGGCGTGCTGCGGGCTGTTCGGCCTCAAGCCCGCGCGCGGCCGCGTCACCGACGCCCCGCTCCAGCACCCGTGGTGGGCGCTGGGCACGACCGGACCGCTGGCGCGGTCGGTGGCGGACAGTGCCCTCGTGTACGACGTTATCCGCGGCTCGCTGCCCAGCGACCGCTGGCACGCCGCCGAGCCGGCCATGTCGTTCGCCGAGGCCGCGGCCACCGACCCGGGTCCGCTGCGCATCGGCTGGGCGACCAGGTCGCCGGCCGTCGGTGTCCGGCCGCACCCCGAGCACGTCCGCGCGGTGCGTGCCACGGCCGAGCTGCTGGCAGGGCTCGGGCACGACGTCGAGGAGATCGACCCGCAGTACCCGGAGGCCACCGCGCCGTTCATGGTCCAGTACCTCGGCGCCCTCCGCCGCGAGGCCGACATGGTCGAGCGTCGCGACCTGCTCGAGCGCCGCACGCGCGAGACCGTCCGCCTCGGCGCCTGGGTCCGCCCGCGCACGGTCGAGTGGGCGATCCGGCAGGGCGAGGAGGTGGCCCGCAAGGCCAACCGGGTCTTCGACGACGTCGACGTGCTGCTCACCCCGACCATGGCGAACCGTCCGCCGGTCGCCGGGTCGGTCCAGGGCCTCGGCACCGTGCGCAGCCTGCTCAAGTCGCTCCCGGCCTCGGCGTACGCCGCGCTCTGGAACGTCACCGGGAACCCGGCCGCCAACGTCCCCGTCGGCTTCGGCAGCGACGGGCTGCCCCTCGGCGTGCAGATCGTCGGTCGCCGCGACGACGAGACGACGCTGCTCTCGCTCGCCGCCCAGATGGAGAAGGCGCAGCCGTGGACCGACCGGCGGCCGGCGCTGTGAGCCTCTTGCTCACCACGCAGCGGGCGTTCGTGCGGCGGCATGTGCTGGCCCGGCTTCCCGGCGCGAGACCCGCGAACCCCTTGCAGGGCAGGCGCATCCTCGTCACCGGTGCCTCGTCCGGGATCGGCGAGGCCACCGCGCGGCTCTGCGCGGACCGCGGCGCCACGGTGCTGCTCGTCGCCCGGCGGGCTGACGCGCTGGAGCGGGTGCGCGCCGAGATCGAGGCGTCCGGTGGTGCGGCGTACGCCCACCCCTGTGACCTCACCGACCCCGACTCGGTCGACGCCCTGGTGCGCGACGTGCTCGACGCGCACGGCGGCGTCGACATGCTGGTCAACAACGCCGGCCGCTCGATCCGCCGCTCGATCCGGCTGTCCTGGGGCCGGATGCACGACTTCGAGCGCACCATGGCGATCAACTACTTCGCGCCGGTGCGGCTGATGCTCGGCCTGCTGCCCGGCATGGTCGAGCGCGGCGACGGCCACGTGGTCAACGTGCTGACCTGGGGCGTGCAGGTGAAAGCGCCGAAGTTCGCGGCGTACATCGCCTCCAAGACCGCCCTCGACACCTGGAGCCGGATCGCCGGCCGGGAGCTGTACGCCGACGGCGTCACGTTCAGCAACGTCCGGATGGCGCTGGTGCGCACCGACATGATCGGCCCGACCGAGGCCTACGCGAAGCTCCCCGCGCTCACCCCCGAGCAGGCCGCCGCCAAGGTCGTGCGCGCCCTCGAGGACCGCCCGCTGACCATCAACGTCCTGCCCGGCTCCCTCACGGAGATCTTCAACCTCGTCGCACCCCGCCTCTCCGACGCCGTGTTCAGCCTGGTCGACCGCCGCTTCCCCGACTCCGCCGCCGCCCGCGGCCAAGCCCACGCCGCGGAGCCAGGCCCTGCGGGCCTCAGCGCCGAGGGGTCAACAAATCAGGCTCGTGAGCGGCGTGCCGCGCCATAAGTGACCCCTCGCCGGGGTCGGGCCTCAGGAGGCCTTCTTCGCGGTCTTCTTGGCCGCGGTCTTCTTGGTGGTGCTCTTCTTCGCCGCGGACTTCTTGGCCGGGGCCTTCTTCTCGGTCTTCTTGCTCGCGGACTTCTTGGCCGTGGACTTCTTGGCGGTCTTCTTCTCGCCCTCGTCGGAGGTCGACTCGCCGCGCGCGGACTTGGCCGCGTCGACGGACTTCTGCAGCGCCGCGAGCAGGTCGACGACCTCGCCGCCACCGGCCTCCTTGGGCTCGGTGCGCTTGACCTCGCCGCCCTCGAGCTTGGCGCGGACCAGGGCCTCGAGCGCCTCCTGGTAGTCGTCCTCGAACTCGTCGGGGTCGTAGTCGCCGGCCAGGGTCTCGACGAGCATCCGCGCCATCTGCATCTCCTGCGGCTTGACGTCGATGTCGGCGGCGTCGAGCCCGGAGAACTCCGGCTTGCGCACCTCGTCGGGCCACATCATCGTCTGCATGACGATCACGTCGTCGCGCACCCGGAGTACGGCGGTGGTCATCCGGCTGCGTAGCGACACCGTCACGACGGCGACGCGGTCGGCCTCCTTGAGCGCCTCGCGGAGCAGGGCGTAGGGCTTGGCCGCGGCAGGGTCGGGCTCGAGGTAGTACGACTTCTCGAACCACATCGGGTCGATCTGCTCGCGCGGCACGAACTTCTCGACGGAGATCTCGCGGCTGCTGCTCGCGGGCAGCTCGGCGAAGTCCTCGTCGGTGAGGACGACCATCTCGCCGTCCTCGGTCTCGTAGCCCTTCGCGATGTCGGCGTACTCGACCTCTTCCCCGTCGATGCTGCACACGCGCTGGTAGCGGATCCGGCCGCCGTCCTTGGCGTGCACCTGGCGGAACGAGATGTCGTGGCTCTCGGTCGCGGCGTACAGCTTGACCGGCACGCTGACCAGCCCGAACGACACCGCACCCTTCCAGATCGCCCTCGGCATCCGCGTCTCCTACGTGTCACAGGGTTGTCAAAGTCTTGGTACTGCGGTGGTCTCGACGGGCTCGACCACCCGTGCGTCGGGTGTGTGGACCGTCACGGACCACCGTACTCATCGGTCAGGATGGACCCATGCGTCCGATGCTGGCTACCCGCGGGAGCCGCGTACCCACCGACGACGGTTGGATTCACGAGGTGAAGTGGGACGGCATGCGCGTGCTCGTCGAGGCCGGCGCGGGCAAGGTCCGGCTCTGGTCGCGCAACGAGAACGACGTGACGGTGACCTTCCCCGAGCTGCACGGCCTCGCCGAGCTCGACCACCGGGTGCTGCTCGACGGCGAGGTCGTGGCGTTCCTCAACGGCATCCCGAAGTTCGGCGCGCTGGCCGACCGCATGCACGTCAGCTCGGCCTCGCGCGCACGGGTGCTCGCCGAGAAGAACCCGGTCACGCTGCTCGCCTTCGACCTGCTCCGGCTCGACGGTGAGGACCTGATGGGACTGCCCCTGACCGAGCGTCGTGCGCGGCTCGAGGACCTGGGACTTCTCGGCGTGCGCTGGCAGGTGCCGGCGGCGTACGACGACGGGATGATGCTGATGGCGGCCACCGAGCAGCAGGGGCTCGAGGGCATCGTGTCCAAACGCCGTACCTCCCGCTACCACCCCGGCCGGCGCAGTCCCGACTGGCTGAAGTTCCCGCACCGCCTCACCGGGTCGTACGTCGTCGGTGGCTGGCGACTCGAGACCGACAGCACCAGCCGCATCGGCGCGGTGCTGGTGGGGGAACCGGTCGAGGGCGGGCTGCGCTACCGCGGCCGGGTGGGCAGCGGCATCGCCGGCAAGGCCGGGCAGCGGCTGCTCGACGTACTCCGGCCGCTGGAGACCGACACCTCACCGTTCGTCGACCCGGTCCCGAAGGTCGACGCGCTCGGCACCACCTGGCTGGTGCCGCAGGTCGTCGTCGAGGTCGCGGCTCTCGGGTTCACGCCGGCCGGGCGGCTGCGTCAACCCGCCTTCCTCGGGGTACGCCACGACCTCACTCCCGAGGAGGTCGTGCCGCATGCCTGACGAGGTGAAGGTCGAGGTCGACGGGCGCACACTCAAGATCAGCAACCTGGGCAAGGTGCTGTACCCCGAGACCGGCACGACCAAGGGCGAGGTGCTCAACTACTACGCGCAGGTCGCGCCGGTGCTGCTGCCGCACCTCGAGGACCGCGCGGTCACCCGCATCCGCTGGCCCGACGGCACCGGCAGCCACCAGTTCTTCGAGAAGAACCTGCCCAACGGCGCGCCCTCCTGGCTGCGCTCGGTCACCGTCCCGTCGACCGGCTCGCGCGGCGGCGGCGACAAGATCGTCTTCCCGCTCATCGACGACACCGCGGGCCTGACCTACCTGGCCAACCTCGCCTCGCTGGAGCTGCACGTGCACCAGTGGACGGTCGACGAGGACCTCGTGCCGCAGAACCCCAACCGCCTCGTCATCGACCTCGACCCTGGCGCGCCGGCCGGGCTGGGGGAGTGCTGCCGGGTCGCGCTGCTCGTGCGCGACAAGCTCGAGGAGCGGGGGCTGAGCTGCGCGCCGGTCACGTCCGGGAGCAAGGGCCTGCACATGTACGCCGCACTCCCAGGCGACAAGTCCGCCGACGAGGTGCGCGACCTGGCGCAGGCGGTGGCGCAGGAGCTGACCGAGGAGCACGGCGACCTCGTGCTGTGGAAGATGACCAAGAACCTGCGGCACGGGAAGGTCTTCCTCGACTGGTCCCAGAACACCGCGGCCAAGACCACGATCACGCCGTACTCCCTGCGAGGTCGGAACCGCCCGTACGTCGCGGCGCCGCGGACGTGGGACGAGATCGAGGCGGGGGCGGAGGATTCCGAGGAGATCGACCACCTGCTGTTCGACGAGGTGCTCGCGCGGATCGATGAGGAGGGGGACGTGTTCGGGGACCTGCTGCACGACCGGTAGGGGGCTCCGACCCTGGGATCGTCTCGCCGCCTGACCCGCCGTTCCCGAGAGACGGCGGGGCGGCGTTCTCAGGGTTTCCGCACCTGGCGGTGTCGAAACATTCCTCCGGCACACTGATCCGCGTGACGCGTCCTACCTGCCACTTCACGCCGGCCTCCGGCTGGGTCAACGACCCGTACGGCGTCACCTGGCGCGACGGCCGCTACCACCTGTTCTTCCAGCACGTGCCCGGCGCGGCCGCGTGGGATGTGGCGCAGCACTGGGGGCACGCGGTCAGCGACGACCTGGTGACCTGGCGCGAGCTGCCCGTCGTGCTGTCCCCGGACGAGGTCGACGGCGGGATCTGGTCCGGCAGCGTGGTCGACGCCGACGGCGGCCGGATCTTCTACACCTCGGTGCGCGCCGACGCGCCCGAGCTCGGCCGGGTCCGGGTCGCCCGGCCGCTCGACCCGGACTGGACGCGCTGGGCCAAGCAGGACGGCGTCGTGGTCGAGCCGCCGGCCGACCTCGACGTCGCCCACTTCCGCGACCCGTTCGTGCTGCACGACGGCACGACCTGGCGGATGGTCGTCGGCGCCGGCCTGCGCGACGGCACCGCCGCCGCGCTGACCTGGACCTCGCCCGACCTCGTCACCTGGGACTTCGCCGGCGTGCTGGCGTCCCGGCACGGCTCCGAGCGTGACCCGGTGTGGACGGGCACGGTCTGGGAGTGCCCGCAGCTGCTGCGCGTCGACGGGGTCTGGGTGCTGGTCGTGTCGGTGTGGGCGGACGGCGAGACGCAGTACGTCGCCGCCGCCGTCGGCGACCTGGTCGACGGCCGGTTCGCTGCCCGCTCCTGGCAGCGCCTCACCCATGGCGCTCACTACGCGGCGTCGGCGTTCCGTGACGCGGAGGGACGGCCATCCCTGATCCACTGGCTCCGCGGCGTCGCCGACCCGGACGGCCGCTGGGTCGGCGCGCACTCGGTGCCGCACGTGCTGCGGCTGGACGGCGATCGGGTCGTCCCGGAGCCGCACCCGGTCGTCGCCGGCCGGCTGACGCGCGACGGTGATCGTCTGGTGCTCGTCGACGGCCCGATCAGGGAGGAGTTCGGTCCCGACGGCGTCACCGGCTACGTTTCGGATGACCTGACCCGAGACGAGACCGAGGTTGTCTGATGGCGACGACCCCGCGCGTGCTCGCCGTCCACCGCAGCCCGACCCACTCGTTCTCGAAGCCGACGGTCGATCGGATCCGGCTTCTCGAGGGGCACGGCGTCGAGGGCGACGCGCACTGCGGCACGACCGTGAAGCACCGCTCGCGAGTTCGGTTCAACCCTTCGCAGCCCAACCTGCGGCAGGTGCACCTGATCCACGCCGAGCTGTTCGACCACCTCGCCACCGTCGGCCACGTGGTTCGGCCCGGTGACCTGGGGGAGAACGTCACGACGACCGGCATCGACCTGCTCGGCCTGCCCGTCGGCGCCAGGCTCACCATCGGCGACGCGGTCGTGACCGTCACCGGCCTGCGCAACCCCTGCGTCCAGATCGACAGGTTCCAGGACGGCCTGCTCGCGCAGGTGCTGCGAAAGCGCGAGGACGGCGAGGTCGAGCGCCTCGTTGGGGTGATGGGGATCGTCTCCCGCACCGGCGAGGTGTCGGCCGGCGACGAGGTCGCGGTGGACCTTCCGCCGGGGCGGCACCGCCCGCTCACTCGAGTATGAGCGCAGTGCTCAGGGCCGGAGCCGGGCGTCGTCGACGACGAAGGACGTCCCCTTGCGCGCCTTCTTGATCGTGGCGTCGAATGTGATTCGGCGTGCGTACCCGCCGGACTTCAGGGACACGGTCACCTTCTTCCACGAGCGCGTCAGTCGGACAGTCGAGATCTTCTCGCTCTCGACGTACCGGCTGGCGTACAGCTCGCGAAGCCGGAGCCGAAGCTCGGCGCCGGGTGCGGAGGAACGGACCCAGAGGCTGCCCTTGTAGGTGTGCTGCCGCCTCTTCTTGACCACCAGAGCCGGCACGGCTTCGAGGGTGAGGGCGCCCTTCCCCTTCGTGCGCTCGACACGAGCCGCCCAGCCTCCGGAATGGCCACCCGTAACCCGGGTCAACGCCACCTTGTCCGGGGCGAGCACGGCGTCCCAGCCGCACAGGTCGCGCTCGAACCCGGGGTTGCCGAACGCGTTGCTCCGGTTGCCCGAGGGCAGCGCGGACACCGGCCCTGTGGCTCCCACGCCGAACACGAAGAGGGCGTGGTCGAGGGGATCGCCGGGGGGACGGTTGTCGGAGCCGTCGGACACCCACAGCCGGTCCCCGACAAGCTCGACCCCCCGGATGTCCTGCGGGCCGAGCCCCGCGAGGTCCAGGTCCCAGCCGGGCTTCACGGTCCGGGTCGCCCATTCGACCCGGGTAACCCGCGTGTACGGCTGGGCGACGAAGAGGTCTTGACCGTCGTCGCTGAAGTCCATGCCGTAGAGGTGCTCGATCCCGGGCACGCCGAAGCGCTTGCTGAGCTTGTTGCTCACGTAGTCGTGGGCCCAGATGCTGGCGTGGCTGCCGATGTAGACCCGCCCGTCGCACGGGTTCCAGGCCGCGCCCTCCACCTGGAGGCCGAGGGGCAGGGGTTGGTAGGAGTCCGGCTTGAGCACGCCGTCCTTGCGGGTCAGCCGGAACGCCGTCGACAGGATCTTGGACGGACAGCAGGTACCCGAATAGGCGTACAGCGTGTCGAGGCTCGGGTCGTACGCCAGCCCCTGGATCTCGGCCACGCGAGACGACCCCGCACGGGGTCCGCCACCGAGCTCCTGCATCTTCGCCAGCCTCGCGCCGCTGATCGTGCGCTTGAGCGCACCCGTCGAGGGATCGATCTCGTAGAGCGCGTGCCCGTCGTCGTCGGCGAGCCAGAGAGACCGGTCCCGCGGGACGTACGCCGACCCCTCGTGGTCCGTGGTCCGGACTCGGGAGCCGACGAAGGGCCGGGTAGGAACCGTGCGCTCGAGCGCCAGCACCGGCACCTGCGGCAGGGTGGCGGATGCGATCGGTGTGATGCCGATCGCCGACAGGGCCAGCGCCACGACCGCCAGGACCGACAGAGCTCGTCGCGGGCGCAAGGCGCCCCTCTCCTCCAAATGACGCATGCCGTTGCCCTCCGCCGCTGCCGTCCCCGACAGGCTGCGCCGTCGGTCGGTTGGGCGCTCCCCTCATTCGGACGAGATGGGGTACGCCGGACGAAGGGGATCCGCTCGACCGGCTAAGGGTCACATCCGTCCCACAGGCACCGGTTTCCACAGATCGGTTTCGGGGGTTCCGTCTGGATTGTTCATCGGGGAGACTCAGCCGCACGGGTCCCCGGCTCGGCGGGACCAGTGCTTGAGGCGGGGGCATGAGCCTGACCCGGATCGACGCGCACGAG
>DASURB010000095.1:0-63160 GCA_036280235.1 Nocardioides sp.
CCACGACCGCTCACCCGGAGTTCTGGCTGAGGCTCCCGCACCGGTAGGCTGCCGCCCGCCCGTCCCGGGGCGTATAGCTCAGCGGTAGAGCACTGGTCTTACAAACCAGCGGTCGCAGGTTCGATCCCTGCTGCGCCCACCCGGTCCCGGTCGATGAGAGCAGTCTCATCCCGGTTTCACATCCGTTTCATGGCGAAGTAAAAGGGTGAGTGGCGTCCAGAAGATCGCACCACCGATTGGGGAACGTCATGAAGAAGATCCTGCTCCCGCTCGGCACGATGTCCGTGGCCGGCGCCGTGGCACTCAGCCTGCTCGGGACCCCGGCCACTGCTGCGGACGGCCAGGACGACGTCGCGTACTACAAGCGTGAGGACAAGGCCGGCAGCCTCGTTCTCGCCGCAGCTGACGACGATGACGACGACAACGCCGGCGTCGACCGCACCAGGACCCGCACCCGGACCGGCGGCGGGACGCAGACCCGCACTCGCACTCGGACGGGCCACGGCACCGGCACCAACGGCACGGGCTCGAGCCGGTCGGGTCACGACGGCACGAACTCGCGCATCACCGACGCCAGCCGCAACCGCGACCGCAGCCACGGCGACCTGACGCGTGACTTCACCCGGGACGGCGGGACCCACACCCGGGACCTCACGCCGAACCTGACCAACGACCGCTCCCGCAACGACACCCGCGGCCGGGGCTGACGCGTCATGGCCGAGCATCTCGAGCGCGATGACTCCTGGGGCTTCGCCGAGGGCGACCCCATCACCGACGACCTGACGGCGATCCGGCTGCTGGGTGGCGGTACGTCGTACGAGGCCTATCTGGCCTTCGACGACCTCACCTACGCGCCCACGGTCGTCAAGGTCGTGCGCCCGCACCGGGTCGACGACTCGTCGACGCTGCGCGGCCTCGAGCGCGAGGTCGAGATGCTCGGTTCGGTCAACCATCCCGTCGTGGCACGCGGCCTGCGTGCCGTGCTGGACGGCGAGCGGCCGCACGTTGTGCTGGAGGCGATCGACGGCCCGCGGCTGTCGACGCTGATCCGGCGCTACGGACCGCTCACCGAGCAGCAGTACCTCCCGCTCGGCATCGAGATCGCCTCCGCGCTGCACTACTTCCGGCGCCGCGGGATCGTGCACCTCGACATCAAGCCGAGCAACATCATCATGGGCGCGCCGGCCCGGCTCATCGACCTCAGCGTCGCGCGCCCGGTCGAGGACGCGGAGGCGCTGACCTACGCGATCGGCACCGACGAGTACATGGCTCCGGAGCAGTGCGATCCGCCTCGAAGCGGGAAGCCGAGCTTCGCCGCCGACGTGTGGGGCCTCGGCGCCACGCTGTTCCACGCGATCGCGGGCTACCGGCCGTTCCCGGAGGGCGACGCCGACTCCGACGACGTACGGCGCCGCTTCCCGCAGCTCGTCGACCTCGCCTACTCGCTCCCCGACAAGGTCCCCGACGACGTAGCCAAGGTCGTGCTCTCCACCCTCGAGCCCGACCCGGCCGACCGGCCGCTCCCGCACGAGATCGCCGAGGGCCTGCAGCCCGCCCTGGAGCGCGCCCCGAAGGGCCGCCTCGCCGGCTGGAAGGTGCGCTGAGCACCAGCCTCGACTCCACCCATGACCGCCCGCTGCCGTCCCGTCGGCAGCGGGCGGTCAGCCGCAGCGGTAGCCGACGCCGCGGACGGTCGTGACGATCCCGGGGCCGAGCTTCTTGCGCAGGTAGCCGACGTAGACGTCGACGACGTTGGAGCCGGGGTCGAAGTCGTAGCCCCACACCAGGTCGAGCAGCTGCTCGCGGGAGAGCACCTGGCCCTGGTTGCGGAAGAAGATCTCGGCCAGCCGGAACTCGCGGGCGGACAGCTCGACCTCGCGGCCGTTCTGCGTGGCCGTGCGGGTGCGTACGTCGAGCCGCACGTCGCCGGCGGTGAGCACGTCGCGGTCCGCGCCGCCGGCGTCGACCGGGTGGCGCAGCCGGGCCCGCACCCGGGCGAGCAGCTCGGCGAACCGGAACGGCTTGCTCATGTAGTCGTCGGCGCCGAGGTCGAGCGCGGACACGGTGTCGGTCACGGAGTCGCGGGCGGTCAGCACGATGACCGGCATCCGGCTGCCCTGCGCCCGCAGCTGGTCGAGCACGTCGAACCCCGACATCCGCGGCAGCCCGATGTCGAGCACCATCAGGTCGTAGTCGCCGGACAGCGCGTAGTCGAGGCCGTCCTGCCCGTCGGCGACCTCGGTCGTCGCGTGGCCCTCGGCCTTCAGTCCCTTGGCGATGAACGACGAGATCCGCTGCTCGTCCTCGACGATCAGGATGCGGGCCACGGCTCGTCCTTCCGTCGGTGGGGGAGCACCAGGATGAACAGCGCTCCGCCGCCCGGGGCGTCCTCGACCAGGACCATGCCGCCGTGGGCGCGGGCGATGCCGGACACGATCGAGAGGCCCAGCCCGAAGCCCTCGTCGTCGACGCGGGCGGACGCCCGGTGGAACCGGTCGAAGATGCGTGTCTTGTGCTCGTCGTCGACGCCCGGGCCGGTGTCGCGCACCCAGAGCCGGACGCCGCGCTGGTCGACAAGGGCCCCGAGGCCGATCTCGTCGTCCTCGTCGGTGTGCTTCACGGCGTTCTGCGCGAGCTCGAGCATCGCCTGGGTGATCCGCTGCTCGTCGATCTGCGCGACCTGGTCGCTGACCTCGTCGACGACCCAGGTGCGCGGCCCAAGCGCGCGGCACTTCTCCAGCAGCGTGTCGAAGTACGGCGCCAGCTCGACGTCCGCGAAGCGGTAGTAGTCCGGGCGGTCGGTCTTGGCCAGCGTGATCAGCTCGTTGACCAGCCGCGACATCCGGTCGATCTCGTCCAGCAGCAGCGTCCGGGTGGCCTCGACCTCGTCGGGGTCGTGGCGGTCGAGGAGCTCGAGGTGGCCCTGCAGGACGGTCAGCGGGGTCTTCAGCTCGTGGCCGGCGTCGTCGAGGAACTGCCGCTGCCCGTGGAACGCCGCCTCCAGCCGGTCCAGCATCTGGTTGAACGTGCGGGTCAGCGCGGTGATGTCGTCGTTGCCGGTCTCCGGGATCCGCCGGGACAGGTCGGACTCCGAGATGTCGTCGGCGGTCTCGCGCAGGGTGCGCAGCGGGGAGAGCAGCCGGCCCGCCTGCCACGCGGCGCCGCCGGTGACCAGCACGAGCAGCAGCCCGGCCACGATCGCGTAGGTCCGCATCACCCGGTCGAGCTCCGCGTGCTCCTCGGCGAGGAACCTCGCGATGACGAGGGCGCCCTCGCTGGTGGTGCCGCGGACCGGGACCACGTTGACGAGGACGTCGCCGTACGGCTTCTCCAGCCGTTCGCCGCCGCCGTTGCCCATCCGTCGCGCGACCAGTGCCAGGAAGTCGCGGTCGTCGACCAGGCCCGGGTGCGGCGGGCTCGCCGACGTGAACCGGACCTGGCCGTCGACGTACCCGACCAGCATCTCGTCGTCGCGAGGGACGTTGCGCTCCAGGAACAGCCGGATCAGGCCGCTCACGTCGAACCGCTCGCCGGTGCTCGGGTCGACCCCGTTCGCCTGCAGGGCGCGGAACTCCGCGATCTCCTGCTCGACCTGAGAGATCACCGCGCCCTCGACGCGGGCGGACTCGAGGGCGTAGACGAGCACGCCGGCCGTGATCGACCCGAGGGCGCTGAGTACGGCGACGACCGCGACGATGCGGGTCCGAACCGAGACGCGACCGCGTGGGGCATCGGCCTCGGGCCGGTCATCAGCCATCCGACCCCGAGCCGCCGTGCCCGGTGCGGGTGCGGGTGCCGCCGTGGTCGTCGTCGTCGCCGCCTCCGGGGCCGGAGTTGTCGTCGCCGCCGCCGTGGCCGGGTCCGGAGTGGTCTTCATCGTCGTCATCATCGTCGACGTCGGTCGGTCGTGGGCGGATCACCTGCGGGCCGTCGTCATCGTCGTCGTCGCCGCCGCGACCCGGGCCCGAGTGGTCGTCATCGCCGCGGTCGTCGTCGTCACGGTCGCCACCGTGGTCGTCCGTGGCGTCGTCGCTGGGGGACCCGGTGGGGGACTTCGTGGGGGATCCGGTGGGGTCGTCGCGGCGTGACGACTCGGTGGCGGAGGGACTGCTGCCGGAGGTGGTGGGGCCGGGGTCGTTGACGAGGACCGGGGCCTGCTGCTCCGGCAGGTTCGTGCGTGACGCGGCCAGGCTGCCGGTGACGTACGCGCCGACGGGCAGCACCAGCAGCAGCACGACGAGGCTCTTCCAGAACGCCGACATGGGTATGAGTGTGCCCGCAGTCGGTGGGTTGTGGGTGAGACAGCGATGAGAGGACTCTCATCTGCGACCACCCCGTCTATCCTCACCCGCATGCCGATCACGCTGGGCGACGTCGTGGACCTGTTCGACGGCTGGTACGACCCGGCCTGGGCGGAGTCGTGGGACGCCGTCGGGCTGGTGACCGGCGACCCGGAGCACGAGGTACGCCGCGTGCTGTTCGCGGTCGACCCGGCCCCGCCCGTCGTCGCGGAGGCGGTGGAGTGGCGGGCCGACCTGGTCGTCGTGCACCACCCGCTGCTGCTCACCCCGGTCAGCTCGATGGCTGCCACCACGCCGAAGGGTCGCGTGCTGCACACGCTCACCCGGCACGGCATCGCCCTGCTCACCGCGCACACCAACGCCGACGTACCGGCCGACGGCGTCAACGAGTCGCTCGCACGCGCGGTCGGCATCGTCGACCCGCGCGTCGTGCTCGCCGAGGGGTCTGAGGGCCTGGACAAGCTCACCTACTATGTGCCGCTCGCGCACGCCGACGCCGTACGCGAGGCGGTGGCCGACGCCGGCGCGGGGCAGATCGGCGACTACGACCGCTGCTCGTTCTCGACACGGGGAGAGGGCCGGTTCCGTCCCCTCGAGGGCGCGAACCCGACCCTCGGCGCGGTCGGCGAGGTCGAGACCGTCGAGGAGATGCGGGTCGAGTGCGTGCTGCGCCGCTCGCAGCGTGAGGCGGTCGTCGCCGCGCTGCTGGAGGCGCATCCGTACGAGGAGCCGGCGTACGACGTTGTCGAGCTCGCCAACGCCGCCGGGTCCGCTGAGGGCGCTGCCCGTGGGCACGGCCGGATCGGCCGGCTGGCCGCGCCGACGACGCTGAAGGAGTTCGCCGAGCGGGTCCGCGGGGCCCTGCCCGCCACCGCGCACGGCGTGCGGGTGTCCGGTGACCCCGACCGACCGGTCGAGACGGTCGTGGTCGGCAGCGGGGCCGGCGACTACCTGCTCGACACCGTCCTCGGCACCGACGCGGACGTCTACGTCACCTCCGACCTGCGGCACCACCGGGCCTCGGAGTTTCGCGAGCACGACGGCCCGGCGCTCGTCGACGTGGCGCACTGGGCCGCGGAGTGGACCTGGCTGCCGGTCGCCGCGCGCAAGCTCGCCGCGGCGCTCGAGGAGCGAGACGAGGCAGGGGCTACGGTGGAGACCCGCGTGAGCACGACCGTGACCGACCCGTGGACGTTCCGGGTCGACTGACCGGACCGCCGCGCCCGCCCCAACCGAACCGACCAGGAGCCTCCGCTGAAAGCCGACGCCTTCTCCCAGCTCCGGCTGCTCGACCTCCAGGAGCTGGACTCCCGGGCCGACCAGCTGCGGCACCAGCTCGCCAGCATCCCCGAGGCCAAGGAGCTCGCCGCGCTCCAGGCGAAGCGGGCCGACGTCGAGACCCGGCTCCGCGACGCGCGCATCCTGGTCGAGGACCTGACCCGTGAGCAGCGCAAGGCCGACGCCGACGTCGAGCAGGTCAAGGCCCGGCGCGTCCGTGACCAGCAGCGCATGGACCAGGGCCTGGTCACCAACCCCAAGGACCTCGAGCGGATGCAGGGCGAGCTGGTCTCGCTCGAGCGCCGCATCAGCACCCTCGAGGACGTCGAGCTCGACGTGATGGAGCGCCTCGAGGAGGCACAGGCCGAGCTCGACCGGCTGACCGCCGAGCTCGAGGAGATCGACAAGCGCGCGGCCGAGCTGTCCGCCGCGCGCGACGAGAAGGCCGGCAGGCTCGACGCCGAGGTGGCCGAGGTCGCCGCCCAGCGCAAGCCGCTGGCCGACGGGCTGGCCGCCGACCTCATCGCGCTCTACGACAAGCTCCGCGCCCAGAAGGGCGGGGTCGGTGCCGCCGCCCTGCGCGCCCGCCGCTGCGGCGGCTGCTCGCTCGAGCTCACCGCCGCCGACCTCTCGGTGATCGCCAAGGCGCCCACCGACGAGGTGCTGCGCTGCGAGGAGTGCAACCGGATCCTCGTGCGCACGTCGGAGTCCGGCATCTGATGGCAAAGCGCTACACGTCGGTCGTCATCGAGGCCGACGGCGGTTCGCGGGGCAACCCCGGGCCCGCGGCGTACGGCGCCGTGCTCAAGGACGCCGAGACCGGGGAGGTCATCGCCGAGGCCGCCGAGTCGATCGGCGTCGCGACCAACAACGTCGCGGAGTACCGCGGCCTGATCGCGGGCCTCGAGCTCTACCGCGAGCACACGCCCGACGCCGACCTCGAGGTCCGGATGGACTCCAAGCTCGTCGTCGAGCAGATGTCGGGCCGCTGGAAGATCAAGCACCCCGACATGAAGCCGCTGGCGATGCAGGCCAACCGGCTCGCTCCGTTCGGTACGACGTACACCTGGGTGCCGCGCGCGGAGAACGCCCACGCCGACCGGCTGCTCAACGCCGCGCTGGACGAGGCGACCGGCCGGCCGACCAGGTCGACGCCTGCCGCTGCTGCCGAGCGGACCGAGACGGCAGAGGCGGCTGAGGCAGCCGAGAAGCGGCCGCTGCGGCCGCACCCGGACATGGGTGACCCGACGACGTTCATCCTGGTGCGCCACGGCGAGACCACGCACACCAAGGACCGCCGGTTCAGTGGCCTCGGCGGCGAGGACCCCGGCCTGCACGCCGACGGCGAGGAGCAGATCCGCTCGACCGCGGAGTGGCTGGCCCCGCTCGCCGACGAGATCGACGCGCTGGTGTCGTCGCCGCTGCGCCGCACCCGCGAGTCCGCCGCCATCCTCGCCGAGGTGCTCGGCAAGGAGGTCGTGATCGAGGAGGGGCTGGCTGAGGCCGCGTTCGGCGCGTGGGACGGGCTGACGTTCGCCGAGGTGCAGGAGGCGCACGGCGACGACCTCGAGCAGTGGCTCGGCAGCTTCGACGTCTCCCCGACCGGCGGCGGCGAGTCGCTCGAGGCCGTCGACCGGCGCGTCCGGCGTACGCGCGACCGTCTCATCGCCGCGTACCCCGGCAAGACCGTGCTCGCGGTCACCCACGTCACGCCCATCACCGTGCTCGTCCGGCTCGCGCTGGGTGCGCCGATGGAGTCCCTGTTCCGCCTGCAGCTCGCCCCGGCCTCGGTGACCGTCGTGTCGTGGTACCCCGAGGGCCAGTCGACGCTGCGCATGTTCAACGCCCGCCCGACGGAGGCCGCCTTCCTCGGGCGCTGACGAGAGAGAGTCATGAGTCCCAGCAACTCCAGCAGCAGCAAGGCCGCGATCGCGGCCGTCATCGCCGTCGCTGTCGTCGTCGTGGCGACGCTCGTCCTGGTCCAGTCGCTCGGCGGGTCCGGTGAAGACCCTGCCGTCACGAGCGCGCAGCAGACGCCGGAGGAGGTGCCCACCGACGGCACCTGCAACACGCCGCCGGCGCTGCCGGAGGAGCCGGTGCAGTTCGACGAGGTGCCGCCCAAGTCGCTGGCGGAGAACGCGAAGTGGACCGCGACCGTGCACACCAACTGCGGCAACATCGTGATGGAGCTCGACGGCAAGAAGGCGCCGCAGACGGTCGCGTCGTTCATCTCGCTCGCGCGAGAGGGCTACTGGGACGACAGTCCTTGCCACCGGCTGGTCACGAGCGGCATCTTCGTGCTGCAGTGCGGCGACCCGACCGGCACCGGGTCCGGGGGCCCGGGCTACGGGTACGGCGTCGAGAACGCGCCGAAGGACTTCCAGTACCCGCGGGGCACGCTCGCGATGGCGCGGACCCAGGACCCGGAGTCCAACGGCGGGCAGTTCTTCATCGTGTACGACAAGACCGAGCTGCCCGACCCTACCGGCTACTCGATCTTCGGCAAGGTCACCGAGGGCATGGACATCGTGGACCGCGTCGCCGAGCAGGGGACCGGTGGCACGCTCGGGCCCGAGGCGCCGAAGCAGCCGATCAGCATCCTGTCGGTCGACGTCGAGAAGGCGGCGTAGCTACGACCGGGTGGACGAGCCCGGGTGGTCGAGCCTGCCGAGGCCGCCCGGGGGTGGGCCCTACAGCTCGCTGACCACGACGTCGAGCCGGGTGCCGGCCTTCGTCGCCTCGCCCAGCTCGGCCTTCCAGCCGAGCGCGGCGAGGTGGTCGGCGAACCGCGCCGGTGACGACGGCGCCGTGCCGTCCTCCAGCAGCGCACGCACCAGCCGGCCCTTGGTCGCCTTGTTGAAGTGCGACACGACCTTGCGGACGCCGTCGACCTCGTGCAGCACGCGGACGGTGACGACCTCCGGCGCCAGGTCGGCCCCGGGTCGCCAGAACGGCACGTAGGTGGATGAGCGCAGGTCGACCACCAGCCCGCGGCCTGCCGCCTCGCGGACGGCGGGGTCGAGGTGCCTGCTCCAGTACGTCGCCACGGTGCCGACGGCGGGCAGCGATACCCCGCCGGCGAGCCGGTACGCCGGGATCCGGTCGCCGGGCCGGACCAGCCCGAACAGTGACGACGTGACCGCCAGCCACGACGTGGCCCGCCGGCGCGCCGCGGCGTCGAGGCTCGCGACGTCGAGCGACTCGTAGACCACGCCGGAGTAGACCTGGTCCGCCCGTGCCGTCGGTGCCTCCCGCAGCGCGGCGTTGCGGGCGACCTCGTCGAGCTGGGTGGTGCCGAGACCCAGCACTCCGGCCGCGGCATGGGCGTCCCCGCGGCACAGGCCGGTGAGGGCGTCGAGCATCGTGCCGCGGGCGTCGTACAAGGCGGGGAAGGAGAGATCGTCGAGCCGCAGCGGGCGGCCGCGGCGGGGAGCGGACTTGCCCTCGGACGGGGGCAGCAGGATCAGCACGCGGGCCACCTTATGCGTCGCCCTATGCTGGGCCGGGACCAGCCGTGCCGAGAGGGGAACGCGCCGTGCCGAGACGAGTCGTCAAGCTCCTGCACGCGGACGGTGACCTGCTGCGCAAGGGCATCGCGGGCATCCAGGAGGAGCTCGGCGTCTCGCCGGAGTTCCCCGCCGAGGTCGAGGCGGCGGCGGAGGAGGCGGCCCGCAACCCGGTCATGCCGGAGCTGGACCGCACCGACCTGCCGTTCGTGACGATCGACCCGGACGGCGCGCGCGACCTCGACCAGGCGCTTCACATCGAGCGCGACGGCGACGGCTACGTCGTGCACTACGCGATCGCGGACGTGGCCGCGTTCGTGAAGCCGGGCGACCCGGTCGACGTCGAGGCCAACCGGCGCGGGGAGACGTTGTACGGCGCCGACTCCAAGGTGCCGCTGCACCCGCCGGTGCTGTCCGAGGGTGCGGCGTCGCTGCTGCCCGACGAGGAGCGGCCGGCGCTGCTCTGGACGATCAAGGTCGACGCGACCGGCGAGGGCACCGACGTCGACGTCGTACGCGCGCGGGTGCGCAGCCAGGCCCAGCTCGACTACGCCTCCGTGCAGAAGCAGGTCGACGCCGGCACGGCCGACGAGATGTTCGGGCTGCTGCGGGAGGTCGGCGAGCTGCGGATCAAGCGCGAGGCGGCGCGCGGCGGGGTCTCGCTGCCGCTGCCGGAGCAGGAGATCGACATCGACGGCGACCGGTGGTCGCTGAAGTTCCGGGAGATGCTGCCGGTCGAGCAGTGGAACGCCCAGATCTCGCTGCTGACCGGGATGGCCGCCGCGTCGCTGATGGTCTACGCCCGGGTCGGGCTGCTGCGGACGCTGCCGCCGCCGGAGCCGGGGGAGGTGCAGCGGCTGCACCGGACCGCGAAGGCGCTCGAGATCGACTGGCCGGCCGAGCAGCTCTACCCGGACTTCATCCGGTCGCTCGACCCGACCAACCCGCGGCACGCGGCGATGGTGCTCGCGTGCACGCGGCTGCTGCGCGGCGCGGGGTACGTCGGGTTCGACGGCGAGGTGCCCGAGCAGCCCGAGCACGCCGCGCTGGCGTCGGAGTACGCCCACGTCACGGCGCCGCTGCGCCGGCTCGCCGACCGCTACGCGGGCGAGGTGTGTGTGGCGCTGTGCGCCGGGGAGGACGTGCCCGGCTGGGTGCTCGACAAGCTGCACGACCTGCCCGCGACCATGCAGGCCAGCGGGCAGAAGGCCAGCGCCTACGAGAACGCCGTCGTGAGCCTCGTGGAGGCCGCCGTACTGCGGCCGCACGTCGGGCGGAGGTTCCCCGGCGTCGTCGTGGCCGTCGACGAGAAAGAGCCGACCCGCGGCGACGTGGTCGTGCAGGAGCCCGCGATCGAGTCCTCGGCGACGTCGCGCAACGGGGACCCGCTGCCGCTGGGCACCCACGTGCAGGCCGTGCTCACCGAGGCCGACCCGACGACCCGCACGGTGCGCTTCGAGGTCTAGCGTGTCCCGGCTGCTCGTCGTGGCGCTGCTCGTCGCCCTCACCGCCTGCTCGGCCTCCGGCGAGGCGCCGCCCGAGAAGTCCGGCATCGAGGTGTCGCTCGGCTTCACCCAGCTGCTCCCCGACGAGGGCACGCCCAAGGGTCTGCTCCGCGTCGTCAACGAGGGCGACGAGCCGCTCGCGGTGACCGGAGCGGGGCTGCGCTGGTCGGGCTACGGGCCGGAGTTCACCCGCGAGCAGGACGCGACGATCGCACCGGGGCAGACCCTCGATCTCCGCGTGCTGCTGCCGGAGGCCCGCTGCGACGAGGGCAAGGAGCCGATCTCCGGGGTGGTGTCGACCGCCGACGAGACGAAGGTGCAGGAGCTCACGACGAGCGGGCAGCAGTTCCTGCGGCGGCTGTGGCTGCGCGGCTGCCGGGACGCCCTCGTGGCCGAGAACGTGAAGATCTCCTACGCGCCCGGCTGGCGCATCGCGCCGGACGACGAGTCGCTCGACGGCACGCTGCGGATGGTGCGGCAGGAGGGGAGCGAGCCGGTCACCGTGCTGAACTCCGACGGCTCGGTGCTCTACGACCTGGTGCTGCCGCGTCAGGTGACGCTCGTCGCCGATGATCCCCGCGTCGACGTGCCGCTGTCGATCCGGCCCGGCAACCGCTGCGACGAGCACGCGATCGGGCAGGCGACCGCGCCGTTCACGTTCCGGATCGGTGTCCGGGTCGGCGACGGTCCGGGCGCGACGGAGACCCTGGTGCTCGTCACGCCGCCGGTGAAGATCCAGAAGCAGGCCGGCCGGATGCTGCTGGACTACTGCGAGCGGAAGGCTGAGTAGTCGTCGCTAGCCGTTCTGCAGCGGCTTGCCGATCGCCTCGCGGATCGTGTCGCCCGCGTCCCAGTCGTTGGCGTGCATCGCGGCCGCAACGACGCCGTCCTTGATCCAGTAGGCCTGGAAGACACGGTCGCCGGTCGTGTCGCCCCGCACCACGACGTCGTCCGCCGAGCCCGGGTCGATGTTCCCGACGTATTCCATGCCGAGGTCGTACTGGTCGGTGAAGAAGTACGGGATCCGGTCGTAGGACACGTCCTCACCGAGCATCGACCGCGCGGCGGCCTTGCCCTGCTCGATGGCGTTGTCCCAGTGCTCGACGCGGATGCGGCGGCCGAGGACAGGGTGCTCGGCGTTGGCGATGTCGCCGGCGGCGAAGACGTCGGGAGCGGACGTGCGCAGGGCGGCGTCGACCAGCACGCCGTTGTCGACGTCGAGGCCGGCGTCCTCGGCGAGCTTGACGTCCGGCACGGCACCGATGCCGACGAGCAGCAGGTCGGCCTCGACCGGGTCGCCGACGTCGAGGATGAGGCGTACGCCGTCGCCGGCCTTCTCCACGCCGCCGACGCTCACGTCGAGCCGCATGTCGACGCCGTGCTCACGGTGCAGGTCGGCGAAGACGGAGGCGATCCGTGGGCCGAGCACGCGCAGCAGCGGCTGGGGGAGCGACTCGACGACGGTCACGTGGCAGCCGGCCTTGCGGGCGGCGGACGCGGCCTCGAGACCGATCCAGCCGGCGCCGAGCACGGCGATGCGCGCGCCCTCGGTGAAGGCCTGCTTGAGCCGCTCGGTGTCCTCGATGACGCGGAGGTAGGCGACCGGCGCGCCCGAGGCGTCCGCCATCGCGAACCGGCGCGGCTGGGCGCCGGTGGCCAGCAGCAGCTTGCTGTACGACTGCGTCGTGTCGCCCGCCGTCACGGTGTGCGCGCCCGGGTCGACGGCCTCCACGCGCGTGCCGAGACGCACGTCGATGTTGTTGTCGACGTACCACTGTGCGTCGTGGACGAAGACGACGTCACGCTCGTCGTCGCCCAGGAGGTACCCCTTGGAGAGCGGTGGTCGCTCGTAGGGGAGGTGCTGCTCGGCGGTGTACAGGATGACGTCCCCGTCGTACCCGCTCTCACGCAGCTGCTCGACTGCCTTCGCGGCGGCGAGCCCGCCACCGACCACAACGAACGGTTCGCTCATGGTCAGAACCTAGCGCGGGATAGGCTTGTTCGTGGATGAGCTGGCCGGGCGACCGCGGGGAGGAGACTCCTCGAGGAAGGTCCGGGCTCCACAGGGCAGGGTGGTGGGTAACGCCCACCCGGGGTGACCCGCGGGAAAGTGCCACAGAAAGCAAACCGCCCCCGCGCTTGCGCGGAGGTAAGGGTGAAACGGTGGTGTAAGAGACCACCAGCGTTCCGGGTGACCGGAACGGCTCGGTAAACCCCACCCGGAGCAAGGTCAAGAGGACCGTCGCGAGACGGTCTGCGCGGACGTTTGAGGGCGGCCCGCCCGAGTCCGCGGGTAGACCGCACGAGGCTGTCGGTAACGGCAGTCCCAGATGGATGGTCGCCCACCGCGACGCCGCGAGGCGCGCGGGGACAGAACCCGGCCTACAGGCCAGCTCATCCCTCGCCCCCTTGCCGCTGGCCGGCCGTCACGCGTCGCTGCGCCAGCTGTAACGCGGGGTTGTGGACGCTCAACAGGGGAAATCCCATGCGCAAGGCGTCCATATCGCGTGGTGAGTGCCGCAGCCCGCGCGAGCGGGGGGAAGACGCGCCGACTCGGCGGGGCCGCACGGGAGGTTCGAGCCGGGTCGGCGGGGTCGCGCCGGAGGTTCGAGCCGGGTCAGCCCGCGAGCCAGCGGTCGAAGGCGTCGGTGCTCGTCGGGCGGCCGAGGAAGGACCCGACGAGGTCGGCGGCGTCGCGGGAGCCGCCGGCGGCCAGCACCGTGTCGCGGTAGCGACGTGCGACGTCGGGGGCCATCAGGTCGTCGGGGTCGAACGCGGAGAACAGGTCCTTGGCGATGACCAGGCTCCACAGGTAGGTGTAGTACGACGAGCCGTAGCCCTCGTCGGCGAGGTGGCCGAACGACGTGTGCTTGTGGGTGCCGGGGATGCGCTCGAAGGGCATGTAGCGCTTCGCGAGGTCGTCGATGTACGCCGTCAGGTCATCGGGTACATCGGCGTGGATGCCGACGGAGATCGCGGCGTAGAACACCTGGACCCGGACGTCGAAGCCGCGGCCGAGCTCGTTCGCCGCGCGCAGGGTCGCGACCAGGTCGGCCGGGATCGGCTTGCCGTCGTCGTCGGTGGCGAACGACGCGAGCACGCCGGCGTCCCAGGCCCACTCCTCGAGCATCTGGCTGGGCGCCTCGATGAAGTCGCGCTCGGTGGCCACGCCGCTGAACCGCGCCCAGTCCTGCCCGCCGCCGACCACGGCGTGGATCAGGTGGCCGAACTCGTGGAACAGCGTCACCACGTCGCCGTGCGTCATCAGCCCGCGCGGCAGGTTGCACAGCAGCGCCGACTGCGGCAGCTGCACGTCCCGCACGCCCTTGGCCAGCGGGAAGTGCGCGGCGTGCTTGAACTTCCCGTCCCGCGGGTGCAGGTCGAGGTGGATCCGGCCGAGCAGGTCGCCCTCGGCGAGGACGTCGTACGTCGTGACGTCCTCGTGCCACGCGGGTACGTCGGGCCGCTCGACGTACTCCAGGCCGAACAGCCGCGACGTGACGTCCAGCAGCCCGGCCCGCACCTTGTCGAACCGGAAGTAGCGACGCACCTCCTGCGCGTCCAGCCCGAACCGCTCGCGCGACACGACCTGGGCGTAGTAGTTCACGTCTGCCCAGCTCATCGTGTCGAGCTCGGCGGCGTCCTCCCTCTGACGCTCGATCAGCAGGGCGAGGTCGCGCTCGGACGGGGGAGCGGTGGCCTCGTCGAGCCGGTCGACGAACTCGCGGATGCCGTGCTCGGACCCGACCATCCGGATCTCGGCGTCGTAGTCCGGCCAGCCGTCGTAGCCGAGCAGCCGGGCGCGCTCCCGACGGATCTCGGTCAGCTCGCGCAGGACCTCGTCGTTGACCGGCCACCCCCGGTTGTCGAACTGCTCGTAGAGCGCGTGCCGCGCGTCGCGGTCGGTGGCGAACGAGCGGAACGGGAACACGTCCGGGTAGTCGGTCGTGATCGTCACCAGCCCGTCGTCGCCGACCGGGTGCGCCGCGACGTAGTCGTCGGGCAGCCCGTCGAGCTGCTCCGGCCGCAGCCGCAGCTCGCGCACGTCCTCGCTCACGTTGCGCTCGAACGCCTGGGACAGCTCCTTGTCGCGGTCCGCCAGCTCGCGCAGCCGCTCGCGCGTGGTCTCGTCGCGGTCGACGCCGGCCCGCCGGAAGTCCCTCAGGCTCATCTCGAGTGCGCGGGCTGCGGCGTCGTCGAGCGTCCCCGCGTCGACGCCGGACAGCGCGTCGTAGATCCGTCGGTCCTGCCGGACCTCGTTGTCGAGGGCAGCGGCCTGCTGCGCGGCCGACTCGGCGCGGTCGCGCACCACCGGGTCGGGGTGCGAGTGGGCCAGCAGCGAGGCGGCCGTGGCGGCGTCGAGCAGCGCGAGCGTGAGCTCGTTCCAGCGCTCCAGCACCGCCGCGGGGTCACCGGCCTCGGCCGCGATCGCGTCGGCGGTACGGCGTACCGCGTCGAGCCGGTCGTCACAGCGGTCCACGAGGAAGGCGGTCCAGGCGTCGCGGTCGTCGGACCGGGCCGGGAGCTCGAGCGGCGTCAGCACCCTGGCACCCTAAGGGCGCGCGAGACGGGATGCTCGGGAATGTTGCTCCGGAATGCTGTGAGGACGGAGTACGTTCGTCTGGGGAAGGAGGGACACCGTGTCGCTGCCACCGTTCGAGCTTCCGCCCGAGATGGGGGCGTCGCGAGGTGACCAGCACCCGGCCGACGCCTACCAGCAGGCCTGGCACCTGCTCGAGGAGTCCTCGCCCCTCGAGGCGATCGAGGTGCTCGACCCCGCCGTCGAGGCCGAGCCGATGTCCACCGGGCTGCGCACGCTGCGCGCCTGGGCCTACTTCAAGAGCGCCCAGCTGCACCGCGCCGAGGCCGATCTGACCCGGATCGTGGAGCTCGACCCGACCGACGTCTGGGCCCGCTTCGCTCTCGGTCGTGTCCTCGAGCGGCAGTCCAGGTACGCCGACGCGCTCCCGCACCTGCGGCTGGCCGCGGTGATGTCCGGCGACGCCGAGCACGAGGCCGGTGTGCTGCGCGTGGAGCGTCGCCTGGCCGAACGGCGCGGGACGCTCGACGAGCTGTCCTGACGGACGGCGCAGGGCCTGGTCAGGGGAGCGTCAGGATCTCCGCGCCGCTGTCGGTCACGAGCAGCGTGTGCTCGAACTGGGCGCTCGGCCGCCCGTCCTTCGTGACGACCGTCCAGTCGTCGTCCCACATCTCCCACTCGCGGGTGCCCAGGCACAGCATCGGCTCGATCGTGAACGTCATCCCCGGCTCGATCAGCGTGTCGTGCTCGGGGGAGTCGAAGTGCGGCACGATCAGGCCGCTGTGGAACGACGTGCCGATGCCGTGCCCGGTGAACTCCCGGACGACGCCGTACCCGAACCGCTTGGCGTAGGACTCGATCACCCGGCCGATGACGTTCATGCGGCGGCCGGGCCGGACCGCCTTGATCGCGCGGCGCAGCGCTTCCTCGGTGCGCTCGACCAGCAGCCGGGTCTCCTCGGGCACGTCGCCGGCGAGGAAGGTCGCGTTCGTATCGCCGTGCACGCCGCCGACGTACGCCGTGATGTCGATGTTGACGATGTCGCCGTCCTCGATCACCCGGCTGTCGGGGATGCCGTGGCAGATCACCTCGTTGACGCTGGTGCACAGCGACTTGGGGAATCCGCGGTAGCCGAGCGTCGACGGGTAGGCGCCGTTCTCGACGAGGAACTCGTGCCCGATCGCGTCGAGCTCGTCGGTGGTGATGCCGGGGGCGACGTGCTTGCCGACGAGCTGGAGCGCTTGCGCCGCGAGCCGCCCGGCGACGCGCATCCGGGCGATTGTGTCGGCGTCCTTCACCTCGGAGCCGCGGAAGGGGAGAGGTGCGAGCTGGTCGACGTACTCCGGCCGGTCGATGTGCGCGGGCACCGGGCGTCGGGGCGAGATCGTGGCGGGGGCGATGGGCACGTGTCGAGTGTAGGTTCCGAGGTAGCGGGAACGATCGGGTCGTCCGCCGACGGTGCGGACGCAAAGTGGCGAGGAGGGCGCGTCATGAGCGACGGCGACGAGTACTGGTTCTGCCTCAAGCACCACACGGTCGAGGGGCGCGACGGCTGCCGCAACTCCGACCGTCTCGGCCCCTACGCCACCGCGGCGGAGGCCGAGCGGGCGCTCGACAAGGTCGAGGAGCGCAACGAGGAGTGGGAGAACGACCCGCGCTGGAACGACGACGTCGAAGAGGACTGACCGGCTCGGTCGACCTCTGACAGCACGAGGCCCCGGCACCTCAGGTGCCGGGGCCTCGTGTTCGCTCTGAGCTTTGGTCAGGCGCGCTTCGCGGTCTTGCGGGCGGTCGCCTTCTTGGCGGCTGTCTTCCTGGCGGGGGCCTTCTTGGCGGTGCCGGTCGCCTTCTTGGCGGTGCCGGTCGTCCGCTTGGCTGCGGCCTTCTTGGTGGCGGGCGCCTTCTTGGCGGTGCCGGCGGTCTTCTTGGCCGCGCCGGTGGTCTTCTTGGCGGCGGTCTTCTTCGCAGCGCCCGCCTTCTTGGCGGTGCTCTTGGTGGCGGCCGACTTCTTCGCCGGGGCCTTCTTGGCGGTCGTCTTCTTGGCGGCGCCGGCCTTCTTGGTGGTCTTCTTGGCGGTGGACGCGGCCTTCTTCACGGCCTTCTTCGCGACCTTCTTGGCAGGTGCCTTCTTCGCGGTCGTCTTCTTCGCCGTGGACTTCTTCGCGGGAGACTTCTTGGCTGCGACCTTGCTGGTGGCGGTCTTCTTGGCGGGGGCCTTCTTGGCCACCGTCTTCTTCGCCGTGGACTTCGTGGCGGCGGCCTTCTTGGCCGGCGCCTTCTTCGCCGCGGTCTTCTTTGCTGCAGGCACCTTGCTGCCTCCTGGTTCGAGAGCCCGACCCGGTGTCGGCCTTCACTGATCCCTCTTGGGTTAGGCGGCCTGTGGTCGCCCCCTCGCAGAGAATCTTGCCGACAAAGAGAAGCGACGTAAACGAAATCGTGAAAGAAGAGTCGCGTGTCGCGATTGCCGTCGTTCGCCGATTCGGATATCGGCGAATAGGGTGAGGTGCTCAGAACCCCTTGTTTTGTTGGCGGATCGCGGACGTGAAACACCGCGCGAAGAAGGAGAGACGTTGGCGCACGACTTCGAGAAGTCGGGACCTTTCATCGCGCTTGGTGGCTTCGCTGTCGCGTTCTTTCTCTACGCGTACGTCGCGATCGCGATGCCGAGCTGGCTCAACTCGCTCGTGCTGCCGCTGGTGTGGCTCGCACTTCTCGTCGTGTGCCTTCGCTGGTTCACGCGTCGGCCGAAGGCCGCGATCGCCTTGCCTGTCTTGGCGATCGCGGCCTGGTTCGCGGCCGTGCTGCTCGCCGGGCGTTGACGTTCGAGTGGTCTCGACGCGCTCGACCACCCGAGGGGCTAGAAGGTGTGCTCGGGCCCGGGGAACGTGCCGTCCGCGACCTCGGCCGCGTAGCGACGTGCGGCGTCGAGCAGCACGCCGTGCACGTCGGCGTACTGCTTGACGAACTTCGCCATCCGTCCCGTGCGCAGACCGAACGCGTCCTGCCAGACGAGCACCTGGCCGTCGCAGTGCGGGCCGGCGCCGATGCCGATCGTCGGGATCGTCAGCTCCTTCGTCACCTGCGCGGCGACGTCGCCCGGGACCATCTCCATCACGAGGGAGAACGCGCCTGCGGCCTCCATTGCCTTGGCTTCGTCGATGATGCGCGTGGCGGCGTCGCCACGTCCCTGCACGCGGTAGCCGCCGAGGGCGTGCTCGGACTGCGGCGTGAAGCCGATGTGCGCCATCACCGGGACACCGGACTGGGTGAGCTTCTCGACCTGCGGCGCCATCTCCATGCCGCCCTCGAGCTTCACGGCGTGCGCGTTGGCCTCCTTCAGGAACCGCACCGAGGTGTGGAACGCCTGTTCCGGCGACGCCTGGTACGAGCCGAACGGCAGGTCCGCCACCACCAGTGCGCGTCGCGCCGAGCGGGTGACCGCGCGGACGAGCGGGATCAGCTCGTCGACGGTGACGGGCAGCGAGGTCTCGTTGCCGTAGACGTTGTTGGAGGCCGAGTCGCCGACGAGCAGGACCGGGATGCCGGCCTCGTCGAAGGTCTGGGCGGCGTACATCTCGTACGCCGTCAGCATCGCGAACTTCTCCCCGCGCTCCTTCATCTCGCGCAGGTGGTGCGTGCGCACCCGTCGCACCGGTGCGGTGGTCTGCTGGGCCGACGGGCCGGTGCCGTAGGGGGCGGTGGTCTCGCTCATCGTTCCTCCGCTTGACGTGTTCTCGTGGCTCCCTGGTGGAGTCCCCGGACCGCCTCTCAGGCTAGACCCGGGTCGCTGCGATGCACCCTGTGTCGCCTGTCACGTCGGCATGCTCGATGCCGCTTCGGGCACACTCGGTCCGTGGACTTCTCCTCGGCCTACGACCAAGGGTTCGCTCGCGTGGCGGCATGCACGATCACGACGGCGATCGCCGACCCGATGTCCAACGCCGCCTCGGTGCTCGACGAGGTGCGCGCGTGCGTGGACGAAGGCGTCGCGGTCGCGGTCTTCCCCGAGCTGTGCCTGACCGGCTACGCCATCGACGACCTGCTGCTGCAGGAGCCCGTGCTCGACGCGGTGGAGGCCGCGATCGAGGAGCTCCGCGAGGGCACACGCGGGCTGCAGGTGATGATCGTCGTCGGCGCGCCGCTGCGGCAGGGCACCCGGGTGCTCAACTGCGCGGTCGTGCTGCACGACGGCGAGGTCATCGGCGTCGCGCCGAAGTCGTACCTGCCCACCTACCGCGAGTTCTACGAGCGTCGGCACTTCGCGCCGGGCGACGACCGCCGCGGGCAGACGATCCAGCTCAGCGGGCGGCAGGTGCCGTTCGGTCCCGACCTGCTCTTCCGCGCGCCGCGCATCCCCGGCCTCGTCATGCACGTCGAGGTCTGTGAGGACATGTGGGTGCCGGTGCCGCCGAGCGCCGAGGCCGCGCTGGCCGGCGCGACGGTGCTGGTCAACCTCTCCGGCAGCCCGATCACGGTGGGCCGCGCCGAGGACCGCAAGATCCTCGCGCAGTCCGCGTCGAAGCGGTGCCTCGCCGCTTACGTGTACGCCGCCGCCGGGTTCGGCGAGTCGAGCACCGACCTGTCCTGGGACGGCCAGACGCTGATCTACGAGATGGGCGATCTGCTCGCGGAGACCGAGCGCTTCCCGGACGGGCCGCGCCGATCGGTCGCCGACGTGGACCTGCTCCGGCTGCGCCAGGACCGGCAGCGGCAGGGCACGTTCGACGACAACCGACGTACCCACGACGCACGCATCTCCGAGTTCCGCACCGTCGAGGTCGACCTGGTCCCGCCGGACGGCGACATCGGCCTGCGCCGCGAGCTCGACCGGTTCCCGTTCGTGCCGGACGACCCCGAGCGGCTCGCGCTCGACTGCTACGAGGCCTACAACATCCAGGTCTCCGGCCTCGAGCAGCGGCTCAACGCGATCGGCCACCCGAAGGTCGTGATCGGCCTCTCCGGTGGCCTCGACTCCACCCACGCGCTGATCGTCGCGGCGAAGGCGATGGACCGGCTCGGTCGCCCGCGCAGCGACATCCACGGAGTGACCATGCCGGGCTTCGCGACCAGCAAGGGCACCAAGGACAACGCGACACGGCTCGCCCAGGCGCTCGGCGTGACGTTCGAGGAGATCGACATCCGGCCGGCCGCGAGCCGGATGCTCGAGGACCTCGGCCACCCGTTCGCCGAGGGGAAGCCGACGTACGACGTCACCTTCGAGAACGTCCAGGCCGGCCTGCGCACCGACTACCTGTTCCGCATCGCCAACCACCGCGGCGGCATCGTGCTCGGCACCGGCGACCTGTCGGAGCTGTCGCTCGGCTGGTGCACGTACGGCGTCGGCGACCAGATGTCGCACTACGGCGTCAACGCCGGCATCCCCAAGACGCTGATCCAGCACCTGATCCGGTGGGTGGTGACCACCGACCAGCTCGAGCCCGGCTCGTCCGAGGTGCTGCTGGAGATCCTCGACCAGGAGATCTCGCCCGAGCTGGTGCCGGTCGAGGAGGGGGAGCGGCCGCAGAGCACCGAGGACGCCATCGGCCCCTACGCGCTGCAGGACTTCGCGCTCTTCCACGTGCTGCGCTACGGCTACCCGCCGAGCCGGATCGCCTTCCTCGCCCACCACGCCTGGGCCGACGTCGACCGCGGCGCCTGGCCGCCCGGCTTCGACGAGGACCGTCGCGTCGCCTACGACCTGCCGACGATCCGCAAGTGGCTCGAGGTCTTCGTGAAGCGGTTCTTCGCGTTCAGCCAGTTCAAGCGGTCGGCGCTGCCGAACGGTCCCAAGGTGGTCGCCGGCGGGTCGCTGTCGCCGCGCGGCGACTGGCGCGCCCCCTCGGACGGCAACGCGAAGGTGTGGCTCGACGAGCTCGAGCGCAACGTGCCGAAGGTCTAGCCGGCCGGCTCGCGGCGCCGCAGCGGCAGCAGCTCGTACGCAGCGTCGTTCTTCCGGACGCTGCCCAGGCCCCACACGCCGAACCTGAGCGTGGGGTGCCCGACCAGCGGCCGCAGCGCCTCGGGCTCGAGCTGCGGCATCTCCACCAGCCAGAGCTCCTCGAGGGCCGGGGCGTCGGCGAGGCCGCTGAGGTCGGTGATGCCCTTCATCGCGTCGAGCGCCACCCGGGTCAATGAGGAGGCTCCGGCGAACGACGGCAGCGCGGTGACGGCGCGCATCGACTGCAGGCTGAGGCGCCGTACCGTCGCCAGGTCGCCCAGCGGCCCCAGGTCGGTGACCCCTCGCACGCGCCAGATCTCCAGCTCGGTGAGGCGGGGGAGCGCGGCGAGCCACGAGAGGTCCGGGTCGGCGCTGCCGAGGTGCAGGTTGAAGGTGGTCAGGCCCATCAGCTTCGGTATGACGGCGGCGTGGTCGATCCGCACCGACCGGAGGGTGAGGTGCTCCAGGGTGGTCAGGGAACCGACCACCTCGCCGTGCTTCACCGGCCCGGAGAGGCCCAGGCTCTTCAGCCGCGTGAGGCGGTCCAGCGGCGCGACGGAGATGGGCTTGAGCGTGGTGTCGCCCATGCCGATGTGCTCCAGGGAGTCGGCGACGTGCTCGATGCCGTCCCAGCTCTGCAGCCGCAGGTTGGTGACAACCAGGCGTCGTAGCCCGGGGAAGTGCCGCAGCGGCGACAGGTCGGGCGCGCCGTGCTGGCGCAGGTGCAGCCACACGTCGTCACGCCCGACGAACCACTCGGCCAGGCGGTCGTACTCCGCCGTCGGCAGCTCGGTGTCGACCCACACGTCGGTCTCGTCCGCGTCCAGCACCGGCTGCGCCGACGGTGGGTTCGCCGACGAGACCTCGCGCCACCTCACACGGGCACCGGCGTCTGGGTGTACAGCGCGAGCCGCCAGCGGCCCGTGACGCGCACGTAGGCACTGGACATCAGCGCGACGAACGGCGCGGCACCGTCGCGGTGCGCGGTCGCGCGGTAGACCAGCGCCGCGCTGCTGTCGCCGGTGGTCACCATGCGCGGGTTGTCGATGCGGTAGTCGTCCCATGCGGGTGCGTCGCGCAGCGAGGCGACCACGCCCAGGCGGTCGAGCACCTGGCCGTGGGCGAGCACCATCAGACCGTCCTCGGTCATCAGCTCCCCGTAGAACGTCGCCCCTTCGCCGCGGCACAGCGCGTCCCATCCCGCGTGCTCGAGCTCCAGCAGGTCGTCGAACTGCTCGTCAACCATGGGCACACCGTACGACGTCGTCGTACGACGTCAGGGGCGGCGACCGGGCGAGGCGATGCCCGTTCACGTGCGCGAAACATGGCAGAGTCACACTGTCCGACGGCCCCGCCGTACGGGCGCCGCAACCGCCGGGCATCGCACCGAGACACGCGCCGAGACAGGAGCATCGATGGGCAAGCAGGAAGACTTCGTACTCCGCGCTCTGGAGGAGCGCGACGTGCGCTTCGTGCGGCTGTGGTTCACCGACGTCCTGGGATCGCTGAAGTCCGTCGCGATCGCGCCCGCCGAGCTCGAGGGCGCGTTCTCCGAGGGCATCGGCTTCGACGGCTCGGCGATCGAGGGATTCGCCCGGGTCTACGAGGCGGACATGCTCGCCAAGCCCGACCCGTCGACGTTCCAGATCCTGCCGTGGCGCGGCGAGGGCCCGTCCACCGCGCGGATGTTCTGCGACATCGTGATGCCCGACGGGTCCCCGTCGTACGCCGACCCGCGGTTCGTGCTCAAGCGCACCCTGTCGAAGGCGGCCGAGGCGGGCTTCACCTTCTACACGCACCCGGAGATCGAGTTCTACCTGTTCAAGGACACCCCGCAGCCGGGCGCCGAGCCGGTGCCGGTGGACCGGAGCGGCTACTTCGACCACACCGCGCAGAGCATGGGCGCCGACTTCCGTCGCGAGGCGATCACGATGCTCGAGGCAATGGGCATCTCGGTGGAGTTCAGCCACCACGAGGGCGGTCCCGGCCAGCAGGAGATCGACCTGCGCTACGCCGACGCGCTGTCGACGGCCGACAACATCATGACGTTCCGCACGGTGATCCGTGAGGTCGCGCTGTCGCAGGGGATCTGGGCGACGTTCATGCCCAAGCCGTTCACGACGCACCCCGGGTCCGGCATGCACACGCACGTGTCGCTGTTCGAGGGCGACCGCAACGCGTTCTTCGCCGCCGGGTCGGAGTACCAGCTCTCGACCGTCGGCCGGCAGTTCATCGCCGGTGTCCTCAAGCACGCCTCCGAGATCATCGTGGTCACCAACCAGTGGGTGAACTCCTACAAGCGGCTGATGTGGGGCGGCGAGGCGCCGTCGTACATCTGCTGGGGCCACAACAACCGCTCCGCGATGGTCCGGGTGCCGATGTACAAGCCCAACAAGGGCCAGTCCACGCGCATGGAGCTGCGCACGATCGACTCCGCGTGCAACCCGTACCTGTCGTTCGCGGTGATCCTGGCCGCGGGGCTGAAGGGCATCGAGGAGGGCTACGAGCTGCCGCGCGAGGCCGAGGACGACGTCTGGTCGCTGACCGAGCGGGAGCGGCAGGCGCTGGGCATCGACCCGCTGCCGAAGAGCCTGTACGACGCCATCCAGGTCGCCGAGAGCTCGGAGCTGCTCGCGGAGACGCTCGGCGAGCACGTCTACGACTTCTTCCTGCGCAACAAGCGCAAGGAGTGGGAGGACTACCGCATCCAGGTCTCGGCGTACGAGCGCGACCTGATGCTGCCGGTGATCTGAGTACGCGCACGGGCTCGTGGGCCTGCGGTTTGGTCCCCAACCGCAAGAATCGGACTCTGGAACCTGCGGTCTGTGACCAATCGGTGCCTGTGGATTGCGGAGTAGACATCGGCGGTCTCGACTTGGTCGGGTGCGCGTTCCCACTCCGTGAGCCAGTAGATTCGACTGCGTGAACGCCCCGATCCTCGTCGTGCAGCACGAGACCGACTGCCCCACGGGCTGGGTGGGGGACTGGTTGGTCGAGGCCGGTGCCGAGCTCGACGTACGGCACCCGTACCGCGGGGACGACCTGCCATCCGACCTCCACGGCTACTCCGGGTTGATCGTGCTCGGCGGCTCCATGGGTGCGAACGACGACGCCGAGAATCCGTGGCTGACCGCGACGAAGGCGCTGATCCGCGAGGGCGCCGTGTGGCGGGTGCCGGTGCTGGGGATCTGCCTGGGCCACCAGCTGTGCGCGGTGGCGCTGGGCGGCGAGGTCGTCCGCAACCCGCGCGGCCAGCAGATCGGCGTGATCCCCGTGGGCTGGACCGACGAGGCCGCGGCCGACGAGCTGTTCGGCGCGATGGCCGGGCCGGTGCGCGCGGTTCAGTGGAACAACGACATCGTCAGGCGGCTGCCCGAGGGCGCGGTGTTGCTGGCCGAGACGCCGGCTGGGGAGGTGCAGGCGGCCCGCTTCGCGCCGACGGTGTGGGCCGTGCAGTGGCACCCCGAGGCCGGTCACGACATCATCCGGACGTGGGTGGACGAGGACCGCGACGAAGCGGCGGAGCGCGGGATCAACGTCGACTTCCACGTCGCCGCCGTGGCCGAGGCGGAGCAGGAGATGCGCGCGACCTGGCGGCCGCTGGCCGAGCGGTTCCTCGCCCTGACCCGCAGCGCGCAGCCGCGGCCGGCCGCGCCGGTCTCGTGACGGTCGTGACGGCCCTGTGACGGCACCGTGACGGCGGGGAGGCTCACCACCACCTCCGGCCAGCTCGCGCGGCTGGGGTTCCGGGACGTCGAACGTTCGGTCGAGGCCCTCGAGCGGATCGCTCCACACGGCGACGTACTCATGCATCTCGGCTCGGTCGCCGCCGACCCCGACCAGGCCGCGCGGTACCTCGCGGACCTCGCCGACCGGGTCGAGGACCGCGAGGCGATGCTCGAGGCGGTCGCGTCCGACGAGGGCACTGCCGTGCGGCTGCTCTGCGTGCTCGGCGCCAGCTCGGCGCTCGGCGACCACCTGCTGCGGCATCCCGAGCACTGGAGCGACCTGACCGACCCGACGCTGGGGTCCACGCGGCCGGCGGCGTTCCACCTGCGCGCCCGGATGCTCGAAGCGGTCGGCGCGGACCCGACCAGCGCGATCCCGGTCGCGACCCGTCCGGACGCGGAGGCGGTCGACGCGATGCGCGTGCAGTACCGCCGGCTGCTGCTCCGGCTCGCGGCCCGCGACCTGGCCCACGGGGTCCCCGTCGACGACGTCGCCGCCGAGCTGTCCGACCTCGCCGCGGCCACGCTGGAGGCGGCGCTCGCCGTCGCCCGCGCGAGGGTCGGAGGGGCGGCCGAGTCGGCGCGGCTGGCCGTGATCGCGATGGGCAAGTGCGGCGGCCACGAGCTCAACTACGTCAGCGACGTCGACGTGATCTTCGTGGCCGAGCCGGCCGACGGGCACGACGAGCAGGCCGCGCTGCGCACCGCGACCCAGCTGGCGTCGCACCTGATGCAGGTCTGCTCCGACCACACCCGCGAGGGCACGATCTGGCCGGTCGATGCGGCACTGCGCCCCGAAGGCAAGGCCGGCCCACTGGTGCGCACGCTGGCCAGCCATGAGGGCTACTACGAGCGGTGGGCGAAGACCTGGGAGTTCCAGGCGCTGCTCAAGGCCCGCCCGGTCGCCGGGGACCTCGAGCTGGGCAAGGCGTACGTCGACGTGGTGTCGCCGCTGGTGTGGACCGCCGCCGAGCGCGAGGGGTTCGTGACGGACGTGCAGGCGATGCGCCGCCGGGTCCTCGAGCACATCCCGGCCGCGCAGGCCGACCGCCAGCTCAAGCTCGGCGCCGGCGGGTTGCGCGACGTGGAGTTCGCCGTACAGCTGCTGCAGCTGGTGCACGGCCGCGCCGACGAGGAGATCCGCGCGCCGGCGACGCTCAGCGCGCTCGCGCACCTGACCCGCGGCGGGTACGTCGGGCGCGAGGACGGCGCGGCGCTCGACGAGTCCTACCGGTTCCTGCGCACGCTGGAGCACCGCATGCAGCTCGCGAAGCTCCGGCGGACGCACGTCGTACCCACCGACGAGCACGAGCTGCGCTGCCTCGGCCGGGCGATGGGGATCCGCAAGGACCCGGCCGACGAGCTGGAGAAGGAGTGGAAGCGGCACAAGCGCGAGGTGCGTCGGCTGCACGAGAAGCTCTTCTACCGGCCACTGCTCACCGCGGTCGCGAAGCTGCCGGGCGACGAGGTGCGGCTGTCGCCGGAGGCGGCGCAGGCGCGGCTGGCGGCGCTCGGGTACGACGACCCGGTCGCCGCGATGCAGCACCTGGAGGCGCTGACCGCCGGGGTGAGCCGGCGGGCGAGCATCCAGCGGACGCTGCTGCCGGCGATGCTCGAGTGGTTCGCCGAGTCGCCGAACCCGGACGCCGGCCTGCTGGGCTTCCGGCGCATCTCCGACGCGCTCGGGTCGACGCACTGGTACCTCAAGACGCTGCGCGACGAGGGGCAGGTCGCGCAGCGGCTCGCCACCCTGCTGGCGACGAGCCGCTTCGCGACCGACCTGCTCCAGCGCGCTCCCGAAGGTGTGCGGATGCTCGGCGAGGACAACGGCCTGGTGCCGCGCTCGCGGGAGCTTCTCGACAAGGAGATGGACGCGGCCGCGCGGCGGCACGACGACCCGGTCGAGGCGATCACCGCGCTGCGAGCGATCCGGCGACGCGAGCTGTTCCGGATCGCCGTCGCCGACCTGCTGGGGGAGCTGGACGTCGCCGCCACCGGGCGCGCGCTCACCGACCTGACCAGCGCCACGCTCGACGCGGCGCTGACCGTGGCGACGAAGGCGGTCGAGGCCGAGCGCCGCGCCCCGCTGCCGACCCGGATCGCGATCATCGCGATGGGCCGGTTCGGGGGAGCGGAGCTGGGGCTCGGCAGCGACGCCGACGTGATGTTCGTGCACGAACCCGTCGAGGGCGCTGCCGCGCAGGATGCGGCGCGCGCCGCGCACGACGTCATCCAGGAGATGCGTCGGCTGCTCGCGCTGCCCGGCACCGACCCTGAGCTCGTCGTCGACGCGGACCTGCGGCCCGAGGGTCGCCAGGGCCCGCTGGTGCGCACGCTCGAGTCGTACGCCGGCTACTACGCGAAGTGGTCGGCGGTGTGGGAGGCGCAGGCGCTGCTGCGTGCCGACCCGTCGATCGGCGACCCCGACCTGCGCCGCCGCTTCCGCGAGCTCATCGACCCGCTGCGCTTCCCGGCCGAGGGCATCAGCCCCGACGACGTACGAGAGGTGCAGCGGATCAAGGCCCGCGTCGACGCCGAGCGCCTCCCGCGCGGCGCCGACCCGGCCACCCACCTCAAGCTCGGCCGGGGCGGGCTCGCCGACGTCGAGTGGACCGTGCAGCTGCTGCAGATGCAGCACGCCGGCCGCGTCGAGGGCCTGCGCACCACCCGGACGCTCGACGCGCTCAACGCCGCCGTCGAGGCCGACCTGATCCCCGCCGAAGACGCCCAGGCCCTCGCCGCAGCCTGGCGGATGGCCAGCGGCCTGCGCAATGCGATCGTCCAGGTGCGCGGCAAGGGCTCCGACCAGCTCCCGCGCGACACCCGCGATCGCGCCGCCGTCGCGCATATCCGCGGCTACGCCCCCGGCGAGTCCGACAAGATGGTCGACGACTACCTGCGAGTCACCCGCCGCGCGCGACGCGTCGTGGAGCGGGTGTTCTGGGGGTAGGCGCTGTCGGTTTACCACCGGCTGCTGGGATCCCGTCGCGACCGGGCCGAAACTTCACGTGGGATCCGCAAGGAACGCGTGGGCTGCTCTGTGGATAACCGGGTGTCGGAATCCCAGCAGAAGGTGTTTCTCCGTCACTTCTGGGCCCGATGCATCGCCCCGGAAGTGGTCGAACAAGCCCGGGCGTTCGTACGGCGGTGGGCAAGACGCGCCGTTTCGGCGGCCTGGTGAGGGCAAGACGCGCCGACTCGGCGGCCTGGTGAGGGCAAGACGCGCCGACTCGGCGGGTTCTGGCGGGAGGTACGAGCCGGGTCGGCGTATCAGGCTCCGAGCTTGAAGGCGTCGCGGTACTTGATGCGGCCGCCGGTGCGCAGGAGGGTGCGCTCGTAGAGGCGGCTGCCGACGCGGACGAAGACCGCGGCGGCGACGAGGGTGGCGGCGATGGCGACGGCGATCTGCCACCACGGGACGTCGCCCTGGGCCATCCGGCCGGGCATGACCATCGTCGACACGATCGGGAGCATCGAGACGATCGTCTGGATCTGCTCGCTGGCCAGGACCGAGATGAAGTACGGCACGATCAGGATCAGCTGGCCGGGCATCGTCGTCGCCTGCAGGTCCTCCTGGCGCGAGGCCAGCGAGCCGGCGACGGACCAGAGCGCGGCGAGCGCCAGGAAGCCGAGCACGAAGAACAGCACGTACCACAGCGCCGCCCACGAGATGCCGGTCAGCAGCTCGCGCCGCCCCGTGACGGCGAGGCCGACGAGACCGACCGCGACGAGCAGCACGACCTGCCCCAGCGCGAGCACGGTGTTGCCGATGATCTTGCCCCAGAGCAGGGACCGGATCGGTACGGCGGCGGCGAGGATCTCGACGACGCGGGACTCCTTCTCCTGCGTGACGCTCTGCGCGATCGACATGCCGAAGCCGAGGGCGGTCATGAAGAACACCAGCGCGAACGCGAACGCGACGACACTGCGCGCTCCGCTCTCGTCGGCGTTCTCGTCGAGCAGGCGTACGCCGATGTCGGTCCCCTCGTTGAGCGCCTCGAGGTCGACGCCCTGCGCGGCGGCGTTGCGCTCCAGCACGTCGCGCGACACCGCGGTGGTGAGCGCCGCGCGCAGCCCGGTGTCGATCTCGTCGTCGCCGAGGAGCTCGTAGCCGTCGTCGCCGCGCACGAGGGCGGCGTCGGCGTCCCCTTCGCGGACCGAGACCTCCGCCGCGGCGAGGTCGTCCACCTCCTCCACGGTGATCGAGGCGTCCGGGTTGTCGGCCTGGAGAAGCGCCTCGGCCTGCTGCACGAGCGCCGAGTCCTGGCCGCCCACGACGGCGACGTCGAAGTCGTCCGAATTGCCGTCGATGATCGAGCCCACGACGAAGAACCCGATCAGGAACAGCAATGTGAACACCGTCGCGCCGATGAACGTCTTGTCGCGCACCTTGGTCATGAACTCCCGCTCGGCGACGATCCGCCAGACCGGGGTGGTACGGGTGCTGGTGCTGCTCATCGGACTGCCTCCCGGTAGACCTGGGCGAGGGGACGGACGACGCGCGCGAACTCCGCGACCTGCGCCGTGCCCTGGACGATCTCGAGCACCTTCTCGGGCGGCCCGTCGATGATCTCGACGAGCGCCTGGGAGCCCTGAGCGTCGAGCACGGAGATCTGCGGCAGGTCGCGCAGCGCCCCGGCGTCGGCGTCGCCGGCGAGCACGATCCGGTAGCGGTCGGCCTGCCGCCCGCGCAGCTCGTCGACCGACCCGGCCGCGACGAGCCGGCCGCCCGCGAGGATCACCAGGTCGTCGCACAGGTTCTCGACGAGCTCGAGCTGGTGCGAGGAGAACAGCACCGGCATCTGCGGCGTCACCTCGTCGCGCAGCAGCGACACCATCGAGTCGACGGCGATCGGGTCGAGGCCGCTGAACGGCTCGTCCATCACCAGCGCGTCGGGCCCGTGCACGAGCGCGGCGGCGATCTGCACGCGCTGCTGGTTGCCGAGCGACAGGGTCTCCAGTACGTCGCCGGCGCGTTCCTCGAGGCCGAGTCGCTCGAGCAGGTCGCAGGCGCGCACGGCCGCGTCGGAGGCGTCCATGCCGTGCAGGCGGCCGAAGAACACGAGCTGGTCGAGCACCTTCATCTTCGGGTACAGGCCCCGCTCCTCGGGCATGTAGCCGATCCGGCGCCGCTGCTCGGTGGTGATCGGGGCGCCGTCCCAGGTCACGGTCCCGCGGGTCGCGGCGAGCACGCCGACGATGATCCGCATCGTCGTGGTCTTGCCGGCCCCGTTGGCGCCGACGAAGCCGGTCATCCGGCCGGGGCGTACGTCGAACGAGACCCCGTCGAGCACGGTCTTGTCCCCGTAGACGCGGGTGAGGTCGTGGACGCTGAGCATGCCTCGACCCTAGGAAAGAACCGCCCGGTCGTCGTCCGTCCCGAGGGTGATCCTCGGGACGCGGTACGGCGTCCGCGTCAGCCCTGAGGAGGACGCACCAGGCCGGAGCGGTAGGCCAGCACGACCGCCTGCACCCGGTCGCGCAGGCCCAGCTTGGTGAGGATGCGCGACACGTGCGTCTTCACCGTCGCCGTGCCGACCACCAGCTCCTCGGCGATCTCGGCGTTGCTCCTGCCCTCGGCGATCAGCACGAGCACGTCGCGCTCGCGGTCGGTGAGCTCGTCGAGGCCGGGCTCCGCGACGGCGGTGGTGCGGGGCGCCGACTCCCGGGCGCGCTCGGCGGTGAAGCGCTCGATCAGGCTGCGGGTCATCTTCGGGGCGAGCAGCGCGTGCCCCTCGGCGACGTTGCGGATCGCGGCCACGAGCTCATCGGCCGAGCAGCTCTTGAGCAGGAACCCGGACGCTCCTGCGTCGAGCGCGGCGAACAGGTAGTCGTCGCGCTCGAACGTCGTCAGGATCACCACCCGCGTGTCGGAGGACGCCACGATCCGGCGGGTGGCCTCGATCCCGTCCATCGTCGGCATCTGCACGTCCATCAGCACGACGTCCGGCGACAGCTGCTCGACCAGCTTCGTAGCGGCAAGACCGTCGGCGGCCTCGCCGACGAGCTCGATGTCGTCCTCGACCGAGAGGATCATCCTGAAACCGGTGCGCACCAGGTCTTGGTCGTCGACCAGCGCGACGGTGGCGGTCATGTGGCGGCCTCCTGCGTGTCCCTCTCCAAGGGCAGCCGCACCCGCACCCGGAACCCGCCGTCGGGGCGCGGCCCGATCTCGTACTCGCCGCCGTGCAACCCCGCGCGCTCGCGCAGCCCGGTCAGCCCGAAGCCGGTCCGCTGCTCGCCGGTGCGTCGCGGCGACCCCTGGTCGAGCACCTCGACCTCCACGGCGTCACCCTGTCCGACGTACCTCAGCACCACTTCCGCGCGCCGGGCCGTGGAGTGCCGGCGCACGTTGGTCAGCGCCTCCTGGACGGTGCGGTACGCCGACGTCCCGACCGCCGACGGCACCGGGAACTCGTCCCCGACGACCCGGTAGTCGACCGCGAGCCCCTCGTCGGCCGCCGCGCCCACGAGGTCGCGCAGCCCCGTCAGCGAGGGCTGCGCGCCGCGGTCGTCGTGGCCGTCGCGCAGCAGCCCGACCATCTGGTGCATCTCGCGGACGGCCGACTTGCTGGACGCCTCGATCGCGGCCAGCGCCTGGCGGCTGGCGGCGGGGTCGCGGTCGAGGACGTGCTTGGCAGCGGCGGCCTGCACGCCGATGCCGGTGACGTGGTGGGCCACCACGTCGTGCAGGTCGCGCGCGATCCGCAGCCTCTCGTCGACGACCGCGCGCTGCGCGCTGAGGTCGCGCTCGGCGCGCAGCTCCTCCGCCTGCTGCCGCAGCAGCTCGCGCTGGTGGGCCGAGCGGTGCGCGGCCAACCCCCACGCCATCGCGCCGAAGAAGTAGACGATGTTCACGCCGAACGTGATCAGCGTGAGCGCGACGGCCGGGCTGGTGATGCCGGACGCGTCGGGTACGTCGGGGAAGGGCGAGGTCACGATCAGCTTGACGAGCCAGCCGAACATGCCCAGCACCACGACCGCGCTGGCGACGTACAACGCTCGCCGGCGGCGCGCCCACGCCCACGCGGAGTAGATCGACATGAAGTAGCCGATCTGCACGACAACCGACGCCGTCACCGGGGTCACCCGCTCGCCGGCGCCGTAGAACGCCAGCGAGCACAGCAGCATCGTCGTGATCGGGAACCGCCGCCGGACCACGAGGGGCAGCACGGCTGCGGCGCCCCAGAGGAACGCCTCGGTCGTGCGGTCGCCGAAGTCCTCGACGGCCGGCGTGGAACGCAGCAGCTCGACCATGAGCAGCGACATCACGACCAGCCCGAGCCCGACCAGCAGGTCGGTGCGCTGCTGGTCGCGGGTGGGTGGCGGCCGCAGCCAGCCGTCGTCGAGCGCAAGCACGCGACGAGACTAACGAGCAGGCACCGACGCCCTACTGTCGGTGACATGCCCTCGACGTCGACCCCTGGGAAGGCGGCCCGGCTGCTGGAGCTGCACCGGGCGCCCGCGATCCTCACGCTCGTCAACGTCTGGGACGTCGCCAGCGCCCGTGTCGTCGCCGGCATGCCCGGCATCCAGGCCCTGGCCACCGCCAGCCACTCGATCGCCGCGTCGCTCGGCTACGAGGACGGCGAGCACATCCCCGTCGCGGAGATGATCGCCGCCGTCGGACGCATCGTCGCCGCGACCGACCTACCGGTGACGGCCGACCTCGAGGCGGGGTACGGCGACCCGCCGGAGACGATCCGCAAGGCGATCGGCGTCGGCGCGGTCGGCGCCAACCTCGAGGACCAGATGAAGCCGCTCGCGGACGCGGTGGCCGCTGTGGAGGCGGCGGTGCGGGCCGCGAGTGCCGAGGGCGTCGACGACTTCGTGCTCAACGCCCGCACGGACGCGTTCCTGCTGGCGGGGGACCGGGACCCGGCCGCGGTCCTGGAGGACGCCGTGGCCCGCGGCCGCGCGTTCCTCGAGGCCGGCGCGGCGGTGGTCTTCGTCCCGGGTCGGCTCGACGAGACCCAGGTCACGACCCTCGTGGACGCACTCGGACGGCAGCGGCTGTCCCTGCTGTCGATGCCGGGGGCGCTGTCGGTCGCGCGCATGGAGGAGCTCGGTGTCGCTCGGGTGTCGTTCGGGCCGTGGTCCCACCGGGCCGCGCTCACCGCGCTGCGGCACCTGACCGGCCGGGCACTGCGCGGGTCCGGCGTACCGGACGGGATCGAGCCGCTGACCTGACCCGTCAGGACTCGGCGGGCGCGAGCACCGCCGCCTGCGCGGCCGCGCCGCGGCGCCAGAGCTCGTCGAGGTACTGCTGCCGCCGCGCCACCAGCAGCGTCGCGTGGCGCGCGTCGCCTACGGCGCGGAGCAGCGTCGCGCTGCTGTGCCAGAGGTGGAGCAGCTCCCGGGTCGGGAGGCGGCGGAGATCGTGGCGGCGTCGGGACACGGCGAAGAGATACCCCCTTGGCCCGCGGGTCATTCCCACGCAGGATGAGCCTCACAGGGGACGGCTCGGGCGCCTCACGATCAGGGGACGACCACCGGGGTGAGGGAGGACGGCGATGGCAGGCACCGGACGGAAGGGCCGAGGGCAGTCGCGCAGCCGGAGGCTGATGGGGCTGGTCGGCCTCGGGCTCGTGGTTACGGCCGCGGTGAAGGAGCTCCGCACGCCTGCCGGGCAGCGCACCTGGCACGGCGAGCTGTTCGGGTTCGTGCCCTACGACCTGCGGCCGCCGAACCTGACCCGGATGCGCGAAAGCCTGTGGCAGCCGGACTCGGACCAGCTGTTCCTGCCGCGGCCGTTCGGGGTCGGCTGGTCGGTGAACTTCGCCCGGATCCTCCAGCTCGCCAACCGCGGCCGAGGCGCGGGTCACGGGGGAGAGGCGGCCTGACGCCGGCACTCGAGCGCTGGGGCGTGCAGACGAGAAAGGCCCCGACGCGCTGCGTCGGGGCCGAACTCGGGGTGGTGTACCACCGTCTGCAGGCCATCAGGGGGGCTTGACGGCTGCGGGCGAAAGATCGGGGCTGACCCTTCGCATGAAGGATCGGGGGGCTGATCCTTCGGGAGGTTTCTCGGTCCCCGGGCGAGCCGACTTGAGGGCGCGCCCGATCCCTTTACCTAGTGGTCTGGACCATCTGCCCGCGGGCGGTCGGGCCGCGCGCTCCTGGTCAGCAGAAGTCGAGCTGCTGCAGTCTCAGGTCAAAGAACCCGAGCGGGCAGGCGAACTCCTGGAGGGTGTCCACGACCCGCGTGCTCAGGGACCGCAGCCCGGCGTCGAAGCCCGTCACCGGCCCGAGTGCCCAGGCGTGCACGGACCCCAGGCTGACGTCGTCCCAGCCGAGTGCTGTCAGGCGCTCCGCCGACGGCGCGGCAGGGAAGGCCGGGTCTGCCGCCTCGTCCGGGTCGGTGAGGTTGGCCACCAGGGCGGGGACCGGATGGTCCGGCGGACGCACGCACACGAGCTCGATCAACGGTCGCCCCTCCTCGACGGTCAGGGTCAGCCGCACGTCGTCCCGCGCCGTACGTCGGAGCGCGCGGAGGCCGAGGTCGACGTGCGCGACGTACTCGTCGGGGTCCACGAAGGCGTCCGGCCGCCAGAGAGCGAGCTCCTGCATTCGGACCGGTGTACCCGATCGGTCTCGTTTCATGGTCCCGGACACGCGGTGGCCCTCAGGAAAGGTGCACTTCGGCGCTGGTCGGCTACGGCGCTCGCATGAGCCTGCGTGAACTGGACCGGGAGGCGCCGCTGCACCGGCGCGAGGTAGCCGCGATGGCACCCCGCAGCGGGACGTGACGACCGTTACGGCGGCGATCTGCGCGGTTTGTCCGGAGGCGCCACGGGTACGCAGGGCCGAGCCCGCCTGAGCCCACGGCGGGGACTGACGCTCTCTGCTTGGAAGGCGCCATGACGACTCTCGGGATCCACCCGCCCACCGCCACCACCGCCCCGATCGCGCCGGCGCGTGCCCGCGGCGCGCGCCGCGCACCGGCCGGCACCGGACTCGCCGCGAAGCTGTGGCGGCGCGTGGTCTTCTCGGCGTTCGTCACCGGCCTCGTCGGCGTCGCCGCGATCGCCAACCAGCTCGCCCTGTACGCGACCTGGTGACCCCGGCACGCGACGAGGGTCCCGGAGCAGCCTCCGGGACCCCCGCCGTCATCTCCGGCACACGTCTTGCACGGGTGGTCTCGCCAAGCTCGACCACCCGGCACAGCGCCTGCTCAGGTGGCCTCGACGGGCTCGTCCACCCGGGACGAGCTCACCGCCGCGGGTTCACCTCGACGTTGAGCCACTGCCCCTTGCGGGCCTCGCCGGTCACCTTGATCCGGGTCCCGGTCTTCGGCACGTCGACGCTGTACCAGCCAGGCTGGTAGCGGCCGGGTGCTGGTTGAGCGCGTCGCTGTGCTCATCGGGACCGACCCACCAGGACTTGGTGTGGTCGAACGTCGATACCGCCGGCTTCGACGGCACCGTGCCGTCGACACCACGGTTGTGCAGGGTGATCGCCCGGGTCCGGTCGCGTCCGAAGGTGGAGTCGTAGGACAGGATCCGGTTGCGCATCAGCGTCCCGTCGGGCCAGTGCGAGAGCTGCGGGCGGGCGTCCACCGGCAGCAGCTCGCCGTGGCCGGGGTGGTCTCCTACGTCGTTGTCGCTGTACTGGGTTCCCAGTACCAGACGAGCATGCCCTCCATGTACACGGCGTCTCCACCCAGTCGGGCCGCTCGGTGCCGAGGAACCCGAAGTTGTACGCCGAACGCAGGGACTCGTCGTCGCCGTCGTGCTGGCGGTTCTCGGCGATGTAGTAGTGGTCGTACAACCTGCCCTCGACGACCTGCTCGGTGCGGCTGGACGACGAGCCGTCATCGCCGTTGTCGAACACCCAGCCCGCGTCGGGGGTCTCGCCGGAGCCGATGAGCTCGGAAGCCCTCGTTCGCCCCGTTGGGGTCGTCCGTGCGCGACACGCGCAGTCACGGGGTGTCACCGGACATCGAGAACTTTTGCGTCATGGTGTTCGTGAGCAGGTTGCCGGCGCCGCTTCAGAACATGAAATCGCCGGAGTCGACCGGTCCCAGGTCGCGCTGGTGCGGAGGCAGCTGGACGACCAGCGCGGACGGCTTCTTCGACACCGGGACGTTGGTGCCGAGCTGCAGCTTCGCCCGCTCACCGTGCTGCACGAGCTCGTGGAAGGGGCCCTGCGAGCCCTGCGGCTCGCGCCAGCCGAGCATCAGCCGCTCCCAGGCGCCCATGTCGGTCGGCGCGTCCCCGATGCCGTCGCGGTCGTAGTCCGGCTGCCAGAGCGTGCTGTTGTCGATCGACCGGTCGGGCGGCGCGATCTCGTTGTGCACCGGTCCGGTGACGTCCGTCGTACTGCCGTCCGGCGGCGGTCCCTGGAACCGCGGGTCGGGGTACTGCTCGTCGCCGAACTCGACGAGCATCGCGAAGATCTCGTCGGCGCCCTCGAGCTCCAGGTCGACGGCCTGACCCTTGGGCATGCGTACGACGTCCTGCTGAGCGAACTTCTTCCCGGCGAGACGTGCCTCGAGCGCGCGGCGTCCGGGTCGGTCGATGAGACTCAACCTGGCGTCCTTTCCCGAGTATCCCGAGTGGTGCGCAGTCCCCTGTTTGAGACGCACGGAGCCCACCTAGCTCCCGTGGCGACCTCTCGGAAGACAAGACCCGCGACTTTCCGCGTCGACGCCGCCGTGGACTCGTAGGCTGACGGCGTACCGTCCACAGGGACGAACCCACGGATGGGGTTGTTCGCGCCGCGGACGTCAGGGACCGCGGCTCGCGCTACTCTCACGCCGCACGCGCGTGTCGGCACGCTGGACCCGGTGCCGCGCGCATGGTTCCTTCGGGGGTCGCTTCGGTGGTGGCAGGGATTGACGGAGGAGATGTGTCGAACGAGAAGGCCGCACGCCTCGGCGTCGCACTGGCGACGGCGTGGCTGGTCGCGTTGACCATCGCCAACGTCGGGCTACCCAAGGACAGCATCCCCGACCCGCTCTACCCGGTGGCGGTCCTCATCGTCTGTGCGGTGTGCTCGGTCAGGACCACCGCGATCTTCGCCGTCATCAGCGTGCTGCTAACGGTGTTCTCCGGCATCTACAACGACGTCTGGGACACCGGGCAGCAGTGGGTCCGCCTCATCTCGGTCGTCCTGATCGGTGCGGCGGCCATCGTCGTCGCCGCCGTCCGGGTCAGCCGCGAGCGCCGCTTCGAACGGGTCGCGGCGATCGCCGAGGTGGCCCAGCGCGTGATCCTGCCGACCCTGCCCAAGGCAGCCGGCCGCGTCCTGGCCACCGCCCGCTACTGGTCCTCGGCCGAGGACGCCCTGGTCGGTGGCGACCTCTACGACTGCTCGCTCGCCGACGGCCGCGTTCGTTTCCTCATCGGCGACATGCGCGGCAAGGGCATCGGCGCGATCGAGCAGGCCGCCCGCGTGATCCGCGCGTTCCGACAGGCCGCCGCCCTGCACACCGACCTCGCCAAGGTCGCCGATGACATGGACCACTACCTGCAGCCGTTCTTCGACGACGAGGACTTCGTCACCGCGCTGATGGTCGACGCCACCGAGGCGGACCGGCTGGTGCTGACCAGCGCCGGCCACCCGCCGCCGCTGCTGGTCCGCGCGAACGGGACGACGGAGCTCGTGCACGCCCCCGCCGGCCTGCCGCTCGGTCTCGGGGGCAGCTACGACACCGTCACGATTCCGTGGGGGCCCGGCGACCGGGTGCTGCTCTACACGGATGGCATCAGCGAGGCGCGCGACGCCGAGGGCGAGTTCCTGCCGCTGCTGACCCTGGCGCCCGTCCTCGCCGCGGAGGACCTGGGCGAGGCGATGGAGGCCTGCATGGCGCGGGTGCGCGAGCACGTCCCGGGCGGGCAGCTCTCCGACGACGCCGCCCTGGTCCTCCTCGAGAACGGCGCCGGCGTCGTCCCGGAGCCCAGCCCGGAGACCGCCGTCCAGCACGTCTGAGTCAGTCGGGCCGTAGCGGCAGCGAGGGCGCGAGGCGACGGACATCGTCGCGAGGGCTCGTCAGGCTAGGACAGGCCGGCGAGCTCGGCCAGGCGCGCGACGCCGGGCTCCGAGTGCTTGCGCAGGCGCTGGATCGCGGTCGTGAGCTCGTCCGACTGCGGCGTCCCGGCGGGGACGCGTGCCGGGTTCAGCGGCACCGTGTCGGACCAGGCCTTGACGTCGGGGTCGGCCATGAAGGATGCCGTGGCACGGGCGCCGAGCGCCTGCATGCGCGCCCACGTGGCCGGGGTGTCCGGGTACGGCGAGGGCGGGCAGAGCCGGTTCTTCTCCGCGTCGTCGTCGACCGTGGCCTCGACGTACCCGGCCAGTGCCGCGCCGAAGCACGGGAACCCGGCCCGGATCGGCTGCACGGTGATCGCATCGGAGCCCCAGATCGGGACGAGCGGCGGGTAGCGCAAGCCGGGCGCGGCGCAGTGCACGACGACGGCGTCGTTCGCGACGGGCACCTCGCCCTCGTCCATCACGAGCCGGCCGGGCTCGACGGACCGGACGTACCCGAGCCGAACGACGTTCTCGATCGAGCGCAGCAGGTCGAGCTCCCACTGGGCGAGTGTCGGGGCCTTCGCCATCGTGGGGGTCACCGACCGGTCGATGCGCAGCATGATCCCGGCGTCCTCGAGGCGGAGGAAGAAGTCGTCCGGGGACTGCGACTCGGCGGCGGCCTCCATCATGTCCGCGGCCATGCCGAGGAAGATCGCGGGGTCGGGCTGGATGACCGCGCGGTTGAGCATCCACGGGTCGCGCGGCCGCACCCAGCAGATCGCGTCCGGGTCGACGCCGTTGCCCAGCAGCCACACGCAGGCGTCCGTGGCGGTCTTGCCGGATCCGACGATCACGTACTGCGACGGAGCCGAGCCGACGTTCACCAGCTCGTTGACCGGCAGCACGTTCACACCGTCGGCCACGCCGAACGGCGGCGGCGTGAGGGCCGGGATCTCCGGTCCGAGGTAGCGGGCGTCGACCACGCGGGGCGTGCCGCCGACCCCGTAGCGCCGGCCGGAGACGCGCGAGACGAACGCGTTGCCACCGACGTACTCACAGGCGGGGTGGAACGTCACCCTTCCCGAGGGGAGCAGCCGCTCGCGCAGCACGCGGTCGTAGTAGTGGCAGATCTCCTGGGCTGTCGCGCGCTCGTGCAGGCCCGCCTCGGGTCCGTCCTGCTGGACGCGGCCGCCGCCGAGCAGCGTCGACGCGACGCCGTAGAACGCGGACGACTGGTGCAGCCGGACGAAGGGGTAGGCGTCCAGCCAGTGCCCGCCGGGACCGTGCCGGCGGTCGACGAGCGCGACGGTGACGTCCGCGTGGTCCACGAGGGCGTCGACGAACGCCATCCCCGCGGCTCCTGCGCCGACCACCAGGTAGTCGGCCTCCTGCACCTCGGCCATCTGCTCATCGTCCGGTGACCGCCGGAGGGGGTCAATCGCCCGTCCGGGTGGCACGGGACGACTCAGCCTGCGGCAATGTCCCGGAGGCGGTCGAGCTGCTCGCGGTGGCGCTCGAGGTCGGCCTCGGCCGCCTTGGTGATCTCGGCGTCCTCCGCTTCCTCGATCGCGGCCTCGGCGAGCTCGACCGCGCCCTCCTCCTGCACGATCAGCGCGTCCAGCCAGGCGGCCTGGAACTCAGGGTCCCGGGCCTTCTCGAGCTGGTGGAGCCTGTCCTCGGGCAGCACGCCGGGGATGGACGTGTCGTACGACGGCTGGTCGGCGTGCGAGTGCTCGAGGGCGGTCTTGGGGACCTCCTCGCCGTTGCGCTTCAACCACTTCTGGGTCACCTCGACCTCGGCGAAGATCTGCTTGCGGGTCTCGTCGGCGAACGCACCGAGCTCGGGGTCGAGGGACTGCCGGCCGAGGGACAGATCGAGGACCTGGAGGGTCTGCGCGTGGTGGACGGTGACGTCGCTCGCGTAGGCCACGTCGGCGTCGCCGTAGCCGTCGGAGTCGCTGCCGCAACCGGCGAGGGTGGTCGCGGTGGCGACGGTGAGCGCGGCGGCGAGCATGCGGCTGGCGTGAGGCACGAGTCTCCTTCGGCCGGATCGGGGAACGGCGGGGTGTGACCGAGCTGCGAGTGTAGGTACCCGTCGTGCCGGGCTCCAACGGACGGTCACCAGGAGGTGGCCGGAAGGCACGCTTCGTCCAGCCGGGCGAGCGCCTCGACCTCGTCGCTCATCGCGGAGGTCATCGCGAGCACCCGCGGCCGCACCGTCCGCTCGTCCCAGTCGAACGCTGCGATCGACTCGACAGCACAGGCGATCGGGGCGGACAGGTCGTCGCGACGTCGCTCGTAGTCCACGAGCGCGGCAGCGACGTGGCCGGACGTGAGGGCGCGTGCGAGCAGCTCGGCGTCGCGGAGCGCCTGCGACATCCCGTGGGAACTCAACGGGTCGACGTAGTAGCCGGCATCGCCGACCAGCGCCCACCCCGGACCGTGCGCACGACGCCGGTAGCCGACCGCGCCGCGGTAGCGGCGCAGCCGGCCGTCCGGCACCCCGCCCGCCAGCATGTCGGCTCCGGCGGGCCAGGCCTTGTGCACAAGGGAGATGAGCTGCGGCCAGGTGGTGGGCGGGGCGAACGGCGTCGCGGCCGGCCGGCACACGAACGCGAGGGTCTGCCCGGCGTCCGTCGGGATCAGCCCGGAGGTGAGGCCGGCGCCGTAGAACCACTCGAACCCCTCGGTGACCCGGCCGTGGACGTACCCGTAGACGCAGGTGCCGGCGGAAAGGCCGAGGGCCAACGGCCGTGCACCGACCGCGGCCGCGACCGTCGACCGAATGCCGTCGGCGCCGACGACCATCGGCGCAGTCACCCGGCGACGTCGGCCGGCGTGCTCGACCTCGACACCTCGGACGCGCCCGTCGTCAGCACGCACCAACCCGGTGACGGTGGCCCGGTCCACGACCTCGACGCCGTCGTGCTCAGCCGCGTCGAGCAGCAACGGGTCGAGCACTGTGCGGCGCGGGGCGTAGAGAGCGTGCGTGTCGTGCACCGGCCGCAGGGTCACGTGCACGGTCTCGGCGCCGTAGTGGAACGTGCTCGTCGTGATCGCCGGCGTGCCGGTCGCGTCCAGAGCGGCGAGCAGCCCCCAACGCCGCATCTGGACCACGCCGGGTCGCAGCAGCGCGTGCGTCGACAGGGTGTCGCTGCCGCGTCGGCTGCGCTCGACGACGAGCACGCGCGCGCCGCGGCGGGCCAGCAGCATGGCGGTGGCGGCACCGGCGACACGACCGCCGACGACGACCACGTCGAAGTCCGGGCGAGACATGAGTGTTCTCCTTCAGGGGGTGCGGCTGGTCTCGGCGGGCGCGACCACCCGGTTCGTGCGGGCGTCGACGATGTGCCCGACGACGTCGGTGACGTCGTGACGGACACCGTCGACGAGACCGGAGCCGCGTCGGTGCTGGAACCGCTGGCCGACCGTGTAGAGCCCTGGTACGGCGGTGCGGCCGCGGTACTGCGCGATGTGCCCGTCGACCACGACCGGCAGGTGCAGCCACGGCCAGGAGCCGCGGAAGCCGGTCGCCCAGATGACCGTCCGGATGCCGCGGGCCAGGAGGTCGAGGCACGGAGGTGCGGACGAGACGTCGACGGGCGGGATGTCCGACTCTGCCGTGCCGCGCATCCCGGCGACGGCGTCGATCCGGTCGAGCACGCGCCGCATCCGGCGGTCCGCCTCGGCGACGTTGGCGGCCAGGTCGTCCGCGAACAGAACGGCCGACCCGTAGGCACCGAGGAAGCGTCCGGTGACCTGCACGCCGAGTGGCTGCAGGACCGCCAGGTCGAGGTCGTCGGCTCCACCGGCGAGCTGCAGCGACGGCTCGGAGCGGAGCGCCTGCGCGTCGCCCTCGTCGACGGTGCGGTCGAAGGTGCCGAGGTCGTCCAGCCAGCCCATGATGTCGCGGCCGCGGTGACGCCGGGGGAGCCGCGTGTGCCGGCCGGCGGCGAGGACGACGTCGCGCCCGGACGCGCGCAGCTCCCGCGCGATCTGAACTCCCGTCGACGAGGCACCCACCACGAGCACACCACCGGGCTCGACCGACCGCGGACCCTTGTAGCGCAGGGGGTCGACCTGGGCGACGTACGACGGAAGTCCCGCCGCGCTCCGAGGGGCGGCGGCGTGGTGGTTGTAGCCGGTGGCGACGACGACGCGCTCGGAACGCCAGGTCCCGCGGTCGGTGACGACCACGAACCCGCCCGCGGGATCTAGGTCGACGGCGACGACCGTCGCCTGCACCACGGGTGCCGCGAACGAGCGGGCGTAGTCCTCGAGGGTCGCGGCCAGCTCACGCGCCGACATGAACCCGTCGGGGTCCGGTCCGACGTACCGCCAGCCGGGCAGCCGGGACATCCAGTTGGGCGTGAGCAGGCGAAGGCTGTCCCAGCGTTCCGACAGCCAGCGTTCCCCGATCCGTCCGCGCTCGAGGACGACGTGCTCGACGCCGGCCCTCGTCAGGGCGTGGCTCGTCGCGAGTCCGGCGTGGCCGGCACCGACGACGACCGTGTCGACGGATTCCATGGTGTGCCTCCGAAGGGTGGGGCCGGCCGTCCCGCGGGGGTCGGGACGGCCGGCGGGGTGGGGCGCAGCGTGTGCGGCCCGTGGTGCGCTGACTCAGACGACGTCCACGTCGACGTCGACGCGGGTGCCGTTGGTCAGCACGTCGTAGACGGCCGAGCGGCGCTTGGACTGCTCGACGAGCTCGCGCAGGGTCTCCTCGTCGGCGTCGCCCTTGATCCGGAACGAGACCCGGATGCCGGTGTAGCCGTTGCGGGGCGCGGGGGCGGTGCCGAGGATGCCGTTCAGGTCGATGTCGCCCTCGACGGTCGACTCGACCTCGTGGAGGGTCACGCCCCGAGCGGCGGCGATGTTGGCGAGCCCGGCGGTCAGGCAGCCGGCGATCGCGTGCAGCAGGAACTCTGCCGGCGTTGGCGCGAGGTTCGTGCCGGTCAGCACCTGCGGGTGGTCGGCGTCGTAGACGAACGGCGCCGGCCGCGAGGTGTCCTCCTGCTTCGCCCCGTAGAAGCCCTGGATCTCGGTGCGACTGTGCGCCCCGCCGATCCAGCGGTTGCGGGCCCGGAACTGGAACTGGCCGAGCTCGGGGTCCGCCTTGACCGCGTCGAGCGTGGCGAACAGCGTCGGTACGTCGACTCCGTTGCGAGCAACGCGGGTGCTGGTTGTGGTCACGTGTAGCTCCGTGTGGTCGGGGTCCGACCGGTTGCCGGACCAGTGGGGGCACCGTGGCCGAGGCCGCTTCCGACGACCTTCCGCCACTGCTTCCGCACGTCGGTGACGCGGGGAATCCAACGGGGTGCCCGACGCCGGTGCCGGCCGCGGCGTACGGCGGTGGCCAGCCGGGCCTGCTCGGCCTGACGGAGGCGCTCGGCGATGACGGCGCCGGCCAGGGCCGCGGGGATCGTGTTCATGAGGGCCTCCTCGTCGATGGGTCCTCGGTGGGTCGATGTTCTGAGGAGGACGGTGCGAGAGGCCGCTTCCGCCGGCCTTCCCCGACCGATCGGACCGTGGAAGGTGTGCGGAAGTCGGCGGCCGGACGCTCGGTCCGATCACGAGACCGACGAGAGAGCCGACGAGAGGAGACAGCGATGACGCTGCCAGAAGGACCGGTGCTCGGTGTCTGGGCGCACCCGGACGACGAGGCGTACCTGTCGGCCGGTCTGATGGCCACGGCGAGCGAGGCCGGCCGCCGCGTCGTCGTGGCCACGGCGTCGTGGGGCGAGCGAGGCACGGACGACCCGCGCCGCTGGCCACCCCACCGGCTCGCCGCGCGTCGCCGGCGGGAGCTGGCGAGGAGCCTGGCCGCCGTCGGCGTCCGCGAGCATCGCCACCTCGGGCGCACCGACGGCGATCTCCGCGCGCACGACCCGGCCGCCGTCGCGCAGGTCGCGGCGCTGCTCGACGAGGTGAAGCCCGGCCTGGTCGTCACGTTCGGACCGGACGGCATGACCGGTCACCCCGACCACCAGGCGGTGTCCGCCTGGGTCACGGAGGCGTGGCAGGCCACGGGACGGAAGGCGGCCCTCTGGTACGCGACCGTCGCCCCGGACTACTACCGCGACTGGGGCGCTTTGAGCGATCGCACGGGCATCTGGAGGGGACCGGAGCGTCCCTGCACCCCGCACCACCGGCTCGCGCACACGCTGCGGTGCACCGGCCGGCTGCTGGACCGGAAGCGTCGCGCCCTGGCCGCGCACGCGTCGCAGACGGCGACACTGCGCGACCTCGTCGGCCCCGCCGTGTACGACGAGTGGTGGAGCCGGGAGTGTTTTGTGGCCCCCGCATGACGTATGGACCACCCCGAAAACGCGGCCCTACACTCCGAACGGGTCGCGAGAGGACCGGTTCATGAGTGTCGAGATCCGGCTGCTCGGGGGCTTCGAGGTCGTCGTCGACGGCGAGACAGTTGCGTCGGGATCGTGGCAGCGACGCGCCGCCGCGGATCTCGTGAAGCTGCTCGCCCTCACCGACGGGCACCGGCTCCATCGCGAACGCGTCCTCGAGTCGCTGTGGCCCGGGGTGGACGTCGCGTCGGCCTCGCCGCGCCTGCACAAGGCGGCCCACTACGCCCGCCGCGCCGTGGGCCGCGCTGACGCCGTCGTCGTCCGGGGCGAGACCGTGGCGCTGCTGCCGGACGACGAGATCGTCGTGGACGTCGCCGTCTTCGACGACCTCGCGTCTGCGGCCGACGAGCGCGGTGACCTGGAGAGTGCGGAACGGGCGCTGGCGGCGTACGGCGGTGACCTTCTGCCCGATGACCTCTACGAGCCGTGGGCCGCGGACGAGCGCGACCGGCTCGCGCGCCTCCGCACGAACCTGCTGCGGCAGGCCCGGCGGTGGAACGACCTGCTCGCCGTCGACCCGGCCGACGAGGCCGCGCACCTCGCGCTGATGAAGGAGCACCTCGCGCGCGGCGACCGGATGGCCGCGCTGCGCCAGTTCGAACGGCTGGACCGCGTTCTGCGGCAGGACCTCGGTGTCGCGCCGAGCCGGGCGGCCATCGCGCTCCGCGACCGCGCGCTGGCGGCCGCTCCGGCGCGTGCTCCCGCCGGCACCCCCGTCGGAGGGACTGCCGACGAGGTCGACGAGGACGACGACCTGGTGGGGCGCGAGCGCGAGCTCGCCGCCCTCACGCAGCTGTTCGAGCGCGCACCGGCGTCCGGCCGGGCGGCGTTCCTCTCCGGTCCGCCGGGGTCGGGCAAGACGGTGCTGCTGGAGCGTGCGCTGTCGACCGCGGGCCGGCGCGGCTGGCGCACGGGCCGGGGCAGCGCCTCGCGGATCGACGGGGCGTGGCCCTACGCACCGGTGCTCGAGGCGATCGCCGACCTGTGCCGCCAGCACCCGGCGCTGCTCGACGGGCTGGCGGACGAGCACCGGACCGAGATCGAGCGGGTCCTCGTGGTCCGTGAGGCCGCCGACCCCAGCGCGGGCGGCCACCAGCGGCTCTTCGTCGCGACCACGGAGCTGCTGCGCCTGGCCGCCGCGGGCGAGGGCGCGCTGCTCGTGGTCGACGACGCGCACGACTGCGACGAGGCGAGCCTGCGGCTGCTGCACCACCTGGTCCGTTCCAGCGTGGACACGCGCGTCGTCGTGCTGCTGGCGCACCGGCCGGGACTGGCGACGCCCCTGAGTGACGTGCGCGCCAGCCTGCTCGAGCGCCGCAGCGCGGTCGAGATCGACCTGCCGCCGTTGAGCGCGGAAGAGGTGCGCGACCTCGTCGAGCGCCACGTCCGCGCGCCGAGTCGCGAGCTGCTGGCCTCGATCGCCGAGCTGTCGGCGGGGCAGCCGTTCGCGGTCGCGGAGCTGGCCAAGCGCGCGGCCGACGCCCCCGGCGACGTCCGGCCGCTGATGACCGTGCTCGTCGAGCGGCTGCCGGCACCCCTGCGGGACGTTCTGGCCCACGTGGCCGTCGCGGGCACGGGCTTCGACACGGACGAGTTCGTCGCGCTGTCCGGGCTCGACGAGAGTACGGCGTACGACCGGCTCGACGAGGCGCTGGCGGTGCGCGCGGTCCTGCGCGACGCGAGCGGCTACCGGTTCCGCCATCCGCTGCTGCGGGAGGCACTGCTGGAGCAGGTGGCGGCGCACCGCCGTCGGCAGCTGCACCGGGACGCCGCGCAGCGGCTCGAGGCGCTGGGTGCGTCCCCGGCGCGGGTCGCGCACCACCTGGTGGCGGCGGCAGACCTGACCGCGGCGGCGCCGCACCTGCTGACGGCCGCGCGGGCGGAGGCGGCCGTGGGCGCGTACCAGGACGCTCTCGCCCTCCTCGACGCCTTCGGAGAGCACCCGCCCGCCGGGCTCGCCGGAGAGGTGCAGGTGCTCCGCGGCGACATGCTCACCCGCCTGGGCGACCGCCGGGCGGTCGACGCCTACCGCGGCGCGCTCCCGCACGTGACCGGTCCGCTCCGGCGGCAGGCGCGGATCGGGTTGTCCCGGGCCGCCATGGAGTCCGGCGACCTGGAGACCGCGAACGCGGCGCTGGAGGGGTTGGAGCCGGAGGGCGGTCCCGGCGACGGAGCGTTGCTGCTGGCACGCGCCAACCTGGCGTTCTGGAGCGGGGACGTCGACACGGCGGCGCAGGTGACCGCCCAGGCGCGGGCGCTCCTCGCGCTCGCCCACGACAGCTGGGAGCTGCTCGACCTGGTGGCGCTCCAAGGGCTCATCGCCCACCAGCGCGGGGAGTGGTACTCGCGGCTGGAGGCCGAGCTGCGCTCCACTTCCGAGGGGCCGCGCGTCGTCACGGGCGTGTTCGACGCCAACCTCTGCGTCGCGGAGTACCTGCTCTACGGGCCGACGCCGTACTCCGAGGTGCGCAAGCTGGCCGAGCAGATCCGCCGCAGCGCCGAACGCGCCGGGTCGCTGCGCGGCGTGGCCTTCGCCCACGCGCTGGCCGGCGAGGCCGCCCTGCTGTCCGGCGACCTGGACGCGGCCGAGGAGGAGCTGGAGCGGGCGGTGGACCTGCACGCGGACGCCGACGCCCGGGCCGGGCAGGCGCTGTCGTTGCAGCGCCTCGCCGAGGTGCACCTGGCCCGCGGCGACCGCGACACTGCCCGGCGGCTCCTCGACCGGGCCGTCCCGCTGGCGCGGTGGACCTCCCTCGCTCAGCACCTGATCGACCGGATCTACGGCACGATGATCGCGGCGGCACCCGACCCGGCGGCCGCGCGTGCGGTCGTCGACGCGGCCCAGCTCGCCACCGACGAGGACCGGGACCGGTGCCAGTTCTGCGCGGTCACCTTCGCGGTGCCGGCGACCATCGCCTGCGCCGACGTCGGCGACGTCGAGGCCGCTCGCCGGCACCTGGCCGACGCCGAGCACTCGACCGCGGTGTGGCCGGGCACCGCCTGGCAGGCCGCGACCACCGAGGCCCGCGCCCACGTCGTCGCCGCCGCGGGTGACCGGCAGACGGCACACCGCTTGCTCGAGGAGGCCGGACGGATGTTCGCCCAGGCGGGCCAGCCCCGTGACGCCGAGCGCTGCGCCCGTGCGGCCGGCGAGACCGCCGCCGAGACGGGTGCCGTGGCGACCGCGCTGTAGCCGGGGAGGGATCAGAGGAGGGATCAACACCGCGCTCACCGGCTGCGAGGCCGTCATCCACCTGGCCACACGCATCCCGGTCGGCGCCGACACGCGGTTCCGTCGCAGATGGGCGACGAACGACACGCTCCGTCGTGAGGCCACCGCCAACCTCGCGCTCGCGCTTCACCGCACCGATGGCCGCCGGCCCGTCATGGAGTCGATCTCCTTCGCGTACGTCGACAGGGGTGACGAGCTGATCGACGAGTCGACGCCGCTGGCGCCCAGCGCCGTGCTCGAGAGTGCGTACATGGGTGAACGCCTCGTCGCCGACGCGGTGTCCCGAGGAGAACTGGAAGCGGGCGTCTCTCTGCGCCTCGGCGTGCTCTACGCCCGGGAGGCCGCTGGCCGGCCCTGCCGCCTCGGTCTTCGCCCGGTCGCAGCGCTTGGACAGCAGCCGCTTCGCGTCCGTCACGGGCTGGCGGCCCGCGGTGTCCGACCCGGTCGCGGCGTGGTCGCGGCGTGGTCGGCTGTCGCGGCCGGCGCCGATGCGCCCGCCGACACGCGAGGGTGACCGACGAGTCCTACCGCGCCGCGAGGTCGCGAAGGGCACGCAGCGAACGCCCGTCGAGCCAGCGGGGGACGCGCTCGCAGTAGGCGTCGTACTCGGCCCCGAACTTCTCCCGCAGCGCCCGCTCCTCGAAGCGCACCTGGTAGCCGTCGACGACCGCGACGAACGCGGCGACCGGGAGGAGAGCGGACCACGAGCCCCGGTGCACCGCGTGGGCCACGAGCAGGCCGACCAGGCCGACGTACATCGGGTTGCGGCTCACCGAGTTGGAGCCGGTGGTCACCAGCGTGCTCGCCTGGCCGGGGTGGAACGGTTCGACCGTCGTGCCCTTGCGGCGGAACGCCCGGAGCGTCGACCCGGCCAGCGCCCCGGAGGCGGCCACGAGGCCACCGGCGACCGCGCTGCGCAGCGCCGAGCGGTCACGAGCGGGCAGCGCCCGTTGCACGGCACCTGCGGCGAGCATGATCAGCGGGGGCGGGAGGCGCTTCATGGCTCTACTTTCGCTTACCGCGCCCCTGTCCGTGCTCCTTCGCGCGCAACGCCTCGATCTCGTCCTCCAGGTCGCTGACGCGCTGGCGCAGCGCGAGCACCTCGCGCACGCCGGGCAGTGTGACGCCGTCCTCGGTCAGCTGCATCACCTCGCGCAGCCGCTCGACCTCGTGCCGGCTGTAGCGTCGCTGCCCGCCCTCGGAGCGGCTCGGGCTCACGATCGCCTGCTCGTCGAGCCGGCGCAGGGCGGCGGGCTGCAGGCCGAGGATCTGGGCGACCTGGCCGATCGTGTAGAAGGGCGCGTCGTCGTCGTCGAGCGGCGACGGTCGGCCTGCCGCCGCGTCCTTGTCGCGGTCAACCATCGAACACCTGCTTCGTCACGATCGTCGTCGCCCGGTCGAGCCGGTCTTCGGCCCGCCGGACCCTATCCCTGCGGCCAACCCTCCACGCGGACGTCGGAGGCGTCGGCGTGGAGCGTCACGGTGCGGTCGCCCAGCCTCAGCCCGTCGATGTCCACATGGCCCGCCAGCGGCATCGCGCGCGTGGCCGTCAGCAGCCCCTGCGGCACGTGCGCGTCGAGCCCGACGACGAGGCGCAGCACCTCGAAGGGCACGGCGGCGGCCCAGGCCTGCGGCGAGCACGAGGTCGGGTAGGGCACCGGCACCGGTACGTCGGCGCGGTCGAACCCGCAGAAGAGCTCCGGCAGCCGGCCGCCGAACGCCTCGGCCGCGTCGAGCAGTCCGGCGAGCACGCGCTCGGCCTCGGCCCGGAACCCGTAGCGGGCGATGCCGGACGCACCGATCACGGTGTCGTGCGGCCACACCGAGCCGTTGTGGTAGCTCACCGGGTTGTACGAGGTCGCGTCGCTCGACAGCGTGCGCAGCCCGAACCCGGTGAACATGGCCGGCGACAGCAGGTGCTGGACGACCTGCTCGGCCACGGAGTCGTCGACGATCCCGGTCCAGAGGCAGTGGCCGATGTTGGAGGTGCGCACGTCGACGGGCCGCTTGTCGCCGTCGAGGGCGAGTGCGTAGAAGCCGAGCGACGGCAGCCAGAACGCCTCGTGGAACCGGCGCTTGAGGTCCGCCGCCTTGTCGCGCCACGGCGTCCCGTCCTCGCCGAGGGCCTCGGCGAGGTCGGCTCGGGCGAGGTACGCCGCGTACACGTAGCCCTGCACCTCGGCCAGCGCGATCGGGGTGCGCGCGGGCCGCCCGTCGGCGAACGCGATCGAGTCGAAGCTGTCCTTCCAGCCCTGGTTGAGCAGGCCTCGGTCGGTGGAGCGCTGGTACTCCACGAAACCGTCCCCGTCGCGATCGCCGTACACCTCGATCCAGTTGATCGCGCGGTCGACGGCCGGGACCAGCTCGCGCAGCTTCTCGATCGGCACGCCCCACCGCAGCGCCTGGCCGACCAGCATGACGAACAGGGGAGTCGAGTCGATCGACCCGTAGTAGACGCTGTCGCCGCCGAGGGCCAGCGAGAGGTCGGCACCCAGGCGCACCTCGTGCAGGATCTTGCCGGGCTGCTCCTCGGTCATCGCGTCCTCGCGCGTGCCCTGCAGCCTCGCCAGCGTGCGCAGCGTGCCGAGCGCCAGCTCGGGCATGTAGGGGAGCAGCATCGCGCTGGTGAGCAGTGAGTCACGCCCGAAGAGCGCCATGAACCACGGGGCACCTGCCGCGACGACGTCGTCGTCGGGGTGGTCGGCGTCGGTGATGCGCAGCGCGCCCAGGTCGCGCCGGCTGATCCGCAGCGCGGAGGCGAGCCCCGGGTGGCCGACGTCGATCTCGGGCGCGGCCGCGGTCCAGTCGCGCATCCGCTCGGCCGGTGCTGCCGTCTCCACCGGCCGGTCGGTCGGGAAGACGGCCGCGATCTCCTGGCCCCCGACGCTGGGCAGCACCTCGACCGTGGTCGACCACGAGCCGTGCGGGGGTACGACGGCGCGGAACGTGATGCCGTCGGGGTTGATCTGCGCGCCGGGCGCGGAGATCCGCACGCCGCGCTGGTTGGGCGTGTGCTCGAGCCAGTAGACGATGTCCGACCCGACGACGCGCCGGCCGACGACCCGACGCCCGCCCCCACGACGGTCCTTGACCTCGAACAGGTCCGCGAAGTCCGCGTCGGCCTCGAGGTGGATCTCGACCCCGGCGGCCTCGGCGCCGTGGTTGTGCAGCGTGATGTCCTCGCGCATGCCCTGGCCGACGTACCGGCGAACCTCGGTGATCAGCGTGGCGTCCGGCAGCCCGGGCCGCGGTGCGCACCGGCCGAGGAAGCGGCAGCTGAACGGTTCCTCGGAGACGACGGTCAGCGGCTCGACGGGGTAGCCGTCGACGTAGAGCTTCCAGCGTGAGAGCACACGCGTGTCGCGGACGAACAGGCCGTGCACGCCGCCGGGTTCGATCGTCCCGGCGTGGTCGGAGACGCAGAACGACGACCCCTCCACCAGGGTCACGTGCGGGTCGCGGGCCACGACGGCACTGGAGGCCGCCACCTCCGCCGAGCGCGGGCTCCGCGCGGTGTTCTCGGTGTTCTTGGTGTTCTTGGCGATCTGGGTGTTCTCGGTGATCTCGGTCTCACGGTCGAGGACGGACATCGGTTTCGCTTGACCTCCCCCTACTCAGAACCTATAAATCGATTTGCAACTTTACCCTAACTCAAAGAGGAGTAAACCTGCGTCGATGACGCCAGACCGGAAGGAGTGCCTCGGATGCCACTGACCGTCTCGCCGTCACCGTCCCCCTTGCGGATCGCCATGGTGGCCCCGCCGTGGTTCGAGCTCCCGCCGCGAGGCTACGGCGGCACCGAGGCGGTCGTCGCCGGCCTCGTGGACCAGCTCGTCGAGCGCGGGCACGAAGTCACGCTGGTGGGCTCCGGGCAGCACAGGACCAAGGCCCAGCACTTCGTCCAGGTGTACGACGAGCCGCCGTCGGAGCTGCTCGGGGACCCGATGCCCGAGGTGCAGGCGGCCGCGGTCGCCGCCCGGGCGCTGGCCGACCTCGACGTCGATCTGGTGCACGACCACAGCCTGGCCGGGCCGCTGCTCGCCGGCTCGCGCGACGTGCCGACGGTCGTCACCATGCACGGTCCGGTGCTCGGCGCCAACGGTCGCTACTACGAGACCCTCGGCGACGCCGTCGACGTGGTCGCCATCTCGGCGGCGCAGCAGCGACTGAACCCGCGGCTGAACTGGGTCGGCGTCGTGCACAACGGCATCGACGTGTCGTCGTTCCCCTACGTCGAGGAGAAGGACGACTACGTGCTGTGGATCGGCCGGTTCAGCCCCGACAAGGGCGCGCACCTGGCCATCGACGCGGCCCGCAGGATCGGCCGCCGCATCGTCCTCGCCGGCAAGCTCAACGAGCCCGCCGAGCGCGCCTACTTCGAGGAGGCGGTCCGCCCGCGCCTGGGTAGGCAGGCCGGCGTCGACGCGGAGTACGTCGGTGAAGCCGACGCCGCGCTCAAGCGCGAGCTGTTCTCGCGCGCCGCGGTCATGGCCTTCCCGATCCAGTGGGAGGAGCCGTTCGGCATGGTCATGGTCGAGGCTCTGGCCTGCGGCACGCCCGTCGCGGCCATACGGCGGGGCAGCGTCCCGGAGGTGCTCGAGCACGGCGAGACCGGTGTCATCGTCGATGACGCGGCGTCGTTCGCCGGCGCGCTCGAGCGCGCGACGGAGCTCGACCCGGCCACGTGCCGCAAGCACGCCGAGGAGCGGTTCGACCTGTCGGTGATGGCGGCCGGCTACGAGCGGATCTTCGGCCTGCTCGTCGAGGGCACCCGCGACCTGCGCGAGCTGCGGACGGCCCAGATCGCCTGAGACGCAGGGGGTTGTTGATCGATGTCGACCACCACTCTTCCCAACCGGCTACCGAACCAGCTCCCGGCGCCGCCCCACGACACCTTCCGCCAGTGGGGCAGGACCCTGGCCTCGGTGCTCGCCGCGGTCGGCACCGGCCTCTGGGCCGCGGCCGTTCGCGTGTGCATATGGATCGGCCGCCTGGTCGCCTGGTTCGCCGCCGAGCCGGGGCGGGTGCGTGCCGCGTTCCTCGGCATCCTCACCTCCGCGGCGATCGGCAGCGCGGTCGGTGTCGCCGCCGGTGTCGTCGTGGCGAGGATCGTGCGCCTGCTGCTCGGCATCGTCGAGGAGCCGTGACCCGACCTCCGTCCTGACGCCACGCACCGGCGGGGCGGGCGGGCCGTGGTGACCGAGCACACCCCGGCCCGCCCGAGCACTGCCTCACACCGGCGGCGCGCGTGCCGATGGTCGCCGCATGCGTACCGTCGCCCCGCACCCGATCCGCACTTGCCTGCTCGCGCTGCTGACCCTGGCCGCGCTGGCCGCCGCCCTGGTCGCGCCGTCGGCCGCCCCGCCGGCCTCCGCGGCGCCCGGCAGCGACCGGTTCTGGGCCGGTCAGCTCTACACCGGTGAGTTCGGCGCCCCGTCGATCCTGAGGAGCGGCGGGCTCTGGTACGCCTACGCGACCAACCTCGACGGCAACAACCTGCCGGTCATGACCTCGCCGGACCTGCAGACGTGGACGGCCCGCGAGGCGTGGCCGCTCGAGGCCGGCTACCACCACTGGGTCGGTTACAACGACGCGATGCCGCAGCCCGCCTCGTGGGCGGCCAAGCTTCCCCCGAACGGCAAGCCGGGGGTGTGGTCGCCCGCCGTGGCCGAGCTCGCGGGTCGCTTCGTCAACGCGTACGCCGTACAGACGAGCCGGAACAGCAACCGCCACTGCCTGTCCCTGGCGACCGCGCCGCACCCGGCCGGCCCGTTCGTGGACACCTCCTCCAAGCCGCTGTACTGCTCGAAGGACCCGATGGGCTCGATCGACCCGGCCTGGCTCAAGCGCCGCGGCAAGGTCTACCTGGTCTGGAAGAACGCCGGCGTGCCCGGCTCGAAGCCGACGCAGGTCGTCGCGCGGCAGATGACCGCCGACGGCAGCCGGTTCGCGCCCGGCGCGAAGACCAAGGTGCTGCTGCAGACCGCGGCCGGGTGGGAGGGCAACGTCATCGAGGCGCCGTCCCCGGTGAAGTACGACGGCCGGATCTACCTGTTCTACTCGGCGCACAAGTACACGACCGCGAAGTACGCCATCGGCTACGCCGTCTGCAGCGGCCCGCTCGGCCCGTGCAAGCGCCCGGTCGACAAGCCACTGCTGGCCAGCGACTCCGTCGTCGCCGGCCCTGGTGCGCAGACCCCGGTCGTGGACGACCAGGGCCGGCTCCGGCTGGCGTACTCCGCGTGGCGCGCCGGTCACGTCGGTTACCAGAAGAACCCGTCCTGCCGCACCAGCCCGGAGGGTTGCAACCAGCGCCGGATGTACGTCGCGAGCCTGAGGGCCACCTCGAGCGGAAAGCTCCGCGTCACCGACCGGTACTGACCTATCTAGAGCGGCGGCAAGGGTTCGGCAAAATCCGCCACGGCCCCGCGCGCTGCGTCGCATCATGAAGTCGGCTCGTCGCTCCTCTCTGGAGTGATCCGGGCCGAGTCTTTGGGGGCGACATGACGGGGCATCGCTACACGGTCGGGCTGCTGCACGACCTCAGCCACCTGCTGAGCGTGTTCACGACGCACGTGCGCGCCGTGGAGTGGCGGCACGCCGTCGCCACCGACCCCGCCTGCGACCGGCCACATCCCGGTGCAGGTTCCTGGGGCTCCAGCTGGCTGGCCGATGCCGCGTTCCGGCACGCGCAGGCCACGGCGGAGACGGTCGTGTGGCAGTGGCACACGCTCACCGACCCGCGCGAACCGGCCGACGAGCGGATCGGCGCCCTGGTCCGCGATGCGTGGCTGACCGCGCTCTCGTTCCCGGACACGGTGCCCGGCCTCGAGACCTTCGGCGCCGACGTACTGCCGGCCGGGGTCGAGGAGCGCCCCACCGCGATCCCGCGGGTGGCCGGAGTCCGCTACTTCCCCGCGTACGTGATCGCCTCGGTCGTCCCGGTTCCGGAGGGGTACGACGTCGCCGTCGCGGTTCGCCACGAGCACGCCGACGGGATTGCCGCCGGCACGCGGTTGCCCGAGACCGCGCGCGGCTGACGACTCCCTCGGCGTCAGGTTGTCGCCGGTTTTCGCCACGCACGCTTGCTGCCTGCGGCAAGGTACGTGCCTATCGACGAGGAGACGCGAGACAGGAGACGCCGTGCGAGGCACCACCATCCGATGGCGCGGCCCGCGGACGGAGCGAGGGCTTGCCGGTCTCGACCTCGCAACGCGGGCGCTCGCGCGTGCGCGACGAGTCCTCGTCGTGACAGGCGCCGGGATCAGCGTTGCCGCGGGGCTGCCGCCGTACCGTGGCGTCGGCGGCCTCTACACCGCCAGCGAGGGCAACCTCGCCGTCCCCGACTTCCTGATGGCCGAGGCGATGCCGGCTTCCGTAGCCGATCTGCGGGACTACACGGCGCGGTTGCGCGAGCAGGTCGAGAGCGTCCGGCCCACCGCCGCGCACGTCGCTCTTGCGGAGTGGATCGCGTCATCTGCGGCGGAGGGTCGCACCGTGACGCTGACGACCACGAACGTCGACGACCTGCACGAGCGCGCAGCCTCGAAGACGGACGGTGTGCCCGGGCCCGTGCACCACTTGCACGGTTCGGTGTTCGCGAACCGCTGCCTCGACAGCGGGTGCGGTTGGAACCTGGTCCCGGACGTCCGACCGTCCGCCGCACGCGCTACGTGCGCCTCCTGCGGCGGACCGTCCCGGCCCGATGTCGTGCTCTTCGGTGAGGAGCTCGCGATCGACGCGCACTGGAACACCCGGAACGCCGTACGCGAATGCGACGCACTACTGGTCGTGGGCAGCTCGATGACGACGTGGACCGTGCCGAAGCTGCTTCGCTACGCGATAGACGTCCAGGCGACGTCCGTCGCCGTGAACCCGTCGGCCGAAGCCTGCGAGGGCTTCGAGCACCGGCTGGTCGCGAACGCCGACGACGTCCTCCCGCTTCTCCTGGCCCCACCCCGCGGCTGACGCAGAGCTCGCCCATTCCGGCCGGTCGAGGCATATCCTCGAGGTGGAGGCGGTCTCCATGGGCTGGGCCATGATCATGCTGTTGACAGGCACGTGCGTGCTGGCCGCGGTGTGCGGTGGGCTCTACGACGGGTGGTTGCACCGCCGGCCCGGACGACTCGTCGGCTGGTCCGACGCGCAGCGAGACCACGCGCGGATCATGAGCCGCTACTACGCCCAGTACGGACCGACGGAGTAGCACCAGGGCGCTTCCCGGGGTGTTCCTGCACGGTGTGGGCCCGCACAGGTCTTCGACGGGAGGTCTTGATCCAGGAGCAGGTCGGCGAGGACAAGCTCGCAGTGTGTCGCCCTCGTACTTTGGCCACCGCGGCCCCGCCGTTCACGCTGAACTCCTGGCATGAGGACGCCACGCTGGTGGGCCGGCCTGCCCGAGCGAGTCGGGATCCGGCCTCAGCCGCAGCAGGCGGCTGCCGGGCTGGTCCCTGCTCGACGCAGTGACTGTGCCGACTCGCGCACTCGGCCGGCGAGGCGACGCCAGGTGCTGGGGTGGCAGCAGCTGGCCAGCCGGGCCAGTCGTGACCGCCGGGCGACCTCGAGCCGATCGCGGGTCAGCTCTGCGGCGAGGAGACCTGAGGTGTTCAAAGGATGCATGGGTTCTGTCCGTCCTGTGGGTCGTGGCCGGCCGCGATTCAGCAGCAGGGAGATCCGGCGGTAGCCGGCTGGGCTTGGGTGGCCCTGGTGTCGGCGGCGGCCTCGGCGTTCTGGAAGCCCGTGCAGCAGCCGCTGGCCGCGGCGTCGTCCGCGCGCTCGAGCTCGGTGAGCTGGGCGCTGGTCTTCCCCTCGAGCTCGGGGTGGGCGTCCGCGAGGACGACGTAGTTCTCCCAGCGCTGGCCGTCGGGTCCGGTGACCCAGTGCTTGTCCTGGCGGGCGTAGCAGCACACGACGCCACCCTCGACGTCCAAGGTCAGACCCGCGGCCTCGAGCCGGTCGGCCTCGGCCTGCACCTCGTCCATCGAGGTCCGCTCGATCCCGACGTGGTTGAGCGTGCCGGTCGCCTCGGCGTTCTCGAACAGCACGAGCTTGAGCGGCGGGTTCTCGACGGCGAAGTTCGCGTAGCCCGGGCGACGCTTGGCCGGGGCGGTGTCGAACAGCGTGGAGTAGAAGTCGACGGCCTCGTCGATGTCGTTGACGTTGAGGGCGAGCTGGATGCGCGACATGAGGAGCTCCTGACGACAGTGGAAACCAATTGATGGATGTCGATGGTTACCAAAGTATTGACGTTTGTCAATGCTTTGGCAGAATGTCTCCACACCATCTGTGAGGGAGGCCTTGGTGGGCGTGAAGAAACTGCCGCTGCTGGACCAGCCGGCCGCTGTCGAGTGCTGCACCCCGCTGGCACTCGAGCCGCTGCCCGAGACCGACGCCGAGGTCCTCTCGGAGCGGTTCGCCGCGCTCGGAGACCCGGTGCGGTTGCGCCTGGTCTCGCTGCTCGCCAACGCCGACAAAGGCGCCGTGTGCGTCTGCGACCTGACCGAGCCCGTCGGCCGCTCGCAGGGCACGGTGAGCCACCACCTCAAGGTGCTGTCCAAGGCGGGACTGGTGACGGCCGAGAAGCGTGGCCGCAACATGTGGTACTCGATCGTGCCGACGGCGCTGGAGTCCCTTCGCTCGGCGCTGGCCACGCGGTGACCGAGTGACCACGGTGCGCCCTGCGCCACGCCGTACGGACCCGAGGCCGGTGTCCGGCGTGACGTGGTGCTGGTCGAGCGGCGCAGCGACCGTCTGCACCTAGCGGGGCCGACATGCATGACTACCTTTGGCACTGAGGCAAGACCCGGGAGCCACCGTGACACCAGCCGAGACCGCCGACGAGATCCGCGCCGCGCGCAACGACTTCCATCGCCTGGTCGACGGGGCCACCACCGCGGAGCTCCGCAAGCGCAGCAACGGCACCGAGTGGACCAACGACCAGCTGCTGTTCCACATGCTCTTCGGCTACATGATCGTGCGCACCCTGCTCTGGCTGGTCCGAGGATTCTCGGTGCTGCCGCCCGGCGCCTCGCGCCGGTTCGCCCAGGCCCTGAACTCCGCGACGAGACCGTTCCACGTCGTCAACTATCTCGGCTCCCTCGGCGGAGCCCGAGTGCTCGGCCACAGCGGCATGGAGGCCGTCATGGACCGCGTCACCGCGAGCCTCATCCACACGCTCGAACGCTCGACCGAGAAGCAGCTGGCTCGCGGGATGCACTTCCCGGTCGGCTGGGACCCCTACTTCCGCGACTTCATGACGGTCCAGGACGTCCTGCACTACGCCACCCAGCACTACGAGCACCACCGGCGGCAGCTCACGCTGAGCGGTGCCGGCAACCCGTGAACGGCCAGTGGTTCCGAGGAACGTCCGGTCTTGCCGAGCGGTTGCGCCGGCACCAACGCGCAGAGGAGTGGTGACACGTGGCCTCGGACCTTGAGCGGAACAAGAAGAACGTGAAGGCGTTCTACGACCTCATGCTCAACCAGTGCCGTCCACGCGAGGCCATCGAGCGCTACGCAGGCGACCAGTACCGGCAGCACAACCCTCACGTCGCCGACGGCAAGGAAGCCTTCATCGAGTACTTCGAGCGCATGGCCACGGAGTACCCCGGCAAGCACGTCGGCTTCGTCCGAGCCTTCGCAGAAGGCGAACATGTCGTCCTGCATTGCCATCAGACCTGGCCGAGCTCCGACGACTGTGCCGGCATGGACATCTTTCGGCTCGACCCGGACGGGAAGAGCGTGGAGCGCTGGGACGGTCCTGCAGGTGTTTTCCCAGAGCTCCGCCAACGACAACGGGACGTTCTGACTGCGCTGTCGACCCGGGCCGGCTGAGCTGCTTCTGTCAGCTGTGCTGGCGAGCCCGGAGCCTCCGTCGGTCGCCGCATGTGGATGGCGTTGCTGCCAGCTGGCAGGGCCCGGATCCCTGTCTGGTTCCGGTCGCTGGCTTGGATGTGACCACGATCACGGCTGCGACGAGCCGAGTCGGGAATATGGACTCAGCCGCACGCGTCTTCATGGGCGAAAACTTTCGGCGCCTTCGAGATCGTCAGAGGAGGTGTGGAAGATGACGTTGCAGCTACTGAGGAACACAGACCGTCAGGGGTGGAACCCCTTCCGCGAGTTCGATGACATGCAGCAGCGCGTTTCGAAGCTGCTGGAGTCCGGCGTCGGTCATGGTCTGGTCACCAGCTGGGTGCCCGCGGTCGACATCGAGGAGACCGACGAGGCGTTCCTGGTCGAGGCCGACCTGCCTGGCGTCAAGCGCGACGACGTCACCGTGGAGCTTCAGGACAACGAGCTGAGGATCCACGGTGAGGTCAAGGAGCGCGAGCGGACGGGCATCCTGCGCCGCCGGACCCGCCGTACGGGCCAGTTCGACTACCGCGTGGTCCTTCCCGGTGAGGTGGACGCGGACAACGTCGAGGCCAACCTTCAGGAGGGTGTCCTGCGGGTCGTGGTGCGCAAGACGGAGCACGCCAAGCCGCGCCGCATCGAGATCACCACTGGCTGAGACCAGTCGCCCCGCCCAGCGGGGCGACTGATCCTGAGCTCGGAAGGAGGGGACCGCGATGACTCTTGGACTGCTGATCATCCGTGTCGTGCTCGGGCTGCTGCTCGTCGGGCATGGCGCCCAGAAGCTCCTGGGTTGGTTCGGCGGGGCCGGGCTGCGCGGCACCGCAGGCTTCTTCGACTCCGTCGGGTACCGACCGGGCCGGCGGATGGCCGTGCTGGCCGGCCTGGCCGAGGTGACCGGCGGCGCGCTGGTCGCTCTCGGTCTGCTCACCCCGCTCGGCGCCGCGATCGTCATCGGGACGATGTTCGCCGCCGCCGCCGTCCACAGCAGCCACGGCCTGTGGAACGCCAACGGCGGCTACGAGCTGCCGCTGCTCTACGCGGTCACCGCGCTCGGGCTCGGCTTCACCGGTCCCGGTCGGGTCTCGCTCGACAGCCTGCTCGGCCTGAGCTGGTCCTGGCCGTTCGGGGTGTACGCCGCCGCGCTCGGCCTGCTCGCCGGCCTGACCATGGTCACGCTGCGACGGCGAGAGCTCGCCAAGGCGCCGACCCGCGAGGACGGGCGGTCCGAGGAGCGACCGGCAACGCGAATCGCTGCCTGATCCCGAACCACCACCGTGCCGCGGCCGTCATGGGCCGCGGCACCGGCGTGTCTACGTCGAGCACGCGCTGAGGCCGCCGAGCAGCCCCCTGCGAAGCGCGGCGGTGCGCTCGAACGAGGTCCCCTTGACCTCGCGGGTCTGGTTCGGCGATGTCGGCGTCAGCACCGCGAGGAGCACCTCGTCGATGTCCCCTGGCGACAGGCGGACCGGTGAGGTTGCGGATGCGATCGACAGGACCCAGCTGCCGGTGAAGCAGACTTGCTGAAGCTCCGCGACCACTCCGGAGGTCGGCAGCCCTGCTTGAGACTGTGCGGCTCGTGCCCAGTCGTCGGAGAGGACCGCCCCCGTGGCCATGTCGCCGATGCGCTGGTGCAGCTGTTCGAGCTCGAGCGTCGCCCAGACGACGGTGTTGGTCGGCAGGCAGTAACCGGATACGGCCTCGCGGTCGTAACCGGGGTCGCTCGAGCAGGCGGGCAGCGGGGAAGCGGCGGTGTGGGCCGTGGCGGGACGGTGATACGTCGCGTCCGCGGCGAGCTTGCGCAGTGCCACTGACCAGAAGGCGTCCAGATGACCGGTGAAGAACGGGACCGCCTCCCCGAAGCCGATGTTGCCGCCGGTCTGCAGCTCGGTGAGGGTCCGGAACGGAAGCTCTGTCGTCACCACGTTGCCTCTCGGGAACGTGGCGCACTCTCGCGGTCCCTGCTCATAACCGGTCTGGAAGGCGTTCACGCGGTCGAACGCCAACCCGTGCGCCTGCGGGGCTGTCGCGGGTGTGCCGGGGCGGTCGCGAAGCGCCAGGATCGCCCGGACCGAGGAGTCCAGGGCCGGCTCGTCGATCGCGACCGGGTCCTGGGCCGACGCCTGCGCGTTCGCCACCCAGGCCCCGGCGAAGCAGTCGGCTTGGAGCTCGATCACCACCGAGGGAGCCTTGACCCCCACTCGTGCCTGTATCGCGTGGCCCATCTCGTGCGCGAGAACGACCGCAGGCGCCAGGGCGCCGAAGGTCTGGTTGAGCTGGGGCAGGAGGTACGCCGCGTCGTAGGCGATGTAGTCGTCACCCCGGCCGCCGCAGTAGAAGGCGTTGCCCTTGATGTCGTCGTAGGTGAGGTTCTGGCCGTGACACGTCCACGGGCGGCTGTTCGGGTATTTCGGTTGGAATCCGCCGACGAGGTCGTGGAAGGGCCTGCCGTAGACCTCGCCGAGTCCTGTCGACCAGTAGTCACGGATGCTGGCCTCCGCCGCGGCCAGCACGTCGGGGAGGTCACCGGGGGTGTCGCGCAGCTCGACGACGGGCGTGGGCTCCGCCGTACCGCTGCCGTTTTCGCGGACGAGGATCGCGACAGCGACGACGATCGCCAAGACGCCCACAGCCGTCACCCCGGCCAGCGTCCGGGACTTCATGACCGCGGAACCCGCTCGATTCCGGCCGCGGCGTAGGCAGCGGCTTCGTCGAGGGTTTCGTGGATGAGCAGCTGTCCCGCGAGGTTGTCGAGACGACTTCGGTTCTCCTCGAGAAGTTCCTCGGCCCGCCGAGCGCACTCGTCGATGATCCGGCGCACCTCCTGGTCCACGGCGTCGAGCAGACTGTCCGAGACCCCGGCCAGACGCGGGTCGCCCTCCGGGCGCAGCACGGACACCGGCCCGATGTGGTCGGACATACCCCATCTGCCGACCATCTGCCGAGCGATCTCGGTGGCGTTCTCGAGGTCGTTCTCGGCTCCCGTGCTTGTGACCCCGAAGACGAGGGCTTCGGCTGCTCTGCCGCCGAGGGCGCCGATGATGCGACCGCGTAGGTAGTTGGCGTCATATCCGTAGCGGTCTTGCTCGGGCGTCGACAACGTGACACCAAGGGCGCGCCCTCGCGGAATGATGGACACCTTCCGGACCGGGTCCGCCCCCGGCTGGATCATCCCGAGGAGCGCGTGGCCGCCCTCGTGATACGCCGTACGGCGTCGCTCCGCCTCCGGCATCACCAGATGGCGTGCCGTGCCGAGCTGGACCTTCTCCAGCGCCTCGGTGAAGTCGCGGTGGGTGACGCGGGACTGGCGTCGTCGGGCAGCGGCTAGAGCGGCCTCGTTCACCACATTCGCCAGCTCGGCGCCGACCATGCCTGGGGTGATGCGGGCCAGCTCGTCCAGGTCCACGTCGTCCGCGAGCGGGACGTGGCGGGTATGCACGGCCAGGATGGCGGCACGACCGCTCTGGTCCGGCGCGTGGACAGTGATGGTGCGGTCGAATCGCCCCGGGCGGAGCAGAGCCGGATCGAGCACGTCGGGACGGTTGGTGGCCGCCAGCACCACGACTCCTTCGGTGCCGCTGAACCCGTCCATCTCGGTGAGGATCTGGTTGAGGGTCTGTTCGCGTTCGTCGTGACCACCGACGGCGCGGGCACCTCCGCGGGCGCGGCCGATCGTGTCGATCTCGTCGATGAAGATGATTGCGGGTGCCACCTTGCGCGCTTCGGCGAACAGTTCGCGCACACGGCTGGCACCGACCCCCACGATCATCTCGATGAACTCCGAGCCACTGGCCGAGAAGAAGGGCACGCCGGCCTCACCCGCGGTCGCACGTGCGAGCAGGGTCTTGCCCGTGCCAGGAGGCCCCGCCAAGAGGACACCCTTCGGGGCACGGGCGCCCAGGCGGCGGTATCGCTCTGGTTCCTTGAGGTAGTCCACGATCTCGGTGATCTCGGCCTCGACCTCGTCGATGCCGGCAACGTCGTCGAACGTGACACGGACTGATTCGGGGTCGACCGGCTTGTGCATCTTGCCGCCGAGGCCCATCAGGGCGCCCAGCCCACCGCCTATCTGGCGCTTGTACAGCCAGTAGTAGAACCCGACCAGCAGCAAGATCGGCCCGAAAGAGATGAGTGCGTTCGCGAGAAGCCCTCGTTGGTCGTCTACTGGTGTCGCGCGGACCGTGGCACCGGATCGCTCCAGCTGGGCCAGGAGGTCGTCCTGCGCGAAGACGGGCCGCTCCGTGGTGAACTGCTGATAGGTGCTGCTCTTCTTGCCGGGGAGCGCCGCAGGTGACTTCAGGGTCCCTTCGATGGTGTTTCCCCGGGCGAAGACCTCGGCGACATTCTTCTTCTCGACCTGAGACGTGAACTCGGTGTAGGGCACGGTCTCCGGGCCGCCGGCGATGTCTTGAATCGTGCTGACGACGAACACGACGGCGTACGCCGCCACGAACCAGGCCACGACTCGTGCCCAGTGGGGTCGCTCAGGCTTCTGATCGTCCTGGGCGGATCGAGGAAGCCCCTCGGTTCGCCACGGCTTCGGCTGCGCTTCACCTGACGACCGCCCGGACTTGCCCAAGCTCTCCTGCCTGGCGGGCTCGCTGGCCACCTGTCGATCACTCACGAGAGGCCTCCTGAGCTTGCCATGAACTCGTGCACCAGCCGCACCACGACTGCGCCCTCCCCAACGGCCGACGCCACTCTCTTCACCGAGCCGCTGCGCACATCACCGACTGCGAAGACACCTGGGCGAGCCGTCTCGAACATCGACGGTCCGCACGGGTTGTCCGGTCCTACCCCGGCGGTGATCTGCCGCCCGGTCACCACGAACCCGCTCTCGTCAAGGGGGAGCTGGCCGGCGAGCCACTGGGTGTGGGGCACGGAGCCGATGAGCGCGAACAACGCAGCCGCGGGGATTCTCCGACGGTCACCGGTGCCCAG
>DASURB010000096.1:0-41354 GCA_036280235.1 Nocardioides sp.
GCCGCCGCGCACGTCGAAGCCGTCCATCTCGACGAGCAGCTGGTTGAGCGTCTGCTCACGCTCGTCGTGGCCGCCGCCCATGCCGGCGCCGCGGTGCCGGCCGACGGCGTCGATCTCGTCGATGAACACGATGGCCGGGGCGTTCTCCTTCGCCTGCTCGAACAGGTCGCGCACCCGGGAGGCACCGACACCGACGAACATCTCCACGAAGTCCGAGCCGGAGATTGAGTAGAACGGCACGCCCGCCTCGCCGGCGACCGCCCGCGCCAGCAGGGTCTTGCCGGTGCCGGGATTGCCGTAGAGCAGCACGCCCTTGGGGATCTTCGCCCCGACCGCCTGGAACTTGGCCGGCTCCTGCAGGAACTCCTTGATCTCGCCGAGCTCCTCGATCGCCTCCTGGCAGCCGGCCACGTCGGCGAACGTGGTCTTCGGCATGTCCTTGCTGATCAGCTTGGCCTTGGACTTGGCGAACTGCATGACCCGGCCGCCGCCGCCCTGGACCTGGTTCATCAGGAACAGGAAGAGCAGGATGATCAGGGCGAACGGGAGGAGAGTGGCGAGGATGGAGCCGATCAGGCTCGGCTTGGGGACGTCGACGTTGTAGTTCTCGATCTGTCCGGACGCGACCTCGGCCTGGACCTGGTTGACGAGTCCGACCTGCTGCCCGGCGACCCAGGAGGACATGACCTGCTGGCCGTTGTCGAGGGTGGCTCGGATCTCCTGGTCACCGTCGACGAAGGTGATCTTCTCGACCTTGCCGTCCTTGATGTAGGACACCATCTGCGAGGTGTCGACCTGCTGGTAGCCGCCGTTCGGGGCAAGGTACTGCAGCGCCAGGAGCACGCCGACAACCGCGACGACGATCCACAGCCAGGGACCTCGGAAAAAGCGCTTCACGATTCTGTACCGGAGCTCGAGGCTCCGTCCTCCTGCCCAATCGCACTACTGAACCTCAGACGGTACACGTCAGTTCCAACGGTCCGCCCCGGTCTGAGACAGGTCGTGGATACCGTCGTACGTCCATTGTTCACCGCCGGGGGTGCGGTTGCGAATCCACGCAAGACCGGCAGGTCGTGTCAGTCGGCGGGAGCCGGGGCCTCCGCGGCGAGCTCGCCGGCCGTGACGGGTCAGGTGTAGACGTGCGGCGCGAGGGTGCCGATGCAGCGGAGGTTGCGGTACTTCTCGTCGTAGTCCAGGCCGTAGCCGACCACGAACTCGTTGGGGATGTCGTAGCCGACGTACTTCACGTCGACGCTCATCTGCTGCGCCTCCGGCTTGCGGAGCAGCGTGCAGATCTCGACCGAGGCCGGGCCGCGGGAGTTCAGGTTGGAGATCAGCCAGGACAGCGTGAGGCCGGTGTCGATGATGTCCTCGACGACCAGGACGTGCCGCCCGCTGATGTCGGTGTCGAGGTCCTTGAGGATGCGTACGACGCCCGAGGACTTCGTGCCGGACCCGTAGGACGAGATCGCCATCCAGTCCATCTCGACGTGCCGGCTGAAGTGGCGCGCCAGGTCCGCCATCACCATGACGGCGCCCTTCAGGACGCCGACCAGCAGGATGTCCTTGCCTTCGTAGTCGGCCTCGATGGCCGCCGCCAGCTCACCGAGGCGGTCCTGGATCTGCTTCTCGGTGAAGAGGACGTCCACCAGGTCGCCCTCGATGTGCGATTCGTCCATGAGCGTCAGCCTCCCACAGCGTTCCCGGCGGTCCCATCGGAGCCCTCCACCACGATCCGCTCCCCCATCCGGCGGCCGCGACGGTGCCCGGGGAGGTCGACCCAGCGCTGGCCGCGGTACGCCGTGACCAGCTCGTCGAGCGCCAGCACGTGCACCCGGAACAGCTCGCTCGCCGGCGCACCCGCCTCGAGCGCGGCCAGCCGCAGCACGCGCCGCCGGACGGCCGCAGGAAGGGACGCGAGCACGGCGACGTCGAGCCCGTCGTCGCGCCGGGCGTCGGCGTACGCCTGGTCGGAGATCGCGTCCAGTGCCGAGACGTCCTCCTGCAGCTGCTCGGCCGTGCGGGCGAGGGTGGCGGCCACGCCGGGCCCGAGCTCGCGCTCCAGGGTCGGCATCACGACGTGCCGCACCCGCGCGCGGGTGAAGCGCGGGTCGTCGTTGTGCGGGTCGGTCCAGAAGTCGATGCCTTCGGACCGGCACGCCGCCTCGGTCTGCTCGCGGGTGACGTCGAGCAGCGGCCGCCGGACGTCGTCGTACGACGCCCGCATGCCCGCGATGGACCGACCGCCCGAGCCACGGGTCAGCCCGAGCAGCACGGTCTCGGCCTGGTCGTCCCGCGTGTGACCCAGCAGCACGACGCCGCCGGTCCGCTGGGCGACCTCCTCGAGCACGGCGTAGCGCGCCTCGCGCGCGGCCGCCTCGGGACCCTGGCCGGTCGCATGCACGTCGACCCGGACGGTCATCGTCTCGTCGGCGCCGAGGGCGGCCATCTGCGAGACGACGCGCTCGGCCTGCGCCTGCGAGCCGTCCTGCAGACCGTGGTCGACGGTGACACCGAGCACGCGGCGGCCCTGCTTGTGCCCCTCGACCGCCGCGGCCGCGAGCAGGGCGAGCGAGTCGGCTCCGCCCGAGCAGGCGACGACGACCTGGCGTCCCGCGGGCTCACGCTCCAGCGTCCGGCGTACGGCGAGCCGGACCGCGGCGACAGCGGGGTCGAGGCTCACCCGTGGACGCGGCGCACCCAGGCGGCGGGGTCGGAGATCTCGACGCGAGACGGCAGGTGCGCCGGCTCGGCCCACACGGCGTTGAAGCCGTCCATGCCGACCTGGTCGAGCACGCCGCGGGTGAAGGCGGCGCCGTCGCGGTACTGCGCCATCTTCGCGTCGAGACCGAGCAGCTTGCGCAGCACGCGGTCGAGGTAGCTGGTGCCCTTGCGCCGCTCGGTGAACCGGCGACGGATGTCCTTGACCGTCGGGATCACTTCGGGGCCGACGCCGTCCATCACCACGTCGGCGTGGCCCTCGAGCAGCGACATCACCGCGGTGATCCGGTCCAGCACCTCGCGCTGCCGGGCCGAGGAGAAGAGGTCGAGGAGGCTGACGTCGTCGTCACCGCGCAGGATGTCGCCGACGCGCTTGACACCCTCCCCCACCATCGAGGCCAGCTTCGCGGGGTCGACCTCGATCTCGCTGACCAGCGCCTCGATCTCGCTGCGGATGTGGTCGCGCATCCAAGGCACCGCGGTGAACTGCACCCGGTGGGTCTCCTCGTGCAGGCAGACCCAGAGCCTGAAGTCGTGCGGGTCGACGCCCATCTCGCGCTCGGCGTGCACGATGTTGGGCGCGACCAGGAGCAGCCGCCCGGCCGGACCGGTCTCGCCGGCGCTGTCCAGGCCGTAGAACGGGTCGAACTGCCCCAGCACCTTGCTCGACATGAAGCCGAGCAGCGCGCCGACCTCCAGCCCGGTCACCCGGGACCCGACGGCCTCGGCCATCGGTGACGGGGCGCCCTTGCGGCTCTGCAGCTTGTCGACGAGCGGCGCGATCACCTCGGCGAACCCGTCGGCGTTGGCGCGGATCCAGCCCGCGCGATCGACGATGAGCACCGGAGCGGTGCGGCTGCCGGCGGCCAGGTCGGTGAAGTCCCGCACCAGCGGCGTGGACCGCTCGGCGCCCTCGCGCAGCTCGGCGACGACGTCCTCGGCCTCCTCGCGGGTGATGGCCGGTCCCGCCCCGGACATCTTCGAGGCGGCCGCCACGGCCAGGTCCCAGTCGATCATCGTCGAGCGTCCCACCATGACGACAACCTACGGGGTGGACCTAGCCCGCGACGCCGCATTCGCAGGCTGCGAGCGACGCGGCGAGCTCGTCGATCCGGGCGCGGGCCTCGAGCGTGTTCGGGACCTTGACCTTGTCGGCGATCGCGACGAAGCCCAGCACGACCCCGTCCGTGGTGGTGACCGTGCCCGCGAGCCCGTGCACCCCGGTCAGCGTGCCGGTCTTCGCGCGGACGTCCCCCAGCCCCGCCGGGTCGCCGGAGTCGAACCGGAAGGTCAGCGAGCCGCTGAACCCGGCGACCGGCATCCCGGTGAGCACCGGCCGCAGCGCCGCGTGCTCGTCGCTCGCGGCCACCTGGATCACCGACAGCAGCGTCTCGGGCCGCAGCCGGTTGCCGCGGGCGAGGCCGGACCCGTCGAGGATGCGGTCCCGCGACGTGTCGATCCCGAGCTCCTCCAGTACGGCGTGGACGGCCTCGGCACCGCCGTCGAACGATGCGGGACGGTCGGTCGCGATCGCGGCGTGCCGGAACAGGACCTCGGCGGCCTCGTTGTCGCTGGCCTCCAGCGTGTGCTGGACCACCTGTGCCAGCGGCGCGCCGTCCACAGCGGCGAGCTCCTCCGCCTCCTCGGCGGCCATCTCCTCGCGCGGCGCGCCTCGCACCGTGATGCCGCGCCGGTCGAGTGCGTCCGCGAACGCCGCTGCGGCCGCCAGCGCCGGGTCCGCGCTGCGGAACGAGCTGCCCTCGGCCCGGCCGCCGTCCACCCAGAGCGCCGAGATCGGGCTGACCACGTTGTCGGGGACGTACGTCGCCCGCCAGTCCGGGCTGACCGACGGCTCCTCGAACAGCGACGCGTCGTACCCGAGCCGGACCACGGTGCGCCCCCGGTCGCGCAGCGCCTTCGCCGTCGCCCGCGCCAGGGTCTGCAGGTCGGCGCGGGCGGGGTATGCCTCGTCGGCGGAGACCGGGCGCCGCGCGAGCAGCGGGTCTCCGCCACCGACCAGGACGATCCGCCGCGGCTCGCTCCCCTGCACGACGGTGGTGCGGAACCGGTGGTCGGGTCCGAGCGTGTGCAGGGCGGCCGTCGAGGTCAGCACCTTCATCGTGGAGGCGGGGGTCACCCGCGCCTCGCCGTGGCGGTAGACGACCTCGCCGGTGGACATCTCGCTCACCGCGACGCCGACGCGCGGCCCGATCCGCTTGTCACGCAGGGCCTTGTTCACGACGCGTCGTACGGCGTCGGGGTCGGCCGCCGCGTCCTCCGTGGCCGCCGCGACCAGTTCGGGCTCCTCCGCCTCGGGAAGGGTCAGGCCGGGCGGTGGTGGGACGGCAGCGGGCTGCTCGACGGGCGACGGGTAGTCGAAGCCGAACCAGCGTGGCCCGAGGTCGAAGCCCCAGGCGGCAACGGCGAGCAGGTACACCAGGACCACGAGGGCCGTCGTGCGCCGGCGCAGACGCGTTCCCGCCGGCCGCTCTCGCGGCTCGGCGTGGCTTGCGTCACCTTCGGCCACCGCGCGACCCTCCCGACTCGTCTGATCCTCCCGCGGTGCGCGACACTAGCCAAACGGTTCATCGCGGCTGAAAGCAGAGGCACATCGTGGAGTTCGACGTCCTGGTAGAGATCCCCAAGGGTCAGCGCAACAAGTACGAGGTGGACCACGAGAGCGGCCGCATCCGTCTCGACCGCACGCTGTTCACGTCGACGCAGTACCCCGCCGACTACGGCTACATCGAGAACACTCTCGGCCTGGACGGCGACCCGCTCGACGCGATGGTGATCCTCCAGGAGCCGACGTTCCCCGGCTGCCTGATCAAGTGCCGCGCGATCGGCATGTTCCGGATGACCGACGAGGCCGGCGGCGACGACAAGGTGCTCTGCGTGCCCGCGACCGACCCGCGCCTGGAGCACCTGCGCGACATCAGCCACGTGTCGAAGTTCGACCGTCTGGAGATCCAGCACTTCTTCGAGGTCTACAAGGACCTCGAGCCCGGCAAGTCCGTCGAGGGCGCCGAGTGGGTCGGCCGCACCGAGGCCGAGGCCGAGGTCGTGGCCTCCTTCGAGCGGTTCAAGGAGAACGGCTCGGCCCACTGAGCCCGGGCGGCCCACGCCGCGGATGGGCCGCCCTCCCCACGTGGTGTGGACGCTCCCCACGCGGCATACCGCTTGTTGAGCGTCTATAACCCCGCGTTACAGCTGGACTGCAAAGAAACGTTTGCAAACGAGTCTTTGCGGTTCTACGATCCCAGCGTGGACCTCACGACGATCACGCCGGATGTCGCGGCGCTGCGGGCCCTCGGGCACCCGGTGCGGCTGCGCATCCTCGGGCTGCTGCGGGCCGACGGGCCGGCGACGGCGACGGCATTGGCGCAGCGGCTCGGGCTCAACAGCGGCGCGACGTCGTACCACCTGCGTCAGCTCGCCGCGCACGGGTTCGTCGTCGACGACCCGGAGCGCGGCACCGGCCGGGACCGGTGGTGGAAGGCCGCCCACCGGTCGACGCTGACCGATCCGAGCGTCACGGAGACGCCGGAGGGGCGCGAGGTCGTCGATGCCTACGCGCAGGCGATCGCCGTCGTGCACACCGAGATGGTGCAGCGCGCGATGGAGGAGGCGCCGACGCTGCCCGAGGCGTGGCGGCGGCCGTCGTCCATGAGCGACTGGCACCTGCGGCTCACACCCGAGCGCGCCGACGAGCTGATGTCGGCGCTCTACACGGTCATCGGCTCCTGGGACGAGGCGGACGAGGACGCGGAGGGTACGGCGGAGTTCGTCGTCCAGCTGCACGCCTTCCCGCGACCCGGCACGCTCCCGCCCGCGGCCCCGGACATCGTCGACACCCCGGCGGACCCGGCGTGAGCGTCACGCGCACCCGGGTCCCGCTCTACGGCTGGCTCACCGCCGAGGCGATCTCGCTCACCGGCACCCGGGTGTCGATGATCGCGATCCCGTGGTTCGTGCTGACCACCACGGACAGCCCGACACTCACCGGCATCGTGGCGTTCGCCGAGATGGCGCCGCTGGTGGTGCTCAAGGCGCTGGCCGGCCCCGTGATCGACCGCGTCGGCGCGCGCACCGTGGCGGTGGCCGCCGACGTCGGGTCGTTCGTGGTCGTCGGGCTGGTCCCGCTGCTGCACGTGCTCGGCCTGCTCGGCTTCCCCGTCCTGGTGGCCCTGGTCGCGCTCGCCGGCGCACTCCGCGGCCCGGGCGACGGGGCCAAGCACGCCATGGTCCCCTCGCTCGTGCGGTACGGCGGTGTCCCGATGGAGCGGGCCACCGGGCTCGCCTCGGCCGTCGAGCGCACCGCCTCGATGGTCGGCGCGGGCGTCGCCGGTGCCCTCGTCGCGATCGTCGGCCCGACCACGGCGCTCGCAGTCGACGCGGCGTCGTTCCTCGCCTCCGGCCTGGTCCTGCTCGCCACCACGCGCGCGCTCACCGGCCACCGGACGGCCGACCACCACGAGGCCGAGGAGGAGGACGCGCCGTACCTCCGAAGGCTCCGCGAGGGCTGGGACTTCCTGCGCAAGGACCGGATCCTGCTCGGCATCTGCGTGATGGTCGCGCTGACCAACCTCATCGACCAGGCGTTCTCGGTCGTGCTCGTGCCCGTGTGGGCGAAGGAGTCCGGCGGCGGGGCGGCCGCGATCGGCCTGCTGTTCGCGGTCTTCAGCGGCGCGTCGATCGGCGGCGCCGTGCTGGCCTCGGCCTTCGCGGACCGGCTGCCACGCTACGCGACGTACCTCGTCGCCTTCCTCGTCTGCGGTGCCCCGCGGTTCTGGGTGCTCGCGTTCGACAGCCCGCTGTGGGCGGTGCTGGCGGTCGCCGTCGCCGGCGGCTTCGCGTCCGGCTTCATCAACCCGGTCCTCGGCGCAGTGGTCTTCGAGCGCATCCCCGACCACCTCGTCGGTCGCGTCAGCGCGCTCAACACCGCGCTGTGCTGGTCGCTGATCCCGCTCGGCGGCGTCGTCGGAGGTGTGCTCGTCGGCGGCGCCGGCCTGACCGTCGCGATGCTCGCGAGCGGCGCGGCCTACTTCGCGATCACGATGCTCCCGGCCCTCCAACCGCACTGGCGCGAGATGGACAAGCGCCCTGAGCGCGTTCTCGCTGCTTAGGACCCAGGGAACGAGAGGATCTCGGCGCGCAGCATCTCCGGAGGTACGGCGAACGCGTCCACGAGGTCGCCGGCGAGCGGCCGGATGCGGCGGCAGAGCTGGTTGACCCGCCGGGTGACCGCCTTGGACCGGGCGCTGGAGAGCCGTCCGTGCTCGAGGAACCAGGCCCGGTCGCTCTCGATGCAGGACAGCGCGAACAGGTCGGAGAGGTGGTTCAGCGCGTCCTTGTTCGGGCCGTCCTCGAGACCGGCGAGCTTGTCCAGGAACGCCTCCAGCACGATCCGCTCCACGTGCGCCCAGGCCGCACCGACGACGTGGTCCTGGCACATGCTGAACACCTCGGCCGGGTCACCTCCGGCGTCGATCCCGCGCTTGAGCCTGCGGGCGACGCCGGAGAGCATGTGCTCCTCGCGCGCGGTGAGCATCTGCAGCTGCCAGGCGCCGTCCTGCAGACCGGTCGCGGGGTCGTCGACGGAGTCCCGGTTGCCGGGGACCACGCCGCGCAGCCGGTCCAGCAGCGTCCGCGCGTTGGTGCGCTCGAGGACGGTGTCGACGGCCAGCGATCCGACGAACCGGACCATGCCGATCTGGTCCATGTCCTCGAACGAGTCCTTGTAGTCGGTCAGCAGGCCCTTCGCGACCAGCTGCAGCAGGATCGTGTTGTCGCCCTCGAACGTGGAGAACACGTCGGTGTCCGCGCGCAGCGCGTCGAACCGGTTCACCGACAGGTAGCCCGCCCCGCCGCACGCCTCCCGGCACTCCTGGATCGTCCGTGACGCGTGCCAGGTGCCCAACGCTTTCGTCCCCGCGGCCCGCGCCTCCAAACTTCTTCGGACGTGCTCGTCGTCCGCCGCCACAGTGTCATCGGTGTCCCCCGAAGCGACGTTGAACACCGCGTGCAGGTCGGAGGCGACCCGCTCCTGCGCGAAGTGCAGCGCGTAGGTGCGCGCGAGCAGCGGGAGCAGCCGGCGCTGGTGCTGGCCGTAGTCGAGCAGCAGCTCCTCGCGGTCCGAGCCGGGCGACCCGAACTGTCGGCGCATCAGTGCGTACTTCACCGCGATCGTGATCGCGACCTTGCTCGCGTTGATGGCCGCGCCGCCCACGCACACGCGGCCCTGCACGAGCGTGCCGAGCATCGTGAAGAAGCGCCGGTCGGGGTTCTCGATCGGCGAGGTGTAGACGCCGTCGGGAGTGATGTCGGCGTACCGGTTGAGCAGGTTGGTGCGCGGCACCCGCACGTCGTCGAACCAGATCCGCCCGTTGTCGACGCCGTTCAGTCCGATCTTGCGGCCGCAGTCCTCGATGCGGATCCCGGGCAGCACGGTGCCGTCCCGGTCCCGCAGCGGCACGACGACGGCGTGCACGCCGTGGAACTCGCCGCCGACGACGAGCTGGGCGAACACCACGGCCACGTGGGCGTGCTGCGCGGCGTTGCCGATGTAGTCCTTGCGTGCCCTGTCGTCGGGCGTGCGGATCACGAGCTCGTCGGCGGCCGGGTCGTACGTCGCGGTGGTGCCGAGCGCCTGCACGTTCGAGCCGTGACCGGTCTCGGTCATCGCGAAGCAGCCGAGCACCTCGCCGGTGATCAGCTGCCGGAGGTAGGCGTCGTGGTGGGGCTTCGTGCCGAGCTGCAGGATCGCCCCGCCGAACAGTCCGAACTGCACGCCGACCTTGGTCACCACCGACAGGTCGCCGAGGGCGAGCGTCTCGAACGCCGCGACCGAGGCACCGATGTCCTCGCCGCCGCCGTACTCGCGCGGGAACCCGAACCCGGTCTGCCCGGTGCGCCCCATCATCAGCACGACGTCGAGCACCCGCTCGCGGAACTCGTCGCGCGGCAACGTCTCCGCCTCCTCGAGGATCGAGGCGTGCTCGGCGAGGCTGTCGCGAACGAGCTTGCGCACGTCGGCGTACTTCCCGTCCAGCAGCGCGGTCATCGCCGCAACGTCGATCGCCGGTGGCTCGGTCCGCACGGTCGGCTGGGTCATGGCCTGAGTGTGCCCGCCCGGCCGCGGATCACGCCGCGGTGCAGGTCACAGGCGGACGAAGTGCGTGGGCGGGATCCAGTAGTACATCGACTCCACCGCCACCGGCCGGCCGGTCCGCGGCGCGTGCACGATCATCCCGTCGCCGAGGTACAGCGCCACGTGATGGATCCCGGACGGCGACGAGCCGCTGCTCCAGAACACCAGGTCGCCGGGTCGCAGGTCGGCGGCCGAGATCGGCGTGCCGGCGTAGTACTGCGCCACCGAGTAGTGCGGCAGGGAGACGCCTCCGGCCTCCCACGCGCGCATGGTGAGGCCGGAGCAGTCCCACGAGGTCGGCCCGGACGCGCCCCAGCGGTAGGGCTCGCCCACCTGCGCCCGGGCGTAGTCGAGAGCCGCCTGGACGCCGCCCGGCGCCGCCGGCGGGGTGGGCGGAGCAGGCGGAGTCGGCGGGCTCGGCGGCGTGGAGGGAGCCCGCGGGGCCGGCTTCGGGGCGGGCGACGGCCGGCCGGACTTGGCCGGCTTCGGCGCGGCCTGGGCCGCTGCGGCCGCAGCCGCTTCCGCCTCCGCCTCGGCCTCCGCCCGGGCCTTGGCCCTCGCCTCGGCGCGGGCCTTGGCCTCCGCCTCCGCGCGAGCCTTCGCCTCGGCGCGCGCCCGCTCCTCGGCCTCGCGGCGGGCCCGCTCCTCGGCACGCTGCCGGGCGATCTCCTCGAGCGCGGCCTGGCGTTCGCGGGCGAGGTTCACCGAGATGTCCTGCGCCTCGGCGAGCTCGCGGATCAGGTGGTCCTTCTCCGCGGCGATGTCCTGCGCCGCTCGCTGGGCGGCATCGGCGGCGGCAGCGGCGCGCTGCTGGGCGGCCTCGGCCTCTTTCGCCACGGCACGCTGCCGGCGCTCGGCCACGACGGCCTTGCGCTCGAACACCTCGGCGAGCGCGTCGGCGGCGGCGAACCGCTGGTAGTCCGCCTCCAGCGACGACGACGCGCCCTGGAAGCCGGCGTACTGGTCGAGCACGCCCTCAGGGCCCTCGGCGGTCATCAGCGCGGAGAGGGCGGTGAGCTCGTTGCCCTGCTGGTACGACGACGCGACGAGCGCGCCGATCGCGTCGCGCTGGCGGGCGACCTGGCGTCGCGCCTCGGCGGCGTCCCGGCGGGCGCGCTCGACGTCCTGGCGGGCGACCTCGAGCTTCCAGCGCGCGCCGTTGGCCTGCTCGGCGGCGCGCTCGGCCTCGACGGCCGCCACCTCGAGCCGCTGGTTGGCCATCAGCAGCGCGGCCTTGATCCGGCCCACCGCGGCGGCCTTGTCCGCCACCTCGGCGCGGGCCTCGTCGACCTGCTCCTGCGACGGCAGCTCCGGCCTCTCCTCGTCGGCCCCGGCCGGCGCGGTTCCGCCCAGGCCGAGCGCGAGGGTCAGCGCCAGCGTGGCCGTCAGCAGTCGCGGGAGCCGCACCGTGCAGCACCTTCCGTCGGGGTCCGCCGAGCCGCTTCCCCGCAGGCTCGGTGGACCGTCGTCAGGCCCCGCCGACCGGCCGGCGGTCACGCCCTCCCAGACGTGGACCGCCGACACCGGTTCGACCGGGTCGAGCCGCCGGTCCCGAAGTTCGGAGCACCGGGTCCGGACGGCGTCGCCCGACGAACGCTAGTGCTCATCCGTCACAAATGGAACACTTTCCCCAGAAAAAACATCAGTCACACGGCGTGTCGTCTTGACGAATCACAACGATGTCATTTGCGGAATGGGCGGTGAGAAGTCCCGCTCGCCCGTCCGTCGAGCCTGGCTACGACGGTCGGCCACCGCACGACAGCGTCCGGGCACGAAAAAGGTCCCGCCCCACTGGGAGGTTGGGGCGGGACCGGCGACCTGTCCCACTGGGAGGATGGGACAGCTCACGCTCAGTCTAGTCGCGCGGCCGCCTCGAAGACGCGCTTTGAACGCGGTTTGACCTAGCGTGCCGCGTCGAGCGGCCGCGGCGGCTCGTCCTCGGTCAGCGGGACGCGCGACGTCGAGGTCGTCGGGTGCGAGGACCTGCCTCGTCGGTCGAACTTCTGACCGGTGGCCAGACCGCCGATCCACACCGCCATGATCGCGATGAACGCCCCGGCCAGGTCGTCGGCCATGTAGTGCCAGCCGAAGTACAGCGTCGAGAGCACGGTCAGCACGAAGAACACCCACACGCTGATCCGGAGCCAGCGGTGGCGCGCGGTGTACTGGGTGACCAGCGCCAGCGTCAGGATGATGCCGACGTGCAGCGAGGCGAAACCGGCCACGCTCTGGATGGAGTCGGCGAACGGGTTGTAGAGCACGTCCTTACGGCCGTAGTAGAGCGCGTCCTGGAGCGCCTTCACCGAGGTCTGGTCGAGGTCGACGTACAGCCAGGGGTAGGCGAAGTTGGGGCCCAGGGACGGCACCAGGTAGTAGCTGAGCGTGCCGAACGCCCAGGTCAGGCAGTGCGCGGTGGCGTACCAGTAGCCGTAGCTGATGTTGCGCGACCAGACCAGGTAGACGATCAGCGAAGCCGGCGAGAGCGGCAGGAACAGCACGTAGACGAACGCCAGCACGTGCGCGGCGATGTTCTCGCCGAGCACCTGGTGCAGCAGGACCGCGGGCTCGTGCCCGAAGGCGAGGATCTGGTCGATCTGGTGAAGGGCGGCATCCTGCGGCTCGCCGGCCAGGAACGGCAGGAAGTTCTTCAGGTTGCGGTAGCTGACGTAGGTGATGAAGAACGACGCCAGCCCGATCGTCACCAGCGTGATGCGGTCTCGAGTCCAGTGCTCGCGGATGATCTGGCGCGCATGGTCCGGGAACGAGCGCCACGAGCCCCGGGACCGCCACAGCGAGCGCGGCACGACGTCGATCACGAACGCGCCGAGCACCATCAGCGGCAGGCGCAGCCAGGACGGGCCGAGGAAGCCGTCGGGGTCGCGGAGCGGCTCCCCGAGCCGGATGCTCGCGACGATCGCGAGCGTGCCCATGACCAGCGCCACCAAGACCAGGAGTCCGTAGGCGCGCCGTCTCACACGGCGCATGCTAGTGGTCGCTCACGACGGTCAGGACAGCACGGCGGCGCGTGAGAGGTCCACGGCCAGGCGTACGTCGTGGCCGACGCTGATCTCCGCATCCTGGCCCGCGACCGCGTGGACCGTGCCGACGCCCGCGACGTCGACGACGAGCCGGGTCACCTCGGGGGTCACCCGCGCCTCGAGGACCCGGCCGTGCAACGGGCCGTCGTCGGTGCAGCGCAGCGCGGACCGGCGCAGCGCGACCTCGGCCGACCTGTCGGCCGAGCGGCCGCCGGCGGCCAGCACCGCGCAGGCGGGCTGGCCCCGCAGCACGGTGGCGTAACCGAGGAACGACGCGACCTCGCCGTCCACCGGAGCACGCCAGACCTCCGAGACCGTTCCGCTCTGCACGACCCGGCCGGCGCGCATCACGGCCATCCGGTCGGCGACCGCGAACGCCTCCTCCTGGTCGTGCGTGACCATCACCGCGGTGGTCCCCGCGGCCGCCAGGATCGAGCGCAGGTCGGCCGCGAGCCGCTCACGCAGGCCGCGGTCGAGCGCGCTCAGCGGCTCGTCGAGCAGGAGCAACCGGGGCTCCACCGCGAGCGCGCGGGCCAGGGCGACCCGCTGGCGCTGGCCGCCGGACAGGGTGGCGGGCATCCGGTCGCCGTACCCGGGCAGCCCGACGAGCTCGAGCAGCTCCTCGACCCGCTCCCGCAGGTGCGCTCGGGAGCGGCCGCGCAGGCGCAGCGCGTAGCCGACGTTCCCGGCGACGGTCTGGTGCGGGAAGAGCTGACCGTCCTGGAACATCAGCGCGAAGCCGCGCTTGTGCGTGGGCACCCCGGCCAGGTCGCGACCGTCGAAAGCGATGGTGCCGGCGTCGAGCTCCTCGAGCCCGGCGATCGCGCGCAGCAGCGTGGACTTGCCGCAGCCGGACGGGCCGAGCACCGCGAGCACGTGGCCGGACGCGAGGGTCAGGTCGACGTCCTCGATCGCCGCCTTGCCGTCGAACCGGACGGTCGCGCCGTGGACCTCCAGGCCCTTGCCGTCGGTGCCCATCAGAACGCTCCCGTCGAGGCGAGGCGGAGCCGCTCCACCGCCGCCATGACCGCGACCGTGAGGAGGCCGAGCACGACGGACGCGGCCAGCGCCATGCCGTAGTTGTCCGCACCCGGCCGCGAGACCAGGTCGTAGATCAGCACCGGCATCGTCGGCGCCTCCGGACGGGCCAGGAAGCTGGTCGCGCCGAACTCCCCGAGCGATACCGCGAACGCGAACCCGGTCGCGGCGAGCAGCGGCCGCCACACCACCGGCAGGTCGACCGTGCGCAGCACCCGCAGCGGTGAGGCCCCCAGCGACGCGGCCGCCTGCCGCTGCCGAGGGTCGATCGAGCGCAGCACCGGCGTGAGGGTGCGCACCACCAGCGGCAGCGCGACCATCGCCTGCGCGATCGGGACCAGCAGCGGCGAGGTGCGCAGGTCGAGCGGCGGCCGGTCCAGGGTGATCAGGAAGCCGAAGCCCAGCGTCACCGCGGAGACACCGAGCGGCAGCATGAACACGCCGTCCAGCATGGCCAGCGCCCGCCGCTCGCCCCGGCTGCGGCCTCGTCGGCTGACCACGGCGGCGACCAGGCAGCCGAGGACCATGGCGAGCACCGTCGCGTCGACGGCGACCCGCCATGAGTTGGACAAGGCCTGGGTCACCGGCACGACCAGAGCCGTGGCGGAGCCCGTCTCGCGCCCGTCGAGTGCGAGGTAGTGGTCGACGCCCCAGCCGTCGCCGACCCGGAGCGAGCCGACGATCAGCGCGAGCAGCGGCGCCGCCACGAACGCGAGCGCGAGGACGGCGACCGCGACCACCGGCGCGTCGGTACGGCGTACCCGTCGGAGTGTCGAGCGGACGTCCGCGCGCTCCACGGCGTGCTCGCGCCGGGTGCGGGTGACGTGCGCGGCGTACAGCAGACCCGTCACGACGACGAGCTGGAGGATGCTGAGGGCGGCGGCCGCGCGCAGGTCGAGGAACTGGGTGGTGAGCAGGTAGATCTCGGTCTCCACCGTCGCGTAGCGCAGACCGCCGAGGGTGAGCACGACGCCGAACGCCGTGGCGCAGAAGAGGAACACGATGCTCGCCGCGGACACGATCGCCGGGGCGAGCGCCGGGAGCGTCACCGTCCGCAGTACCTGCCACGGCGACGCGCCGAGAGCGGCGGCGGCCTGCTCGCGGCGCGGGTCGAGGTTCTCCCACATCCCGCCGACCGTGCGCACGACGACGGCGAGGTTGAAGAACACCATCGCGGCCACGATCGCGACCGGGGTGCCGTCGAGGCGCAGGAAGCCGAGCGGGCCGCTGGGGGCGAGCAGCGTGCGGAACGCGACGCCGACCACGACCGTCGGCAGCACGAAGGGCATCACCACGAACGCGCGGGCCGCCTGCCGGCCGGGGACCCGCAGCCGGTAGAGCACGAACGTCAGCGGCAGCCCCAGCAGCAGGGTCGCCAGCGACGCAGCCGCGGACGACCAGACCGTGAACCACAGCACCCGGTGCGTGCGGCTCCGGGTGAGCACCTCCGAAGCCCCGAACGGGTCGAACCCGTCCTCGGTGAACAGCCCGCGCGAGACCATGCCGGCGACCGGGAGCACGAAGAAGACGCCCAGGACCGCCAGCGGGACCACCGCGAGCGCGGCGGTCACCAGCCAGCCGGCCGGCCGCCTCCGGGTCAGTGCCACGGGTTCACCAGAGTCACCAGATCACCAGGTCACCAGATCACCAGGTCACTGGGCGATGTCCGCCCACTCCGCGAGCCAGCGGCTCCGGTTCTCGGAGATCTCCGACTCCGGCAGCGTCGCCGGGTCCTTCGCCGGCTTCGCGAAGCGCGCCCACAAGTCGGGCAACGCGGCGTCGGGGTCGACCGGGAAGACGTACATCTGGTCCGGCAGCGCCTCCTGGAACTCCCGGCTCGCCATCAGCTCGACGAACGCCTGGGCGCCCTCGGGGTTCTCGGCACCGTCGAGCACCGCGGCGTACTCCACCTGACGGAAGCAGGTGTCGAGCAGCGCGCTCGTGGTCGGCCGCTTCTTCCCCTCCGGGATCGTGAACGGCGGCGAGCTCGCGTAGGACAGCACGATCGGCCGGTCCCCTCCGCCGCCACCCGCGGTGAAGTCGACCTGGTAGGCGTCGGACCAGCCCGCGGTGACCTTCACGTCGTTGTCGACGAGACGCTGCCAGTAGTCCTGCCAGCCGTCCTCGCCGTACTCCGCGACGGTCGCGGCGAGGAACGCCAACCCGGGCGAGGACGTGCTCGGCGCCGGGGTGACGAACAGGCCCTTGTACTTCGGGTCGGCGAGGTCCTCGAACGTCGCCGGCGGCTCGAGGTCGTGCTCCTCGAACCAGACGTCGTCGACGTTGACGCAGACGTCGCTGTAGTCGACCGGCGTCAGCTGCTCCGCCGCCGTCGGGTCCTCGGGCTCGAACTCCTCGCCGGGGTTCTCGGCCGGGGTGAACTCCGCGAGCACGCCCTCGTCGACCGCGCGCGAGGCGAACGTGTTGTCGATGCCGTAGACGGCGTCCGCGATCGGCGAGCCCTTGGTGAGCACGAGCTTGTTGGTCAGCGCGCCGGCGTCGCCGGACGGCTGGATCTTCACGTCGTAGCCGGTGCGCCGCTCGAAGTCGCGCAGCACCAACTTGCTCATGTTCCACGAGTCGTGGGTGGCGACCACGACCTCCTTGCTGCCTTCGCCGGCAGAGCCGACGCCGCCGTTGTCACCGGCGTCGTTCTGCTCGACGGTGCCGAGCGAGCACCCGGCGAGCAGGAGACCCGTGGTGGCGGCCGCGGCGGGCCACCGGTGGTGCTTCGTCAAACGCATTGGTGCACTCCCTGAGGTCGGGAGGGGACCGCGTGCGCGGTCGAGAACTCGACTTCCTTCGCCGGTATGAGCCGGAGCAGGTTCGAGGGTCTGCGGCTGTCCGCACTCTCAGCGTCCCTGGTGACGCTCCCCTGTCGTTCGCCTCGACCCTACCCTGTGCGGGTGCTCTCCGGCCGACCGAGTCTCGCCCACGAGCTGCTCACCCTGGCGATCCCTCGGATCCGGCGGAGCGGCGAGGTCACCGACCCCGAGGCGGTACGCCGGGAGGTGCTCGACCGGCAGGCCAGGCGAGGCCGCACGACCGCACCGCGCTCGGGCGGCAGGCTGCTGCGCGGCTGCTCGGTCGCCGAGCTGCCGGACCAGCCGTTCCCGGTGTTCGACCTGCGCCCGCCGGGTCCGACCGCGAGCCGGACGGTGCTGTACCTGCACGGCGGCGGCTTCGTCGGCGGCATCGACCCGTTCCAGTGGCGGCTGGCCGCGCGGCTCGCCGTCGCGTCCGGGGCACGCGTCGTGCTCCCGGCATACCCGCTGACGCCGACGCACACCTGGCGCGACAGCCACCCGCCGCTGCTCCGGCTCTTCCAGCAGCTCGCGATCGAGTCCCCGCAGGGCGTGACGATGCTGGGCGACTCCGCTGGCGGCGGCCTCGCCCTGGCGCTCGCCCAGCAGGTCGCCGCGTCCGCGGGCCCGCAGCCGACGGGGCTCGCGCTGCTGGCGCCGTGGGTCGACCTCGCCGGTGACACCCCCGGCACCGAGGAGCAGCGCGCGCACGACCCCTGGCTGCGGCTGACCAAGCTCCGGCTGTACGGCGGGTGGTGGGCCGGCGACGACGACGTGCAGCGTCCCGAGGTGAGCCCGCTGCACGGCGACATGGCCGGACTCCCGCCGACGCTGGTCATGTGCGGCACGCGCGATCTCTTGTTGCCGCAGGTGCGAGCGCTGGTGGCTCGGCTCGAGGAGGCGAGGGTGGCGACGACGTACCGCGAGGAGCCCGGGCTGCTGCACGTCTACCCGGTGCTGCCGGTGCCGGAGGCGGGCCCGGCCCGCCGGGAGCTGGCGGCGTTCGTCTGCCGCTGACCCGCTGCTGCGGTCAGGAGGCGGCGGCCGCCTGGGACTCCTCCCACTCGCGCACCAGCCGAGCCGGCGCGGTCAGCCGCCACGCGTCGATGACCAGCTCGCGGACCTCGTCGGCGTCGACCCTGTCGAGGCGGACCCGCACCCAGCCGAAGCGGCCGGAGGTGTACCACTCCGAGAACACGTCGGGCCGGCTCTGCACCATCGCGTCGCGCTCGGCGAGCGTGGACTTCACGAACAGGTAGCGGCCGTCGGCCGAGACGTAGCCGATGCCCCGGCCGCGGAAGGTGAACGCGACCGAGTCCTCGATGTACTCCCGCTCACCCGTCTCGGGCAGGGAGGCGGCGAGATCGAGCACCCACGCTGCGGCCACGGCCATGCTTCGATCGTGCACCCCACCACCGACAGTTTCGAATGACTTTTCTTGCTGAGCGTGCGGGTGGTCTCGACAGGCCGACCACCCGGTTCAGCGTCAGGCGGTGAGGCGGGCGGCGGCGGACGCGGAGCCCAACCAGGAGTGCGGGTTGCCCTCCCAGCACCAGCCCAGCCGCGGCGCGCCCTTGCTCATCCAGAAGCTCGGGATGCGCTTGTTGGCCGCGCGGGAGCCGACCGCCTGGAACGCGTTGAGGTCGGTCAGGCTCGACGGCAGCTGGGTCACCAGCGCGACGCCCTCGTCGACGGTCAGCGGCGTCCGGCCGGCCGCGCGGATCGCGGGCAGCGCGTCCGCCGGCGTGACGCCGAGGGACTCCCGACCGGTGCTCACGTCGGTGAGGAGGTAGACCGGCGCGTCGGGTACGTCGACGCCGTCGATCGGCTTGTAGGTGTCGATCTCGTCCTGCATGTCGGTCCAGCCGGCCTTGCCCATCACCTCGAGGCGCTCGACGGCGGCGACGGTCGGCACGAGGCTGGAGCGGACGACGAGCAGGAACGGCAGGGCGGCGTCATCGGACGCGCGCACGTCGTCGAGCAGCGGCCGGAGCTTGTCGACGTGGGCGGCGAACGCGGCGTCGTCAAGGCCGGCGAGCGCGGGGTAGCCCTTGGCGATCAGGGTGTCGAGCTGGCGGTCCAGCAGGTCGGCGAGGTCAACGCTGCTCACGCGGCCCTAACGCTCGCGACCGACGAGGAGTTCCCTGTCGAGCAGAGCCGTTGTGACATCCTCCCGGGCATGCCTGACCTCGAGGTCCACGTGGCGACGTTCGACGAGCTCGACGCGCGTACGGCGTACCAGCTGTGGCGGCTGCGCCAGGACGTCTTCGTGGTCGAGCAGGACTGCGTCTACCCCGACCTCGACGGCCGCGACCTGGAGCCGGCGACCCGGCACGTGTGGGTCACCGACGACGGCACACCGGTCGGCTACCTGCGCGTGCTGGACGACGACGGCACGGCGCGGATCGGCCGCGTCGCGGTCGCGCGGTCGCACCGTCGGCGCGGGCTGGCCGAGACGCTCATGGGGAAGGCCCTGGAGCTCGTCGGGGACGGGCCGTCGGTGCTGGACGCACAGTCGTACCTGCAGGACTGGTACGCCCGCTTCGGGTACGTCGCCACCGGCCCGGAGTTCCTCGACGACGGCATCCCGCACGTCCCGATGCGCCGGGACCCCCGCCCTTGAGTTGGTCTGTACAAAGGAAGGCGAGGCATGAAACTCGCCAGTCCGGGCATGACCACCGGATCGGGCGCTCGCCTGTCGTCAGGAGTCCGCATGACCGTGCTCGCCGCTACTGCCGTCGACACCGCCACCGCACCGGTGCCGGTGCGCTCCCGACCGACCGCGCGCTCCGCCCGACATGACCGGCGCGCGGACCGCCCGGCGGCGCGATCGGCGCGGATGCCACGGCAGGCTGCCCGGCCACAGCTCGAGGTGGTTCCGCCCCACGAGCACGACTGGCGCCTGGTGCAGGTCGACTGGACCGACGGCGGCTGCATCAAGGAGTTCGACTGCGCCTGCGGCGAGGTCTGGTTCGCCTGAGTCGTCCAGACCGGTCCCTTTTCTCTGTTTCACCCGACCCGACCGGGTCAACGAGGCGGTGTCTTCACGTCCTGATTGACACCGCACGCACGCGACCCGCGCGACGGGAGTAGCGCCGGGTCGCCGCCCGAGGCCTTGTGGGAGGGGTCTTGGTCACGACCGCTGTCTCGCACGCCCTGAACCGGCTCACCCGGGCCCTGGTGACCGGCGCCGCCCTCGCGGTCACGGCTTCCGGACTGGTCATCGCAACGGCCGGCACCGCCTCCTCCGCGGGGCTGGACGACGCCCGGATCACGAGCAGCGACACCTACGAGGCGCGGGTGCAGCGGCACGTCAACCGCGTGCGGACGGCGCACGGCCTGCGCCCGCTGCGGTTCGAGCGCTGCACCGACGGGCTCGCCGAGAGCTGGGCCGCCCGGCTCGCCACCACCCGCGGCCTCGTGCACCAGGACGCCGGCCGGATGCTGTCGACGTGCCGCGTCCGGTACGCCGCCGAGACGCTGGGCCGCGGCGGCTTCTCGCCGGAGGGCCTGGTGCGCGCGTGGATGCGCTCGCCGTACCACCGCACGGTGCTGCTCAGCCCGAAGCCGCGGCGCATCGGGGTCGGCTCCACACTGGTCCGCCGGCCGAGCGGCGGAGAGTGGGTGACGGCTGCCACGTTCACCCGGTTCTGACCGTTTCCGGCGTTTATCGAAAGGCTTCGTGGGCACGAGCCTGGCAACGCAATCTGCCGCGCAGAAGAAGCGCGGATGGGGAGATCAGATCATGTTCGCCGTGCTCATCGTCGTGTCGTTCCTGTCCGGGCTCGCGGGGCTGCTCGCCCTGATGTCCCGCCTCGAACCCGTCGACGCTCCGGCCGTCGCGACCTCCCGCGCGACGCGGACGCAGGGCGCCGACGTGGTCGACCACCCGCGGGCCGCCTGACCCCGCCTGGGCCCGCCTGGCCACACCTGCCCCTCCCGTCCCGGGGCGCGTGAGACGCTGACCTCCGTGGAGGAGACCGCGGAGACCGTCCCGCGCCGTGGCCGTCCCGGCTACGACCAGGAGACCGTGCTGCGCCGGGCGATCGAGCTGTTCAACCGGCAGGGGTACGACGGCACGTCGGTCGGCGACATCGCCCGCGAGCTGGGGCTGAGCAAGTCCGCGATCTACCACCACGTGCCGAGCAAGGAGCACCTGCTCAGCCAGGCCCTCGACGAGGCGCTCGACGGCTTGGCCGCCGCGGTCGACCGCGCCACGTCCGAGGCCGACTCGCGGTCGGCGTACGAGCGGCTGCGCACCGTCGTCGAGGAGAGCGTCGGCGTCCTGGTCGCGCACCAGCCGGCGGTGACCCTGCTGCTGCGCGTGCGCGGCAACAGCCCCGTCGAGGTGGCCGCCCTGCGCCGCCGGCGCGAGCTCGACGCGCGCCTCGCCGACCTCGTGCGCGAGGCGATCGAGGAGGGCTCGCTGCGCGACGACATCGACCCCGACGTGGTCAGCCGGCTGCTGTTCGGCATGGTCAACTCGCTCGTCGAGTGGCACCGCCCCGGTGGACCAGTCGACCCCGACACTCTCGCGCGGGCCGTGGCGACCGTCGCGTTCGACGGGCTCGCCCGCTAGGACTCAGGCGTCGAAGTCGACGGTCACGGCGTCGCTGACCGGGTGCGACTGGCAGGTCAGCACGAAGCCCGCGTCGACCTCGGCCTCCTCCAGCGCGTAGTTGCGCCGCATGTCGACCTCGCCCTCGCGCACCAGCGCGCGGCAGGTGCCACACACGCCGCCCTTGCAGGCGAACGGCAGGTCGGAGCGCGTCCGCTGCGCCGCGTCGAGGATCGTCTGCACGCGCGGCATCGGCGCGGTCGAGCTGAGCCCGTCGAGCACGATCGTGACGTCGGAGGTGTCGCCCTCGACGACCGGGTCGGCGCGGTGCAGCTCCGGCGGCGGCTCGTCGACGTAGAACAGCTCGAAGTGGACGCGCTCGGACGGGAACCCCATCTCGTCGAGAACCTTCCGCGCGTCCTGGATCATCGCGAACGGGCCGCACAGCCACACGTGGTCGATCGTCGACAGCGGCACCAGCACCTGCAGCAGCCGCCGGATCCGATCGGCGTCGAGCCGGCCTGAGAACAGCTCGACGTCGCGCGGCTCGCGGCTGAGCACGTGGATGGCCTGGAAGCGCGGGCCGTAGCGGTTCTTCAGGTCGCCGATCTCCTCGGCGAACATCACCGACTGGCTGGTGCGGTTGCCGTAGAGCAGGGTGACCTCGGCGCCGGGCTCGACCGGAGCGGCCAGCGCGGTGCCGGCGACCGACAGCATCGGGGTGATCCCGGAGCCGGCCGCGATGCAGAGATGCCGGCCGGCCTCTAGCAGGGCCGGGTCCTTGCAGAACGTGCCGCTCGGCGTCTGCACCTCGATCTCCATGCCGGGACGGACCTCCTCGACCAGCCAGCGCGAGAACATCCCGTTGGGAATCGCCCGGACGCCGATGCGAGGGCGGCTGCCGACGGGGGTGCAGATGGAGTACTGGCGGCGGTGCTCCTGGCCGTCGACGTACCGCCGGAGTGCGAGCGACTGGCCGGCCGCGAAGCGGAACTCCTCGGCGAGCTCCTCGGGCACGTCGAAAGTGACGGCGACCGAGTCATCGGTCAGCCGCTCGACCTCGGCGACGCGGAGCTTGTAGAAGGCGGCCGCCCGCGTGGACGGACGTGTCGCGAGCGTCGTCATCGGATCAGATCTCCTTCACGTGCTCGAACGGCTCGAGGCAGGACGTGCAGCGGTAGAGCGCCTTGCACGCGGTCGCCCCGAACTCGGAGGTGAGCTCGACGTCGGCGGAGCCGCAGCGCGGACAGGTGATGGCGCGCCGGGTCGGCAGCAGGTCGAGCACGACGGGGCCGGACCGCTGCCGCGCCTTGCCCGGCGGCGAGATGCCGTGCTCGGCGAGAGCCTGCCGGCCGCGCTGGGTGATCCAGTCGCTCGACCACGCGGGCGACAGCTCGATGTCGACGCGTACGTCGTCGTAACCGGCCTCCTGCAGCCGCCGCACCAGGTCGTCGCGCATGCTGGCCATGGCCGGGCAGCCGGAGTACGTCGGGGTGATCGTGACGACGACCGAGCCGTCCCCGCGCTCCTCGACGCGGCGCAGCACGCCGAGGTCCTCGAGCGTGAGCATCGGCATCTCGGGGTCGGTCACCGAGGCGGCGACCGCGTAGGCGGGGCCGCGGACGGTCATGAGGGTCATCACCACCTCCCGAGGGGGTGCGCGCGGGCGACAACCTGCATCTCGGCGAGCATTCGGCTGAGCGCCTCGGTGTGCATGCCGTCGCGGCCGTAGCGACCGGCGACGCCGGCCAGCGGTGGACGGTCCGGCCGCTCCACGGCGCTGACCGAGAGCACCTGCTCGAGCACGACGTCGACCTCGTCCGCGACGGACGCCGGGTCGACGCCGACGCCGGCGGCGGCCAGCTCGGCCTCGACGGGGTGCGACCGGAACAGCTCGGCGTACAGCGGCCAGATCTCGGCCAGCCCGTCCGTCACACGGCGGCGGGACTCGTCGGTGCCCTGCGCCAGCGTGAGGAACCAGCGGCCGGCGTAGTCGCGGTGGTAGGTCATCTCCTTGACGCCCTTGGCCGCGACGGCGGCGAGCACGTGGTCACGGCTCCGGGTGAGGCGCTCGAGCAGCGCGAGCCGGACGGTCGAGAACAGCAGCAGCCGGGCGATCGTGTGCCCGAAGTCGCCGTTGGGGGCCTCGACCAGCCGCACGTTGCGGAAGTCGTGGGCCTCCCGGAAGAACGCCAGCGCGTCCTCGTCGGGCACCGGCGACCCCTCGGGGAGCGTCGGCACGACCGACGGGTCGGCCGCGGCCGCGCGGGCCAGCAGCAGGCGCGCCTGGCCGAGCAGGTCGAGCGCGACGTTGGCCAGCGCGATGTCCTCCTCGAGGTCCGGCGCGCGGCTGCACCACTCCGACAGCCGGTGCGAGGCGACCAGCGCGTCGTCGCCGAGCATCAGGCAGTACGTCGCCAGCGCGTGCCCGTCGACGCCCTCCGGGAGCGTCGTGTCGACGCCGGCCAGCGGGTCCTCGAAGTCGGTGCCGAACGCCCAGTGCGACGCGTCGGTGCCGAGGAGCGCGTCGTAGACGCTGCCGTCCTCGTGGCTCGGGTCAGGTGCTGAATGGGACATCGTGGCGTTGCCTTCCGGGGTCCCCGGCGGATTGTTGGTCGGAGGAGCGAAGCGGGGGAGGCCAAGAATCCGCTGGGGAGGAGTCACATGTGGGGGACGTTGTCGGGGATGGAGTAGAACGTCGGGTGCCGGTAGACCTTGTCGCCGCTCGGCGCGAACAGCGGGTCCTTCTCGTCCGGGCTCGACGCGGTGATCGCGTCGGCGCGCACCACCCAGATGCTCACGCCCTCGTTGCGGCGCGTGTAGACGTCGCGGGCGTGCCGGATCGCCATCTCGTCGTCGGGCGCGTGCAGCGAACCGACGTGCACGTGGTTGAGCCCGCGCTTGCCGCGCACGAACACCTCGTACAGCGGCCACTCCCGCTCCTGGGGATGGTCGAGCTTGTCGAGACCACTCATTCCGCCACCTCCGGGGTCTCGACAGGCGCGACCGTCCGGGCACTCTTCGCCGCGAACGCCGTCGCCGCCTCGCGCACCCACGCGCCGTCCTCGTGGGCCTTGCGCCGGTGCGCCAGGCGCTGGGCGTTGCAGGGGCCGTTGCCCTTGACCACCTGCATGAACTCGTCCCAGTCCGGCTGGCCGAAGTCGTGGTGGCCGCGCTCCTCGTTCCAGCGCAGCTCCGGGTCGGGCAGCGTGACGCCGAGCGCCTCGGCCTGTGGCACGGTCATGTCGACGAAGCGCTGGCGCAGGTCGTCGTTGGTGTTGCGCTTGATGCCCCAGGCCATCGACTGCGCGGTGTTGGGCGACTCGGAGTCGGGCGGGCCGAACATCATCAGCGCCGGCCACCAGAACCGGTTGACCGACTCCTGCACCATCTCGCGCTGCTCGTCGGTGCCGCGCATCATCGTCATCAGCAGCTCGTAGCCCTGCCGCTGGTGGAACGACTCCTCCTTGCAGATCCGGATCATCGCGCGGCCGTAGGGGCCGTACGACGTACGGCACAGCGGCACCTGGTTGCAGATCGCGGCGCCGTCGACGAGCCAGCCGATCGTGCCGACGTCGGCGAAAGTGAGGGTCGGGTAGTTGAAGATCGAGGAGTACTTCTGCGCGCCGGTGATCAGCTTCTCGGTGAGCTCGGCACGCGAGGCGCCGAGCGTCTCGCACGCGGAGTAGAGGTACAGCCCGTGGCCGGCCTCGTCCTGCACCTTGGCGAGCAGGATCGCCTTGCGGCGCAGCGAGGGCGCGCGGGTGATCCAGTTGCCCTCCGGCTGCATGCCGATGATCTCGGAGTGCGCGTGCTGCGCGATCTGCCGGATCAGCGTCTTGCGGTAACCCTCGGGCATCCAGTCACGCGGCTCGATCCGCTCGTTGTGCGCGATGATCGCGTCGAACTGCGCCTGGAGCTGCGGGTCGGGTGCCGCGTTGGTTTCCGAGGTCGTCATGGTCCTCCGCTCCCACACCATTTACTGACCGATCGGTCTGTATTACTGTGACACAGGATCGTCCCGCCGACAACCCGCCCTAGGAGTGCGCCCGTGCCTGGAACCCCGATGCTCGAGAGCTACGCCGCCGGCCGCTGGTACGCCGCAAACGACGAGGGCAAGCCCCTGCTGGACGCGGCCACGGGCGAGGAGGTCGCCCGCATCTCGTCGGCCGGGCTCGACCTCGGGGAGATGACGACGTACGCCCGCACCGTCGGCGGTCCCGCCCTCCGCGCACTGACGTTCCACGAGCGCGCGGCGCTCATCAAGGACGTCGCCAAGCACCTGTCCAACCCGGAGACCGGGATCAAGGACGAGCTCTACGACCTGTCCTTCCGCACTGGCGCGACCAAGCGCGACTCTATGGTCGACATCGACGGCGGCTTCGGCACGCTGTTCTCGATGGCCGGCAAGGGCGTCCGCGAGATGCCCAACGACACGGTGTACGTCGACGGCGGGCTCGAGCAGCTCGGCCGGCAGGGCCAGTTCGTCGGCCAGCACGTCTACACCACGCGGCCGGGCGTCGCGGTCCAGGTCAACGCGTTCAACTTCCCGGTCTGGGGGTTCCTCGAGAAGCTCGCGCCGGCGTTCATCTCCGGGATGCCGACGATCGTGAAGCCGGCCGCGCAGACGGCGTACCTCACCGAGCTCTGCGTCCGCCGCATCATCGAGTCCGGGATCCTGCCCGAGGGCTCCCTGCAGCTGCTCTGCGGCAGCCCGGCCGGCCTGCTCGACGAGCTGACCGTGCAGGACATCGTCGCGTTCACGGGCTCCGCCCACACCGCGGGTCTGCTGCGCACCCACACCAACGTCATGCACGGCGGGGTGCAGCTCGGCGTCGAGGCCGACTCGCTGAACTGCTCGATCCTCGGCCCGGACGTCACCGCCGAGGACCCGGAGTTCGACCTGTTCGTCAAGGGCGTCGTCGCCGAGATGACCGTCAAGGCCGGGCAGAAGTGCACGGCGATCCGGCGTGCGATCGTGCCCGCGGGCATCGCCGGCCAGGTCGTCGACGCGATCTCCGCGCGGCTGGCCAAGACCACGGTCGGCGACCCCCGCCACGACGACGTGCGCATGGGCGCGCTGGTCTCGCTCGACCAGCGCGAGGAGGTCCGCAAGGCGGTCCAGCAGCTGCGCTCGTCGGCCGAAGTCGTCTTCGGCGACCCGGACCACGTCGAGCTGGTGGCGGGCGACGCGGAGCGCGGCGCGTTCATGTCGCCGGTGCTGCTGCGCGCGCAGCGCGGTGCGGTCGAGCCGCACGACGTCGAGCCTTTCGGCCCGGTCAGCACCGTGCTCACCTACGACACCGTCGACGAGGCCGTCGAGCTGGCGGCCCGCGGCCGCGGCAGCCTGGCCGGCTCGCTGGTCACCCACGACCCGGAGGTCGCGCGCACCGTCGTGCTCGGCCTCGCGCCCTGGCACGGCCGCATCCTCGTGCTCGACCGCGACGACGCGGCCGAGTCCACCGGCCACGGCTCGCCGCTGCCGATGCTCGTGCACGGCGGCCCCGGCCGCGCCGGCGGCGGCGAGGAGCTCGGCGGCGTCCGCGGCGTGCTGCACCACATGCAGCGCTCGGCGATCCAGGCCTCCCCGGCGATGATGACCGCGGTCACCGGCCGCTGGACCAAGGGCTCGCCGCGCAACGAGGACGGCGTGCACCCGTTCCGCAAGAGCCTCGCCGAGCTGCGCATCGGCGACACGATCAGGTCCGAGCCCCGCACCGTCACGCGCGCGGACATCGACCACTTCGCGGAGTTCACCGACGACACGTTCTACGCCCACACCGACCCCGAGGCGGCGGCGAAGAACCCGCTGTTCGGCGGCATCGTCGCCCACGGCTACCTCGTGGTCTCGCTCGCCGCAGGTCTCTTCGTCGACCCCGACCCGGGCCCGGTGCTCGCGAACTTCGGCGTCGACAACCTGCGCTTCCTCACGCCCGTCAAGGCCGAGGACTCGATCGCGGTGACGCTCACGGTCAAGCAGATCACCCCGCGCCGCAGCGCCGACTACGGCGAGGTGCGCTGGGACGCGGTCGTGACCAACCAGGACGGCGACCCGGTCGCGACGTACGACGTGCTCACGCTCGTCGCCAAGGGATGGCCGCAGGACTGACCCGCGCCGGCCATCGGCGGGCGGTCACAGCCCGTCGATGTCCAGCACCCCGGTCTTCTCGATCCGCTTCCAGACCTCGTCGGCCTGGTGGGCAGCGAAGCTCGCGGTGACGTGCTGCTTGTCACGCCACACCACCATGCCGTCCACGACCGGGGAGCACAGCGGCTCCGCCGGGCAGAAGGCCGGGTTGAGGTCGACGGTGTAGCGGTCGTCGGCGTCCGCCGCGAGCGCGAGGTAGAACGCGTCGGTCGGCCGGTTCTTCGTGGTCAGCGGCACCACGCACTCGTCCGGGTCCTTGGCGGACGTGAGGCAGTCGTTGGGCACGAACGACTTGGGGGTGGCGACCGACTGCACCATCAGGGTCCGGTCGGCGACCTTCTCGATCTTGTCGAGCGTGTCCCGGGTCGCCCGCAGCACCATGCGCTCCAGCGGGGCCTCCTTGCCGTCGCGCGGCTCGAGCTTCTGCTTCCACTTCCCGCTGTCGCGCGGCAGGCTCGACACGATCACCAAGTCGGGGTCGAGCTTCGGCAGCACCGTGTCGTACCAGCCCTCGCGCGCGGCGTCGCACCGCTTCTGCCGCTCGGGCGAGGACTGGACGTTGCGCAGGTTCTCCTGCCAGGGGCAGCCCATCACGGTGTTGGTCGAGAGCTTGAAGCCGTGCTTCTTGGCCAGCTTCTCGAACATCCCGGTCATCATGCGCGCGTGGCTGTCGCCGATCAGCAGGATGTGCGGGCCCTTGCCGTCGCGCAGCACGCAGCGCTCGGTGTCGTCGCCCTGGCAGTTCTTCTCGGTGCCCCGGTCGCGGTCGACCTTCTTCCAGTCGACGTCCTTGGGCAGCGGCTCCGACTTCGCCGCGGCGAGCTTGGCGACCGCGCCACTGCCGCCGGCGGCCTGGGTGGCGACGGCGGGCGGACGCTGGCGCTCCAGCACCGTCGGTACGACGAGCAGGGCGGCGAGCACGCAAGCAGTGACGCCCACCGCGGACACCGACCAGCGGAACCGGTTGAGCCGCTTGGCGGTCCGGATCGGCTGCTCCAGCAGCTCGGCCGACGCCGCGGCCAGGCCGGTCGACAGCACGGCCGCCAGCACCGCCATCGTCACGGGACCGACGTCGAGGAACATGCCCATGACGAGGATGGCCGGCCAGTGCCAGAGGTACGTCGAGTAGGAGATCTGGCCGAGGTACACGATCGGCCTCGCCGAGAACACCTTCGCCACCGGCTGGCCCTCGTCGAGCATCAGGCCGGCGATGATCATCAGGCAGGTCGCCGTACCGAGGAAGCCGCGCACGGACTGCGACATCGCCACGACCGTGAAGCAGAGCACGCCGAACCCGGCCAGCCCGGTGACAGCGAGCGCGCGCGCTCCGAAGCGGGGAAGCCGCACCGGCCAGGTGCGCAGGGCGACGGCCATGAGGGCGCCCGCGGAGAGCTGGTAGAGGCGGGCGTCGGTGCCGTAGTAGGCGTGGATCGGGTCGGCCGTGGCCCAGTAGACCTGGGCGGCGACCGAGGCTGCCGTCACGAGCGCGAGCCCGGCGACCATGGCCCCGCGCCGCGAGAGCTTCGCCAGCAGCAGGATCAGCAGCGGGAAGACGACGTAGAACTGCTCCTCGATGCTGAGCGTCCAGAAGTGCAGGAACGGGCTCTTGTCGACGTTGGGCGCGAAGTAGTCGTTGGCCTGGCCGATGAACCGCCAGTTGGCGACGTACAGCAGGGAGCTCTGCGCGTCGCCGACGAGGCCGACGCGGCGCACGACCGGGGCGACCAGCAGGAAGACCAGACTGATGCCGATGATCGCGACGAGCGCGGCGGGCAGCAGCCGGCGCACCCGGCGGGCGTAGAAGCGGCCGAGGTCGAGCCGCCCGGTGCGCTCCATCTCGGTGAGCACCACGTTGGTCACGAGGTAGCCGGACAGCACGAAGAACAGGTTGACGGCGATGAAGCTGCCCTGGATCCACGGCACTTGCGTGTGGAACAGGATGATCAGGTACATCGCGAGCATGCGCAGTCCGTCGAGCGAGGGACGGTACGCCCAGGACGTCGCAGTCGAGGCCATGTCCGTTCTCCTTCCCGGGAGGGAGTCGCGACACGCGTGAGGCCGGCCGAAATGGGTGGTAGACCCCATTCCGCCGGCGCGTGCGACCGGCGGAGATTTGGTCGGGCCTGTGGGCCGATCTTCGGGAGGTGTCCTTGCCGGTCGCGGTGCGTTCGTCCTTCGACCGGTGGGCAGCGAGCTACGAGCTCAGCGACCTGCAGCACCTGCTCTTCGACCCCGTCCACGCCACGGTACAAGCCGAGGTCCACCGGCTCGTCGTGGACCGTGCGGCCGTGCTCGACATCGGCTGCGGCACGGGGCGCCTGCTGCGACGGCTCGGCCCGGAGTTCGCGCAGTGCGTGGGTGTCGACCCCGCGCCGGGGATGGTCGAGGCCGCGCGGGAGCTCGGCACGGACGCGGTGCTGGTGTGCGCGTCCGCCGAGCGGCTCCCGCTCCCCGACGCGGCGTTCTCGCTGGTCACCGCGACGCTGTCCGCGCGGCACTGGCACGACCTGGACGCCGGGCTGGCCGAGGTCGCGCGCGTGCTCGGCCGCGACGGGCTCGCCGTGGTCGGTGAGGCGCGCACCGGCCGTTCGCCGTACCTCGAGAGGAAGCGGGCGGCACCGCACGGCCTGGACGTGGTCGCCTGCGTGCCCGCGCCAGTGCGCGGACCGGTGCCGCTCGCCGACGTCGTCACGCTGCGCCGCCGCGGCTGAACGCCCTGCCCGGGCGCGGCGCAATCGCGTTGCCGACGCCGTGACCCCGCTCTAGCGTCGCGGTCATGCCTCTCGACCTGTTCGCACTCACCTTCGACGCCAACGACCCACGTTGCCTCGCGGACTTCTGGGCCGAGGTGCTGGGCCGGACCGAGACGGATGACCACGGCGACGGCGTCGCGCTGCTGCCGACCGACGACACCGGCTTCCGGCTCCGTTTCGTGCCGAACCGGTACGCCAAGACCTGGGTGAGCAACCGCGCCCACTTCGACCTCACCAGCACGTCGCTCGAGGACCAGCAGGCGCGGGTCGAGCGCGCGCTCGAGCTCGGCGGACGGCACTACGACGTCGGCCAGCTCCCCGAGGAGAAGCACGTCGTCCTCGCCGACCCGGAGGACAACGAGTTCGACGTGCTCGAGCCGGGCAACAAGTTCCTCGAAGGCTGCGGTCTCGAGGGCGCCCTGGCCAGCGACGGAAGCCAGGCCGTCGGCTACTTCTGGAGCAAGGCGCTGGGCTGGCCGCTCGTCTGGGACCAGGACCAGGAGACCGCGATCCAGTCTCCTCAAGGCGGCACCAAGATCACCTGGGGCGGACCGCCCGTCGCGCCGAAGCCCGAGAAGAACCGACTGCACTACGACCTCGTCCCGACCTCCGGCGGCGACCTCGACACCGAGGTCGCCCGGCTCGAGTCGCTCGGCGCTCGCCGGATCGACATCGGCCAGGGCGACGTCGACTGGGTCGTGATGGCCGACCCGGACGACAACGAGTTCTGCGTGCTGCCGCCGCGGTGACCACTGGCGGGAACGGCTACTCGACCGGTAGCGCGGGGCCTTCCGGGTCGAGCCCGTCCCGCTTGTCGATGCTCACCGGCAGGACCGGGTCGGGCATGCCCGGGTGGTACACACCGAGCAGGCCGGTGCGGTTGATGGCTCGGCGGTCGGCGGTCAGCGTGAGGGTTCCGAGTGACTCCGACCCGGATCGGTAGGTGACCTTGTTCGCGGCCTCCCGCGAGTCGGTCTGCCACAGCCGGTCGGGCCGGTCGCCGAGGGCGATCGAGGTGTTGAACCCGCGCAGGTCGAGCTCGAGCCGGTCGTCGTACACGCGACCGAGCAGGTACGTGGCGTGCCCCTTGCGGAACAGGCCGCCGTGGGAGATCTGGACGATCTTGTTCTTCCGGATCGCAGTGCTGTGGTGGACCTCGCCGGACAGGTACAGGTCGACCTTGTGCTCGCGCATGATCCGCCAGAACTTGGAGGACGTGCCGCCCTTGTAGCTCATCGCCGACGACTCGCGGGTGCGGACGGGCGTGGCGACGGGAAGGTGGCCCTGCACGATGACCCAGTCGACGCCCTTCTTGTTCGCCTTGGCGAGCGTCTTGCCGAGCCAGTCGAGCTGGTGACGGTCGAGCCGGGGGCGGACCGTGCCGTCGGTCGCGTCGTAGGTGTCAATGGTGACGAGCATGACCTCGGGAGCGAGCATCTTGGCGTACGCCGTCCGCTTGGCCTGGCCCTTCGCGGGCCGCTTCGGGTAGCGGGTGCCGTCGGCGGTGAAGTGCTTGGCCCACATCTTCTTGAAGAGGCCGACGTGGGCGCGCTTGAAGTCGTACCAGCCGACCGACAGCGCGTACGAACGGTAGCCGCGCAGCCCGCCCTTGCCGTTCGGGTCCCGCCACGGGTTGTCGCCGATGTCGTGGTCGCCGACCGCCGGGAAGGCGCGCAGCCCGTTGCGGACGAACCGCTGGGTCCAGGCCGGGTAGTAGATGTCGGCGGCGAGCCGGAGCGCCGCGCGACGCTGCACGTCGGTGGCGACGGGACCGAACACTCCGTTGTCCCACTGGTCGATGCCCCAGTGACCGCGCACCAGGTCCCCGGCGACGAGCACGTCGCGGGCCCCGCGCTCGCGGATGTCGGAGAGGAACACGTCGAGGCTCGACTCGTAGGACCGGTTGGTCCCGTTCGGCATGCCGTCGCGCCAGTAGGGGCTGACCCGCAGGTCGGCGACGTCGTCGTTGAGCAGGTCCGGCGCGGACGCGAAGACGTACGACGGCACCTCCTCATCGGCGCGCGCGGCCGGCTGTGCGACCGGCGCGGCTGTGAGCAAGCCGGTCGCGACGAGCAGCAGCGCGCTGATCGCGGGCAGGCGGGAGCGGGCGCGGTGGTTCATGGCGCAGACCTGATCGGCCGGGTGCGCGTGTGACTTGAGAGGTCCGTGAGGAACGTCGGTGTGACTCGGGAGACACCCGGACCGGGGTCAGAGGCAGCCCGCGGCCGTGCCGACCGCCTGCATGCCGGCGACGTCACCGGCCCCGAACATCAGGGTGTCGCGGGTGAGCATCGGGTACATCAGCTGGACGGACTCGGCGGCGTGGCCGAGGCCGAGCGCGTGCAGGATCTCGTGCTCGAAGACCAGCCCCCAGCCGTAGGTGTCGAAGCCGGGGTGCAGGACGGCGGTGTTGTCCAGCGTCAGGTAGCCATTGGTCATCTCGTAGCCGCTGCGGGTCCAGGCGGCGAAGCCCCCGCCGATGCCGATCACGCTGCCGGCGAGTCGGGGGAACTCGGTGTCGTTCGCCCAGCCGACCACCATGTCGACGCTCCGGTCGACGCTGGCCTCGGTGCCGACGTACCGGGAGCCGCTGGTCCCGAGGTATCTGAACGTCAGTCCGGACACGCCGGAGATCCGGGCGAACGAGCGCCGCACGTCGCCGAGCGCGTCGTAGCCCTGGCCGGTCGGGTTGTAGGTCCACTCGATGGGCTCGCAGGGGTTCCACCGGGAGCTGACCCCCATCAGGTACGACCAGTCGTCGACGCGGCCCATCGGCACGTACCCGGCGGGCAGGTGCTCGGGGGCGATGACGTCGCTCGAACCCGTCGGCTCGGTCGGCGTGGTGGGCTCGATCGGCGGCGTCGGGGTCGGGGCGGGGGTGCTGGTCGGCAGCACGCGCACCCGCACCGTGTTGGCACGGGCGGCGGGCAGCCGGTTGAACCGCGGCGCCTCCGCACGGAAGACGCGGGTCCGCGCTGCCCCACCGGCGTCGACCTCGAAGGACCAGGCGCCCGTCTTGGTCGACCTGGTCTCGGCGACGAGCCGCCAGCGACCGTTCTTCCGCTCGGTCAGCCTGACCGGTCGCGGCATGGCGGTTCCCCGGCGCGGCTTGGTGACGACGCCTCCGCGCAGGCGGATCTTCTCGTCGACGCCCACGGTCCGCCGGGCCGCGCTACCGGCCATCCGGTAGGTCTTCGGCGAGCGCAGCGCGTGGTCGGCCTGCCTGGTCGCTGGGGCGGCGGCCGCGGAGGTCTCCACGCTCGACGAGGTGCCGGCAGCCGGCGCGACGGCCAGCCCCGCGCTCAGGAGAGCGGAGGCCAGGCCGGCGACGGCGCGGGGCAGAGGTGCGTGGATCAAGGCTTCTCGCGATCAGTCAGGCTCGCAGCCGCACGCAGATCGGCACACGCGTGCATGGAGCTCCCGGATCTGTCCTCGGGAGCGGGCGATCCCGACTTGATGGCCGGACCGAGACTTTTACCTTCGCGTCGATCGAGACGGTCGCATCGGGAAATGCGAACGGCCCCTCACCAGCGCGGGTGAGGGGCCGGTCGAGACGGAGCCGCCTGTCGGAATCGAACCGACGACCTAATCATTACGAGTGATTCGCTCTACCGACTGAGCTAAGGCGGCGCGCTGCCCGGACTTCCGGCATGGTGGTCCGGGCCCGGGCAACGAGCGCGAGTATACGGTTCCGCGCCCCGTGACGCGAAACCGCCATTACCCCGACGGCAGACCGGCAGCAGAGTGGAGCCGGGCCTCCCTGAAGGCCCGGCTCCCGTGCTGCTCGGCGGGTGCCTCAGGCGGCGAGCGACGCGACGTCGCGCTCCGCGGCCGCCTTCCCGGTGACCCAGGTCTGGCTCGCGCCGCACCAGCAGGTGTGGGTGACGACGATGCCGGCGTCGGTGTTGACCAGGGACGTCACCTGGCCGGGGAAGACGAGCTGGCGCTTGCCGCACTCGGTGCAGACGTGGTCGAACATGGTGACCTCCCTCGGGAACAACGCGGACTGCTTGCACGACTATGTTCGGTCAGCCAGCCTCATAGGGGTAGCCTGTCTTTCCTTCGACTATTCAAGGCAGAACCTATGCTTTCCCTCCACCAGCTCCGTTGCTTCCTGGCCGCCTACGAGAGCGGCTCGCTGACCGCTGCCGCCGAGGAGCTGGGCTACGCCCAGCCGTCGGTGTCGGAGCAGATCCGGTCGCTCGAGCGGACGCTGAAGACCACGCTGTTCCGGCGCGTTGGTCGCGGCGTGGTGCCGACCACGGTCGCCGACGCGCTGCGACCGCACGCCGAGGCGACGCTCGCCGCCGCCGAGGAGGCCCGCCGGGCGGTGGCCAGCGTCACGGCGCTGGAGACCGGGACGATCCGGTTCGGGATGTTCGGCACCGCGCGGTTGTACGCCGGCGCCGGGCTGGTCGCCGACGTGCTCGCGCGCCACCCCGGCGTACGCGTCGAGCTGATCGGCCAGAACTCCATGGACGTCCAGGAGGACCTCCGTCGGGGCCGGATCGAAGCCGCGATGATCGCGGTCACCGCGGTCGAGAGCGAGGGCATGGAGGTGACGCCGGTCGCCCGCGACGAGCTGGTCTACATCAGCAACGACCCGGAGGCGGTCCGCACGCCGGTGACCGCCCAGCGGCTGGCCAACGCGTCGCTCGTGATGCCGGAGACGACCTGGCGCGCCACCGACTCCACGCGCATCGTGCTGCGCCAGATGCTGCACGAGGCCGGGCGCAACCCGCAGACGCGCATCGAGGTCGAGGACGTCGAGACGGCGGTCGAGCTGGTCGGCATGGGGCTCGCCGACTCGGTCATCCCGCGCGGCGCCGCCGAGCAGCTGCTGCCGCGGCTGGCGCCCAAGGCCGGGATCACCTCGCTGCGGCCGCGGCAGTTCGACACCTTCGCGATCGTGCACCGCGCCGGGGCAACTCTCTCCCCCGCCGCGCGGTTGATGATCGAGATCGCGACCAGGCGGATCCGGGAGATCGCCGAGCCGGTGCGCCCGCGCTAGCTCAGCAGTCGACCGTGCCCTTGGGCACCTTGCCGGAGACCAGGTACGACTCGACGGTGCGGTCGACGCAGTCGTTGCCCGCGAGGTAGCCGGTGTGACCGTCGCCGTCGCGGCGCACCAGCACCCCCGACTCGAGCTGGTCGGCCAGCGACTCGGCCCACTCGAGGGGCGTCGCCGGGTCGCGGGTGGTGCCGACGACGAGGATCGGCGCCGCGCCCTCGGCACTGATCGGCTCGGGCACCCGGCCGGTGTGGATCGGCCACTCCGCGCAGCTGGACAGGCTGTAGGCGAAGATCCGGCCGAACGTCGGCGACACCTTCTCGAACCGCTGGTCGTAGCGCGGCACGTCCTCGCTCGGGATCGCGTCGTCGTGGTCCAGGCAGTTCACGGCGTACAGCGCCTCGAGCGAGTTGTTGGTGTAGCCGTCGGCGCCACGCGACACGTAGGAGTCGGACAACGACAGCAGCACCTTGCCGTCGCCACCGAACGCCGACCGCAGCGCCACGTCGAGCGTCGGCCAGAAGTTCTCGTTGTAGAGCGGCGCCCAGATTCCGAGCACCGCGTTGCCGACGCGGAGGGTGCGGTCGCCGGCGTCGAGCGGCTTGCGCTCGATCTGGTCGAGCAGCGCGCGGATCCGCTTCGTGCCGGCGTCGACGGAGCCCCCGAGGAAGCAGCCGCCCCGGTCGACGCACGCGCCGACGTACGCGCGCAGCGCGGTCTCGAACCCGCGTGCCTGCACGAGGTTCAGCCGCAGTGACGACACCGACGGGTCGAGGGCTCCGTCGAGGACCATGCGGCCGACCTGGTCCGGGAAGAGGTCGGCGTACGTCGCGCCGAGGAACGTGCCGTAAGAGGCGCCGAAGTAGCTGAGCCTGCCGTCGCCGAGCGCTGCGCGCAGCACGTCCATGTCGCGGGCCGCCTCGGCGGTCGACACGTGCGCGGCGAGCTCGCCGCTCTTGTCCACGCAGCCCTCGCCGAACCGCTGGAGCAGCCGGTCGGAGCGACGGCGTTCGGCCGCGGTGTCCGGGTCGGGGTCGGCCGCCACGAACGTGTCGAGCTGGGCGTCGGTGAGGCAGTCGACGGGGGTGGACCTGCCGACCCCGCGCGGGTCCAAACCCACGATGTCGAACGCCTGCAGCAGCTCGCTGCCGAAGTAGCTCGACGCGTTGCTCGCGTAGTCCACGCCCGAGCCGCCGGGACCACCCGGGTTGACCACCAGCGAGCCGACCCGCTGCTCGTCGTTGCGGGCTGAGACGCGAAGCACGGACAGCTCGATCGTCTCGCCGTCCGGGTCGGCGTAGTCGAGCGGTACCTCGAGCTCGGCGCACTCGTTGCGGCCGCAGTCCTCCCAGTCCAGCTCCTGGTCGTAGAACTCGGCCAGGTCCGGCTCCGCCGGCTCGTCGGAGGGCTCCTCGGACTCGACGGGGCTCGGCGACAGCGACGGCTCGGGCAGCGCCGGTTCGTCGTCGGAGAACAGCCCGCAGCCCGTCAGGACCGTCGCGGCGGCGAGGCTCGCGACGGTCAGCAGGACGGAGCGCGGACGGGCGGGGTGCGGCACAGGCTGAACTGTACGGACCCGGGTCACACCCGCAGGTCGACCATCATCGCCTCGAGCGTCAGCAGCGGGGTGGCGTTGAACTCGCTCATCTGGTTGCGGGCGTAGAAGATCGCGTCGATGCGGCGGAGGTTGGACTCGGGGGTGGTGCGGCGAGCCAGGTCCTCCACCTCGTTGCGGATCTCCTCGTTGACGAGCGCGCCGGGGGCGCCGGTCTGCAGCGCGATGGCGTCGCGGTAGACGGACAGGATGTCCATCAGGCTGCGGTCGATGACGTCCATCTCGCGCCGCTTCTGCCGCTGCTTCTGGGAGTGGGTCAGCTCGCGCAGCGCCGCCTTGTAGCTGCGGGAGGCACGCGACTTGCGGTCGTCGCCGTACGTCGCGTCGAGCTCGAGGAGCTCACGGGCATTGGACGCCTCGGTGATCGCTTCGGTCTCGTCCTTGGCGATGTCGATGAGGTTGGCGGCGGCGTTCATGCACGCACCCAGCGAGGTGAGCCGGCCGGGCAGCGAGACGACCTCACGACGCCGGTTGCGGGTGGCCTCGTCACGGGCGAGCGCACGGGCGCGGCCGATGTGGCCCTGGCTGGCACGGGCGGCGAAGGCGGCGAGCGGCGGCGCGACGCCGTCCTTCTCGACCAGGAACGCGGCGACCTGCTCGGCCGTGGGGGTGGAGAGCGCGACGTGCCGGCAGCGCGACCGGATCGTCTGCGGCACGTCCTCGAGCGTGGGCGCGCAGAGCAGCCAGACCGTCTTCGGTGTCGGCTCCTCGATCGACTTGAGCAGCGTGTTGGCGGTGCGTCCGCCGGCGTCGCCGAGCCGGTCGGCGTCCTCGATCACCATCACCTGCCAGCGCCGCTCGACCGGCACCAGCGCCGACCGGACCACCAGCTCGCGCATGTCCTTGATGTAGAGCATCGAGGTCTCGGAGCGCGTCACGCTGACATCGGGGTGGGTGCCGGCCAGCGTGGTCGTGCACGCGTGGCACTCGCCGCAGCCGCCCTGCGGGCACTGCAGCGCGGCCGCGAAGGCCATCGCGGCGTTGGACCGCCCCGATCCCGGCGGCCCGGTGAACAGCCACGCGTGGGTCATGCCCTGCCCGGCGGCTGCCCGGGCGAGCGTGTCGATCACGTGGTGCTGGCCGACGAGGTGGTCCCAGACGGCGCCGCGGGCGACGGTGGTCACGACGTCTCCGCTTCGGTACGGCGCCGGGCGGAGCCGAGCAGCGGCTCGACGCGTCGGCGGATCTCGGCGTGGATCTCCTCGATCGGGGCGCGGGCGTCGACGACGAGGTAGTGCTCGGGCTGCCCGGACGCGAGCTGGAGGAACATGTCGCGGACGCGCTCGTGGAACTCCGCGGACTCGCCCTCGATGCGGTCGCGCTCCTCGAAGCGCGCCATGCCCTGCTCGGGCGGCAGGTCGAGCACCACGGTCAGGTTCGGCCGCAGGTCTCCGGTGGCCCACCGGGCGATCCGCTCCACCTCGCGGTCGACCAGGTGCCGGCCGGCGCCCTGGTAGGCGAGGGTGCTGTCGACGTAGCGGTCGGTGATCACCACGGCTCCGCGGGCCAGAGCCGGTGCGACGACGGAGTCGACGTGCTCGGCCTTGTCGGCGGCGTAGAGCAGCGCCTCGGTGCGGTGGGAGATGTTGCCGGTGGCGGGGTCGAGCACGATCCGCCGCAGCTCCTTGCCCACGTCGGTGTCGCCCGGCTCGCGGGTGAGGACGACGTCGTACCCCTCGGCGGTGAGCCACTCCTGCAGCAGCCGGGCCTGCGTCGACTTGCCCGCGCCCTCGCCGCCCTCGAGGGCGATGAAGCAGCCCGTCGCGGAGTAGACGCCCAGCGTGCCGCTGAACGAGTGGAGCAGGTCGTTCACCAGGGGAGTTCCCTTCCGGTCGTCCATCTGACGGTAGGCCGTGACGCCGACAAGGGTCATCACGACCGCCGCCAGCAGGAACGTGACCGCCGCACCGTTGTAGACCAGCAGCGGCTCGCCCGACTCGTCCTCGAACGGCAGGTCGATGGTGCCGATGGTGCCGGCGATCAACGGCGCGGCGGCGAGCACCAGCGCGAGCACCAGCCGGATCATCGAACCCACGAACGCGAACGTGCGCCCGCGCACGTCGTCGGGGACCTCGAGCCCGAGCAGGGTGTTGCCCGTGATCCAGGCGACGCCGGCGGCGAAGCCGAGCAGCATGGTGAGCCCGGTGATGATCTCCAGCTGTTGCAGCAGCGCGAGCGGGAACAGCAGCAGGCCCGTCGTGGTGAGCGCGATGCCGAAGAGGCGGCGACGCGACAGCCCGTGCAGCAGCCGGGGACCTCGCCACATCCCGAGGCCGAGCCCGGCGAACACCGCGGCGAAGAGCATGCCGTAGCCGGGGTCGCCACCGCCGAGGTCGGCGACGAAGGTGCGGGCCAGACCGATCACGACACCGCCGGCCGCGAACGCGCCGACGATGCCGATGACCAGGCCACGGACGACCGGGGTCGTGGCGACGTACTTCCAGCCGTCGACGACGACCCGCCACGCGTTGGTGTCTCCGTCGACCGAGGCGGGACCGCGCGGGATCGTCGTCAGCGTCGCGATGACCAGGCCGCTGACGATGAACGTGACGCCGTTGGCGTAGATCGCGAGGTCGATCGGGCCGCGGTCGAAGGCGTCGAAGAGGTTGCGGTAGATCTTGTCGGCGAGGGTGAGGCCGGTGAAGATCAGGGCCGCCGGAAGAGCGGAGCCGTACGTCGTCGCCAGGCTGATCTGGTTGGCCGCCTCGAGGCGGTGACGCGGCACGAGGTTCGGCACCGTGGCGTCCTTGGCCGGACCCCACACGAGCGAGACGGCCTCGACCAGCACGGTGACGACGAAGACCCACCACAGCTCGCCGACGACCGGGATGGTGAGGAACAGGACGCCCCGGATGTAGTCGCCCCAGATCAACGTGACCCGGCGGTCGATCTTGTCCGCGATGTAGCCGGCGACCGGGCCCATCACGAGCGCCGGCAGCACGCGCAGGAACAGCACGGTCGCGATCGCGTAGTTCTTGCCGGCGTAGGACTCGGCGCTGGCGTTCGCCATCGCGGTGAGCGCGAGCAGGCCGATCCAGTCGCCGAGGCTGGACAGGCCGAGGCCGATCCACAGCCGGCGGAAGTCCGGGATGCGCAGGACGGCCGCGAGCGAGTGGGTCGGTGCGTGCCGCAGGTCGTCGACCGCGGACACCGGGGACTGTTCGCTCACGGGGTCAGCGTAGGTGGTCCGGTCAGGACTTCTTCGCCGTCTTCGACGTGGCCTTCTTGGTGGTCTTCTTCGCGGTCGTCTTCTTGGCCGTCGACTTCTTGGCGGCGGCCTTCTTCGTTGTCTTCTTCGCGGTCTTCTTCGCCGCCTTCTTGGCCGGACCACGCGCCCGGCGCTCGGCGAGCAGCTCGGCCGCCCGCTCGATGGTGATCGTCGCCGGGTCGTCGCCCTGGCGCAGCGTCGCGTTGTACTCGCCGTCCGTCACGTATGGCCCGAAACGCCCGCTCTTGACCGTGACCGTCTGGCCGCTGGCCGGGTCGGTGCCGATCTCGCGGCCGGGGTCGGCTGCCTGGCGGCCGCGGCGCTTGGGCTCGGCGAAGATCTTCAGCGCCTCGTCGAGCGTGATCGTGAAGAGCTTCTCCTCCGAGTCGATCGAGCGGGAGTCGTTGCCCTTCTTGAGGTACGGCCCGTAGCGACCGTTCTGTGCGGTGATCTCCTCACCGGTCTCGGGGTCCTCGCCGACCACGCGCGGCAGGGTCAGCAGCTTCACCGCGTCCTGCAGCGTGATGGAGTCGAGCGTCATCGACTTGAACAGCGAGCTGGTGCGCGGCTTCGCGCCCTTCGGGGCGTCCTCGGGCAGCACCTCGGTGACGTAGGGGCCGAAGCGGCCGTTCTTGGCCACGATCGGCAGCCCGGTCTCGGGGTGCGTGCCGAGGTGGATCTCCTCGCCCGCCGGGTTGGCGAGCAGCTCGCGCGCCTTCTCGGGGGTGAGCTCGTCGGGCGGCAGGTCCTCGGGCACGTTGGCGCGGGTGCCGTCCGGCGTCTCGATGTAGGGACCGTAACGGCCGACGCGCAGGTCGATCCCGTCGTCGATCTTGAACGTCGCCAGCTCGCGCGCGTCGATCTCGCCGAGCTCGGAGACCAGCTTCTTCAGGCCCTCGACATCACCGTTGCCGAAGTAGAACTTCGCCAGCTCCTCATTGCCGTTGGCGCGGCCGGCCGCGACCTCGTCGAGGGTGTCCTCCATGACGGCGGTGAACTCGTAGGACACCAGCCGCGAGAAGTGCTCCTCGAGCAGCCGGATCACCGAGAACGCCAGCCACGCGGGCACCAGCGCTGCGCCCTTCTTGTACACGTAGCCGCGGTTGAGGATCGTGCCGATGATCGAGGCGTACGTCGAGGGCCGGCCGATCTCGCGCTCCTCCAGCTCACGGATCAGCGTGGCCTCGGTGTAGCGGGCGGGCGGCTTGGTCTCGTGCCCGGCGGCCTTGAGCGCCGCGGCCGACACGGAGTCGCCCTCGGCCACGGCCGGGAGCCGGGTCTCGCGGTCGTCGGACTCGGCGCTCGGGTCG
>DASURB010000097.1:0-6184 GCA_036280235.1 Nocardioides sp.
TTTTCCTCCTTGAAGCGGGTCGGCGGCTCCTCCATGAGCCGCGCTGATGATGACTTCGGCCGGGGAGTCCCGGACCTGAAGGGATCTGGATGGTTTTTTTGTCCGTTTCGCCCGGAGCGCTCCAAGTGCAGCGCTCACGCGCCAGACGGCCGGCGCCGACCGCCTGACCTCCCTCCCAAGGAGGTCAGGCGGTGGCGACGACGTCGTTCGAGGGCTGGGTGAGGCGCGAGGCGAAGGAGCGGTGCGCGGCGACGGAGGCGTAGTACGACTCCTTGCGGCGGTTCGCGCAGCCCTTCGGGTTGGCCGGCGACTGGTGCAGCTCGGTGTCGAGGTTCGCGGTCAGCGCGCCGCGCAGCAGCTGGACGGCCTCGGCACGCAGCTGCGAGATGCGCGAGTCGGTGACGCCGAGCTCGGCGGCGATCTCGGCCATGGGGCGCTCGGCGAAGAAGTAGCCACGCACGACGATCCGCAGCCGCTCGGGCAGCTGGTCGACGGCGTCGTGCAGGTACGCCAGGCGCTCGCGGTCCTCGAGCACGTCGAGGGGCGTGGGGCCGGCGGCGGGCAGCAGGTCGTCGGCGGCGCCATCCTCGAAGCCGTCCAGGGACATGACGGACGCGCGGGACAGGTCCTCCTGGTGCGCGGCCAGCTCGGAGGTGCCGATGCCCAGGGCTGCGGCGACCTCGGCGTCGGTGGCGACGCGGCCGAGGGTCACGGCCAGGGTGTTGCGGGCCTCGTCGACCTGGCGGGCGCGGCGGCGGACCGAGCGGGAGGCCCAGTCGAGGCTGCGCAGCTCGTCCACGATCGCACCACGGATGCGGGTGGCGGCGTAGCTGGAGAACTTCACGCCCCGCACGGGGTCGTACGCCGCGGCGGCCTGGGCGAGCGCCATCATGCCGGCGGACATCAGGTCCTCGCGGGCCACGTGGCCGGGGACGCGGGTGGCCATGTCACGGACGATGTGACCGACCAGGGGAAGGGTCTGGCGGACCAGCTCGTCGGTGTCGACCTGACCGGAGTCGGCGACCTGGGAGTCGCGGTCGAGCACCGCAGCCGGAGCGGCAGTGTCAGGGGAGTTCATCGGGAGCACGACGAGGTTCTCGGGTCCCGAGAGGTGTCCCTTTACTGCGCTTTGACTATTTGGTCCGTGTCGTTGGCTTGATGGTTCCTTGGCACCCCCATGCGAGTAGCCCTTCTAGGCCATCCGAGCCTCAGCCGTTCAGGAAACTGGACGGAATTAGGTACCAGAAACCGCTCAGGGGGCTGTACGGCGGGCCGATCTGTGCTGCGTCGCCCTCTGGCCGGGCCGTCCCAGCGGCTCCGAACCTGGCGGAGACACCACAACCGTTCACCAGGACCACAGCCCGAAGGGCGAGCACCATGTCGATGGAAGACCTCTCGTCGGTCCTCTGGCGCGAGCGTGAGCTTCTCGAGACGCTCCTCTACAAGCTCGAGGTCGAGCAGCTGGTGCTGGCCGGGGGCCGCACCCACTGGCTGGCCACCGCCGCCCGCGAGGTCGAGCTCGTGCTCGACCGGATCCGCGAGATCGAGGTGCTGCGCGCGCTCGAGCTCGACGCGGTCGCCGAGCAGCTCGGCCTGGAGCCGAACCCGAGCCTGCACGAGATCGCCGAGGCGAGCGACGAACCGTGGCGCAGCATCTGGCTCGACCACCGCGAGGCCTTCACGACCGTCGCCACCGAGATCTCCGCGATGTCCGAGACCAACCGCGAGCTGCTGACCGCCGGCTACCACGCCGCGCAGGCCACGCTGCTCTCCCTCTCCGACGGCGCCGGCACGTACGGCGCCGACGGGGCCATGGCCACGCCGACCGCCGCCGCCCGTCGCGCCTCGCTGCTGGACCGGAGCATCTGACGCCATGTCCGGCACCTTCTCCTCCTTCAACACGGCACTGTCCGCGCTGCGCTACAACCGCGTCGCGATGGACGTGGCGAGCGGCAACGTCGCCAACGCCGGGACGGAGGGGTACGCCCGCCGCCAGGTGATCGGCCAGGCGACCGGCGCCCCGGCCGTCCCCGCCCTGTGGTCCCGCTGGGACGTCAACGCGGGCGACGGGGTCCAGCCGGGCGGCATCAAGCGCATGGTCGACCCGTTGCTCGACTCCCGGGCGCGGCTGGAGCACGCCGCCGCCGGGTTCCGCGACACGCGGGTCGCCTCGCTGAACCGCTTCGAGACCTCGCTCGCCGAGCCGGGCGAGAACGGCGTCGCCGCGGCGCTGGCGGCGTACCAGGCCGGCTGGCACGACGTCGCCAACAACCCCGGCGATACGGCCGCCCGCGCGCAGCTGCTCGCCCGCGCCGAGACGCTTACTGACGCCATTCGGGGCCAGGACCGCGCCGTGCGCACCGAGTGGGCTGACCAGAGTGCCCGGCTCACTGCTGCGGTGGCGGAGGTCAACCAGGTCGCTCAGGAGCTCGCCAAGGTCAACGAGGGCCTGCGCAACGCGCACGTCGCCGGCACCGACGCCGGCGTGCTGCTCGACCAGCGCGACCTGCTCGTGATGCGGCTCTCCGAGCTCACCGGCAGCAAGATCACGGTCAACGAGGACACCACGGTCGACGTGGCCATCCAGGGCCAGCCGCTCGTCGCCGGAAACCAGGTGGTCAACCCGCTCACCGTCAACGGTGCCGACGAGCTGGCCGGGGCGGGCGCCGATCCGGTGGCCCTCAGCCTCGGCGGCGCAACGCTGACGCTGACGGCCGGCGAGATCGGCGGCATCCAGAGCGTGATGACCACCGACCTGCCGAACTACCTGGCCAAGCTCGACGCGTTCGTCGGCCAGCTGATCAGCGAGACGAACACCCAGCACGCGCTGGGCAACGACGCCGACGGCAACACGGGCGGCGCCTTCTTCGGCGGTACGTCGGCCGCGACGCTGACGGTCCTGATCACGGACCCGTCGGACGTCGCGGCGGGCGACCCGGCGAAGGGCCGCCTCGACGGCAGCAACGCCAGCAAGCTGGCCGGCCTCGACATGGGCGCCCGCTCCTACCGGGAGCTGATCACCTCGACCGGCGTCCTCATCTCCTCGGCCAACCGCGGTGCCGCCAACCAGGCCGTGCTCGTGTCGCAGGTCGACGCCTCCCGTGAGGCGCTCTCGGGCATCAGCATCGACGAGGAGATGGTGAACCTGCTCGCCGCCCAGCGCGGCTACGAAGGAGCGTCGCGGGTGCTCACCACGATCGACTCCGTGCTCGACACACTGATCAACCGGACGGGCCTGCTGCGATGACGACCACACCCCGCGTGACCCAGCGACTGATGATGGAGCGGTCCCTGACCGCGATGAACACCGGTCTGGGCCGGCTGGCGCGCACCCAGGAGCAGCTGTCCACCGGGCGCACCATCAACCGGCCGTCGGACTCCCCGACCGGCACCAACGACGCGATGCGGCTACGCGCGCAGATGGCGGCGGACAACCAGCACGCCCGCAACGCCTCCGACGGCCTCGCCGCGCTCGGCCAGGCCGACAGCACGCTGCAGTCCATGAGCGACCAGGTCCGCCGGGCCCGCGACCTCATCCTCCAAGGCAAGTCCACCGGCTCCGCAGGGCCCGACGCCCGCGCCGCACTGGCGGCCGAGCTGACCCAGATCCGCGACTCGCTGCTCGCCATGGCCAACACCCAGCACATGGGCCGACCGCTGTTCAGCGGGACGGACTTTGGCGAAGTGGATGGCGGGAAGGTCGCCTACCTACCCGACGGCACCTACGCCGGCGACGACGGAGCGATTGAGCGCACGGTGGGTCAGGGAAGCCCGGTGAGGGTGAACGTCACCGGCGAGGAGGCCTTCGGCGCAGGCGACGACAACCTCTTCAACGTGCTCACCCGGACGATCGATCACATGACCACGAACCCCGACGCGCTGGGCACGGACCTCGAGCAGCTCGACGCTGTCGCCCTCAACATGCGCACCGCGCTGGCCGATGTCGGCACCCGCTATGGTCGGGTCGAGACGGCGATGAGCAGGCTCACCGACGTCAACCTCACCAACTCGGCGGCACTCTCCGAGGTGGAGAACGTCGACATCGCCAAGGCGGTGGTCGACCTCCAGATGCAGGAGGTCGCCTACCAGGCGGCACTGGGCGCCACCGCCCGCGTGCTGCAGCCGTCGCTGCTGGACTTCCTCCGGTGACGACCACAGTGACGGCCATGGCGACGGTCGAGATGACGACGACCCTGACCACGACCCTGACCACGACCCAGGAGGACCAGTCGGTGTCTGGCGAGATCCCCGTGCTGGAGATGGTGCACCCGTTCGTCGGGTTCCCCGAGCACACCCGGTTCGCGCTGGCCCGCCTCGACGACGACGGCACGGTCTGCGACCTGCGCTCCGTCGACGACCCGGCGGTCAGCTTCGTCGTCGTACCGCCGCACGTGTTCTTCTCCGACTACGGCCCCGAGGTCGATGACGAGACGGTCAAGATGCTCGGCGTCGAGTCCGAGGACGACCTGCTCACGCTCGTCGTCGTCACGCTGGGCGAGACGGCCGAGGAGGCCACCGCCAACCTGCTCGCCCCGGTGCTGGTCAACCACCGCACCCGCAAGGCCGCGCAGGTGGTCCTCGACGACCTCGACCTCCCGATCAAGGCTCCCCTGGCGAGCTGAACCCCGATTCGTCCGCGAAACTGCGTCCGTCGTACGCGGAGGGATCGCGGACGAATCGGGTGTGCGGCCGGTACCGTTGCTGGTTCGCACCCCGCCGCGTCCAGGAGGATCGACCCCATGCTGGTGCTGAGCCGCCGCCTCGGCGAGAGCGTCGTGATCGGCGACGACGTCGTGGTCACCGTGCTCGAGGTCCGCGGCGACGTGGTCCGGATCGGCGTCGACGCTCCGCGCAGCGTCCCGGTCCGCCGGCAGGAGCTCCTCGAGGAGGTCGCGGCCACCAACAAGCAGGCGTCCTCCCCCTCGCCTCAGGCCGTCGCCGACCTGTCACGGCTCGTGGGCACCAAGCCCAAGCCGCGTCCAGACGACGCCGGGTAGTCGTCGCCTAGCCCGACCGGGCCACACGCTCCTGCCGGAACGGTCGAACATTCCACTACCTGTCCGATTTGCGCGGTTTATCCTTTGCGAATCCGCGGTCGAGGTTCACGATGGTGGCTACCGCCGGCCAGGAGGGGACATCTGGTCGACGGCCACCAAGTGGGGGCAACCAGGTGGGGGGAGCAGGGGGAACTCGGGAACAACAGACGAGCCCGGTCGATTCGACCGGGCTCGTCGCTGTCGGTCCCTCCGTTGTGAGCAGTACGGCGGGCGGGCGATCAGCCCGGCAGCACGACCTCGCCGCCCGGCACCTCGGGCAGGTCGCGGCCGACGACCACGTCGAGCGGGTTCGTCATGCAGCGGATCGAGCCGCCGCCCTTGTGGAACTCGCTGACGTCGACCAGCACGATCTCGAAGCCCCACTCCTCCAACTGCGCGCGCACCCGGTCCGGGCACGTCGGCATCAGGATGGTGCGGCCGACGACCACCGAGTTGGCGCAGAAGGTCAGCGCCTCCTCCTCGGAGAGCACGAGCGGCTCCGGGACCAGGTCGAGCGCGGCCTTGGCCGACGCCTCGTCGAACGCCGCCGGGCAGACCATCGCGCGGGTCTCGTCGAGCGGGCAGAACGCGAGGTCGAGGTGGTACATCCCCGGGTGCGTGATCCGCAGGCCGCGCACCCGGACGTCGAACTCGGTGGCGATGTGCTTGAGGCCGAGCTCCTCGGTGCGGGGGCCGTAGCCGGCCACCAGCGCGTCGCCGAACGCGAACACGTCGCCGGCCTCGAGATGCGCGCCGATCCCGTCACGACCGACGTACGACGTGGCGAAGCCGTGCTCGGCGAACCACGCCTGCGCGGTCGCGGTCTCCATCCGCCGCTCGGGGTACCGCATGTGCGACATCACCACGCGGTCACCCTCGGGCCGGTTCACGACCAGGCCGAGGTTCATCGCGTAGACCATGTCGGGCGCGTCCTCGCGCTGGCCGAGCACCTCGACCTCGGCGCCGGCGGCGCGCAGCGCGGCGACCAGGTCGTCCCACTGCCTGCGCGCACGCTCCGGATCGGGCTGGTCGGCGGGATCCATGTAGGGGTTGATCGCGTAGTCCACGCGGAAGTGGTCCGGCTGCACCATCAGGTACCGCCGCCCCCACTGCAGCTCGTGCTGGCTCATCTCGCCTCCCTCGGCTCT
>DASURB010000098.1:0-14046 GCA_036280235.1 Nocardioides sp.
TGCGCGACCCCCATCACCACAGGACCGTCCGGCCCGTCGCACCAGGCGTTCTCGACCAGCACCGCGGGCACCTCGAGCGCGGCGAGCGAGTGGTAGCGCACCGCGTCGAAGGGCGACGGCAGCCCCACGAACGCACCGGTCCCGTCGTGCCGCACCAACGCGACGTCGCCGTGCGCGGGCGTCGCACGACCGACCGTGCCGCCGTACGCGGACACCAGTCCCTGCATCCCGAGACAGACACCCAGCACCGGGACCGTGGCCTCCAGCAGCAGCCGCCGCCCGACCGAGAAGTCGCGCTCGTCGTCCGGCGTACCAGGCCCGGGCGACAGCACCAGGTGCGTCCAACCGCCGTCGAGCACCGCGTCGACCGTGACGTCGTCGTGCTCGACCACGTCGGGGACGGAGCCGGCGACCTGAGCGACGAGGTGGACGAGGTTCCAGGTGTACGAGTCGTGGTGGTCCACGACGAGCACGCGCCTGGTCACATGCGGATCATGCCAGCAGGTCGCGAACCAGGTCGTGGATCAGGTCATAGCCCCGCTCGGTGAGGATCGACTCGGCGTGGAACTGGATGCCGCGATAGTGCGGCCCGCGCACCACGTGCACGTCGCCGGACTCCGGGTCGGCCTCGACCGTCACACCGTCGGGCAACGCGGAGGCGTCGTCGACCCGGCCGACGAACGTGTTGTAGAAGCCCACCCGCTCGGCCCGGCCGTCCAGCTCCACCGTCGACTGCGTCCCCTGGAACACGATGTCCTTGAACGTCAGCGGGATCCCGAGTTGGTGGCACAGCGCCTGGTGCCCGAGACAAACCGCGAGGAACGGCCGCTTCTGCTCCACGAGCTCGGCGACCGCGGCCCGCATCCGGGCGATCTTCGGGTCGTCTCCGTCGCGCGGGTCGCCGGGGCCTGGCCCGACGATCACCAGGTCGTATCCGTCGAGCACGCCGGGCCGGTAGTCCTCGTGCCGTACGACGTCGCTGGACATGCCGAGCACGTGGAGCACGTGCCGCAGCATGTTCACGAAGTCGTCCTCGCCGTCGAGGATCACCACGCGCTTGTCGCGCAGCCGCGGGTCCGGCGGCGCGCCGGCCTGGTCGGTGATCCAGAACGTCGAGAGCCGGCGGTTGCGCGCGTTGAGCGCGACCAGCACGTCCTCGTCGTTGACCAGCTGGATGACGTCGGCGGACGGCGTCGGCGCGGGCGGCCGCAGCCCGAACGCACTGAGGATGCCGCCGGCCTTGGCGTGTGTCTCGGCGACCTCGTACGCCGGGTCGGAGTCGCGCACCAGCGTCGCACCGGCGGTCACGGTGAGCCGTCCGCCGAGGTCGACGTCGGCGGTGCGGATCACGATCGGGCTGTCGACGACCGGGTACCCCTCGGGGTCGCGGCCGAAGATCGCGAGCGCGGCGCCGTAGTAGCCGCGGCCGCTCGGCTCGTACTGCTTGATCAGCCGGCAGGCGTTCTCGACCGGGCTGCCGGTGACGGTGGCGGCGTACATCGTGTCGCGCAGCACGTCGCGGACATCGCGGCGGGTCCGGCCGGCGAGGAGGTACTCCGTGTGCACCAGGTGCGACATCGGCTTGAGGAACGGCCCGAGCACCTGCCCGCCCTCGTGGCAGATGTCGCACATCATCTTGAGCTCCTCGTCGACCACCATGAAGAGCTCGTAGATCTCCTTCTCGTCCTTGAGGAACGCCAGGAGGTCGCGCTTGAGGTCCGGCTCGGGCTCGCCGTCGGGCCGCGCCACGTGGTCGCCGGGCAGGCGGAAGGTGCCGCTGATCGGGTTCATCCGCACGTCGCCGCCGTCGGGGCCGCCGTGCACGCTGACGTGCCGCTCGGGGCTCGCGCCGATGAGGTAGCGGTCCCCGGTGAAGAAGCAGAACGTCCAGTACGCGCCACGCTCACGCGCCAGCAGCCGCCTGAACACCGTCAGCGCCACCTCGGCGCTCCAGTCGGCGAGGACCGCGCGGTAGTGCCGGCCGATCACGAGGTTGGCGCCCTCACCGCAGCCGATCTCGTCGCCGATGATCGCGGCGACGATCTTGGCGTACTCGTCGTCGTCGACCTCGAACCCGCCGCGGTCGGTGAACTCCACGGGTACGTCGGGGAGCACGGCGAGCGCGTCGGCCACCGAGATCTCGTACTCGTCCTCGACGTCGACCACCACCAGCGGAGTGCCGTCGTCGTGCGCCTCGAAGCCGCGCTCGGCCACCTGCCGGAACGGCACGGCGACCAGCCGGTCGCATCGACGCCCGTCCGCCGGGACGCCTTCCTCCAGCGGGATGTCCGCGATGGTCTCGGCCACCCAGCGCCGCCCGCCGACGAGGCCGACGGTGTCGCGGTCGCCGACCCGCGTCGAGCGACGGATGATCGCCCACGCCTCGTGACCCCTGATCGCGTCGAGCGCGTCCCGGGCTGAGGTGGTGGGGTCCGTCATGGCCGGAAGCCTACGTGTCCGGCCCGATCCCGCCGGGGGCGTATCACCAGCAGGTCTTCCCACGTCATATGGACGCTGCCCAAGCGGAATATCCCTTGTTGAGCGTCTATAACCCCGCGTTACACCTGGTCGCAGGTCAGCGGGTCTGCGTGGTGGTGACCGTCAGCATCCGCTGGGTCGCACGGGTGTAGACGACGTACAGCGTGGCGCGGCCGGTCGTCGCCTCCCGCTCGATCTCCTCGGGCTGGACGACGAGCACGCCGTCGAACTCCAGGCCCTTGGTGTCGAGGCCGGTCAGCACCGCGATCCGGGCGTCGTGGCTGGCGTCGCCGCGCAGGTCGTCGGCGTGCTCGGGCCAGGACTGCACCCAGGCGGTCACCTCGTCCCGCCGCTCCACCGGTACGACGACGGCGACCGTGCCCTCGACGGCGGCGGACAGCTCCTTGAGCGCATCGCGCACGCCGTCGTGCAGGTCGCCGACCACGCGCTCCTCGGGCTCGACGCCGGTGGAGCGGACCGCCTGCGGCAGGTCGGCGCGGAGGCCCACGCGCTCGGCGTACCGCGCCGCGAAGTCGTAGACCTCCTTGCTGTTCCGGTAGTTGGTCGACAGGTGGAACTCGTGCCGCGGCTTGTCGCCGAGCGCCTCCTCGCGGGCCCGGGCCGCCTCGGCGGGCACCGGCCAGGACGACTGCGCGGGGTCGCCCACGATCGTCCAGGTCGCCATGCGGCCGCGCCGGCCGAGCATCCGCCACTGCATCGGAGTGAGGTCCTGCGCCTCGTCGACCAGCACGTGGGCGTAGCCGTCGTCCTCGGTGCGCGTCGTCGACGCCGGGCGGCGGGAGAACTCGCGGTCGGTGACCGTCGTCAGCTCCGGCATGTTCTCGTCGACGAGGTGGGCGAGCGGGTCGTCCTCGTGCGGCGTCTCGGGGGCGTCGCCGAGCAGATAGCGCAGCTCGTCGAGCAGCGCCACGTCCTCGACCGACCAGTCGTTGTCGGCCCGGCCGGCCCACGAGGCGGTGAGCAGCTCGCGGTCCTCCTGCGACAGCACGCCGTCGGCGACCCGGGCGAGCAGCTCGGGGTCGCGCAGCCAGCGCAGCACCTGGGTGGCGTCGAGCACCGGCCACCAGCTCAGCGCGAACTCCACGAAGGCCCGGTCGCCGAGCATCGTGTCGACGAACTCGTCCTTGCCGCGGGCCCGGCCGCGCTCACCGGTGACCTTGCGCCACAGCGCGTCGAGCAGCGTCGACGCCACCCGCGGCACCTGCCGGTTGCGCTTGCCCTGGCCGAGCAGCTGCCGGCGAAGCTGGTTGAGCTCGCGGCTGGTCAGCGTGAGCCGGTCGTCGCGGTAGAAGACCGAGAACTCCCGCGGCGCGCCCGGCACCGCCTGGCGCGACAGCCGGCGCATGACCTCGGCCATCCGCGCCGCGCCCTTGACGTCGGCGACCGCCGGCGCGTCGTGGCGGGTCGCCCGGATGCCGTCGACCACCTCGCCCAGCGAGCGCAGCGCGACCGAGGTCTCGCCGAGCGACGGCAGCACGCGCTCGATGTAGCGCATGAACACGCCCGACGGGCCGACGACCAGCACGCCACCGGTCTCGTAGCGGCGCCGGTCGGAGTAGAGCAGGTACGCCGCACGGTGCAGCGCGACGACGGTCTTGCCGGTGCCGGGGCCGCCGCTGATCGTGACGACGCCCTTGCTGGGCGCGCGGATGGCCTTGTCCTGCTCGGCCTGGATCGTCGCGACGATGGAGTGCATCGTGCGGTCCCGGGCGCGCGACAGCTGGGCCATCAGCGCGCCCTCGCCGACGATCGGCAGCTCGCCGGCGTTCGGGGCGTCGGGGTCGAGCAGGTCGTCCTCGACCGCGGTGACCTTGGGCCCGGAGCAGCGCAGCACTCGCCGGCGTACGACGCCCTGGGGGTCGGCGGCGGTGGCCTGGTAGAACACCGCGGCGGCGGGCGCCCGCCAGTCGATCAGGAGCGAGTCGCGGTTCTCGTCGCGCAGGCCGATCCGGCCGATGTAGCGCGGCCCGTCGCCGCCGTTGACGGACGGGTTCAGGTCGAGTCGGCCGAAGACCAGGCCCTCGTGGGCGGCGTTCAGCGTGGCGATCCGCTTGGCCGCTTGGAAGACCATGGCGTCTCGTTCGACGAGCCCGCCCTCGTGGCCGAGCGAGCCGCGCCCGTAGCCCTCCCGCGCCAGCGCCTCGGCGCTGCGCGTCGACGCCTCCAGCTGACGGTAGACGCGGTCCACGAACTCCTGCTCGTGGGCGATCTCCCGCTCCTCGACGTCGACGCCGCTCTCGACGGCAGGCGCCATCTGGTCGACTGACCCGTGGTTCACGCTTCCCCTGGTGCTGCTCGTGACGTGCCTGTGACGGCCACCCGGTTCCGGTTCGGAAACGGGCAAGGGCGAGAGTCTACCCGCGTGGCACGGGCGGTTTCCCGGGGTTTGCCAGGTTCGGTGCGGCGGCTCAGCGACCCTTCTTGGTCAGGGCGCGGGCGGCTTCGTACTGCGCGATGAGCCTCTCGGGCGGCACCCGGCGGATGACCTCGGCGATCACGTCGAGCGGGACCTGCTCCAACCGGGTGAACCGGACGCACGACTTCCCCATGTCGAGCAACATCTCGCGCTCGGCGTACTGCTCCCGGAACCACGTCTCCAGCTCCTCGTCGCTGTAGACGGCGTTGAGGTAGAGCGCCATGTGGCGCTTCTGGGACGCCAGCGCCGCCACCCCGAGCGGCTGGCCGTTGTAGGTGTCGGGGTAGTCCGACAGCGGGATGCCCCAGCCGATCATCCCGAAGGCCATCGCCTCCTGGTAGCCCTCGGGCAGGTTCGCGTTGACGACGTCGCGGATGGTGCTGATGGCCTCGCGTCGGCCCTCGGGGAGCTCGTCGAGGTACTCCTCGACCAGGGTGGCGTCCGACTTCATGGCGTCAGTATCGACGAGTCCACCGACAGGAGTCTTGTCCCACCGAGGTCGGGACATCGCCCACCTGCGCCCGGGACGTCGCGCCCGCGACTGTCTGTGTCGTACGGCGGAGCAGGTCCGCCGGCGCGACACAGAACAGGAACCGCCATGACCACCACCCTCAGCACCGGGCCGACCGGGACGCGCGAGGCCCGGCGCCCCGTGCCGTTCGGCGCCGGCCTCGCCGCGGCCGGTCTCGTGCTCGGCGCCGCAGGAAACACCGCCCAGGCCGCGCTCGGGCAGATCATCGACCGGCCGTCCGAGGTCGCCGACCAGATCGTGCTCGCCAACGAGCGACCGGTCATCGTGACCGCGATGTGCGTCCTCGGCACCGTCGCGGTGCCGTTCATGGCCGTGGGCTTCCTGGCCGCCGCCCGCTTCCTGCGCGGACGGGCCCGCCGCACCGGGACGGTCGCGGCGATCCTGCTGGCGCTGGGCATGTGGGGCTTCCTCGCGGTGCAGACCGCCGAGCTGATCCAGCTGACGGCGATGCTCGACCCGGCCGGCACCGACGCGGCGACGTATCTCCACGGCATGGACGGCCAGCCGCTGCTGGGTGTGCTGTTCGGGCTGCCGTTCATGGCGGGCACCGTGCTCGGCATGCTGCTCCTCAGCATCGGTCTGCTGGTGACCGGCGCGGTGCCGCGCTGGATCCCCGCGAGCTGGCTGCTCTTCCTCGTGCTGGACTTCAGCATCGGCGCGGTCGGCCCGGTGGACCCGCACTGGCTGTACCTCGCCGGCGCCGGCGGCCTCGCCGTCCACCTCCTCCGCGACCGCGGCCGTGCCTGGGCGAACGCCTGACGGCGCGTCGCGACAGCCCTACCGTGACTGAGATGTTCCTCGTGGCCGGTGGCCGTGACGCGAGCCGGACCGCCCTTCGGGTGGCCCGGCTCGCGGCGCTGCTGGCGATCGTTCTCTCGGCCACCGCCGCGGCGCTGCCGCTGATCAGCGGGCTCGGCTACCTCGACGAGCTGTTGCAGACACCGGAGATCGCGGCCGGCATCGCCTTCTCCGTCACCGGCGCGTGGCTGGTCGGCAGCCGCATCGCCCGCCCGATGGGCTGGCTGCTGCTCGGCATCGGGCTGTGCAGCGCGCTGTACGCCGCGTCGGCGTCGTACGTCGTCCTCGTCCTGCGCGCCGACGTCACCGCTCCGCTGCCGGAGGGAGCCGGCATGGCCGAGGTTGCCGCGTGGGTCACCGGATGGGCCTGGTTCCCGTCCTGGCTGCTGGTCTCGACGGCGCTCCCTCAGGTGCTGCCGCACGGTCGCCCGCTGCCGGGCCGCTGGCGGCTGCTGCTGTGGCCGGTGGCGTTCGTGCTCGTGGTCGGCATCGTGTGGTTCGCGACGGCACCGGGCGAGGTCGGCTTTTTCCCGGCGATCGACAACCCGCTCGCGATGCCGGCGGTCGCCGCGGTGCTGGACCCCATCGGCCCGGCGCTCGACGCGCTGGTGCCCGTGCTCATCCTGGCCTCGCTCGTCACGGTTGTCGTGCGGCTGCGGCGCGCCGACGGCGCCGAGCGCCGGCAGATCGGGTGGGTCGCGTACGTCGTGGTCGTCGCTGTGGCGCTCGTGGCGTTCGCGCCCGACCTGTGGGTCAACGTGGCGATCCTGCTGGTTCCGGCGGGCATCGCCGTGGCAGCCCTGCGCTACCGGCTCTACGACCTCGACCTGCTCGTCAACCGGACCCTGGTCGCGGGCGTGCTGCTCGGTCTCGCGGCGCTGGCGTACGTCGCCGTGGTGGCCTGGATCGGGGCGCTCGTCGGCACGTCCGGCGGGGTGACGCCGTTCCTCGCGGCGTTCGCCGTCGCGCTCGTGTTCCACTCGGCACGGATCCGGGTGCAGCGCGGGGTCGACCGGCTCTTCTTCGGCCGGCGGCGCGACCCGCTGGCGCTGCTGCACGACCTGGACGCCGCGCTCCGGCAGGCCCCGACCCCGCGGGCCGCCCTTCAGGACGCGGTGCACGTGGTGCGCTCGGGGCTGCGGCTCCCGGGTGCGGCGCTGGAGGTCCGGCTGCCGTCGGGCGACGTGGTGCGCGCCGAGGACGGCACCGTGACGACGGCCGCCACCGCCGTACCCCTCGAGCTGCACGACGACCGCGTCGGCACCCTGCTGGTCGAGCCCCGGAAGCGCGGCGAAGAGGTGCGCGGCACCGACCTCCGCGCCGTCACGACGCTGGCCGGCCCGCTCGCGTCGGCGGCCTACGCCGTCCGGCTGTCCGGCGACCTGGAGGAGTCCCGGCGGCGGATCCTGGAGGCGCGCGAGGAGGAGCGGCGCCGGCTCCGCCGCGACCTGCACGACGGTCTGGGACCGCAGCTCGCGGGTGTCGTGATGGGCCTCGACGTCGTCGGCTCCGCACTCGGGCGCGGCGACCTCGACCGGGCGACCGACCTCACGCGGGCAGCGACCGAGCAGGCGCGGGAGGCGGTCGAGGACGTACGGCGTCTGGCGCACGGGCTCCGGCCGCCGGTGCTCGACGACCTCGGCCTCGTCGGCGCGGTGCGCAGCGCGGGACCGATCGCCGCTCCTGGTGGCCCGCGCGTCGAGGTCTGCGCCGAGGGAGACATGGAGGACCTGCCGGCCGCGGTCGAGGTGGCGGCGTACCGCATCGCCCTCGAGGCAGTCACCAACGCCGTGCGTCATGCCGGGGCTTCGCGCATCGAGGTCCGGCTGGTTGCCGGCACCGACGCGCTGGTCGTGGAGGTCCGCGACGACGGCGCCGGGATCACCGCGGACGCCCGCCCCGGCGTCGGCCTCGCGTCGATGCGCGAGCGCGCGGCGGAGGTGGGTGGCTGGTGCACCGTCGCCCCGCAGTCACCGGGGACGCGCGTCGTCGCTCATCTGCCGAGGAGGACGTCGTGACCGATCAGCTCCGCGTCGTGGTGGTGGACGACCACCCCGTCTTCCGGACCGGCCTGCGCACGCTGCTGGAGGACCTCGGCGTCGCGGTCGTCGCCGACGAGGCCGACGGGGAGGCGGGAGTCACGGCCGTGCTCGAGCACCGACCGGACGTGGTGCTGATGGACCTGCAGATGCCCGGGCTCGGCGGCATCGAGGCCACGCGTGAGCTCACCCGGCGGTGGCCCGACGTGAAGGTGCTGGTGCTGACGATGGTCGACGAGGACCAGGCACTGTTCGCGGCGATGCAGGCGGGCGCGCTCGGGTACCTGCTCAAGGGCGCCGGCCAGGATGAGATCGGCCGGACCCTGGAGGCGGTCGCCGCCGGACAGGGCGTGTGGTCGGCGGAGGTGGCGCGGCGGATGCGGTCGTTCTTCAACGGCGGCGTGCTCGCCACGACGCCGTTCCCGGCGCTGTCCGAACGGGAGCGCGAGGTGCTCGCGCTCGTCGCGGAAGGTGCGGGCAACGGCGACATCGCGCGGCGGCTGTTCTTGTCGGACAAGACCGTGCGCAACTACGTGTCGGCGATCCTCACCAAGCTCGGCTGCGACACCCGCGCGCAGGCGATCGCGCTGGCGCGCGACGCGGGCGTCGGCGGCGCCTGAACTCAGCGCTTCTTGCGGTTGAGGAACTCCAGCATCGCCTGCTTGGCCTCGTCGGAGCCGAACAACCGGGCGGACAGCGCGGCCAGGTCGGCGCCCTGCTCGTCGATCCGCTGCACGAGGTGCCGGCCGACCAGCTGCTTGGTCTCCCGGAGCCCCTGCGGGTTGCCCTTCGCGAGCGACGCGCACACCTCCGCGACGCGGGCGTCGAGCTCGTCCTCGGGCAGCGCCTCCGTGACCAGGCCGGTCGCGGCGGCCGCCGTACCGTCGAAGACCTCGCCGCCCAGGAACGTCAGCGCGACCGAGCGGTCGGTCATCCGCGGGACGACGGTCAGCGAGATGGCGGCGGGGGTGAGGCCGAGGCGGACCTCGGTGAAGGCGTACGTCGCGTCGGCGGCGCTGATCGCGATGTCGGAGGCGGCGACGATGCCGATGCCTCCGGCGCGGACGTTGCCGTGCACGCGGGTGACGACCGGCTTGGCCAGCGTGACGATCCGGCGCTGCAGGTCGACGAGCACGCCGGCGGCCTTCTCCATGCCCTCGCCCGCGGCCTCGGACAGGTCGGCGCCGGAGCAGAACGTGCGGCCCTCGGCGCGGACCAGCACCACCTTGACGGACTCGTCCTCCTCGGCGCGGCCGAGCCTGTCGTACAGCTCCGCGACGAGCTGCTTGGAGAGCGCGTTGCGGTTGTGCGGCGAGTCGAGGGTGAGGGTGGCGACGCCGTCGGCAGCGGCGTAGTGGACCAGCTCTGTCACGGGCGCTCCCTGGTCAGTAGGACAGCTCAGTAGGACAGCTCAGTAGGACAACTCAGTAGGACTTGGGCAGGCCGAGCGAGTGCATGCCCACGAAGTTCAGGATCATCTCGCGCGACACCGGCGCGATCCGGCCGGCGCGTGCCGCGACGAGGAGACCGGCGACACCGTACTCCTGGGTGATCCCGTTGCCGCCGTGCGCCTGGACCGCCCGGTCGACGGCGTCGCAGGCGGCCTCGGCGGCGGCGTACTTCGCCATGTTGGCGGCCTCGCCCGCGGCGGCGTCGTCACCGGCGTCGACGAGCGCGGCGGCCTTCTGCGTCATCAGCCGGGCCAACTCGATCTCGATCTTGGACTGCGCGAGCGGGTGCGCGAGGCCCTGGTGGCTGCCGATCGGGGCGCCGAAGACCTCGCGCTCCTTGACGTAGGCGACCGCCTTGTCGAGGGCGAACCGCGCGAGGCCGGTGGAGAACGACGCCGCCATGATCCGCTCCGGGTTCAGTCCCGCGAACAGCTGGCTGATCCCGGCGTCCTCGTCGCCCACGAGCGCGTCGGCGGGCAGCCGGACGTCGTCGATGAACACCGAGAACTGCAGCTCGGGACTGACGATCTCCATCGGGATCGGGGTGTACTCGAAACCGGCGGCGTCGGTGGGGACGACGAACAGGCAGGGCTTGAGCCTCCCGGTGCGGGCGTCCTCGGTGCGCGCGACGACGAGCACGTTGGCGGCCTCGTCGACGCCGGAGATGTAGATCTTGCGGCCGTTGAGCACCCAGCCGTCGCCCCGCTCATCGGAAACGGGCCTCGCGGTGGTGGTGATGTTGTGCGAGTTGGTGCCGGCGTCCGGCTCGGTGATCGCGAACGCCATCGTCTGCGTGCCGTCGGCGATGCCGGGCAGCCAGCGCCGCTTCTGCTCCTCGGTGCCGTAGCGGCTGATCACCGTGCCGCAGATGGCCGGGGACACGACCATCATCAGCAGCGGGCAGCCCTGCGCGGCCAGCTCCTCGCAGACCGCGGCGACGTCGCCGATGCCGCCTCCGCCGCCGCCGTACTCCTCGGGGATGTTGATGCCGAGGTAGCCGTGCCGGCCGATCTCCAGCCACAGGTCGGTGGTCTTGCCGCCGGAGCGGGCCTGCGTGACGAAGTACTCGCGGCCGTAGCCGGTCGCCAGCTTGCGGACCGCGGCGCGCAGCGCCTGGCGCTCCTCGGACTCGGTGAACGGCGTCTCGGTCATGCGTCTTCCTCCTGCGTATGGGTGGTCGAGCCGTCGTCTCGGGTGGTCGAGCCTGTCGAGACCACCGCGAGCACGTCGCCGGCGGCCACCTGGGCGCCGACGGAGACGGGGATCTCGGTGACGGTGCCGGCGTGCGGCGCGGACACGGTGTGCTGCATCTTCATCGCCTCGAGCACGAGCACGGGCGCCCCGGCCTCGACTTCGGCGCCCGGTTCGACGATGAGCGAGACGACGGCCCCGGGCATCGGCGCGAGCAGCGAGCCGCTGGCGACCTGGTCGGCCGGGTCAACGAACCGCGGGGTACGGCGGAGCGCGACGTGCCCGGCGGCGGAGTCGACGTCGACAGTGTGCTCCGTGACCGCGACCTCGCACCGGTGGCGCACGCCCTCGCGCTCCACGACGACCTCGGCCGGGCTCGCGCTGACCGCACGCATCGTGCCGTCGGCGGAGACGTAGCCGTCGCGGCCGCCGTACCAGCCCACCTCGACGTCCTCGTCGCGATGCGTGAAGCGGGTCGTCTGCGGGGCGGACACGACGTTGCGCCAGCCCGGGGGGATGCCCAGCTGGACCGGACGCGTGTCGGCCTGGGTCTCGGCGAGTGCGACGGCGGCGGCGAACGCGCTGACCGCCAGGTCGCGCGGCTCGTCCTCGAGCATCCGGTGCCTGTCGAGGAAGTCGGTGCTCAGGTCGCCGGCCCGGAACGCCTCCGACCGCAGCACCTTCAGCAGCAGGTCGCGGTTGGTCGCGACGCCGTGGATGCGGGCCTTGGTCAGCGCGCTGGTCAGCAGCCGGACCGCCTGCTCCCGGGTCGGCGCGTGCGCGATCACCTTGGTCAGCATCGGGTCGTAGTGCGTCGACACCGTGCTGCCCGCGGCGTACCCCGCGTCCACCCGCAGCCCCGGCAGCTCCGGGAACTCGAACGCCGTCAGCACCCCCGTCTGCGGCTGCCAGTCCCGCCCCGGGTCCTCGGCGTACAGCCGCACCTCCACGGCGTGCCCGTGTCCGGCGTCCCCCGGCCAAGGCGGCACGGCGTGCCCGCCGTTCTCGCGAGGAGTCAATAAATCAGCCTCGTGGGCGGCGTGTCGCGACACAACTGACCCCTCGGCGACGGCGATCTGCAGCGCCACCAGGTCGACGCCGTGCACCATCTCGGTGACCGGGTGCTCGACCTGGAGCCGGGTGTTCATCTCGAGGAACCAGAACTGCTGGTCGCGCGGGTCGAGCAGGAACTCCACGGTGCCGGCGCCGCGGTAGCCGATCGCCTCCGCGGCTCGGCGAGCCGCGTCGTGCAGCGCGGTGCGGGTCGCGTCGGTGAGCCCGGGGGCCGGCGCCTCCTCGACGACCTTCTGGTGCCGGCGCTGGACCGAGCAGTCGCGGTCGCCGAACACCGTGACGCCCTTGGCGTCGCCGACGACCTGGACCTCGACGTGCCGGCCGTGCTCGACGAACCGCTCGACGAAGACGGTGCCGTCGCCGAACGCCGACAGCGCCTCGGCGGAGGCGGCCTCGACAGCGGCGGGAAGGTCGGCGAGCTCGCGGACGACGCGCATGCCACGGCCGCCACCACCGGCCGACGCCTTGACCAGCACGGGCAGGTCTGCCTCGGAGACGGCAGCGGGGTCGAGGTCGGTGAGCAGGGGTACGCCGGCATCGGCCATCCGCTTCTTGGCCTCGACCTTCGAGCCCATCAGCTCGATCGACTCCGGGTCGGGGCCGACCCAGGTCAGGCCGGCCGCCATGACCGCGCGGGCGAAGTCGGCGTTCTCGGACAGGAAGCCGTAGCCGGGGTGGACCGCGCCGGCTCCCGCCGCTCGCGCGGCTTCGACCAGCAGGTCGGCCCGGAGGTAGGTGTCGGTGGGGCTGTCGCCGGAGAGGCGTACGGCGACGTCGGCCTCGGCGACGTACGGCAGCCCGGCGTCCGCATCGGAGTGCACCGCGACCGTGGAGATGCCGAGCCGTCGGCAGGTGGCGAAGACGCGGGACGCGATCTCGGCGCGGTTGGCGACCAGGAGCCGCTCCAGGCGGGTGGTCGAGCTTGTCGAGACCATGACTCCCCTACATCCGGAAGACACCGAAGCGGTCGGTGCCCTCGATCGGTGCGTTCTCGATGACGGACAGGCAGATGCCGAGCACGGTGCGGGTGTCGCGCGGGTCGATGACGCCGTCGTCGTAGACCATCCCGGACAGAAAGAACGGCAGGCTCTGCTCCTCGACGGACTGCTCGACGAACGCGCGCATCTGCGCGTCGCCCTCCTCGTCGTACGGCTGCCCCTTCGCCTCCGCCGCCTGCCGCGCGACGATCGACAGCACGCCGGCGAGCTGGGCGGGCCCCATGACGGCGGACTTCGCGGACGGCCAGGTGAACAGGAAGCGCGGGTCGTAGGCGCGGCCGCACATGCCGTAGTTCCCGGCGCCGTACGACGCCCCCATCATGATCGAGATGTGCGGCACGGTGCTGTTGCTGACCGCGTTGATCATCATCGCGCCGTGCTTGATGATGCCGCGCTGCTCGTACTCCGCGCCGACCATGTAGCCGGTGGTGTTGTGCAGGAAGAGAAGCGGTACGTCGATCTGGTTGGCGAGCTGGATGAACTGCGCCGCCTTCTGCGACTCCTCGCTGAACAGCACGCCCTGCGCGTTGGCGAGGATGCCGATCGGCCGGCCGTGCAGCCGGGCCCAGCCCGTGACGAGCGACGGGCCGTAGAGCGGCTTGAACTCGTCGAACGCGACCTCGTTGCCGGGACCCGCGCCGTCGCAGATCCGCGCGATCACCTCGCGCGGGTCGAACGGCTCCTTGAGGTCCTCGGGGATCAGGTCGAGCAGCCCCTCGGGGTCCTCGTCCGGCTCGGCGTACTCCGGGACGTCATACGAAGTGGTCGCCATACCCGCCGGAACGTATGACGTCCCGGGGGTGGCCTTGCGCCAGTTCAGCCGGGCCACGATGCGGCGGCCGAGACGGATCGCGTCGTACTCGTCGACCGCGAGGTAGTCGGCCAGGCCGGAGGTGCGCGCGTGCATCTCGGCGCCCCCAAGGGACTCGTCGTCGGACTCCTCCCCGGTGGCCATCTTCACCAGGGGCGGTCCGCCGAGGAACACCTTGGCGCGCTCCTTGACCATGACGGTGTAGTCGCTCATGCCCGGGACGTAGGCACCCCCGGC
>DASURB010000099.1:0-8697 GCA_036280235.1 Nocardioides sp.
CTAGTTGAGGGTCGGGTCGACCGGGCGCGTGGAGACCCAGGCCAGCTCGCCCGGCTGCCTCCGGAGCACCCGCGACCACAGGCGGTCGGGGTCGGTGGCGTACAGGTCCCCGGGCTCCATCGGGACGACGTACCAGGACCCCTCCTCGATCTCCGCCTCGAGCTGCCCGCCGCCCCAGCCGGCGTACCCGGCGAAGACCCGCAGCCGGCGGAGGGCCGGCGCCATGATCTCGGTCGGGGCGTCCAGGTCGACGATGCCGGTGTCGCCGAAGAGGCGACGGAAGCCGACCGGGTCCTCGCCGTCCGCGCCGTCGCGGAGGTCGGCGACGGCGAGCGCGGAGTCGGTGCCGACGGGCCCGCCCTGGAAGAGCACGTGCGGCGGGATGAGGATCTCGTCCCAGCCGGGCAGGACCTCGTGGACCGGCACCGGCGAGGGCCGGTTGAGCACGACGCCGAGCGCGCCGTCCTCGTCGACGTCGAGCACCAGCACGATCGTGTGGTCGAAGTTCGGGTCGACCAGCATCGGGGTGGCCACCAGCAGCCGGCCGGGCGCGAGGTCGGTGCCCGGCCCGGGCGCGCCGGCCGGCGGGGTCACGTGTGGGCGCCCGTCGGTACGTCGGCGACGCTGCCGCTGCGCTCGGCGGCATGGCGCACCGACGCGGCGACGGCTCCGTGGACGTCCGCGTGGAACACGCTCGGGATGATGTAGTTCGCGTTGAGCTCGTCGTCGGTCACCGCCGACGCGATCGCCTCGGCGGCGGCGACGAGCATGGTGTCGTCGATCGCGGTTGCCGACGCGTCGAGCAGCCCGCGGAACATGCCCGGGAACGCGAGCACGTTGTTGATCTGGTTCGGGTAGTCGGAGCGGCCGGTGGCCACGACCGCCGCGTGCTTGCGCGCCTCGGCCGGGTCGATCTCCGGGACCGGGTTGGCCAGCGCGAAGATGATCGAGTCCTTCGCCATCCGCGAGACGTCCTCGCCGGTCAGCAGGTTGGGCGCGGAGACCCCGATGAACACGTCGGCGCCCTCGAGCGCCTCGGTCAGGTGCCCGGAGAAGTTCGCCTTGTTGGTGGCGTCGGCCAGCCAGTGCAGCGACTCGTGCAGGCCGGGCCGCTCGCGGTGGATGACGCCCTCGACGTCGGCGACGACCACGTGCTCGACCCCGGCCTCCAGCAGCAGGCGGAGGATCGCCGTACCCGCGGCGCCGGCGCCGGACATCACCACGCGCACCTGCGACATGTCCTTCTCCACCACGCGGAGCGCGTTGCGCAGCGCCGCGAGCACGACGATGGCGGTGCCGTGCTGGTCGTCGTGGAAGACGGGGATGTCGAGCTCGTCGCGCAGCCGGCGCTCGATCTCGAAGCAGCGGGGCGCGGAGATGTCCTCGAGGTTGATGCCGGCGAACCCCGGCGACACCGCCTTGACGATCTGCACGATCTCGTCGGGGTCCTGGGTGTCGAGGCACAGCGGCCAGGCATCGATGCCGGCGAACCGCTTGAACAGGGCGGCCTTGCCCTCCATCACCGGCAGCGCCGCCGCCGGCCCGATGTTGCCCAGGCCCAGGACGGCGGAGCCGTCGGTGACCACCGCGACCGAGTTGCGCTTCACGGTCAGCCGGCGGGCGTCGTCGGGGTTGGCGGCGATCGCCTCGCAGACCCGGGCGACACCGGGCGTGTAGACCATGGACAGGTCGTCACGGTTGCGGATCGGGTGCTTGCTCTGCATCTCGATCGTGCCGCCGAGGTGCATGAGGAAGGTTCGGTCCGAGACCTTGTGCACCACCACGCCCTCGAGGCCGCGCAACGCCTCGACGATGCCCGCCGCATGGTCCGTGTCGCTCGCGGCGCAGGTGACGTCGATGCGGATCCGGTCGTGGCCGGACGCGGTGACGTCGAGCGCGGTGACGATGCCACCGGCCTCCTCGACGCACGTGGTCAGCGCGCTGATGGCCGTGCCACCGGCGGGCAGCTCGAGCCGGACGGTGATGGAGTACGAGATGCTCGGTTCGGAAGCCACAGGCTCATCGTTTCATGTCCCGCCGGGCTGGTGGACGCCTCTCCGGGCGCCGTCCGCCTGGCAGTCCGGCGACGCCCGCCGGACCCACGGTCAGGCGGCGAGGACCGCCTTCAGCCGCCCGACCAGCGAGCGCGACGTGCCGCCGCGGTGCCTGCCGTCGGGGCGAGGAGCCGGAGGGTGGGGTCGCCACCCAGCCCGGGCCAGCTCCTCGAGCGCGCGGCCCAAGCGCGCGGCCTCGGGGTCGTCCGGCGCCGCGAGGCCGGCCATCGCGGCCAGCAGCACGCGGTCCTTGGCGGCGGCTCGGGGCAGGGCGGTGCGCAGCTCGTCGTTGGGCGGCTCGGCCGCGACGCGGTCCAGGACCAGCCGGACGCCGGCCAGCTCGTCCGCGGTCTCGCGCCAGGCGGAGACCACGGCGGCCTCGCGGTCGGTGGGCTGCTCCATCAGCGCCCGCTCGACGCGGCCGGCGAGGTGGGTGTGCCAGCGCAGCTGCAGGGCGCTGACGAGGTCGGTGGTGTCGCGGAACGTCTCGAGGACGCCCGGGACGTGGTCGGGCAGACGCCCGTCGCGGTGGCGGTCGGCGTGGTCGACGACCGCTCGCAGGACGTCCCCGCGACGGTGGTGGGCAGCCCAGGCGGCTCGTTCGGTGCGCGTCACTGGATGCCTCCTTTCGGGGGTCGGTACCCGGCGCTCGCCGGTGGGCCAGCCGGGCACATACCGTGGGTACGTACTCACGGTATTCCCACATACCGAGAGTATGCAAACGCCCTTCCGGCGTGACGTGGCGCACGCGTCGGCCCGGCCGGATCCGGGCGGCGCCCCTATGCTTCGGCGCATGTCGAAGAAGGTGCCCAAGAACGTGCTCAGGTCGGTGCACGGCACCTCCCGTCGCCAGGAGTACTCCGCGTCGACGAAGCGCGCGCTCGTCGACGTGGCCCAGGAGCTGTTCACCGAGCGGGGGTACGCCGGGACCAGCCTGGACGAGATCGTCGCCGGCGCCCGGGTCACCAAGGGTGCGCTCTACCACCACTTCAGCGGCAAGCAGGCACTGTTCGAGGCGGTGTTCGAGCGGGTGGAGGACGACGCGTCGAGCTCGATCCGGCGCGCCATCAAGGACGTCAAGGACCCGTGGGAGAAGGCGCTGACCGGGCTGCGGGCGTTCCTGGACGTGCTGCAGCGGCCGGAGTATCGCCGCCTGGTGATCCAGGAGGGTCCTGCCGTGCTCGGCTACGAGAAGTACCGCGAGCAGGAGGAGCGGTCGACCTACGGAATCGTCCAGGACATCGTCTCGTCGGTGCTGGCGACGTACGACCTCGAGCCGTCGATGGTCGAAACTTTCAGCCGGGTGTTCTTCGGCGCCATGTCGGCCGCCGGCTCGGCGGTGTCGTCGGCCGAGGACACCGCACGGGCCAGCGCGGAGGTCGAGGCCGCGATCGCGTTCATCCTCGCGGGCCTGCGACAGCAGTCCGAGTCCGGCGGGAAGCTGCCGGGCCCCGACGACCTCCGCGGCGAGGGCTAGCGCATCCCTAGCGAGTCACAGCGACGTTGCCGCCGTTCTGCGGCACGAGCTCCATCCAGACCTTGCCCGGAGGCAGCTTCAGCTCGCCCGCCTTGGTCGACAGCGTCACCTTGGCGTCGAGACCGGGCTTCTTCCAGGTGGCACGCACCATGCGGCCCTTGTGGAAGACCATCGCGTCACCGGAGCCGGTGAACGTGGTCTCGGGCACCGGGTTGCCGGCCGGGTCCTTGTAGCCGGCGTCGCCGACCTGGACCCGGAGCACCAGCAGGGTGTCCGGCGCGAAGTGGTCGCCGGGAGCGGCGAAGCTGTTGAGGTTGTCGTACTTCCCGCCGGCGTAGCGCCAGTTGGTGGTGTGCCCACCGGAGAACTGCGCGGAGATCGCCTTGGCCTTCTGACCCTTGGGGAAGTCATCGTCGCTGCCCCACGGGAGGTAGTTCTCCGGCGGCTGGGGCGTCTTCAGCGACTTCGCGAGGACGGGCAGCCGCATCATCAGGTTGTACGGCGCGGAGCGGTCGGACGCGCGCACGTAGCCCTTAGCGCCCTCGGTGAAGGTCTCGATGCCGGCGGCCTTGACGCGGCGCACCGTCGGCGGGGCGCCGCCGCTGGCGACGAGCGCGCCCTCGGCCGGCTTGACGATGCCGATGTCGGTGGCGCGCATGGAGCGGACCGGGCCGACCTGGCGCGGCGTCTGCGAGTAGTAGAAGACGGCGAGGCGGGTCATGCCGCCCTCGACCAGCTCCTCGGTGACGAGGTCGGCCTTGGAGAGCCCGACCTGGGGGCTGCTGCTGGCGGTGTTGTCGATCTTCACGACCATCACCGGGTGCTTCGGCGCCTCGGTGTCGGCGGGGAGGCCGGTCAGCGGCCACTGCCCGATCATCTCCACGCCGTCGGCCGTGGCCTGCCCCTCGGGGGCGTCGTCGCCGGCGGGCGAGGTCGAGCCGTCGCTGCAGCCGGCCAGGGTCAGCGACAGCGCGGTCGCCGTAGCGGCGAGGGCGACACCCGCGCGAGTACGGCGGGCAGGGCGGAAGGCGAAGCGGGACAACATGAACTCCATTGTGGACCAGGAAACTTGGCTTTCGACGCAACCCCCACGTGTCGTGAGTGGAGCGTCACCGAGACGCGGCGGAGCCGTGCGAGTGTCCCCCGCACGGTCACGAGTGGGTCAGATGCGGGCCCCGCCGTCGACGTACAGGGTCTGACCGGTGATGAAGCCGGCCTCGTCGGAGCAGAGGAACGCCGCCGCAGCAGCGATGTCCTCCGGGTAACCGACCTTGAGCAGGGGCGACCGCTCGGCGGCGCCCTTGCGGAACTCCTCGGGGTCGACGCCCACGCGGCGTGCGGTGGCGTCGGTCATGTCGGTGACGATGAAGCCGGGCGCGACCGCGTTGACGTTGATGTTGTAGCGGCCCAGCTCCAGCGCGAGGGTGCGGGTCAAGCCCTGCAGGCCCATCTTGGCCGCGGAGTAGTTGGCCTGGCCGCGGTTGCCCAGCGCGGAGACGCTGGAGAGGTTGAGGATCTTGCCGTACTTGGCCGGGACCATGTGCTTCTGGACCTCGCGGCTCATCAGGAACGCGCCGCGCAGGTGCACGTTGATGACGGTGTCCCAGTCCTCGTCGGACATCTTGAACAGCAGGTTGTCGCGGATGACACCGGCGTTGTTGACGAGGACGTCGACCTTGCCGAGCTCCTCGACGACCGCACCCACCGCGGCCTCGACAGACGGGGTCTGGGAGACGTCGCAGGCGAGGGCCAGCGAGTTGGCGCCGTCGACGAGCTCGAGCTTGTCGGCCGAGGCCTGCGCCTGCTCCCGGTCGAGGTCGAGGATCGCGACGCTCGCGCCCTCCTTGGCGAACCGCTGAGCGGTGGCCGCCCCGATGCCTCGGGCTGCCCCGGTGACGAGGACGACGCGGTCGGCGTAACGGCTCATCTGCGGGGGTCCTCCTGGGTGCGGGGGCGAGAGCGGACCCGTCGAGTGTAGGGAGGAGACCCTGACGGACCTAACCGAGCGGGGCCGCCGGCGACGAGGCCTGGGTCACTCAGCCGCTCAGGTGTCGAGCACCTCACGGAGGCGCGCGGCGTAGTCGGCGGCCTCGCCGTCGGCGTACTTCGTGCGCGGCCAGAAGAAGCCGCGCAGGCCGTCGCCCTTGGTGCGCGGCACGACGTGCATGTGCAGGTGCGGCACGCTCTGGCTGACGACGTTGTTCATCGCGACGAAGGAGCCTTGGGCGCCGAGCGCCTCGACCATCGCGGCCGCGAGCCGCTGGCCCGCGGCCAGGAACGGGTCGCGGAGCCGGTCGGGCAGGTCCGGCAGCGTGACGACGTGCTCGCGCGGGACCAGCAGCGTGTGCCCCCTGAAGACCGGACGGTGGTCGAGGAAGGCGACGAGATCGTCGGTCTCCAGCACGACGTCCCCGGCGATCTCACCGGCGACGATGCGGCAGAACAGGCAGTCGGGCACGGCCCGAGCCTAGAGCGTTCCGGAACAACGACCCGAGGTCGTTACGCGGCCAGCTCGTAGTCCTCGGCGACCAGCACGGCGGTACGGCGGAACCGGGCCCGGACGATCGCGGTCTGCATGACGAGCGCGACGGTCGAGCACACGAGGACGCCGAGGTCGCCGGCCAGCGCGCCGTACACCGCCCAGAGCAGCTGCCCGACCCAGCCGAGCACGAGCGCGAGCGGGTCCAGTCCGGTCAGCGGCGTGCCGGAGAGGGCCAGCCGGGTCTGCGGCAGCATCCGCAGCGAGCTGAACAGCGTCGAGGCCATCGCGAGCGCGAAGGCGCCGAAGAGCTCGACCACGGCCAGGGCGAGGGCGGCGCTGAACAGCACGGCTCGGGGCGCGGCCCAGGCCGCGCCCGCCGCTCCCCCGGCGCGGGCGACGGCCAGCGCGAGCGCGCCGAGCAGGCCGAAGGTGAGCAGGTTGTTGAAGACCTGCATGCCGTCGGCGACGGCGACGGCGTAGACGACCCACAGCGTGTAGGCCGCCAGCGACATCACGCTGGTCGCCCAGGAGACGCCGGCGACGTCACGGGTGCGGACAGCCCGCAGCACCTGCGGGACCACGGAGGACAGGGAGAAGAACGACGCGACGGCGCCGAGCACGACGAGCACGGGCGGGGACCTTGCATGACGGAGTGGAACCGGGGACCGGAGGGGATTGGTGCGACTTCGGTCCGACGTCGTGCTGTCGAGAGCTGGTTGGCGTCTTCGCCGACCCGTGACCTGATCTGCAGGAGCAGTCTAGGAACACGAACGGGGCGCCACCGACAGATCTCGGTGGCGCCCCGTGCGAGTCGTGTCACACCTTCTTGCGACCCGAGGCCCCTTCGGCCACGCCCACGAGGAGCACGGCTGCGATCACGGCGAAGACGAAGCCGAGGAAGTTGAGCTCGAAGATGTCACCCGTGCCGATCAGGCTGGCGAGGAAGCCGCCGATCAGCGCGCCCACGACGCCCAGCACGAGCGTCATGCCGATGCTGAGCCGCTGGCGGCCGGGCTTGATCAGGCGCGCAAGCGCACCGATGACCAGGCCGATGAAGAGAAGACCGAGAATCTGGATGACCATGACGCCTCCTGGTGTGCACGTGGGCCGGACTCCAGCGTATCCACTCGACACGGTCTGAGCCGTGCGGCGCGACCCGGCCTGTCCCGGGGTGCGCGGAGCCGGACCGTCGTACCCAACCGTGTCCGGAGTACACCGGTTTGCCCCGTGATCCACCGGTCCGAGGGGGACCGGACCAAACATTCTGGTGCCCGTTTCTCGAAATCCTTGACCGCGGGGCACTTGACTGAATTTGACTACTCCTGACGGCGGCAACCGGCCGCCCCGCCCCTGAAGAGGTCAACAGTCATGCTGCGTGTCATCTCCGCTCTCGTCGCCACCGTCGCCGCCGTCGTCACCCTCGGCGCGACCGCCACCCCGTCCGCTGCTCCGACCGAGGCCCCGAGCAACACCGTTGTCGCCGGCGGCAACCACTGGTGCTGCTGAGCTCGTACGTCGCGGGGAGGCGCCGCTGGGGGCGCCTCCCGGACGCGGCTGACCGTCAGAGGCGCGCGACCGGAGGGGGCGCGCCCTGGCGCCACGTGCGGGAGGACCATGCCCGCCACGCCGAGGCGTCGGTCGTCGGCGTCGCGAGCAGGTAGCCCTGTGCGTGCTGCACACCCAAGTCGTGGAGGGCGTCGAGCTGAACGGGGGTCTCGACGCCCTCCCCGGTCACCGAGGCACCGACCTCCACAGCCAGCAGCACGAGGGCGGTGACCAACGCGCGCCGGGCGCCGTCGTGCCCCAGGTCGGAGATCAGGTCGCGGTCGAGCTTGATCACGTCGGGCCGCAGCCGCAGCACGTGGTTGAGCGAGGAGTAGCCGGCGCCGGTGTCGTCGACGGCGAAGCGCACGCCGACGCGACGCAGCGAGTCGAGCGCCTCGTCGAGATCGTCATAGTCGACTACCTGCGAGTGCTCGGTGATCTCGACGAAGAGCCGGTCGAGCGGGCGACCGCTGCGCAGCACCCGCTGCCGGAACGCCCCGTCGAGCAGCAGCTCGGGGCTGGCGTTGACGGAGAGGAAGGCCGGCGCCGGCAGGTCGTCGAACGCCGAGAGCGCGTTGAGGAAGGTCAGCTCGTCGAGCCGGCGGGTCAGGCCGGCGACGTGCGCGTCGCCGAACCAGGCCATCGGGGACCGGCCGTCGGAGAAGCGCGACAGCGCCTCGGCCCCGATCAGCCGGCCGGTGCGGACCTCGACGATGGGCTGCAGGGCCACGTCGACCCGCACCGCACCACCCAGGAGATCGGTGACGCGCCGTGCGGCGGCCTCGGTCAGTGCCGCGGTCTCGCCGATCTCGGTTGCGCTCCAGCACGCCCCGCGATAGCCAACGAGCCGACCCCGACGATCGAGCAGCGGCGCCGCCGACCCGTGCAGCCAGACCGGCTGGCCATCAGCACGGCGCCACGCCAGCTCGAGGCCGCGGGGAGCGGCGGAGGGGGCGCCGGGGGCTGCGGCGGCCTCGAGCTGGGTGCGGGCATGGGCACGGTTGGCGTCGTCGTAGAGCAGCGTGTCGAGGGGAAGGCCGACGCACTGCTCGGCGGAGAGCCCGAGGAGCGCCGCGACCGCGTGGCCGCTGTCGGTGACGACCAGGCGGTCGTCGCACTCCCAGACCCAGTCGTGCCCG
>DASURB010000100.1:0-16188 GCA_036280235.1 Nocardioides sp.
GACGGGATCGTCATCCCGGGGGGCGAGTCGACCACGATGTCCAAGCTGGCGCGGACGTTCGAGGTGCTCGACCCGCTGCGGGAAGCGGTGCACTCCGGGTTGCCGGCGTTCGGCACCTGCGCCGGGATGATCATGCTCGCGGAGAGGATCGAGGGCGGCGTACCCGGTCAGGAGACCGTGGGCGGGCTCGACGTCGTGGTGCGTCGCAACGCGTTCGGCCGGCAGGTCGACTCGTTCGAGGCGGACCTCGACCTGACCGGCTTCGAGGACAAGTTCCACGCGGTGTTCATCCGCGCCCCGTGGGTCGAGAAGGTCGGCCAGGACGTGGAGGTCGTCGCCCGGGTGGCCGGTGTGCGCGGGGGAGTCCGCCCAGAAGCCGTGGGTAGGATCGTCGCGGTCCGACAGGGGAGCCTGCTCGCCACGTCGTTCCACCCCGAGATCACCGGGGACCCCCGGATCCACGGCCTGTTCGTCGACATGGTCCGGGCGGCCCGGCAGTCCAGCGATCGGAAGTAGAGGCACACACTCATGTCCGGCCACTCCAAATGGGCGACCACCAAGCACAAGAAGGCCGTCATCGATGCCCGGCGCGGCAAGCTCTTCGCCAAGCTGATCAAGAACATCGAGGTCGCGGCCCGGCAGGGTGGCGGTGACCCGGCCGGCAACCCGACGCTGTACGACGCCATCCAGAAGGCCAAGAAGTCGTCGGTCCCCAACGACAACATCGACCGCGCCGTCAAGCGCGGCTCCGGAGCCGAGGCGGGCGGCGCCGACTACCAGACGATCATGTACGAGGGCTACGGCCCCAACGGCGTCGCGATGCTCATCGAGTGCCTCACCGACAACCGCAACCGGGCTGCGATGGAGGTGCGCACCGCCACCAGCCGCAACGGCGGATCGCTCGCCGACCCCGGTTCGGTGTCGTACCTCTTCAACCGCAAGGGCGTCGTCATCGTGCCCAAGGCTCAGGAGGGCAAGGAGATCACCGAGGACGACGTCCTCGAGGCCACGCTCGACGCCGGCGCCGAGGAGGTCAACGACCTCGGCGAGTCCTTCGAGGTGATCAGCGAGGCCACCGACCTCGTCGCCGTGCGTACGGCGCTGCAGGCCGCCGGCCTCGACTACGACTCGGCGGAGGCGTCGTTCGTCCCGACGATGAACGTCGAGCTCGACGCCGACGCGGCCGGCAAGGTGTTCCGCCTGATCGAGGCGCTCGAGGACCTCGACGACGTACAGAACGTCTACGCCAACTTCGACGTCTCCGACGAGGTCATGGAGAAGCTCGACGCCTGAGTGAGCCTCGACGGGCGCCCACCGAGGGTCGCTTCTGGCGCGACACGCCGCCCACGAGGCTGAAGTACTGACTCCTCGCCGGATAGCGTCTGTCCGAACAGGTGTTCGGACAGAGCCCGGCGACGAGAGGTGACCGCATGCGCGTGCTCGGGATCGACCCGGGGCTGACCCGCTGCGGTCTGGGCGTGGTCGACGGGTCCGTCGGGCGACCGCTGGGGCTGGTCGCGGTCGGGGTGGTCCGGACACCGGCCAACGCGGCCGTCGCCGACCGGCTCGTGGCGATCGAGCAGGGGATCGAGGAGTGGCTCGACCTGCACCGGCCCGACGCGGTGGCGGTGGAGCGGGTGTTCAGCCAGCACAACGTCCGCACGGTCATGGGTACGGCGCAGGCCTCCGGGATCGCCCTGGTCGCCGCCGCCCGCCGCGGGCTCCCGGTCGCGCTGCACACCCCGAGCGAGGTCAAGGCCGCCGTGAGCGGGAGCGGCCGCGCCGACAAGGCGCAGGTCGGCGCGATGGTGGCCCGCCTGCTCCGCCTCGACGAGACGCCCAAGCCCGCCGACGCCGCCGACGCGCTCGCGCTCGCCATCTGCCACATCTGGCGCGGAGGCGCCCAGTCCCGCATCGACGCCGCGCTCGCCGCGGCCGGCACCGGAAGGACCCGCCCGTGATCGCCTTCGTCAGCGGCGAGGTCGCCGCGCTGACGCTCAGCTCCGCCGTCCTCCAGGTCGGCGGGGTCGGCCTCGAGCTCCACTGCACGCCCAACACGCTGGCCACGCTGCGCGTAGGGGAGCGGGCGACCTTGCCCACCAGCATGGTGGTGCGCGAGGAGTCGCTGACGCTGTTCGGCTTCGTCGACGACGACGAGAAGTCCGTCTTCGAGCTGCTGCAGACCGCCAGCGGTGTCGGGCCGAAGCTGGCCCAGGCGATGCTCGCGGTGCACAGCCCTGACGAGCTTCGCCGCGCCGTGACGAGCGAGGACGTCAAGGCGCTCACCACGGTGCCGGGTATCGGCCAGAAGGGCGCCCAGCGCATCATCCTCGAGCTCAAGGACCGCATCGGCGTCCCCACCGGCGTCGCCCCGCAGCGCGTCGCCGGCACGCCCGCCGCCGACGACGCCTGGCGCGGCCAGGTCCACCAGGGCCTCGTCGGGCTCGGCTGGTCCGCGAAGGAGGCCGACAAGGCGGTCGAGGCGGTCGCCCCGCAGGCCGCCCAGGCCGCCCAGGCCGCCGAGAGCGGCGACACCCCAGACGTCGGCGCGCTGCTGCGGGCCGCATTGCGCACGCTGAGCAAGGCCTGACATGCCGAGCGAAGAGGACCTCGAGGCCGCCGAGATCGCGTACGCCGACTCGCGTCTCGTCGCCGGCGAGGCGATGCGCGTCGACGGGGACGACGAACGAGCCGTGGAGGCCGCGCTGCGTCCCCGCACGCTCGCCGAGGTGGTGGGGCAGGAGCGCGTGCGCGAGCAGCTCGCGCTCGTCCTCGAGGCCGCCCGCGGTCGCGAGCGCGCCCCCGACCACGTGCTGCTCTCCGGACCGCCCGGTCTCGGCAAGACCACGCTCGCGATGATCATCGCCGCCGAGATGCAGAGCCCGCTGCGGCTCACCTCCGGTCCGGCCATCACCCACGCGGGCGACCTCGCCGCGATCCTCTCGGGCATGAACGACGGCGACGTGCTCTTCGTCGACGAGATCCACCGGATGTCGCGTCCGGCCGAGGAGATGCTCTACATGGCGATGGAGGACTTCCGGGTCGACGTCGTCATCGGCAAGGGCCCCGGCGCCACCGCGATCCCGCTCGAGATCCCGCCGTTCACGCTCGTCGGCGCCACCACCCGGGCCGGTCTGCTGCCGGGCCCGCTGCGCGACCGGTTCGGCTTCACCGGGCACCTGGAGTTCTACGAGCCCGCCGAGCTCGAGCTGATCGTGCGTCGGTCCGCCGGCCTGCTCGACGTGCGGCTCACCGACGAGGGAGCGGCCGAGATCGCCTCCCGCTCCAGGGGTACGCCGCGCATCGCCAACCGGTTGCTGCGCCGGGTGCGCGACTACGCCCAGGTCCGCGCCGACGGGGTCGTCACGCTCGAGGTGGCCCACCGGGCGCTCGACCTCTACGAGGTGGACCGGTCGGGACTCGACCGGCTCGACCGGGCCGTGCTCGACGCCCTGTGCAGCCGGTTCGGCGGGGGACCGGTCGGCGTGAGCACGCTCGCGGTCGCCGTGGGCGAGGAGCGCGAGACCGTCGAGGAGGTCGCCGAACCGTTCCTCGTCCGTTCCGGATTCCTCGCGCGCACACCCCGCGGCCGCGTCGCGACGCCGCTGGCGTGGCAGCACCTCGGCCTGACCCCGCCGCGTCAGGACGGTTCGGCGTACGCCGAGCAGGTGCTGTTCGACACGGACTGACCCCCTCGCTGGGGTCTGCTCGGGCGTGCTGCCGCCGGGCCGGTCCACGATCGGGGAACTCTGCGGGCCGCCCAGGAGTTGCCCGATCGTGACCCGCAGGTTTCCGACCTTGTCGTACCGGTCACACGAGGACGGTTAGACTCGTCCGTCGGCCCGGCCCCGCCTCTCGGAGACTTGCGGGTCCGTGTTCTGCCCGCGTGCACGCCATCGGCTAGGAGATATTCGTGAGTGGTTGGGAGTCCATCCTCCCGTTCGTCCTGATCGTCGTCGTCTTCTGGTTCCTGGTCGTGCGGCCCGCTCGCAACCAGCAGAAGCGGCTGGCTGCGACGCAGTCCAGCGCCACGGTGGGCACGGAGGTGATGCTCGGCTCGGGCATCTACGGCACGGTCGTGGGCGTGGGTGACGACACCTTCGACATCCAGGTATCGCCCGGCACGACCATCAAGGTGGCCAAGCAGGCCGTGGTCCGGGTCATCGAGCCGACCGGCACCGCCGGCGGCACGGGCATCTCGGGCGACGACCTCACCGGCCGCGCCGACGACGACACGCCCTCGTCGGACCAGGACCGCTAGGGCATCCGGCCGTCCCGGCCGCGCACCAAGGAGCAGACTGCAGTGGCGAAGAATGCGTCCCGTCCCGGGCGCCGGCTCATCGTGTTCGCGATCCTCATCGCGGCGATGTACGGCGGTATCGCGCTCGAGGGCGTCTGGACCCCGAAGCTGGGTCTCGACCTCCAGGGCGGCACCCGGATCACCCTCGAGGCCAGCACCTCCACGGGTGAGGAGATCACCCCGGAGAAGATGGAGGAGGCCCGCGGCATCATCGACCAGCGGGTCAACGGCCAGGGTGTCGCCGAGGCCGAGGTGGCCGTCCAGGGCAACCGCAACATCGTGGTGGAGATCCCGGGCGAGCGTCGTACCGACCTCGTCGACGACGTCTCCCAGACCGCCCAGCTGCGGTTCCGCCTGGTGGCGCTCGCCGCGCCGGGGACGCCGACGCCGGAGCCCTCCGAGCAGCCGAGCGCCTCACCGTCCGACGACGCGAGCGGGAGCCCGGACGCCAAGCCCAGCGAGAGCCCGGCTGAGGACCCGTCCGACGAGGCCTCGCCGCGCGGCCGCGCGCTGTCGGGCGGCCTGGTCGCCGCGGACAAGAAGGCCGGCGACAAGAACAACAAGAAGAACGACGGCAAGAAGAACGACGGCAAGGGCAACGCGGGTGACGAAGAGCAGCCCGCCCCGAGCGACGAGCCGGCGCCCCAGGAGGGTCTGCCCGGCACCACCTCCAAGGGCGCTCCCGTCGACCAGCCGCTGAAGTGGCAGGACGATCCCGGCGACGAGTGGATCAAGAAGTTCGGCGAGTTCCAGTGCGGCGACGACAAGATGCCCGACGTCCGGGACCAGCCGCTGATCGCCTGTGACGACGAGGGCAACAAGTACCTCCTGTCCGCCTCGATGATCCAGGGCACCCAGCTGACTGGAGCCGAGGCCGGCATCCCGCAGTCGCAGGTGCAGTGGGTGGTCAGCCTGACCTTCGACAAGACCGCCCGCGAGACCTTCGCCAACGTCACCCGGCAGATCGTCAACGCGACCAGCCCGCTGACCGGCCAGCAGAAGCAGTTCGCGATCGTGCTCGACGGCCAGGTGCTCAGCGCCCCGGTCGTCAACGGCGTGATCCCCAACGGTCGCGCGGAGATCTCCGGTGACTTCAACCAGGAGTCGGCGCAGTCCTTGGCCAACAGCCTGAAGTACGGCGCCCTGCCGCTGACGTTCACGGCGCCGGTGGTCACCGAGGAGGGCCCGACGCTGGCGTCCGACCAGCTGTCCGCGGGTCTGCTCGCGGGCGGCATCGGCCTCGCGCTGGTGCTGATCTACTGCATGTTCTACTACCGCGGCCTCGGCATCGTGGTGGTCGCCTCGCTCGGCGTCGCCGCCGTCGTGACGTACGGCGTGATCCTGGCGATGAGCCAGGCGGTGAACTTCACGCTCACGCTGCCCGGCATCGCGGGTCTGATCGTGGGTGTCGGTATCACCGCCGACTCGTTCATCGTCTACTTCGAACGCATCAGGGACGAGATGCGCGAGGGCAAGTCGATGCGCGTCGCCGTCGAGGTCGGCTGGGTCCGCGCGCGGGCCACCTGTCTGGCGGCCGACGCGGTGTCACTGCTCGCCGCGGTCGTGCTCTACATCTTCGCCATCGGCGTGGTGAAGGGCTTCGCGTTCGCGCTGGGTATCACCACGCTGATCGACCTCGCGGTCTTCTTCATGTTCACCAAGCCGATGGTGTCCTGGCTGTCGAAGTTCCACTTCTTCAACTCCGGTCACCCGCTCTCCGGGCTCTCGCCCGAGGCCATCGGCATCGACTACATCGCCGGGGCAAGCCGCCCGGCCACGACTGGGGGTGCCGCGCGGTGAGCAAGATGTCTCGTCTCGGTCAGTCTCTGTACGACGGCTCGGTCTCGATCGACTTCGTCGGCAAGCGCAAGCTCTGGTACGCCATCTCGGTCGTCGTCATCGGCGTCGCGTTCCTGGGCCTGTTCTGGAAGGGCCTCAACCTCGGTATCGAGTTCGAGGGCGGCGTCGAGTACCGCGTCACGGTCCCGGCGGAGCGGCTCAGCGACGAGCTGGCGATCGAGGTCCGCGAGGCCGTCGCGGCGACCGCCGAGGAGGAGGGGATCGACGCCGCCTCCAACCCGGTCGCGAACACCTCCGGCGAGAACACCATCCGCGTTCAGACCGAGCCGCTCACCAACGCGCAGGCGACGGTCATCTCCGAGGCCATCCAGGAGGCCGCCGACGTCGGCCCCGACGAGATCAGCCAGGACGCCATCGGCGCGACCTGGGGCGCGCAGGTCGCCGACCGCGCGCTGCTCGGCCTCGGTGTGTTCCTGGTGCTGGTGACGATCTTCATCTGGGCGTACTTCCGCGAGTGGAAGATGTCCGTCGGCGCCCTCGTGGCGCTGTTCCACGACGTGATCATCACCGTCGGCGTCTACGCGCTGTCCGGGTTCGAGGTCACCCCCGCGACCGTCACCGGCATCCTGACCATCCTCGGCTTCTCGCTGTACGACACCGTGGTGGTCTTCGACAAGGTGCGCGAGAACACCAAGAACCTCGCCCGCACCCACCAGACCTACGCCCAGGCCGCGAACCTCGCGGTCAACCAGACCCTGGTGCGCTCGATCAACACCTCGATCGTGGCGCTGCTCCCGGTCGGCGCGCTGCTGTACGTCGGCGTGGTGACGCTCGGCTCCGGCGCGCTCAAGGACCTGGCCCTGGCGCTGTTCGTCGGCATGGCCGCGGGTCTGTACTCCTCGGTCTTCATCGCCACCCCGCTGGTCGTCCAGCTCAAGGAGATGGAGCCCGGCATCAAGGCGGGCGACGCGCGCGCCATCCGGCACAACAAGCGCAAGCAGGTCGACCCCTACGCCTCCGTCCCGGCCTACGCCGATGACATGCCGGTGTACGACGAGCCGGGGGAGGGCGCGACCGGCGGCGGCGCCGAGCGCGAGCCGGAGCCGGCCACCGAGGGCGCCGGTGTCGGACAGACGCAGCCCAACCGGTCCCGCTACACCGCCGGCGAGCGGCCGGCCGGCCGACCGGTCGCCCCGTCGGCGGCGGCCAAGCGGGCGCAGCCCCAGCGGAAGCCGCGCTCCCAGCGCGGCAAGAAGTAGGAACGCTGTTGTGACGACCACCGTCGACGTCGCGGCCCTGCTCGACCGGCTGGTCCGCGACGTACCCGACTTCCCCGAGCCCGGTGTGGTGTTCAAGGACATCACCCCGTTGCTCGCGGACCACGACGGGTTCACCGCGGTCGTGGAGGCCCTCGCGGCCGCCGGCCGTGACGAGACCGGCGCCCCGGCGGTCGACAAGGTCGTGGGAATGGAGGCGCGCGGGTTCATCCTGGCTGCCCCGGTCGCCCTGACCCTCGGCGCCGGCTTCGTGCCGGTCCGCAAGGCCGGCAAGCTGCCCGGTCCGACGCACGCGGTGTCCTACTCGCTGGAGTACGGCGAGGCGTCGCTCGAGGTGCACCAGGACGCTCTCACCGAGGGTGACCGGGTCCTGCTCGTCGACGACGTGCTCGCGACCGGCGGCACGGCAGCGGCCACGCACGAGCTCGTCCAGCGGTGCGGCGCGGACGTCACCGCGCTCGCCGTACTCCTCGAGCTGTCGTTCCTCCCGGGCCGGGAGACCATCGGCGACCTGCCCCTGCACAGCCTGAAGCGCGTCTAGTCCGCGGGCGGGCTGGCCCCGCACGTCTAGACTGGAATCTCTGGACGGGAGGAGGGCCGCCATCAGCGACAAGAGCGTCGTACAGCCGCCCGCGGTCGTGCCCCGGGACGAGCAGCAGGAGCCGGCCCCGGCGGCACCCGAGCCTGCCGCCAGCAGCGGCCCGCCGTCCGGCCGCCGCATGCGCGCCCGCCTCGCTCGGATGGCGACCAAGAGCCAGCCCGGCAACCCCGTCCTCGAGCCGCTGTTCCGCGCCGTACGCGCCAGCCACCCCAAGGCCGACCTCGCGCTGCTCGAGCGCGCGTACCTGACCGCCGAGAAGTACCACGCCAGCCAGACGCGCAAGTCCGGCGACCCCTACATCACGCATCCGCTGGCCGTGGCGACGATCCTGGCCGACATTGGCATGACCGAGCCGACGCTCGTCGCCGCGCTCCTGCACGACACCGTCGAGGACACGCCGTACACCCTCGACGAGCTCCGCCGCGACTTCGGCGACGAGGTCGCCGCGCTGGTCGACGGCGTGACCAAGCTGGACAAGGTCAAGTACGGCGACAGCGCGCAGGCCGAGACCATCCGCAAGATGATCGTGGCGATGAGCCGCGACATCCGCGTGCTCGTCATCAAGCTCGCCGACCGGCTGCACAACATGCGCACCCTGCGCTACCTCAAGCAGGAGAAGCAGGAGCGCATCGCGCGCGAGACGCTCGAGATCTTCGCTCCGCTGGCCCACCGGCTGGGCATGAACACCCTGAAGTGGGAGCTCGAGGACCTGGCGTTCGCCACGCTGCACCCGAAGATGTACGACGAGATCGTCCGGCTCGTGGCCGAGCGGGCGCCGTCGCGCGACTCGTTCCTTCAGCAGGTCATCGAGCAGGTCGAGAAGGACCTCCGCGACGCCAAGATCAAGGCGGTCGTGACCGGCCGGCCCAAGCACTACTACTCGATCTACCAGAAGATGATCGTGCGGGGCCGCGAGTTCTCCGACATCTACGACCTGGTCGGGATACGGATCCTCGTCGAGAGCGACCGCGACTGCTACGCCGTGCTCGGCGTCCTGCACAACCGCTGGAACCCCGTTCCCGGGCGGTTCAAGGACTACATCGCGATGCCGAAGTTCAACATGTACCAGTCGTTGCACACGACGGTCATCGGCATCCACGGCAAGCCGGTCGAGCTGCAGATCCGGACCTTCGCAATGCACCGCCGGGCGGAGTACGGTGTCGCGGCGCACTGGAAGTACAAGGAGGCGTTCGCCCCCGGCGCCGACGGGCGCGACGGCGGCGCAGCGGAGTCCAGCAGCTCGGACATGGCCTGGGTCCGCCAGCTTCTCGACTGGCAGCACGAGACAGAGGACCCGGGGGAGTTCCTCGAGTCGCTGCGGTTCGAGATCAACTCGGCCGAGGTCTACGTCTTCACCCCGCGCGGCGACGTGATCGCGCTGCCGACCGGGTCGACGTGCGTCGACTTCGCCTACGCGATCCACACCGAGGTCGGCCACCGCACGATCGGCGCCCGGGTCAACGGCCGTCTGGTGCCGCTGGAGTCCAAGCTCGACAACGGCGACGTGGTCGAGGTGTTCACCTCCAAGGCGCCCAACGCGGGCCCGAGCCGTGACTGGCTCGGCTTCGTCAAGTCGCCGCGGGCGCGCAACAAGATCCGGCAGTGGTTCACCAAGGAGCGCCGCGAAGAGGCCATCGAACAGGGTAAGGAGCAGATCGGCCGGCTCATGCGCAAGGAGGGTGCTCCCCTCAAGCGCGTGCTCACCCACGAGTCGCTCGCCGCCGTCGCCGCCGAGATGCGGCTGCCCGACGTCTCCGCGCTCTACGCCGCGGTCGGTGAGGGCAACATCGGCGCCCAGACCGTCGTGCGCCGCGTCATCGACCTGTTCGGCGGCGAGGAGGGCGCCGCCGAGGACCTCGCCGAGGGCGTCCAGATCACCAGCGAGCGCACGCGGGCCAAGGCCGGCAGCGGCGGCGACGCCGGCGTCATCGTCAAGGGCCTCTCCGACGTGTGGGTCAAGCTCGCCAAGTGCTGCACCCCAGTGCCCGGTGACGACATCCTCGGTTTCGTCACCCGCGGCGCGGGCGTGTCCGTGCACCGTTCCGACTGCACCAACGCCGCCAGCCTCAAGGCGATGCCCGAGCGGCTCGTCGAGGTCGAGTGGGCGCCGACCGCGCAGTCGATGTTCCTGGTCAACATCCAGGTGGAGGCGCTCGACCGCGCCCGCCTGCTGTCGGACATCACCAAGGTGCTCTCCGACGTGCACGTCAACATCCTCGCCGCGTCGCTGAACACCTCCCGCGACCGCGTCGCCAAGTCCCGCTTCACCTTCGAGATGGCCGACCCCAAGCACCTCGGCCACGTCCTCAAGGCCGTCCGCTCCGTCGACGGCGTCTTCGACGCGTATCGCGTGACGCAGTAGAGCCGGATGCCGGAGCGTGGAAGTACGCCGACCCGGCTCGAACCTCCCGGCGGAGCGCTAGCGGAGCCGGGAGGTCCGAGCCGGCTCGGCGCATCGGACCGGAAGGTTCGAGCCGGGTCAGCGCCGTAGCGCGGGAGGTTCGAGCCGGGTCGGCGCACCGCCACGCCTCAGGGCGTGGCGCGGCTATCCCGAGAATTCGTCCAAGGCCTTGCGCGCTTCGGCGAGCCAGGCCTGGCGGGCCTCGATGGCGGCGGCGTGGTCGGCGGCCTTCTTGGTGTTGCCGGCGGCGACGGCCTTGTCGTGCTGCGCCTGCAGGTCGGCGATGGACGACTCGAGCTGCGCGACGGTGTCGGCGGCGCGGGCGCGGGCCTCGGGGTTGGACCGGCGCCACTGGTCGTCCTCGACACCGCGGATCGCCTGCTCGACGGCGCGCATCCGGCCCTCGAGCTCCTTCATCCGGTCGCGCGGCACCTTGCCGGCGGCGTCCCAGCGCTCGGCGATGCTGCGGAACGCCTCCTTGGCGGCGCGCAGATCGGTGACCGGGACGAGCTTCTCGGCCTCGGCGAGCAGCGCCTCCTTCTTCTCCGCGTTGGCCGCGAACTCCTTGTCGAGCTCGGCGTTGGCGGCGTCGCGCGCCCCGAAGAACTTGTCCTGCGCGGCGCGGAACCTCTTCCACAGCTGGTCGTCGACCCCGCGCGGCGCGGGACCGGCGGCCTTCCACTGGCGCATGAGGTCGCGGTAGCGGCCCGCGGTCGGGCCCCAGTCGGTCGAGTCGGCGAGCGACTCGGCCTCGGCGACCAGCTTCTCCTTGACGACCCGGGCGGCCTCGCGCTTCTCGTTGAGCTCGCCGAAGTGCGCCTTGCGGCGCCGGGTGTACGTCGTACGCGCGGTCGAGAAGCGGCGCCAGAGCGCGTCGTCGACGGACTTCTCGAGACGCGGGAGGCTCTTCCACTCCTCGAGGAGCTCGCGCATCCGGTTCGCGCCGTTGCGCCAGTCGTTGCTCTCGGAGAGCCGCTCGGCCTCGGATGCGATCCGCTCCTTCTCGCCGCGGGCGCGCTCGAGCTTGCGGGCGCGCTCGGCTCGGCGCCTCTCGCGCTGCTTGTCGATCGTCTTGGTCAGCTCGTCGAGGCGGGCGTCGAGCGCGGCGAGGTCGCCGACGGCCTGGGCGTCGACCACCGACTCGCGCACCTGCTTCACCGAGCCGGCGGCCTCGTCGGGCGCCAGCGTGCCGGCGTTGACGCGCTGCTCGAGCAGCTGCACCTCGAACGCCAGGTCGTCGTAGCGCTTGGCGTAGAACGCCAGCGCCTCGTCCGGGGTCGCGTCGGGCATCTGGCCCACGGCGCGCTCGCCACCGTCGGCGGTCTTGACGTGGACGGTGCCGTCGTCGGCGACCCGGCCCCACTCACGCGCCGACTCCAGGGTCGAGGCGGGACCGGCCTCGGGCTCGTCCCCCGAGTCGGAGGAGGCGGAACCACCCGGTGTCGATTCCGGCGGTCCCCCTGGCGACGGAGCAGCCGGGGTCGGCGGGGTCGGGGCGGCCGGCGGCGGTGCCGGTGTCGGCGCCGACGGGGGAGGAGCAGGGGTCGGAGCGGGGGTCGGCTGCTCCTGATCGGACGTGCTCACCGGGTTACCTCGATCATCGTCGGGACGGCCGGAGCGGACACACTGCTGACAGTGAGCTCCGGAGCCGCCGTGGGCTCGCGGTCGCGGTCGTGGAGGACGATCCAGGCGACGAGCCCGGTCACCGCCACGAGCACCACGAGGGTGGCCGCCACGAAGCGCATCCGCCGCCGTCGGGCGGCACGCGCCGCCAGCCGGGCCGCTCGACGCTGCGCGCTCGCGTGGGCGAGCTGCCGCCGGCGCTGCTTCTTCGTGACCACGCAGGCGAGTCTAGAGATTCGCGTGCCGGGGGTCACGGGAGTCCGATATCGGTTTCGTGACGCACGAGGGCCGTCGGTAGGCTGCACGGGTCCTCTTCCCCCGTCCCAGGAGCTCCCTCGTGCTGATCGCTGGCTTCCCCGCCGGCCCGTGGGGCACCAACTGCTATGTCGTCGCGACCGGCCCGGGCGCCGAGTGCGTGGTCGTCGACCCGGGGAAGGACGCGGCGCAGGGCGTGGCCGAGGTGGTGCGCGAGCACAACCTCAAGCCCGTCTCGATCCTGGTGACCCACGGGCACATCGACCACATGTGGTGCGTCGCTCCGGTCGCCGGCACCTACGACAGCACCGCCTGGATCCACCCCGAGGACCGGCACCTGCTGACGGACCCGATGGCCGGCATCTCGCCCGAGACCGCGTCGATGCTGCTCGGCCAGAAGGTCGAGTTCGCCGAGCCCGACGACGTCCGCGAACTCGCCGACGGGCAGCACCTCGAGCTCGCCGGGCTGGAGCTCGTCGTCGACCACACGCCGGGGCACACCCGCGGGTCGGTGACGTTCCGTACGCCGTACGGCCAACGTGACGTCAGCGAGGTCATGTTCTCCGGTGACCTGCTGTTCGCCGGGTCCATCGGCCGCACCGACCTGCCCGGCGGGGACCACCCGACGATGCTGCGCAGCCTTCGCGACAAGGTGCTGACGCTGCCCGACGACATCGTGGTCCTGCCCGGCCACGGCGAGCAGACGAGCATCGGCCGCGAGCGTGCGACCAACCCGTTCCTGCTCGACCTGATCAACACCCCCGCCCCAGACCGAGGCCTGTGAGATGAGTCGTCCCGCCGCCATGAGCGGCTTCCCCGAGTTCCTGCCCGCCCAGCGGACGGTCGAGCTCGCGGTCATCGACGCCCTGACCCGGACGTTCGAGCTGCACGGGTTCGCCTCGATCGAGACCCGCGCGGTCGAGCCGCTCGAGCAGCTGCTCAGCAAGGGCGAGACCTCCAAGGAGGTCTACGTCCTGCGCCGGCTCCAGGCCGGCGACGACGCCCCCGGCGACGCGGGCATCGGCCTGCACTTCGACCTGACCGTGCCGTTCGCGCGCTACGTCGTCGAGAACGCCGGCAAGCTGGAGTTCCCGTTCCGCCGCTACCAGGTCCAGAAGGTCTGGCGCGGCGAGCGGCCGCAGGAGGGCCGCTACCGCGAGTTCACCCAGGCGGACATCGACATCGTCGGCCGCGACACCCTCGGCTTCCACCACGACGTCGAGGTCGCCCGCGTCATGGCCGAGGCGATGGCGGCGCTGCCGGTTCCGCGGCTGACCCTGCAGGTCAACAACCGCAAGCTGATCCAGGGCTTCTACGCCGGCATCGGCGCGAACGACATCGACGCCGTCATGCGCGTCATCGACAAGCTCGACAAGCTGCCCGCCGAGACGATCGCCAAGATGCTTGTCGACGAGGCAGGGCTCACGGACGAGCAGGCCGCGCAGTGCCTGCAGCTGGCCGAGATCCGCACGACCGACACGTCGTTCGCCGAGCGGGTCCGCGCGCTCGGCGTGGAGTCCGAGCTGCTCGACCAGGGCCTCAGCGAGCTCACCGCGGTCATCGAGGGCTGCGCCCCGGTCTCCGGCGACCGGGTCCAGGTCGTCGCCGACCTGCGCATCGCCCGCGGGCTCGACTACTACACCGGCACCGTGTTCGAGACCCTGATGGAGGGCTACGAGAGCCTCGGCTCGATCTGCTCCGGCGGTCGCTACGACTCGCTCGCCACCGACGGGAAGACGACGTACCCGGGCGTCGGCATCTCCCTCGGCGTCAGCCGGATGCTCGTGCCGCTGCTCTCGTCCGGGCGGCTCACGGCGTCCCGCAGCGTGCCGAGCGCGGTCATGGTCGCCCTGGTGGACGAGGAGTCCCGCCCGCAGAGCGACGACATCGCCAACCGGCTGCGCGCCCGCGGCATCCCCACCGAGGTGGCCCCGGCCCCGCAGCGCTTCGGAAAGCAGATCCGCACGGCCGAACGGCGCGGCATCCCGTTCGTCTGGTTCCCCGGCGCTCCCGGTGACGGTGATACCGAGGGGCGGCCCGACCAGGTCAAGGACATCCGGTCCGGAGACCAGGTCGACGCCGACCCCGACACCTGGACCCCACCCGCCGAGGACCTGCGACCGCAGGTCGTCACCAGCAAGGAGCAGCAGTAGTGATCCGCACCCATGACGCCGGCGCCCTCCGCGCCGAGCACGTCGGCCAGACCGTCACCCTCGCGGGCTGGGTGGCCCGCCGGCGCGACCACGGCGGCGTCGCGTTCATCGACCTGCGCGAGGCCTCCGGCGTCGTTCAGGTCGTCATCCGCGACGAGGAGGTCGCCCACCACCTGCGCGCCGAGTACTGCCTGAAGATCACCGGGCAGGTCTCCAGGCGACCGGAGGGCAACCAGAACCCGAACCTGCCCACCGGCGAGATCGAGGTCATCGCCGACCACGACGGCGGCGTCGAGGTGCTCAGCCCGAGCGCCCCGCTGCCGTTCCCCATCGACGACCACGTCGAGGTGGGGGAGGAGACCCGCCTCCAGCACCGCTACCTCGACCTGCGCCGCACCGGCCCGAGCAGGGCCCTCCGGCTCCGCTCCGAGGTCAACCGGGCCGCCCGCGAGGTGCTCGCCCGGCACGAGTTCGTCGAGGTCGAGACGCCCACCCTCACCCGCAGCACGCCCGAGGGCGCGCGCGACTTCCTGGTGCCCGCGCGGCTGCGCCCGGGCAGCTGGTACGCCCTGCCGCAGAGCCCTCAGCTGTTCAAGCAGCTGCTGATGGTCGGCGGGATGGAGCGCTACTACCAGATCGCGCGCTGCTACCGCGACGAGGACTTCCGCGCCGACCGGCAGCCGGAGTTCACCCAGCTCGACGTCGAGATGAGCTTCATCGACCAGGACGACGTGATCGAGCTGTCGGAGGAGATCCTCGCCGCGCTCTGGAAGCTGGTCGGTCACGACATCAAGACGCCGATCGAGCGGATGACCTACCACGAGGCGATGGCGCGCTTCGGAAGCGACAAGCCCGACCTGCGCATGGGCCAGGAGCTCGTCGACTGCACGGAGTACTTCCGCGACACGCCGTTCCGCGTCTTCCAGGCGCCGTACGTCGGTGCGGTGGTCATGCCCGGTGGCGCCGACCAGCCGCGCAAGCAGCTCGACGCCTGGCAGGACTGGGCCCGCCAGCGCGGGGCCAAGGGCCTGGCGTACGTTCTGGTCGGCCAGGACGGCGAGCTCGGGGGACCGGTGGCCAAGAACCTCTCCGAGCAGGAGCGGGCGACCGTCGCCGACCACGTCGGCGCCAAGCCCGGCGACTGCATCTTCTTCGCCGCCGGCCCGGCGAAGCCCTCTCGGGCGCTGCTCGGTGCGGCTCGGCTCGAGATCGGGCACCGCTGCGGGCTGATCGACGAGGACGCCTGGTCCTTCGTCTGGATCGTCGACGCCCCGCTCTTCGAGCCGGCCGACGAGGCCACGGCGGCGGGCGACGTCGCGGTCGGCAGCGGCGCCTGGACGGCCGTGCACCATGCCTTCACCTCGCCGATGCCCGAGCACGTCGACACCTTCGACACCGACCCCGGCTCGGCACTGGCCTACGCCTACGACATCGTGTGCAACGGCAACGAGATCGGCGGTGGCTCGATCCGTATCCATCGCGAGGACGTCCAGAAGCGCGTCTTCAAGGTGATGGGACTGAGCGACGACGAGGCGTCGGAGAAGTTCGGGTTCCTGCTCGACGCGTTCAGGTTCGGTGCGCCGCCGCACGGCGGGATCGCGTTCGGCTGGGACCGGATCGTCGCCCTGCTGTCCGGCAGCGACTCGATCCGCGACGTGATCGCCTTCCCGAAGAGCGGAGGGGGCTACGACCCGCTCACCGGGGCGCCCGCACCGATCACCGAGGAGCAGCGCAAGGAGGCCGGTGTGGACGCCGTGCCGCCGGAGGATCTCCCGCCC
>DASURB010000101.1:0-10752 GCA_036280235.1 Nocardioides sp.
TGACCCCTCGGCCACCGGAACAGCCGATGCAGGCAACACAGCCGGTTGCCCCACCAAGTCCCGTCACGTCGGGATGGCGCCAGCTTCGAGTCGAACGCAGTGGCTGCACATACGTCCACCACCTCCTCGACCTGATAGCGCACCAGCAGCACCCAGCCCGGTCCGCAGTTGCGACGCGTCGCAGCGATGCGCCGATCGGGACCGTCCAACCGCCTGGGACTCGCCTGTCTTCGAGGGGCCGGGACAACGATTCGTCTGCGATCCCCCCGCGTGGGTCACCCCGTAAACCGCAGACGAATCGTTGTCAGGTCCGGTACTTGGCCGCGAGGTTCTCGGGCATCGGCTCGTAGCGCACGAACTTGCGGGTGAACGACGCGGCGCCGTGGGAGAACGCCCGGAGGTCGATGGAGTAGCGGATGATCTCGGTCTGCGGGACCTCGGCGCGGACCAGGGTGCGGTCGTCACCGACGGGCTCGGAGCCGAGGACGCGTCCGCGACGTCCCGACAGGTCGCTCATCACCGTGCCGACGAGGTCGTCGGGCACGAGCACGGCGATCTCGTCGACGGGCTCGAGCATGGCGATCTTCGCGTTGGCGGCGGCCTCGCGGAGGGCGAGCGCGCCGGCGGTCTGGAAGGCCATGTCGGAGGAGTCGACGCTGTGCGCCTTGCCGTCGACGAGCGTCACGCGGATGTCGACGACGGGGTAGCCGGCGGCGACGCCCTTCTCCATCTGCGAGCGGATGCCTTTCTCGACCGACGGGATGAACTGCCGGGGTACGGCGCCGCCCACGACCTTGTCGACGAACTCGAAGCCCGAGCCCTCCGGGAGCGGCTCGACCTCGATGTCGCAGACGGCGTACTGGCCGTGCCCGCCGGACTGCTTCACGTGCCGGCCCTTCGCCGCCGCCTTGGTCGCGAAGGTCTCGCGCAACGGCACCCGCAGCTCGACCTGGTCGACCGCGGCGCCGTAGCGGTTCTCGAGCTTGTCGAGGACGACGTCGGCGTGCGCCTCGCCCATGACCCATAGCACGATCTGATGGGTCTCGGCGTTGTGCTCGATGCGAAGGGTGGGGTCCTCGGCGGCGAGGCGCTGCAGGCCCTGGCCGAGCCGGTCCTCGTCGGCCTTGGCCCGGGCCTCGATCGCGATCGGCAGCAGGGGTTCGGGCATGGACCACGGCTTGAGCACCAGCGGGTTGTCCTTGTCGGACAGGGTGTCGCCGGTCTCGGCGCGGGAGAGCCGGCCGATCGCGCAGATGTCGCCGGCGACAGCGATGTCGCAGGGCCGCTGGGTCTTGCCGAGAGGCACCGATAGCGAACCGATGCGCTCGTCCTCATCGTGGTCCTCGTGCCCACCGACGGAGGCGGCGTCGCCGGGAGTGCCGAAGAACGACGAGAAGTGCCCCGACACGTGGACGGTCGCGTCGGGGCGGATGGTGCCGGAGAAGACCCGGACCAGGCTGACCCTGCCGACGTACGGGTCGGAGGTGGTCTTGACGACCTCGGCGACCAGCGGGCCCTCCGGGTCGCAGGAGATGGCGGGGCCGGGCTTGCCCTCGGGCGTGAACACCTCGGGCGCCGGATGCTCGAGCGGGGACGGGAAGCCGGAGACGATCAGGTCGAGCAGCTCGGTGGCGCCGACGCCGGTGGAGGAGTCGACCGGGAGCACCGGGTGGAACGAGCCGCGGGCGACGGCACGCTCGAGGTCCTCCAGGAGCAGCGTCTTGTCGACCTCCTCGCCGCCGAGGAACCGCTCCATCAGCGTCTCGTCCTCGGACTCCTCGATGATCGCCTCGATCAGGGCGGCGCGCTGCTCGTCGTGGGCGTGGTCGTCGGTGATCAGGCCGACCAGCTGGTCGCCCTCGCGCAGGTAGACCGGCACGACCTTGTCGCCGAACGCCGCCTGCGCCTGCGCCACCACGCCGTCGTAGTCGGCGCGAGCGTGGTCGAGCTTGGTGACCACGACGACGCGGGGCATGCCGACCTCGGCGCACTCGCGCCACAGCTCCTTGGTCGGCTCGTCGACGCCCTCGTTGGCCGCGATCACGAACAACGCGCAGTCGGCGGCGCGCAGGCCGGCGCGCAGCTCACCGACGAAGTCGGCGTAGCCGGGGGTGTCGAGCAGGTTGATCTTCACGCCGTCGTGCATCAGCGGCGCGAGCGCGAGTCCGGTCGAGCGCTGCTGGCGCTGCTCGGACTCGTCGTAGTCGCAGACGGTCGTGCCCTCCACGACCGAACCTGCCCTGGAAAGCACACCGGCCGAGACCAAGAGGGTCTCGACCAGAGTCGTCTTCCCGGATCCCGCCGGGCCCACCAGGGCCACGTTGCGGATCGCGTCAGCCCGGTCAGCGACCGGGACATCTCCTTTGCCTGTCGGGACTGACCCCTGCTTGCCTGCCACGACGCCTCCTGGCTCTCCGGACCGTCTGTGCCCTTCACCTTTCACCCGTTCCCGCTCGCCCGCAAGAGGTCGGAGGACCCCCGCTGGTCGACCCCGGCGCGGACCCCAGTGAAAGGGCCGCATCCGCGTGCGGTGACAATGACGGACATGCGTCTGGACCATCTCTCGTACGCCGCCGGGCCCGACGGGCTGCTGGGAACCGCCCGTCGCATCGGTGAGCTTCTCGGCGAGGAGTTCCGCGACGGGGGGATCCACCCGCGCTTCGGCACCCGCAACATGGTGCTGCCGTTGAGCCAGGGCACCTACCTCGAGGTCGTGGAGGTTCTCGACCACCCGGCCTCCGACAAGGCCCCGTTCGGTCAGGCCGTGCGCGCCCGCTCCGCGCTCGGCGGCGGCTGGCTGGGCTGGGTCGTCTGCGTGGACGACATCGCGAAGGTCGAGGCGCGCCTCGGCCGTCAGGCCGTCGACGGCAACCGGCACCGTCCCGACGGCGTGGAGCTGCGCTGGAAGCAGATCGGTGTCATGGGCCTCCAGGCCGACCCGCAGCTGCCGTTCTTCGTGCAGTGGCAGGTTCCTGAGGAGCAGCACCCGTCGGCCGGCTCGTCCGGGAAGCTGCACCTCGACGCCCTTGAGATCGCCGGCGACTCCGGCCGCGTGCGCGAGTGGCTGGGCGACCCCGACGTCGACCCGCTCGAGGACGTCGACGTCGAGTGGGTGGCGCCGCACGGTACGCCGGGCGTCGTCGCCGCGCAGTTCAGCACGCCGGCCGGCCTGGTCCGCATCTGACCATGCGCGGGGCCGTGCCGAGCCCCAACATCTGGCACCACCCGCAGACCTACGAGATCGAGAACCGCGCCGTCGACCCCGAGCGCAACATCGAGGCGGCGATGCGCTCGGTCGCCGACTGGCGCGGCCGGGACTTCCTCGACCTCGGCTGCGGCACCGGGTTCCACCTGCCGCGCTGGGCCGAGGACGCCCGTCGCGTCGTGGGCGTGGAGCCGCACCCCGACCTGGCGCGGATCGCCGCCCGCCGTACCGCCCGGCTCGAGAACGTCGACGTCCTCGTCGGCACCGCACAGTCGGTCCCGCTGCCGGACGCCTCGGTCGACGTCGTGCAGGCGCGGTGGGCGTACTTCTTCGGCCCCGGTTGCGAGCCCGGCCTCGCCGAGCTCGACCGCGTCGTCCGCCGCGGTGGTACGGCGTTCGTGGTGGACAACGACGCGAGACGGTCGACGTTCGGCGGGTGGTTCCGTCGCGGCTACCCCGACGTACGGCCCGACGAGGTGGAGCGGTTCTGGTCGCGGCACGGCTGGACCCGCGAGGCGGTGGACATCGTGTGGCGGTTCGAGTCGCGCGAGGACCTCGAGGCGGTGGTGCGGATCGAGCTGCCGACCGCGGTCGCCGAGGAGGTGCTGCGCGAGCACGGACCCGACGCGGGGCTCGAGGTCGGCTACGCGGTCAACCTCTGGTGGCGCCGCTACTAAGTCGTCGCGCGCACCGAGAGGGTCGGCGTCAGCGTCCGGCCGAGCTCGAGGATCGGCTTGTGCGCCAGCAGGTCGCCGAGCAGCCGGACGATCTCGACCGCGACCTGCTCCAGCGGCTGCCGGACCGAGGTGAGCCCCGGCGGCGTGACCTGCGCGGCCAGCGAGTCGTCGAAGCCGACCACGGACAGCTCCGGCCCGGGCCGCAGGTTGCGGTCGTAGAACGCCCGCAGCACGCCCATCGCCAACGTGTCGCTGGCGCACACGAACGCCGTCGGCTGCTCCGAGTCGAGCAACGCGTGCGCCGCCCGGCGGCCGAAGTCGAGCGTGTCGTCGCCCCGCGCGCTCAGCCGACTCGTCGACAGGCCGTGCTCGTGCATCCGGTCGGTCCAGCCGCTGCGCCGGTCCTCGCCGATGTAGGAGCCCTTCTGCCAGCCCACCCACGCGATCCGGCGGTGTCCCCGCTCGACGAGGTGGTCGACCGCGAGCATCACGCCCGCCCGGCCGTCGACGTCGACCCACGGGTGACGAGCCCGCGGGTCGCCCCAGGGGCGGCCGAACGCCACGAACGGCACGCCGCGCTCCTCCAGCCACACCGCCTGCGGGTTGCCGAGGTAGGTGTCGGTGACCAGGAACGCGTCGACGGCCGCGCTGCGCAGCAGCTCGTCGTACCCACTGAGCGGGTCGGGCTGGACGCCGTTCTGCGAGGCGGCACCGTTCGGAGCCGGCTGCTCGGCGCTGCCGGTGAACAGCAGCACGTGGTATCCCGCGTCGCGGGTGCTCTCCACCAGCGAGTGCAGAAAGCGGTCCATCAGCGCGTTGGCGCTGTCCTCGACCGCGGGGGCGACCTTGAGGCCGATCAGGTGGGAGGAGCGGGTGCGCAGGTTGCGCGCCGCGCGGTTGGGTGAGTAGCCGAGCCGCTCGATCGCCTCCTGCACGCGTTCGAGCGTCTCCGGACGGAGCAGCTCGGGGCTGTTCAGCGCGTTGGAGACGGTCTGCCGCGAGACGCCGGCCTCGGCGGCCACCGTCGCGAGCGTGGGGGGTCCCGACCGAGCGTCGGTACGGGCGGGCTCGGGGCCGCGCAGCTCGGGACGACGGGTCATCGCGGCTCCCCCCTGCTTCCAGTCTGGATCGTTCAAAGGATAACCACGGCGGGCTCCGGGGCGGCGCCGACGGGCTGTCGGTGGGCTCCCCTACCGTCTGCCCCATGACCGCGCGCACCAGCTCCCGCAAGTCCCGAGCGACCTACCGCTGTGCCGAGTGCGGCTGGGAGACCGCCAAGTGGGTCGGCCGCTGCGGCGAGTGCCAGGCGTGGGGTTCGGTGGCCGAGGCGGCGTCGCAGACCGGCGCCCTGGGATCGCGTACGGCGTCCGCCCCGGTGACCGCGCCGGCGGTGCCGATCGGCCAGGTGCCGGTCGAGGACTCCCGGTCCCGCACGTCCGGGGTGCCCGAGCTCGACCGGGTGCTCGGTGGCGGCATCGTGCCCGGCGCCGCCGTGCTGCTCGCGGGCGAGCCCGGGGTCGGCAAGTCCACGCTGCTGCTCGAGGTCGCGGCGCAGACGGCGCGGTCGGGGCTGCGCACGCTCTACGTCACCGGGGAGGAGTCGGCCTCCCAGGTGCGGCTGCGCGCCGACCGCACGCGCGGCGTGCACCACGACCTCTACCTCGCCGCCGAGACCGACCTCGGGGCGGTGCTCACCCACGTCCACGAGGTCAAGCCGCAGCTGCTCGTGATCGACTCCGTGCAGACCATCGGTGCCCCCGACGTGGAGGGGGTCCCCGGCGGCGTCACCCAGGTGCGTGAGGTCGCGGCCGCCCTGGTGCGCGTGGCCAAGACGCAGAACATCGCGACCGTGATGGTCGGCCACGTCACCAAGGACGGCTCGATCGCCGGGCCGCGCGTGCTCGAGCACCTCGTCGACGTGGTGCTGCAGTTCGAAGGCGAGCGCGACTCTCGGCTGCGCATGGTCCGGGCGGTCAAGAACCGCTTCGGCCCCGTCGACGAGGTCGGCTGCTTCGACCTGTCCGGCAGCGGCATCGTCGCGGTCACCGACCCGACCGGGCTCTTCGTCGCCCGGCACCACCAGCCGGTCGCCGGCACCTGCGTGACAGTCGTACTCGAGGGGCGCCGGCCGATCCTCGCCGAGGTCCAGGCGCTCGTCACACCGTCCGCTGCCGAGCGACCGCGCCGCACCACCTCAGGCCTCGACTCCTCGCGCGCGGCGATGATCGTCGCGGTGCTGCAGCAGCGGTGCCGGATCGCCCTGCACGGCCAGGACGTGTTCGCCTCGACCGTCGGCGGCGTGCGCATCCAGGAGCCCGCGGCCGACCTGGCCACCGCCATCGCCGTCGCGTCAGCCTGGAAGTCCCGCGAGGTGCCCACCGACGTCGTCGCGATCGGCGAGATCGGCCTCGCCGGCGAATTGCGCCGCGTGCGCGACACCCCGCAGCGGATCGCCGAGGCGGCCCGGCTCGGGTTCGGCGCCGCGATCGTCCCGCTCGAGCCCGGCGCGCGACCGGGCACCGTCCGCGAGGTCGACGGGCTCCAGGTCGTCGGCGTCCCCGACCTCGACGCGGCCCTTCGCGTCCTCGACCTGGCCCGCGAGGACACCGTCCCCCTGTTCCGCCCCGGCGCCGTTCCGGACCTGCCCCCATCCCTGGGCGTCGTCCGCCCTTAGTTCCCCACCAGCCGCCGCTCGAGGTCCGGGTCGAGGCCCAGCACCTCCTCGCCGTCCCGCCGCGGGTCGTGTCCGATGCCTCCCGCCTCCCGCAGCCAGTCGAGCGTGTCCGCGACGGTCTCGTGCACCGGCCGGCAGCGCAGCCCGGCGGCCGCCGCCCTCCGCACGTCGGTGGTGAGGAAGCCGTCGTACTCCGGAGTCGGCGGCAGCCAGCCCGGCAGCGCGGCGTACCGGTTCACCCCCGCCTCCGTCAGCGCTTCGTGCGACACCCAGCAGAAGCGGGCCGGGCTCGGCAACGCGCCGCGGCAGGCGTCGAGAAACGAGCCGGTGGTGGTGTGACCCAGTCGGTTGACGACGTTGAACGGCCCGGCGGCACCGGCCTCGGCCGCGTCGAGCACCCAACCGGCCAGGTCGCGCACGTCGACGTACCGCCACGGCTGCTCGGGGCCGCCGGGCGCGAGGACCGTGCCGGAGCGGGCGACGTGCGCGAGCCAGGCCCGCATCCGGCCGAGGTTCTCTCCCGGGCCAAGCACCAGCCCCGCGCGCACCAGCAGCGCACGGTCGCCGCCGAACGTCTCCTCCACCGCCAGCTCGCCGCCGCGCTTGTCCTCGGCATACCCGACGGACGGAGCGCCGGCCGACGCGGCGACGGTGGCCGCGCTCTCGTCCAGCCCGCTTGGGTACGGCCGCGCGTAGACCGCGCGGCTCGACACGTACACGTAGCGGCCGACCGCGTCGCCGAGCAGCTCGGCGCTGGTGCGCACCACCTTCGGCGCGGCGGCCCAGGTGTCGACGGCGACGTCCCAGCGGCCGGCGGCCAGACGTTCCACGTCGTACGGACGGGTGCGGTCGCCGGGCACGTGCTCGACACCCGGGCGCCACTCCGGCCTGCTGCCGCGGTTGAACGTGGTGACCGACCAGCCGCGGTCGAGTGCGGCCTCGACGACGGCTCCTCCCACGAACGACGTGCCGCCCAGCACGAGGAGCCTCATGCGGTTGATTCTGCGGTGCGACCGGGGCGCACGAGGCAACGCGACACGCGGGAAGGCCGCGCACCCTAGACTTGCCCTCGCCGACCGAAGGGGTCGGCGACGCGACGACCGGGGAGACACGTGGCAGGAACCGAACGGGCGGACGACACCCTTCGCCTGCGCGCGACCCTCGCGAGCATTGCCCCCGGCACCGACCTGCGCGAGGGGCTCGAGCGCATTCTCCGCGGCCGCACCGGTGCGCTGATCGTGCTCGGCTCGGACAAGACCGTCGAGTCGATCTCCACCGGCGGGTTCTCGCTGGACGTGCCGTTCTCGCCGACCGGCCTGCGCGAGCTGGCCAAGATGGACGGCGCGATCATCCTCGACCGCGACGCCAGCCGGATCAGCCATGCGGCCGTGCACCTGATGCCGGACCCGACGATCCCCTCGGTCGAGACCGGCACGCGCCACCGCACCGCCGACCGCGTCGCCCGGCAGACCGGCATCCCGGTCATCTCGGTGTCGCAGTCGATGCAGATCATCGCCGTGTACGTCGGCGAGATCCGCTACGTGCTTGAGGACTCCGGGCAGATCCTGTCCCGCGCCAACCAGGCCCTCGCCACACTGGAGCGCTACAAGCTCCGCCTCGACGAGGTGTCCAGCACCCTGTCGGCGCTGGAGATCGAGGACCTGGTCACGGTCCGCGACGTCGCGGTCGTGGCCCAGCGGCTCGAGATGGTCACCCGGATCGCCCGTGAGATCGAGGACTACGTCCTGGAGCTCGGCACCGACGGCCGGCTGCTGTCGCTGCAGCTCGACGAGCTGGTGACCGGCGTCGACATCGAGCGCGAGCTGGTGATCCGCGACTACCTCCCGCTCACCCGCCGGCGGCGCTCCGCCAACGACGTACTCACCGACCTGGAGGCGCTCGGTCCCGCCGAGCTCGTCGACGTCGCCGCGGTCGCCCGGGCGATGGGGCTCGGGTCGAGCGAGCACCTGGACGGCGCGGTCACGCCCCGCGGCTACCGGCTGCTCGCCAAGGTGCCCCGGCTGCCCGGTGCGGTCGTCGACCGGCTGGTCGACCACTTCGGCAGCCTGCAGAAGCTGCTGTCGGCCAGCATCGAGGACCTACAGGCTGTCGACGGTGTCGGCGAGCTGCGCGCCCGCAGTGTGCGCGAGGGCCTGTCCCGGCTGGCCGAGTCGAGCATCCTCGAGCGCTACGTCTAGCCCTCGTCGCGCTTCTTCTCGTTCTCGCCGTTCTTCTCGTCCTCGGACCTGCCCTTGTCCTTGTTCTTGTCCTTCTCAGGCTTGGGCGTGACGGTCTTGGTCGGCGCGACGGGCGGCTGCAATTCGAACTGGACGGAGGTCGGCTCCGCCCCGAACGCCGCCGTCGTGACGTGGTAGAAGCCGGGCTTCGCCCAGTCGCGCTGCGGCGTACAACCGGCGTCGGAGCGTCGGGCGCGCCAGCCCATGTCGACCTTGGCGGGCACGTCCTTGCGCGCCACCACGTCGGTCTGGGGGATCGCGTCCGAGCAGTCCTGGCTCGACCAGATCCGGTCATCGCCCGAGGTGATCTTCACGACCAGAGTCTCCGGTGACACCGTCCAGGTGCAGGCGGGGTTGCCGGTGGTGGTGACCTTCAGCCGCAGATGCACGACGCTGCCCGCGTATGCGACGTCCTTGATCTTCGGCGTGACCACGACCTCGTCGTTGCGGCAGGGGCCCGTGGGCACGGCCAACGGCGTCTTGGTCTTCTTCGGTTTCCGGTCCTTCTTGCCGCGCTTCGTTTCGCCGTACGGCTGGGCGTTCGCGGTCGAACGGGGCGGTTGCATCGACTGGGACGGGTCGCCCTGCGCACCCACGACCCGCGCCGGCTCGCCGTCGGTCGGGTCGGCGGTGCCACCGAGCAGCTGCGCGACCCCGAACACGAGACCGAGTGCGACCACCAGCACTAGCGTCCGACGCACCCAGTAGACGCGCGTAGGCAGGTGGCCTCGCGGCCGGATCACGGACATGGGAAAACGTTATGCGCCGAGACCGATCCGTCCCGGTATGCCACTCCGGCGGACCGCCGATCCATCGCGCCGGTTAGGTTGTCCGGGCCATGACCGTCACCGCCGAGTCCGCCGCGATCGCAGAGCTCCACCGGCGCGTCATCTCCTGGTACGACGCAAACCGGCGCGACCTGCCCTGGCGCGACCCGGCCGCATCGCCGTGGGCGGTCATGGTCAGCGAGTTCATGCTGCAGCAGACGCCCGTCTCCCGGGTGCTCCCGGTGTGGACGCAGTGGCTCGAGCGCTGGCCGACGCCGGCTGCCCTGGCCGCGGAGCCGTCCGGCGAGGCGGTGCGCGCATGGGGCCGCCTGGGTTATCCACGGCGTGCCCTGCGCCTGCACGCGGCGGCCACCGAGATCGAGCGCAGCCACAGAGGTGAGGTGCCGGCGAGCTACGACGACCTCGTCGCGCTGCCCGGCGTCGGCGACTACACCGCGGCCGCGATCGCCGCCTTCGCCTACGGCCGCCGCCAGGTCGTGCTCGACACCAACGTCCGACGGGTGCTCGGCCGGGTCCTCGGCGGGACCGAGTTCCCCGCGGCCTCGGTCACCCGGGCCGAGCGCGCGCGTGCCGCCGGCGTGCTCCCCGACGACGAGGCGACGGCCGCGACCTGGTCGGTCGCGGTGATGGAGCTCGGCGCCCTGGTCTGCACGGCCGCGTCGCCGCGCTGCGCGGACTGCCCGCTCGCCGGCCGGTGCGCCTGGCGGGCCGCCGGCTACCCGGCGTACGACGGCCCCCCGCGGCGCGCCCAGACCTACGACGGCACCGACCGGCAGTGCCGCGGACGCATCCTCGCCGTCGCCCGCGACGCTCATGAGCCGGTGCACCTCTCCCGACTCGAGGCCGCGTGGCCTTTCGTCGAGCAGCGGGAGCGCTGCCTCGTCTCGCTGCTGGAGGACGGGCTGCTGGCCCAGGTCGGACCCGAGACCTACACGCTGCCCTGAGCCGCCACGGCCGTCACCGCATCGGCCAGGTCGCGGACCGCACGCCGCGTCGTCGTGCCGCCCTTGTCGAACGGCAGGTCGAGCAGGAACCCGCTGAACGCGCTCTCGAGCAGCACGGTCGCGCGCGGCGCGCGACGCGGTGCCGCCCCGGAGGCGACGAGGTGGTCGGTGACGGCCGCCATCCAGACCTTGTTCGCGGCGCCGACAACGCTGGCGTACGGCTCGCG
>DASURB010000102.1:0-11515 GCA_036280235.1 Nocardioides sp.
GCCGGTGCCCGACGGCACGCTGGTCACCGACCCGCAGGGCAACGTGCTGGCCGACCTCGTCGGCCCCGGCACCGAGCTGGTCGTCGCCCAGGGTGGACGCGGCGGCCTCGGCAACGCGGCGCTCGCGTCGTCCAAGCGCAAGGCGCCGGGGTTCGCGCTGCTGGGCGAGCCCGGTGACGAGCTCGAGATCGTGCTCGAGCTGAAGGTCGTGGCCGACATCGGCCTCGTCGGCTTCCCCAGCGCCGGCAAGTCGAGCCTGATCGCCGCGATCTCGCGTGCGCGGCCCAAGATCGCCGACTACCCCTTCACGACGCTGGTGCCCAACCTGGGCGTGGTGAGCGCGGGCGACACGACGTTCACCGTCGCCGACGTGCCCGGCCTCATCGAGGGCGCGAGCGAGGGCCGCGGCCTGGGCCACGACTTCCTGCGCCACATCGAGCGCTGCGCCGCCCTGGTGCACGTGGTCGACACCGCCAGCATCGAGCCCGGGCGCAACCCGGTCGACGACCTCGACGTGATCGAGGCCGAGCTCAGCCGGTACGGCGGCCTCGAGGACCGGCCGCGCCTCGTGGCGCTGAACAAGGTCGACGTGCCCGACGGCCGCGACATCGCGGGCTTCGTGGTCGAGGAGCTGCGCGAGCGTGGCCTGCGCGTGTTCGAGGTCTCCGCCGCGTCGGGCGAGGGGCTGCGCGAGCTGACCTTCGCGATGGCCCAGATCGTCGACGACGCACGCCGCGCCAAGCCGGTGGTCGAGGCGACCCGCATCGTGCTGCGGCCGCCGTCGGCGGACGGCAAGGACGAGTTCACCGTCAAGCGCACCGGCGACGGCTGGCGCGTGCGCGGCGAGAAGCCCGAGCGCTGGGTGCGCCAGACCGACTTCAGCAACGACGAGGCGGTCGGCTTCCTCGCGGACCGGCTCAACCGGCTCGGCGTCGAGGAGCAGCTGCTCGAGCTTGGCGCCGAGGAGGGCGCCGCCGTCCTCATCGGCGACGAGGACAACGCGGTCGTCTTCGACTTCAAGCCGATGATGGAGGCGGGCGCCGAGATCCTCGGCCGCCGCGGCGAGGACACCCGCTTCGAGGAGTCCCGGCCCGCCGCCCGGCGCCGTCGGGCGATCCAGGAGGCCATGGCGACCCGGGCGCCCGGCGAGACCCGCGCCGACGTGGCCCGCCGACTCGGCGTCACCGAGGCCGACGTCGACGCTGCTACCGCCGAGCTCGGCGACGAGACACCCGAGGACTGGGGCTGGAGCGAGGACGACCCCGACGCGGCCGGGGGCGAGGCCAGGTGAGCCTGCGCCGCGAGCTGGCTTCCGCGCGACGCGTCGTGGTCAAGGTCGGCTCGTCGTCGCTGACCACCGCGGAGGGCGGCATCGACCCCGAGCGGGTCAGCGCGCTGGTCGACGCGCTCGCCGCCGTACGACGCCGCGGCGCGGAGGTCGTGCTGGTGTCCTCCGGCGCCATCGCCGCGGGGCTCGCGCCGCTGTCGCTGGCCCGGCGTCCTCGCGACCTGGCCACCCAGTAGGCCGCGGCGTCCGTGGGGCAGGGGCTGCTCGTGCACCGCTACACCGAGGAGTTCGCGCGTCACGGTGTCGCCGTCGGGCAGGTGCTGCTCACGGTCGACGACGTCACGCGCCGCAGCCACTACCGCAACGCCTACCGCACGTTCGCCAAGCTGCTCGAGCTCGGCGTCCTGCCGATCGTCAACGAGAACGACACCGTCGCCACCACCGAGATCCGCTTCGGCGACAACGACCGGCTCGCCGCGCTGGTCGCCCACCTCGTGCACGCCGACCTGCTGGTGCTGCTCAGCGACGTCGAGGGGCTGTTCGACGGCAACCCCGCACGCGAGGGGACCCGGCTGCTCACCGACGTGACGACCGAGGACGACCTCGAGGGCGTCAGCATCGGCCGCACCGGCCCCGCCGGGGTCGGCACGGGCGGCATGCAGACCAAGGTCGAGGCGGCCAAGATCGCCACCGGCGCCGGCATCCCGGTCGTGCTGACCTCGGCGGACCGGGCGTCCGCGGCGCTCGCCGGGGACGAGGTCGGCACGGTGTTCCACCCCACCGGCCGGCGGCGGCCCACGCGGCTGCTGTGGCTCGCCCACGCCACGGAGGGCAAGGGCCGGGTGCACCTCGACGACGGTGCGGTGCAGGCGCTCGTGGAGCGTCGGGCGTCGTTGCTGCCCGCCGGCATCATCGACGTGACCGGGGCGTTCGAGGCCGGCGACCCGGTCGACCTCGTCGACCCGCGCGGCGAGGTGGTCGCGCGTGGTCTGGTCAACTACGACTCGACCGAGCTGCCCGGCCTGCTGGGCAAATCGACTCGCGACCTGGCGCGCGAGCTGGGATCGTCCTACGAACGCGAGGTCGTGCACCGCGACGACCTCGTCGTGCTGCGCTGAGAGCGCGCTGAGGACTGGAACAGGTACCTGAAATTCCGGGGTTCCGCCACGAGCCGCGGCGAAGCCCGGAACACTGGACCACGTCCGTGGACCGATGGTCCGAGGCTTGGGAGAGGTGGAGCGGCACGTGACCGAGGCGATCCGACTCTGGCACGTCACCCTGACGGTGGCGGGCGAGCCGCTCGAGCCGTTGATCGTGCGCAACGGGCTGCGCCGGCTCGCCGACCAGCGTCCGTTCCTGCACTCGCTCAAGTACGCCGCCGGCCGCGCGGAGATCCAGTACTGGGAGGAGGCCGACACCCTCCTCGACGCCTCGTCGCTCGCCCTGCGCGTGTGGAGCGAGCACCGCGAGCCGGCCGGACTGCCGCGCTGGGAGGTCGTCGGACTCGAGGTGCTGGAGCGCAGCGTCTACCTCAGCCGCGGCATGGACTACTCCGTGATCGTCGACCTGCAGGACGTCACCCCGCTGCCCTTTTGAGCCCACCTGACCGGCCCTGACCCGTCCTGCCGGACGGGACGGGACCCGGGTGGCCGCCGCGCGACCTACGCTGGCCCCATGAACGAGGTCGAGTCCGTCGCCCGGCGCGCGCGTGAGGCGTCCGTGGAGCTCGCGCTGGCGACGCGCGCCGCCAAGGACGCCGCGCTGCACGCGATGGCCGCCGCGCTCGAGGCCGGTACGGCCGGCATCCTGGAGGCCAACGGCGCCGACGTCGACGCCGCCCGCGCCGCCGGGATCCTCGAAGCGGTGGTCGACCGGCTCCGGCTCGACGAGGACCGGGTCCGCGGCATGGCCGACGGCCTCCGGAACGTCGCTGGACTGCCCGACCCCGTGGGCGAGGTAGTCCGGGGGTCCACGCTCGCCAACGGGCTCGAGCTGCGCCAGGTGCGGGTGCCGTTCGGGGTCGTCGGGATCATCTACGAGGCGCGTCCCAACGTCACCGCGGACGCCGCCGGGCTGTGCCTGAAGAGCGGCAACGCCGTGCTGCTGCGCGGCTCCTCGAGCGCGGCCGGATCCAACGCCGAGATCGTCCGGGTGCTGCGCGAGGCCGTGGCGTCCACGGGGCTGCCCGCCGACGCCGTCCAGGTCGTCCCGGGGGAGGGGCACGAGCCCGCCAAGACCCTCATGCGCGCCCGCGGCCTCGTCGACGTGCTGATCCCGCGCGGCGGCGCCGGACTGATCCGTTCGGTCGTCGAGGAGTCCACGGTGCCGGTGATCGAGACCGGTGTCGGCAACTGCCACGTGTACGTCGACCGCGACGCCGACCTCGACCAGGCGCTGGCCATCGTGCTGAACGCCAAGGTCCAGCGGCCCTCGGTGTGCAACGCCGCGGAGTCGCTGCTCGTGCACGCCGACGTCGCCGACGAGTTCGTGCCCCGCGTGGTGAGGGCGCTCCAGGACGCCGGGGTGACCGTCCACGGCGACGAGCGGTTCGCAGCGGTCGACGGCGTCGTACCCGCCACCGACGAGGACTGGGACCGTGAGTACCTCTCCCTCGACATCGCCGCGGCCGTGGTCCCCGACCTCGACACCGCGCTCGCGCACATCCGGGCGCACTCGTCCGGTCACAGCGAGGCGATCGTCACAGACTCGCAGCAGGCCGCGCGCCGGTTCACCGCCCAGGTGGACGCCGCCGCGGTGCTGGTCAACGCCTCGACGCGGTTCACCGACGGCGGCGAGTTCGGGTTCGGCGCGGAGATCGGCATCTCGACCCAGAAGCTGCACGCTCGCGGCCCGATGGGCCTGCCGGAGATGACGTCGACGAAGTACGTCGTCACCGGTGCCGGGCACGTGCGCTGACACTCCCTGCCTCGCGTGGGTGACGGATCCGGTCGGTCCCGGCTGACAGGATGAATACGTGACCCGCAGGTTCACCACCGAGCAGCGACGCGCGCGTCTGGCCCGGCGCCACCGGCTCGTGCCGTCCTTGCGCACCGACGACGTCGTGGCCGTCGCCGACTCCGTCGTCGCCCTGCACTCGACCGACCCGGTCACGGTGTACCTCTCCTCGGCCGCCCGGATGGCGCACCCCTCCATCGAGGCGGTCGAGCGGGCGCTGTACGACGACCGCGTGCTGGTGCGCCACCACGCGATGCGCCGCACGCTGTGGCTGGCGCGCCCCGAGGTGGTGCGCTGGATGCACGCGGCGTGCACGCGCAAGGTGGCGGCCGTCGAGCACCGCCGTACGGTCAAGTACCTCACCGACAACGGTGTGGACGACGCCGAGGAGTGGATCGCGGGCGCGCGCAAGCAGGTCCTCGACCTGCTGCACACCCGTGGCCCGACCAGCACCCGCGACATCGGGGAGGCGCTGCCCGAGCTGCGCGTGCCGCTGCGCCTCGCGCCGGGCAAGTCCTACGCCGCGAACATCTCCGCCCACACCCGCGTCCCGCTGCTGCTCGGCTTCGAGGGCGAGGTGGTGCGCACGCGGCCGCTCGGCACGTGGGTCAGCGGCGCCTACCTTTGGGCGGCGATGGACTCCTGGATGCCCGGCGGCGTCGGCGACCTCGCCGAGGAGGAGGGCGCCGTCCCTCTCGCCGACGCGTACCTCCGCCGGTTCGGCCCGGTCACGCAGCGTGACCTCCAGTGGTGGGCGGGCTGGACGGTGGCGCTGACCAAGCGCGCCCTCGCGGGCTGTGGCGCCGAACCGGTCGAGCTCGAGGAAGGCCCCGGCTGGGTGGCCGCCGGTGACGCGGAGAGCGCCGACGACGAGCCGCTGCCGTCGTGGGTGGCGCTGCTGCCGAGCCTCGACCCGACCACGATGGGCTGGAAGGACCGGGCCTGGTACCTCGACCCCGCCTGCGCCGACGCGTTCGACAGCGTCGGCAACGCGGGCGCGACGATCTGGGCCGACGGCCGGGTGGTCGGCGCCTGGGCGATGGGGGAGGACGGTAGCTTCCGCGCCCACTACTTCCTCGACGTGGACGCCTCCACGCGCGCCGCCGTCGAGGAGGAGGCGGAGCGGCTACGGAGCCTCCTCGGTGAGACGCGCTTCTCGGTGCGGTTCCCCGGGCACATGCAGAAGGCGCTGAGCCGCTGATGCTCGCCGCCGCCCTCGCCGCGGCCGCCTCCGCCGGCGGCTTCGCGATCTCGACGTCGCTGCAGCACCAGGCCGCGGAGCGCGTGGACGCACCGGTCGGTGCGTTCGGGCTGCTGCTCCGCCTGGCCCGGCAGCCGGTGTGGCTGATGGGGATCGCGTTCGGCGGGCTCGCCTTCGGCTTGCACGCGCTCGCGCTCAGCCTCGGCGCCCTCGCGCTCGTGCAGCCGATCATGGTCTCGGGCATCGTGTTCGCTGTCGTGGTCCGGGCTGCGCTCGAGCGGTCGTTCCCCACGACGCCCGAGCTGTGGGCGGTGTCGGCGACGGCCGTCGGCCTGGCCCTGTTCCTGGTCGCCACGGACCCCACCGAGTCGGGCGCGGAGCCCCGCCGTACCGCTGCCGCCGCGCTCGTCGTGAGCGCGGGGGTCGTGTCGGCCGTGCTGGTCGCGACCCACCGCCGCTGGCGCGTCGACCTGCGCCCGATGGTGCTCGGTATGGCCGCCGGACTGTTGTTCGGCCTGTCGGCGGGACTGACGAAGCTGGTGACCCACGACCTCACCGAGCCGCGGTGGTCGACCGTGGTCGCGGCGCTCGGCGTGGCCGTCTGCGGGCTGTCCGGGGTCGCGGTCAACCAGCAGGCCTACCGGCTCGGACCGCTGTCCGCGTCGATGCCGGCGCTCAACGTGGTGAGCGTCTGCCTGGCCGTCGTTTTCGGCGGTGTCGCCTTCGGGGACTACCCCTCGCTGGGTACGCTCGCGGTCGCGGGGCAGGTCGTCGCGCTGGTGCTGATCGGCATCGGGCTCCGGGTGGTCGCGGTCGACCTGGACACCGAGGGCGTCACGGCTCGGGCCGACTGAAAGGGGGAGCGAGGATGGTGCAGGTCCTCGCGGTCGGCCTGCTGGCCGGCTGGCACGCCGCCAACTGGGGCGCCTACAAGGACACCCCCTACGAAGGCTTCCGCTGGGCGAGCTACGTCCGGAGCGTCGTCGTCGCCGGCGCCGCGGCTCTGGTGCTCGGGTGGCTCGCGGGCTTCGACTCGGTCCCGTCGCTGCTCGTGCTGCTCGGCATGGTCTACACGATCGAGCGCTTCGCCACCGAGTGGTGGAAGTCGATCGTCCGCGAGCAGGACCAGAGCATCTACACGATCCCCATGCGGCTCGGCGTTCGCGGCCGCACCGTCGACCGGCGCGGACGCCGTTACGCCGTCGGGATCGGCACCGTGGTCGTGCTGGTGCTGCTGGCCGGCGCGGGCGAGCTCGTGCAGCGCTCCCTGCCGCCGCAGCCGTGGCTGGTCACGGTCCTGGTCGGCGGTGGCGGCGGCTGGCTGACCGCGGTCGGCGGAGCCTGGAAGGACGCCCCGATCGAGGGGTTCAGCGGCTGGAAGTTCCTGCGCAGCCCCGTCGTCGCGACCGCGTGGGCGGTCCCGCTGTCCGCGCTCACCGACAGCTGGGTGGTGCTGGCCATCTCCGCGGCCGGCTTCGCGGTGGCCGGCATCGAGACCTACAAGACGTTCCTCACCGGCGGCCGGCCGCCGGGCAAGTTCGCCGACAAGCCGGTGCGGTACGTCGCCTCCACCGCCCGCGGCGTGTTCGCGCTGCTGCACGCGCTGCTGTGGGCGGCGCTCGCCCTCGGGATCGCGGTGAGCGTCTCCCTCGGCCTGGTCGCGCCCACGCAGCAGTTCGCGTCCTCCCTGATCGGCCTCGTCGCGCTGGTGCTGGCGGGCTCCGTGCCGGTGGCGCTGTCGTGGGTCACGCTGCGACGCCGTACCGTCTCCGTGCCGGGCTCCGTGCACGAGCGCGCCGACGAGGGCCGCTAGGCTGACGGCATGTCGCTCACGCCTCTGGTCACGACCGTGGTCCCCGCCCTGTCCGAGGGCGTGGGCTCCGAGCCCGCCGTCAGCCCGATCGCCATCGGCATCGGCACCTTCGTCGTCCTCGCCGCGATGATGCTCGCCCTGCTGGCCTTCGGCGCGGGCCGCGACCACTCCTGACCCCGGCGTGAAGACGGTGACGGGTGGCTGAGCGCGAGAAGCCCGCCGCCGGTAGCTCCGGGCGACGCCGCATCGGTGTCATGGGCGGCACCTTCGACCCGATCCACCACGGCCACCTGGTCGCGGCGAGCGAGGTGCAGTCGTGGTTCGGGCTGAGCGAGGTCGTGTTCGTGCCGACCGGCCAGCCGTGGCAAAAGAGCGGCCGCAAGGTCTCGCCGGCCGAGCACCGCTACCTGATGACGGTCATCGCGACCGCGTCGAACCCGCGCTTCTGGGTCAGCCGCGTCGACATCGACCGGGGCGGTCCGACGTACACCGCCGACACGCTGCGCGACCTCAAGGAGCAGCTGCCCGACGCGGACCTGTACTTCATCACCGGTGCCGACGCCCTGAGCGACATCTTCACGTGGCGCGACGCGGCCGGGCTGTTCGAGCTGGCGCACTTCGTCGGTTGCACGCGGCCCGGATACGACATGGACCCGTCCACGCTCGACGGCATCCCGCAGGACAAGGTCACGATCGTGGAGATCCCCGCGCTGGCGATCTCGTCGACCGACTGTCGCGAGCGGCAGGCCGCCGGGGACCCCGTGTGGTACCTCGTCCCCGACGGTGTGGTGCAGTACATCAACAAGCACGACCTCTACCGCAAGCACGACGGCACCGAGAACTCACCCCGGCTAGGAACCAACCTCATATGACCGCCACCGACCGCGCACTCGAGCTCGTCGTCACCGCCGCCCAGGCCGCGTCCGACAAGCTCGCCGAGAACATCATCGCCTTCGACGTGTCCGATCAGCTGGTCATCACCGACGCGTTCCTGCTCTGCTCTGCACCCAACGACCGCCAGGTCAAGGCGATCGTGGACGAGATCGAGGACAAGCTGCGCGAGATCGGCGCCAAACCGGTGCGCCGTGAGGGCGAGCGGGACGGGCGCTGGGTGCTGATCGACTACGCCGACATCGTCGTGCACGTGCAGCACGAGGAGGAGCGCTCGTTCTACGCGCTCGAGCGGCTCTGGCGCGACTGCCCGCTGATCGAGCTGCCGGCCACGGTCACCTCCGGCCGCGGCCAGTGACGCGGGACCTCGACACGCCGCTGACCGACGACGAGCGACCGGGCCGACGCCTGGTCGTGCTCCGGCACGGCCGCACCGCGTGGAACGCCACCGGCCGCGGCCAGGGGCACGCGAACATCCCGCTCGACGAGACCGGCCACGCCCAGGCGTCCGCGGCGGCGCCGTACCTCGCCTCCCTGCGGCCCAGCGCCGTCTTCACCTCCGACCTGGCGCGGGCGCGGGAGACGTGTGCGTACGTCGAGCGCGAGACCGGGCTGACGGCGGTGGAGGACCCGCGGCTGCGTGAGTTCGACATCGGCGAGCGGCAGGGGATGACGATGGCGGAGTTCGCCGCGACGTACCCGCGCGAGCACGCAGCCTGGGTCCGCGGCGACCGGATGCACCGGCTGCCCGGCGCGGAGATCGCCTCCGAGGTCGAGGCGCGCATGCGGCCGGCCCTGCGCGACGCGCTCGAGTCGCTCGGCCCGGGGGAGACCGCGATCGTCGTGACGCACGGCGCCGCGCTGAAGGTCGGCGTCGTCGCGCTGCTCGGCTGGCCGTCCGAGATCGCCGGCACGCTGCAGGGCATCGACAACTGCGCCTGGGTGACGCTGGAGGAGCTGAGCTTCGGCGGGCAGCTGCGGCTGACCGGCTACAACGAGTCCGTCACCCCGGGTCACACCGCCCCGAAGCGGCTGCCCGACGAGGGCTGAGCCCGCCCGATTTCGTGCGGGGCGGGGGCGACCGCTACTATTTCCCGCGTTGCCCGCACAGGGCGGCGGGGCTGTGGCGCAGCTGGTAGCGCACCTCCATGGCATGGAGGGGGTCAGGGGTTCGAGTCCCCTCAGCTCCACTTCTTCTGATGCTGACGAGTGAAGACCGACCCCCAGGGTCGGTCTTCGTGTTTCCGGCGGGTTGCGCGGGCGTAGCTGGTGGCGGCTCCCTCAGCTCTGGCCATGGCATGGAGGGGGTCAGGGGTTCGAGTCCCCTCAGCTCCACTTCTGACGAGTGAGACCGTCCCAGAGTCAGTCGTCGTGTTTCCGGGGCCGCTGTGCCGAACGCAGCGCGCCGACTGCGTCCAGGACCAGGTCCAGGCCGACCTCGAACTCGTCGCCGAAGTCGTAGCTGCCCGCCATCACGACCTCCTGCGCGTACTCCGTGAGGTGCGGCAGGTCGAGGCCGGCGTTCGAGTCGAGCAGCTCGACGGCGACCTCCGCGGCGTTGCTGTCGTCGAACGGGAGCTGCTGCTCCTGGAGCACGAACCCCATCACGTAGGCGTCGAGCAGCGCGTAGGCGTGGCCGGTGGCGCGCAGGCTGAAGCCGTTGCGGCGCAGGAAGCCGAGCGTGGCGTCGTGGTGCCGGAGGTTCTCGGGCCCGGGAGAGCGGCGCGACTCGATCACCGCGAGGGCCCAGCGGTGCCGGCGCAGGACCGCGCGCTGCGAGACGGCCCGCGCCCGCAGCCCCGCCCGCCAGTCGTCCCCCTCGGGCACCGCCATCTCGGCGAAGACCTGGTCGACCATCGCGTCGAGCAGGGCGGGCTTGTTGGGGACGTGGTGGTACAGCGACATCGCCTCGACGCCCAGCCGCTCGCCGAGCCGCCGCATGCTGAGCCGATCGAGCCCCTCGGCGTCGGCCATCTCCGTCGCCGCCGCCACGACGGCGTCGCGGCTCAGGCCCGGGCGGTCGGTCGTGGACGAGCGGGTGCGAGGCATCGGGATCCTGTCTGTTGACATCCTTACGGCGTAAGCCTACTCTTCCTTACAGTGTAAGACGAGGGAGGGAGACCCCGATGATCACCACCGAACGGGCAGGCGGGACGCGGATGCGAGCCGCGGTGCAGCACGCGTACGGCGTCCAGCTGGACGTCGAGGAGCGGCCGGTGCCCGAGCCGGGGTCGCGCCAGGTGCTGGTGAAGGTCGAGGCGGCCGGCGTCTCGCGGGGCGCATGGCACCTCTCGGTCGGCCGCCCCTACGCCGTACGGCTGGCGATAGGGCTGCGTCGCCCGCGCAACCAGGTGCCCGGCTTCGAGGTCACCGGGCGCGTCGTGGCGGTGGGGTCCGAGGTGACCAGGTGGTCGGTCGGCGACGCCATCATGGGCATGGGCAAGGCCACGTTCGCCGAGCACGCGGTGGTCGACGCGGACGCCGTGGTCGCTCGCCCCGACGACCTCGACGTCGCCGAGGCCGGCGGGATGCCCGACTCCGGCACGACGGCGCACCAGGCCCTGCACCGTCACGCGCGGGTGAAGTCGGGGGAGCGGGTGTTGGTGATCGGCGCCTCAGGCGCGGTCGGCGCGTTCGCCGTGCTGTTCGCAATTGCGGCGGGGGCCGAGGTCGTCGGCGTGGCGAGCGGGGCCAAGGCCGACTTCGTCCGCGGGCTCGGGGCGGAGGACGTCATCGACTACAAGCGGGAGGCGATCGACGCGCGCGGTGGCGGCTACGACGTGGTGCTCGACATCGCCGGCAACCGGTCCGTGCGCGAGCTGCGCCAGGTGCTGGCGCCCAAGGGGCGGCTGGTGTTCGTCGGCGGCGAGGACGGCGGGCCGCTGCTAGGCGGCCTGGGTCGCCAGGTCCGTGCGCGGGTGGTCGGCTGGTTCACCGGTCAGCGGATGGCCGGCATGCTCGCGCGTCCGAACGCCGAGGCGATCGAGGAGCTGCTGGCCGTCCACCGCGCGGGCGGGCTGGCTCCCGTCGTCACCCGCCGCTACTCCCTCGACGGGGCCGGCCACGCGCTCGCCGACCTCGGCGCCGGGCGGATCGCCGGCAAGGCCGTGGTCGTGCCCTGAGTCGCTTCCCACGCGTTATGGACGCTCTCCACGCGGCATTTCCCTTGTTGAGCGGCGATAACCCCGCGTTACAGCAACCTTTGTCAACCGGATGGTTGACAAAGAAGCTCGCGCGCCGTACCGTTCTTCAACCAGATGGTTGAGTACGACGGAGGCGAGATGGGCGCAGCGGCGGAGGACCGGCTGTCGCGGGTGTTCGCGGCGCTGGCCGACCCGACCCGGCGCGACATGGTCGGCCGCCTGGC
>DASURB010000103.1:0-112557 GCA_036280235.1 Nocardioides sp.
CGAGGTGAGGATCGCGACCGACGGGTGGTTCTTGGCGGCGGCGCGGACCATCGACGGACCGCCGATGTCGATCTGCTCGACGCACTCGTCGGGCGTCGCGCCGCTCATCACGGTCTCGGTGAACGGGTAGAGGTTCGACACCACGAGGTCGAACGGCTCGATGCCGAGCTCCTCGAGCTGCGCCCGGTGGGTGTCGAGCCGGCGGTCGGCGAGGATGCCCGCGTGCACCTTCGGGTGCAGCGTCTTGACCCGGCCGTCGAGACACTCGGGGAAGCCGGTGAGGTCCTCGACCTTCGTCACCGGCACGCCCGCGTCGGCGATGCGCGCGGCGGTGGAGCCGGTGGAGACCAGGGCGACCCCGGCCTCGTGCAGCCCGCGGGCGAGCTCCTCGAGGCCGGTCTTGTCGTAGACGGAGACCAGCGCGCGCTGGACGGGACGGCGGTCGGACATGTGCATCTCCTCGTCGATCGTGTCTGCGATCAAGCGAGGGCACCCAGGCGTTCGATGCGCTCGACGGTCACTCCCCGGTGGTCACCCACCTGCGCCAGTCGTGTGCGCTCACCCTATCTTCCACCGGACGCCCTGCCGAACCGCACCTTCCGGTCGCTGATCGTGAAGCCTTCCCGGGCCATCCGGCCCACGCAGTCGACGAGCATCCCCCGCTCGGCGACCTTGATCCGCTCGTGCAGCGACTCCTCGGTGTCGTCGTCCTCGACCCGGACCGCGACCTGGTCGACGATCGGGCCGGTGTCGACGCCGGCGTCCACGACGAACAGGGTGGCGCCGGTGATCTTCACGCCGTACGCCAGCGCGTCCGCGGCACCGTGCATCCCCGGGAACGACGGCAGCAGCGCCGGGTGCGTGTTGACGTAGCGGCCGCCGAACTCCGCGAGGAACGCGTCGCCCGCCAGCTTCATGAACCCCGCGGACACCACGAGGTCGGGGTCGTACGCCGCGCACGACTTCGTCATCGCCGCGTCCCACTCGTCGCGCGACTCGAAGTCCTTGACGCGGTGCACGAACGTCGGCACGCCGGCGCGCTCGGCGCGGGCCAGCGCCTCGATGCCGTCGCGGTCCGCGCCCACCGCCACCACCTCGGCGCCGTACCCCGGCTCGGCGGTCGCGTCGAGCAGCGCCTGCAGGTTGGTGCCGGAGCCCGAGACGAGCACGACCAGACGGGCCGGGGTGGCGGTCATGCGGGGTCCCCGCCGCGGCGCGAGCGCAGCGAGCGGCGTGGTGGGGTGCTCACGGCGCCACCCTAGTCTCCGGCGGTCAGAGCCGGATCGTGTCCTCGGTGTCGGAGTCGGCGGGCCCAGTGGACGATCCCGTGGACGACTCCTCGGGGGGCTCGTAGCCGTGCCGGCGCAGCCACCAGACCGCCGCGACACCGCCGGCCAGCGCGCCGAGCCCGAGGCTCACGACCGACGCCGCGAACAGGTCGAGGAACGGCGTGCCGACGTCGGCCATCCGGCCGGGGCCGACCGGTCCACCGGCGACCGTGATCGCGAGGCTGATCAGGGCCGCGCCGACGACGCCCGCGCCCAAGCCGCGGACCGCACCGCGGTCGTAGCCGGCTGTCGGGTGCCGGCGCACGGTGAGGAAGCCGACGACCACGGCCAGCAGCGCCGGGACGCCGAGCAGCGCGGTGGTCCACTCCGGTGCCGGCCCGGGGCTGGGCAGCGCGGCGAGCAGCGGGAACGCCGGGATCGGGCCGAGCACGACTCCCGACGGCGCGACGATGGTGCCGGTGCCGACGGCGAACCCCGGTCCGAGCACGTACGCCGCACCGAAGAGCGCGGCGTTGGGTGCGACTGTCGCGGTGAGGAGCGTGGCGAGCGCGGCGCCCGATCCGTCGGCGTGCAGCCGCGACAGCACGCTCGCGGCGGTGCCCAGGTCGAGCGCGAGCGCGACCGTGACGAGCACCGAGCCGGCGGCGAGCACGGCCAGCGCGACGCCGAGTGCGCCACGCACCATCGCCCGCAGGGTCTCCGGAAGACGGGTGGCCCACCAGGAGGCGTCGCCGCGACGCAGCAGACCCAGTCCCCCGCCCACCAGCGCCAGCAGGAACCCGCCGCAGAAGGCCGGCATCAGTCCGGGCTCGGCGGCCGGCACCGAGGCGAGCAGCGCCGTGACCAGCGCGACGACGCCGTACACACCGGCCAGCACGACCGCGGCGAGCGCCACCGCGGGCGCCTCCTCGTCGGCGGAGGTCAACCGCGCCCAGCGGCCGAGCCGGAGCGCGACGTACCCGCACAGCGCGGTCAGCCCGAGCGGCACCACGCCGATCGTCGTCGCGCCGAGCGTGAGGCCGGAGCCGTGCCCCAGCAGCCAGGCGACGGCACCGACCCGGATCGCGTCGCGCGTATCGCCGTGCGCACCGGCGTCGGAGGCGAACCAGCCGACCAGCCCGACGGCCATGCACGCGATCAGCACCGCGCCGGACGCCACCGCGCCGGCGAACGCGGCACCGAGCCACAGCGGCCGGGCCACCGGACCGGTCGGTTCGGGCGGGGGCGGGACGCTGCGGGAAGGACGGGCGAGCAGGTCGGTCATCGCCGCCCAGTCTGGTCGAGCGGCCCGCCGTGGCCGTGGACCCACGCCGTGACGCTCGACACGACGATTCGGCCTCCCGCGCGGGTACCACCTATCGTGGTGGGGTTCTGAGTACGGCACGGGGAGGTATCTGGGAGGAAGACGCATGCAGCGGGAGGAGAGCTTCGACTCCTTCTACCAGTCGACGCGTCGCAACCTCCTCCTCCAGACCTTCGCGCTGACCGGTGACCTCACCGCCGCGCAGAGCGCGGTCAAGGACGCGTACGTCGCCGCCTGGCACCTGTGGCGCAAGGTCGGCCCGCTCGAGGACCGGGAGGGATGGGTCCGGGCCCGGGCCTGGCAGCTCGCCCAGCGTCGCCACGCCGGCCGGATCTGGCACCGCAACAAGGGCATCGGCGAGGACGACCGGTACGTGCTCGACGCGCTCGCGAAGATCCCGGCCGTCCAGCGCCGCGTCGTGCTGCTGCACGTGCTCGCCGAGGTCCCGCTCGACGCCGCCGCGCGCGAGCTCGGCCTCACCCAGGGCATGGCCTCCCGCCACCTCGACGCCGGCGCCGCCGCTCTCGCGGAGGCCCTCGCCGTACCCCCTGAGGCCGTGCGCGTCCGCCTGCTCCAGCTCTCCGGCGCGGCCTCCTCGGTGACGCTCCCCCGGGCGCCGCTGGTCCGCCGCCAGGGCCAGAAGCGCCGCCAGGGCCACACCATCGCCGCCGCGATGGTCGCGGTCGCGATCGCGATCGGCGCCGGCGCGGTCGCCTACGAGCCCGGCGGCCGCCAGCGCACCGCCGACGGCGACCTCCGCATGCTCCGGCCGCAGCCGGTCACCGAGCGGGTGACCAACGTCCCCGCGCTGCCGACCGCCGACAACATGCTCGACGAGGACCAGATCCGCCGCCTCGGCAGCTCCCAGGAGTGGGAGGTCAAGCGCACCCACGCCAACACCGCGGGCGACGGCATCAACACGATCTGCCAGCAGCAGCGGTACGCCGACCCCGACGGGCTCGCCGCGATCGTCCGGGAGTTCGAGGCCAAGGGCAAGGCCGACCGGTCCGCCGTGCAGACCGTCGAGATCTCGGAGACGGTCCGGCAGGCCAAGCGCGGCTACCGCACCACGGTCGGCTGGTACGCCGGCTGCCGGGTCGCCCGGCTCCAGCTGCTCGACGCCTACAAGGTCGACAACATCGGCGCCGAGGCCGGCGTGCTGATGATGCGGGTGTGGGAGCGGCCGATCACCACGTACTCCGTGGCCGTGGCGCGCGTCGGCGAGGTGGTCACCACCACCGTCGGCAAGTCCGTCGGCGTCGACCCGCCGCCCGCGAAGGAGATCACCCAGTCGCTCGCCGACTCGGTGTCGATGCTCTGTGGTCGCACCGGGTCCAAGAACTGCTCGAAGCGCCCGACCTACGAGGTCGTGCCCCCGCCGCCGTCCGGCGAGGAGCCCGCGATGATCGCGGTCGCCGACCTGCCCCCGGTCGGCCGGATCGAGAAGCCGTGGGTCGGCATCGACGCCACCAGCGGCACGCCGAACACCGCGGCGACGACCTGCGACCGCGCCAACTTCGGCAAGACCGGAGCGTTGGAGACCAAGTCGCGCACGTTCCTGATCCCCCAGGCCAAGCTGCCGGCTCGTTTCGGGCTGACCGAGACCTACGGCCGGTTCCGCAACGAGCAGGCAGCGAAGAAGTTCCTCTCCGGCGTCCGAAGGAGCGTTGCCGACTGCGAGGACCGCGACCTCGCCACCGACGTCACCGCGTCGCGCACCTACCAGCGCGGTGGAGCGGACAGGTCTGTCTACGACCTGCGCACCGAGATCTCCGAGAAGGAGTCGGTCCGGTTCCGGGTCGGCTTCGTGCGGATCGGCCGCACGGTCGCGCAGCTCACGTTCGTCTCGGCGCCGCGCTTCGACATCACGCGCGACCGGTTCGAGGCGCTGGTGGTCCGGGCCGGTGACCGCCTGCGCGAGCTGGATCTCGTGAACGACGACGGCTGATGCTCCCCTCGCCCTAGGCTTCTTTCGTGAATCCCCCGTCCCCCCTCACGCGTGTCGACGCGCGCGCACTCGACGCCGTCGACCCGCTGCGCACGGGCAGCCCGCACGGCGACCCCGCTGCGCTGTTCGACCTCCGCGAGGGCTTCGTCTACCTCGACGGAAACTCCCTCGGCGCGCTGCCCCGCGCGGTCGCGCCGCACATGGCGCGGGTCGTGAGCGACGAGTGGGGCCGTGGCCTGATCTCGTCGTGGAACGAGGCCTCCTGGATCGACCTGCCGGCCCGCGTCGGGGCGAAGATCGCCCGGCTGATCGGCGTCGCGCCCGACGACGTGCACGTCGGCGACTCCACGACCGTGCTGCTGTTCAAGACGATGGTCGCCGCCTGCCGGATGCGGCCGGACCGCCGTACCGTCGTGGTCGAGCCGACCACCTTCCCCACCGACGGGTACGTCGCGGCCGGGGTCGCCGAGCTGCTCGGGCTCGAGGTCCGCTGGTGCGACCCGGAGGACCCGGTGGCGTCGCTCGACGACGACGTCGCACTGCTCGCGCTCAACCACGTCGACTTCCGCAGCGGCGCGATGTACGACATGTCCGCGCTCACCGCGGCCGCCCACGAGCGCGGCGTGCTCGTGCAGTGGGACCTGTGCCACTCGACCGGCGCGATGCCGGTCGACCTGCACGGCGCGGACGTCGACCTCGCCGTCGGCTGCACCTACAAGTACCTCAACGGCGGCCCCGGCTCCCCCGCCTACGCCTACGTCGCGCCACGGCTGCAGGCCGACCTGCGCCAGCCGATCCCCGGCTGGATGGGACACGCGGCGCCGTTCGAGATGCAGCGCGACCACGTGCCCGCCGACGGAATCCGTCGGATGGCGTCCGGGACGCCGCCGGTGCTCGCGCTCTCGGCGCTCGACGCGGCGCTGACGGTCTTCGACGACGTCGACCTCGCGACGCTGCGGGCCACGTCGCTGTCGCTGACCGACCTGTTCATCCGGCTGGTCGACGAGCGGCTCGGCGACGTGTTCGAGGTGGTCACCCCGCGTGAGCACGACCGCCGGGGCAGCCAGGTCTCGCTGCGCCACCCCGAGGCGTACGGCGTCGTCCAGGCACTCATCGCGCGCGGCGTGATCGGCGACTTCCGCACGCCGGACGTCGCCCGGTTCGGCTTCGCGCCGCTCTACGTCACGCACGCCGCAGTCTGGGACGCCGTCGACCGGCTCGTCGCGGTGATGGCCGGCGAGGAGCACCTCGACCCGGCGTACCGGGTCCGCAACGTCGTGACCTGAGAAACTCCCGTTCTCGGGCAACCCGCGCGGCTGCTCGGGCGTAGACATCTACGACAGCACCGAGGCAGGACGGGGGCGGGCATGGACGCGGAGGAGTTCGACGACTTCTACGCCGCGTCGTTCGGGCGCCTGGTGCACCAGGTGCACGCGATGGTCGGCGACCGCGACGAGGCGCAGGAGTGCGTGCAGGAGGCGTTCGTGCGGGCCTGGTCGCACCGCGGCCGCCTCGACCGGTCCCGCGCGCCCGAGGCGTGGGTGCGCACCACGGCCTACCGGCTCGCGGTCAGCCGCTGGCGGCGCGCCACCCGCGGGCGCAAGGACCCCGACCGAGCACTCCAGCCGACGCCCGCCGTACCCGCGCCCAACGAGGACCAGGTCGCGGTGATCTCCGCCCTCCGCCAGCTGCCGGAGACGCAGCGACGGGCGCTGGTCCTGCACCACCTGTGCGACCTGTCGGTCCAGGCCGTCGCGGCCGAGACCGGCGTCGCCGTGGGCACCGTCAAGGCCAGGCTGTCCCGCGGTCGCGCAGCCCTCGCGGAGCTGCTGTCCGACGCCGCCGTCACCGCCCGGACCGGAGGTGCCTCCCGTGGCTGACCCCTTCGACACCCTCCGCCGGCACGACCCCGACGCGATGCCCGTGGACCGGCTGCCCGCCGCCGAGGTACGTCGCCGTGGTGACGCGCGCCGGCGCCGCCGCGCCGCGCTGCAGGGGGCCGCCGCCGTCCTCGCTGTCGTCGCCGTCGTCGGTGGCGTCTCGCTGGCCACCGGCGCGCCCACGCCGACGCTGCCGCAGCCGGCGCCGGCGCCGGCGACGCAGAGTCCGACGCCGACGCAGGATCCATCACCCAGCGAGGCCGCTGATCCCGAGATGGCGGCCGCGATCCCCGCCGACTTCCCCCTCGTCGAGGGCTTCCCCGACTCGGCCGGCGCGGACCAGCAGCTCGAAGGCCCGGCCCCGGACGTGCCGGCCTTCGACGAGGTGCGGGCCTGCGACTCGACCCTGCTGTCCAGGTCGTCCGCCGGGGTGGTGGACCGGCTGGCGGTGACGTTCTCGCAGCCGGAGGACTACCGCGTCCGGGAGCTGACGACGTACTCCTCCTCCGACGACGCCGCGGCCCGGCTGGGCTCGGTCGCCTCGCTCTTCGCCGACTGCCCGCGCGAGAAGTCCGGCAGCCCGCCGGACTTCGTGAACGAGGTGGAGCCCGGCCGGCTGGGCGACGAGTCGTGGATGATCACGCGTCGCGCGGACGACTACGTCCCTGGCATCGAGGTGCTGGTCGCGGTGCGCGTCGGCAACGCGGTGCTGCTCACCTCGGAGTCCAACGAGGGCGGCGGCAGCGCCGAGAGCGTCCGCTCGTCGAGACTGATGGCGGAGGAGGCGGCGCAGCCGCTGGTGGACGCCATGTGCGTGTTCGCGGACGGTGGCTGTGCCAAGGAGGAGCTCGCCGCCGACGTCCTGCTGTCACGGGACGACGTGCTGCGGATGACCGGCTTCGTCACCAAGTGGTCCGGGCCGGACCGGACCTTCAGCGCCGACGAGTGCTGGACAGTGGTGCCGAGCAACCTGTTCCGCGACGGGACGGTCTGGGCGCGTTACGAGGGCCGCGGCCGCGACGACGCCGACCTGGTCAACGCCCGGGTGCTGAGCACCGTGACGCCGTTCGGGTCGGCTGAGGCCGCGGCGGGCGCGTTCGAGGCGGCCCGCGAGCGGATCGACACCTGCGGCAGCGCGGGCGAGGAGCTGGCCGCGCGAGAGGGCGAAGCGACGTACTGGCGGCTGATCACCAAGCCGGCGCCCGAGGTCTGCACGGAGTGCGGGGCGGGCTGGCTGCACGCGACCGGCATCGGGCTGGTCGACGACCGGGTGGTCGGGCTCAACGTGTCCTGGATCGGCGACCTGGAGACGGTCGTCGGCGACGACGACCCGCCGCCGATCTCGGACCTGCTCGACCGGGCGGTGCGTGAGGCGGGCGGCTGACCGACGCGGTCAGAGGCGGCGCACGAACATGTGTGACGCGAGGTCGGGGTCGACCTCCGCGGCCTCGCCGCCGCTGCCGATGAGGATGCCCTCGGCGCCCTTGGCGACCGTGACGACCTTGTCGGGCAGCGCGCCCACGCGACGGAGCGCGGCCATCAGCGGCTCGTCCTTCTGGACCTCCTCGCTGATCCGCCGGATCATCACGCGCGTCTCCTCGGCACCGGCGACGGCGTCGAGCGGCTCCACGTCGGACATGAACGTCTCGCCACCCGACTCGCCGAGCTCCTCGAGGCCCGGGATCGGGTTGCCGTACGGCGACTCGGTCGGGTGTCCGAGCAGCTCGACCAGGCGACGCTCGACGGTCTCGGACATCACGTGCTCCCAGCGGCACGCCTCGGCGTGGACCAGTTCCCACTCCAGCCCGATCACGTCGGTGAGCAGGCGCTCGGCGAGGCGGTGCTTGCGCATGACCCGGGTGGCCAGCCGGTGGCCCTCCTCGGTCAGCTCGAGGTGCCGGTCGCCCTCGACGGTCAGCAGGCCGTCGCGCTCCATCCGGGCGACCGTCTGCGACACCGTGGGGCCGCTCTGGTGCAGGCGCTCGGCGATCCGCGCCCGCAGCGGCACGATGCCCTCCTCGACCAGCTCGTAGATCGTGCGGAGGTACATCTCGGTGGTGTCGATCAGGTCGCTCACTTCGCCATTGTGACGTATCGGTAGGACCGCCTGGCACAGTGGAGCGGGTGGCTGACACCCGCACCGTCATGTGGTTCCGTCGCGACCTGCGGCTCGGCGACAACCCGGCCCTCCTGGGGGCGTGCGAGTCCGACGGAGTGCTGCCGCTGTTCGTGCTCGACCCGGCGCTGTGGGAGCCCTCGGGCGTGCCGCGGCGGGCGTACCTCGCGGCCTCGCTCCGCGCCCTCGACGAGTCCCTGCGCGACCTCGGCGGCGGCCTGTCGGTGAGGCGCGGCGATCCGGTCGAGGAGGTGGTGCGCGCGGCGCGCGACGTCGGCGCCTCGCGGGTGCACGTCGCGGCCGACTACGGGCCGTACGGCGCGCGCCGCGACGCCGCGGTCGAGTCCGCGCTGGCCCAGCACGGGCTGGAGATGGTCCGGACGGGCTCGCCCTACGCCGTGGCTCCTGGCCGTGTGGTCAACGGCTCGGGTACGCCGTACCAGGTGTTCACGCCGTTCTCCCGCGCCTGGGCGCAACACGGCTGGCGCGGCCCGGTCGACCCGCCGAAGAGGGCGTCCTGGCTCGCGCTCGACGACACGGTCGACATCCCTGACGCACAGCTGCCGGACGGCATCGCGCTGCCCGAGGCCGGCGAGCGGGCCGCGCTGACGCGGTGGCGGGCGTTCGTCGACCGGGCGGACGGCGACCTCGGCGACTACGACACCGGCCGCGACCGGCCGGACCGGGACAACACCTCGCGGATGTCGGTGCACCTGAGGTGGGGCGAGATCCACCCGCGCACGATGCTCGCGGACCTGTCCGCCGACCGGCGCGCGGTGGTGGCGACGTACCGCAAGGAGCTCGCCTGGCGGGAGTTCTACGCCGACGTGCTGCACCACCGGCCGGAGACGGCGCGGGAGTACCTCAAGCCCGAGTTCGCGCGGATGGAGTACGACGACCCGGCGCCCGTGCTCGACGCGTGGAAGGAGGGCCGCACCGGGTTCCCGATCGTCGACGCCGGGATGCGGCAGCTGCGCGCGACCGGCTGGATGCACAACCGGGTGCGGATGATCGTGGCGTCGTTCCTGGTCAAGGACCTGCACGTCGAGTGGCAGCACGGCGCCCGGCACTTCATGCACTGGCTGCTCGACGGCGACGTCGCGTCCAACCAGCACAACTGGCAGTGGGTCGCGGGCTGCGGCACCGACGCGTCGCCGTACTTCCGCGTCTTCAACCCGACCACGCAGGGCAGGAAGTTCGACCCGGACGGCGTCTACGTGAAGCGCTGGGTGCCGGAGCTGCGCGAGGTCGACGCCAAGCACGTGCACGAGCCGGAAGCCGCGCCGGACGGGCTGCCGGAGGGCTACCCTGCTCCGATCGTGGACCACCGTGAGGAGCGGGCCGAGGCCCTGGCCCGCCTGGAGAGGATCAAGGCTTGAGTCTCACCATCGAGCGCCGCTACCGCGGACCGGCTCGGTCCGGCAACGGCGGCTACACCGCCGGGCTGCTCAGCACGCACGTCCCCGACGCGGCCGGCCGCCCGGTCGAGGTGACCCTGCGGATGCCGCCGCCGCTCGAGACCCCGCTCGACGTCAGCACCGAGGGCGACGTCACCCGGCTGCTCGACGGCGAGAAGCTCGTCGCCGAGGCGCGGCTCGTGCCCGACGAGCTCGTCCCGGTCGAGGCGGTCGACGCCGGAGTTGCCGCGCAGACGATGTCGTCGTACAAGGGGCTCGAGGCGCACCCGTTCCCGGGCTGCTTCGCCTGCGGGCCGGAGCGCGAGCCCGGCGACGGGCTGCAGATCTTCCCCGGCGCCGTGCCGGACCGCGAGGGCACGGTCGCGTCGCTGTGGGTGCCGCACGCGGCGTTCGCCGAGCGCGGCGACATCGTCGACCCGGGCGTCGAGCGCGTCGGCGTGCCGGTCACCTGGGCGGCGCTGGACTGCGTCGGCGGCTGGGCCGAGGCGCTCGAGGGCCGGCCGATGGTGCTCGGCCGGATCACCGCGCGCGTGGACGCCCTCCCGGTCGTCGGCGAGCCGCACGTCGCCGTGGGCAACCTGCGCGGCGTCGAGGGTCGCAAGTCGTTCACCGCCAGCACGCTCTACGACGCCGACGGCCGCGTCGTCGCCACCGCAGAACACACCTGGATCGCGGTCGACCCGAGCATCTTCAACTGACTGCACCCCGCCGGGTCGGCGCGTCTTGCCCTCACCACCCCGCGAGTCGGCGCGTCTTGCCCTCCGGCTGCGTCGCACAGCGGCGAGTTGCGCCGACTCGGCGTGCGGGAGAGGGCAAGTTGCGCCGACTCGCGGGTCCTGGGGCCGCTAGCGTTGGCGGCGTGAGCGACAAGCTGCGTGTCTTCCTGCTCGACGACCACGAGGTGGTACGGCGGGGTCTGCGTGACCTGCTCGAGGCGGAGGGCGACATCGAGATCGTGGGCGAGTCCGGCCTGGCGCAGGAGGCCGCCGCCCGCATCCCCGCGCTGCGCCCCCACGTCGCGGTCCTGGACGCGCGGCTCCCCGATGGCAGCGGCATCGACGTGTGCCGCGACGTGCGCTCGGTCGACCCGTCGATCAAGGCGCTGATCCTCACCAGCTACGACGACGACGAGGCGCTGTTCGCGGCGATCCTCGCGGGCGCGTCCGGCTACGTGCTCAAGCAGATCGGCAGCACCGACCTCGTCGACACGATCCGCCGCGTCGCCGCCGGCCAGTCGCTGATCGACCCGGCGCTGACCGCGCGCGTGCTCGACCGGGTGCGCCACGGCCCGGAGCAGCACGAGGAGCTCGCGTCGCTCACCGAGCAGGAGCGCAAGATCCTCGCGCTCATCGCCGAGGGGCTCACCAACCGGCAGATCGCCGAGCGGATGTTCCTGGCGGAGAAGACCGTCAAGAACTACGTGTCGAGCATCCTGGCCAAGCTCGGTCTCGAGCGCCGCACCCAGGCCGCAGTGCTCGCGTCCAAGCTTCTCGGGACCTAGGTCCCGGCCCGTTCGAGCCCCACGGCCCTGACCCGGACGGGCCGTTCCCGGCGACCCTGGACTCGTCAGAAAGTCAGTCCAGGAGGCGAAAACGCCATGACAACCATCAACCGCACTGTCGCCGATGACGTCCTGGTCGAACGGGACATCGTCACCCACAGCGCCGCACGGAAGGGCCTCGCGGTGCTCCGCATCGCCTACGGCTTCACCTTCCTGTGGGCGTTCTTCGACAAGCTGCTCGCGCTGGGCTTCCACACCGGTTACGACCAGGACGGCAACCTCGACCGCTTCGGTCCCGCCGCCTGGGTGAACGGCGGCAGCCCGACCGAGGGCTTTCTCTCCTTCGGCGTTCCCGAGGACAACCCGTTCAAGTCGGTGTTCACCGCGATGGCCGGCGACACCTGGGTCGACTGGTTGTTCATGATCGGCCTGCTGGGCATCGGGTTCGCCCTCTTCACCGGCATCGGGATGCGCATCGCCGCCGCCACCGGCGCGCTGCTCTACATGCTGATGTACGCCGCCAGCCTTCCGCTCGAGAACAACCCGGTCGTCGACGACCACCTCATCGGTGCCATCGCGCTCGTGGTGCTCGCGCTGACGCTGGCGGGTGACACCTGGGGTGCTGGACGGGCATGGGCCAAGACCCGCCTGGTACGCCGGTACCCGGTCCTCCGGTGACCGCCTCCCAGGTGGCCGCGACCACCGACCCATGGGCCTCCGCCCACCGGTCGGTGGTCGTCGGCGTGGACGGCTCGGCCGGCAGCGACTCCGCCCGGCGCTGGGCGGACACCGAGGCGCAGGCCGTCGGTTCCCAGCTCGAACCGGTCACCGTCCACCACCGGCACCCCGAGAACGAGCTGCTCCGGCACGCCGAGCAGGCGCGCCTCCTGGTCGTCGGCAAGCGCGGCAGGGGCGTGATCCCTCGGCTGCTCGTCGGCTCGACCGCGGTCGCGGTGGCCGGCCGGTCGCCGGTCCCGGTGGTCGTCGTACCCACGGACTGGCGGCAGGAGGACCACGCCACCGAGCCGATCGTGGTCGGCCTCGACCCCGACCCCGCGCACCACCGCCTCCTGCACCTGGCCTTCCGGCGCGCCGAGCGGCTCGGCGTACCCCTCGTGATCGTGCACGGGAAGGAGGAGCACGACGACGCCCCCGACGTGTCCGACCGGTTCGCGGAGGAGGTACGGCGTTGGCAGGAGCGCTTCCCGAAGGTCGAGCTGCGCTCCTACGTCACCGAGAAGCACCCGGCGATGGCGCTGCTGGCCGAGGCGGAGAGCGGCGCGCAGCTGCTCGTGCTCGGGCGGCGCGAGGCGCACCGGTTCGACGGCTTCGGCTTCGGCTCGGTGACGCGGGCGGTGCTCCACTACGCCGAGATCCCGGTGCTGGTGGTCCCGGTCGACGGCGACCTGTAGCCGCTCAGCCCAGCGGGACGACCCACTCCAGTCGCGTGCCGTGCGGCTCCTCCGGAAGGAGCCGCACGGTGCCGTTGTGCTCCAGGGCCCGGCGGCGGACGTTGCGGAGCCCGCTCTCGTCCCGGGCCTTGGGCAACCCGGTGCCGTTGTCGGTCACGGCCAGCATCAGCTTGTCCGGGCCGACCTCGACCTCGACGACCGCGGCGTCGGCGCGGGCGTGACGGGCCACGTTGGACAGCGCCTCGCGGAGCACCGCGAGCACCTGCTCGGCGATCTCGCGGGGCACCGCCGTGTCGAGCGGCCCCGTCGTGCGCACCAGCGGGGTGAAGCCGAGCGTGGGGACGTACTCCTTCACCACGCCGCGCACGTCCGCGCGCAGCGACCCGCTGTGCGCGTGCTGGAGCTCGAAGATCGTCGAGCGGATGTCGCGGATCGTCACGTCGAGGTCGTCGACGGCGCTGGCCAGCCGCTCCTTCACCTCCTCGCCCGCGATCCGCGCCGCGCCCTGGAGCTGGAGACCGGTCGCGAACAGCCGCTGGATCACCAGGTCGTGCAGGTCGCGCGCGATCCGGTCGCGGTCGGCGACAAGCAGCAGCTCCTCGCGGTCGGCGACCGCCTGTGCCCGGTCGAGCGCGAGCGACGCCTGGTCGGCGAACGACGTGAGCAGCTCGATCTCGTCGGCCTCCAGCGGGCCGCGTCCGGCCGGGAGCAGGACCAGAAGCACACCCGCGGTGGCGAGGTGGGAGCGCAGCGGGACGAGCACGACGCCGCCCGTGTCGTCCCTGGCGGGTACGACGACGCGCTCCTCCTCCGCCTCACAGCGGGCGAGGGGTTCGTCGAGGTCGACCAGCACGGAGGCGACACGATCGGCGGCCGGGCCCTCCACGGCGGTCACGCTGCGGTTCCCGTCGCCGGTCTGCACGACCGCGACGGCCTCGGCCCCGGCGACACGGCGGGCCGCCGCGGCGAGCTCGTGCAGCGCCCCCTCGAGGTGCACGGGCGGCTGCAGCGCCTCCGTGACGCGTGCGGAGGCCTCGAGCCACATCCGGCGCCGCTCGCTGCGGGCGTAGGCCCGGGCGTTGTCGATCACGAAGCCGGCGGCCGTGGCGAGCGCGTCGACGAGCGTCTCGTCGGCCTCGGTGAACGGGGAGCCGTCCTCCTTCTCGGTCAGGTAGAGGTTGCCGAACACCGTGCCGCGGATGCGCACCGGGACGCCGAGGAACGACTCCATCGGCGGGTGGTTCGGCGGGAAGCCGTAGGACTGCGGGTGATCCTGGAGGCGCTCCAGCCGCAGCGGCTCGGGGTGGTCGATCAGCAGGCCGAGGATGCCGTGCCCGCGGGGCAGGTCGCCGATCTTCGCCCGTTCCTCCTCCGAGATGCCGTGCGTCACGAAGTCGATCAGCGTCCGGTCGTTGCCGAGGACACCCAGGGCGCCGTACCGCGCGCCCGTGATCTGGCACGACGCCTGCACGATCCTGTGGAGGACGGTGTGCAGGTCGAGGTCGGAGCTGATCGCGACGACCGCGTCCAGCAAGGCCCGCGCGTTGTCGGGCAGGTCCAGCCGCGTCATGCGGTCAACCTAGCGGCTGGCATGGCGCGCTAGCCGGGGATCCGCCGTCCCGTGAGGGTGCGCCAGGTCAGGCGCATGTAGAGCTGGCGCGAGCCGCCGGCCCACGGGTGCGGGTCCATGCGGCCGCGGATCTTGCCGAGCTCGTCGGAGTCCTCGATGAGCGAGCCGCGGCCGAGGGCGACGACGCTCCAGCCGCTGTGCTTCTCCTCGTCGATGTGGTCGATCTCGAACGCGAGCTCGGCGTCCCAGCCGTAGGTGCCGAGCTCGGAGTACGGCGCGGTGCGGAAGACGATCGAGTCGTCGTGCAGGGCGTAGTTCACGGGCACGATCCGCGGGCCACCAGGGGTCGACAGCGCGACCCGGCCGACGACGTGACGCGACAGCAGGTCGCGGCACTCCTGTTCGGTGAGCTCGACGGGCATCAGGGTGGTCATGGCAGGTCCTCCTCGTCCCTCCCAGGATGAACCGTGGACGAACGTCCGGACACGGGCCTTTGGTCCCGAGCCCGGGAGGCGCAGGGCGCTACTTCTCTACTTCTCGAGAGTGCGGTTGTACTTCGCGAGCTGCTCGGCGAGGACGGTCAGCTCGTCGTCGGTCCAGTCCGCGAAGCGGGCGACGTACGCCGAACGTCGCTGCCGGTCGAGCTCCCGCATCCGTCGCTCGCCCTCCGCCGACACCGACACCAGGCATGCCCGGCGGTCGTCGGGGTCGGACTCCTTGTCGACCAGGCCCAGCTCGAAGAGCACCTGCACCTGGCGGCTGACCGCGCCCTTGTCGATGTCGAGCGCGTCGACGAGCACCGACTGCGGGACCCGCGGGTTCTCGCGCAGGGCGAGCAGGATCTGGTAGCCGACCGTGGCCAGCGCCGGGTCCACGCTGCGGGCCCGCAGGGTGGTGTTGCGCCGGGCGCGCCGCAGCATCGTGACGACCTCGGCCTCGACGGAGCGGATCAGCGCGTCCTTGCCGTCTTTACCGGCCGTGCCGCCGCGGCCGCCCGCGCCGCTCACGAGGCGGCGTCCTCGAGCTCGTCGGCACGGGCGATCGTCGTGCGCAACGGCGTCTCGCGGATCAGGAGGATGCATACAAGGGCCACGAGCGCAAAGGGTACGGCGATCAGGAACACGTGTCCCGTAGCGTCGCCGTACGCCGCCTCGAAGACCTCGCGGACCGGCCCCGGCAGCGTGTCGAGGTCGGGGATCGTCCCGGCCTCGCCCTCGACCGGGATGCCGAGCTTCGCCAGGCCAGCGGCGACCGAGGTGGCGACCTGGTGGCCGAGCACAGCGCCGAGCGCGGAGACGCCCGCCGAGCCGCCCATCGTGCGGAAGAACGCCGCGAGCGAGCTGGCCGCGCCGATGTCGCGCTGGGCGGCGGCGTTCTGCACCGCGAGGACGAGGTTCTGGTTGACCGCGCCCAGGCCGATGCCCATGACCAGCATGAACACGCCGGCGGTGACCATCGAGGTGGTGTGGTCGAGCGTGGACAGCAGGCCGAGCCCGACGACCAGCAGGGCCGCGCCGCCGACGAGGTAGCGCTTCCAGACGCCGGTGCGGGCGATCACCCGGCCGGTGAGGATGCTCGACAGCAGCAGCCCGAGCACCATCGGCAGCGTCAGCAGACCGGCCACGGTCGGCGTCTTGCCGTGCGCGAGCTGGAAGAACTGCGAGAGGAACACGGTGGCGCCGAACATCGCGACACCCACCAGCGTCGAGGCGATCGACGCGAGCGCGATCGTGCGGTCCTTGAACAGGCGCAGCGGGATCACCGGCTCGGCCACCCGCGACTCGACCACGACCGCAGCGGCGAGCAGCAGCACGCCGCCCGCGACCATCAGCGCGGTGGTCGGCGACGCCCAGTCGAACCGGTTGCCGGCCAACGACACCCAGATCAGCAGCACGGACACGCCCGAGGCGATCAGCGCCGCGCCGAGGTAGTCGATCTTCACGCCCTCGCGACGTACCACCGGCAGGTGCAGGGTCTTCTGGAGTACGACGATGGCCACGGCCGCGACCGGGATGCCGACTGCGAAACACCAGCGCCAGCCCAGCCACGGGGTGTCGACGATCAAGCCGCCGACGAGCGGGCCGCTGACCGTGGCGACGGCGAACACCGCGCCCAGGTACCCGAAGTACCGGCCCCGCTCGCGCGGCGGCACGATCGACGCGATCACGATCTGCACCAGCGCGGACAGGCCGCCGACGCCCACGCCCTGCACCACCCGGGCCGAGATCAGCATCCCCATCGACGAAGACACCGCCGCGAACAAGGAGCCCGCGACGAACACCAGGAGTGACACCTGCACCAGCACCTTCTTGCTGAACAGGTCCGCGAGCTTGCCCCAGATCGGCGTCGTCGCGGTCAGTGCGAGCAGCGTCGCGACGATCACCCAGGTGTAGCCGGACTCCGTGCCGTTCAGGTCCGCCACGATCACCGGCAGAGCGTTGGACACCACCGTGCTGGACAGCATCGCGACGAACATCGCCAGCAGCAGCCCCGACAACGCCTCCAGCACCTCGCGGTGCGTCATCACCTCGGGCACGCCGGCCTGCTTCCCGGCACCAGCCTGCCTGGCCTTGGCGTCGGCGCTGGACGCGGACGCGGGCGTGCTGGACGTGCTGGACGAGTTGGCTGCTGCGTCGTTGCGGCCGGAGCCGCGCTCGGTGGACGTGGACGTCACGGGACCTCGAGAAAGTCGTAGGGGGACGGAATTGCTTGCGTCACGCAACTATACCTAGATAGTTGTCCCCTGCAACTTCTATCGCCTGTGCCGCCCGCCACATCGCGCCAGTCGCCCCGGCCCGCTCCCGCCCTTCCCCTCCCCGCCCATCCACTCCCCGCCCATCCACTACCGGAGGGCCACTCCCCACCCATCCACTCCCCACCCATCCACTACCGGAGGGCCACTCCCCACCCCGCTAGTACCTCCGGGTCAGCCCCATCGGGCCAGGCCCTTCGGGCCAGTCCGCCGAGGAGTCAGTAATTCAGCCTCGTCGGCGGCGTGTCGCGTCACAACTGACTCCTCACCGCAGCAGGGGTCAGGGTCAGGGCGTCGGGTTGTGGGCGTCGTACCGCAGGAACGACCGCTGTACGGCGACCGCCACGAGGACGCCGACGATGCAGGCGAGCCCGCCGAGCACCAGCGCGAGCCGTTCGGACGTCGCCTCGCCGACCGACCCGACCAGGAAGTCGCCCGCGCGCGGACCGCCGGCCACGACCACGATGAACACGCCCTGCAGTCGGCCGCGCAGCTCGTCGGGTGCGGCCACCTGCAGCACGGTGTTGCGGAACGCCGAGCTGATGGAGTCGGCGGCTCCGGCGATTCCGAGCAGGATCACCGCGAGCCACAGCGACCCGACCAGCCCGACGGAGCCGATCGCGGAGCCGTAGACGAGGATCGCGAGCACGATCGCCACGCCGTGCCACCGCACCCGGCTGACCCATCCCGAAACCGCGACCGCGATCAGCGCGCCGACGGCGGGCGCAGCCTGCAGGATGCCGACCGTCGTGGCGCCGCCGCCGAGGACCTTGTACGCCAACGCCGGGAACACCGCGCGCGGGTGGGCGAACACCATCGCGCACAGGTCGAGCACGAACGTCATCCGCAGGTTCGGCGAGCGGCGCAGGAACGCCAGTCCGTCGCGCACCGCCCGTAGCCCCGCGCGCGGGCTGCCCTTGCCCGGCGGCAGCGGCGGCACGCGGTAGATCGCGTACAGCGTCGCGGTGAACAGCACCGCATCTGCGGTGTAGGCGAGCTCGAAGCCGCCGGCCGAGATCAGCAGAGCCCCGAGCATCGGGCCCACGGTGAAGCCGAGGTTGAACGTCGCGGAGTTCAGCGCACTCGCGGCGGGCAGCAGCTCGGCCGGCAGCAGCCGCGCGATCATCGCGCCGCGCGCCGGGCTCGTCGCCGCGTAGCACGCCGACTGCACGACCACGCAGGCGTAGATCACCCAGATGCTGGTGTTGCCCAGGAACGCCTGCGCCGCCAGCACCAGTGACACCGCCCACGACCCCGTCGACGCGATCAGCGCGAGCTGCCGACGGTCCATCGCGTCCGCGATCGCTCCGGCGTACAGACCGAACCCCACCAGCGGCACCAGCCCGAGCACGCCGATCAGTCCGACCGCGAACGACGAGTCGGTCAGTGTGAAGACCTGCACCGCGATCGTCACGACCGTCATCTGCTGGCCGAGCTGGCCGACGGTGTTGCCGAAGAAGAGCCGGCGGTACGGCGGCGACACCTGGAGCGGCCGGATGTCGGCCAGCACCCGAGTCCACCGCCGTCGTCTCGCCACGGGAGGGAGCCTCTCATCGCCCGTTCCGCCCCGTGCCCACGGGCCGGACAAATGCCTTGAGGCGCTCAGACCTCGCGACGTAGCCTGGCCGGACACGGGAAAGGAGGTGGTCCGGTAGTGAATTCTTATAGGACTCGTGAGGTGGCTGCTTCCTAGCAGCGCACCGACCAGCACGGTTCGACCGACGGTCGTGATGCGCGCTGGAATACCGAGCAGTCACCCGGCCCGTGGGCGCTCCAGCTAGTCCTGCTGGAGGGCGGACCCTCTTCGGAGGGACACCGCAACGCCCACGGGCCGTTTCTCTTCTCCAAGCCTCATGACCCCTCGCCGTACGGCGGGGGGTCAGTTGTGCCACGACACGCCGCCCACGAGGCTGAATTACTGACTCCTCGGCGATGAGAGCGCAGCGAGCCACCCGAAGAGGACGGCTGGCTGCGCTCGCGGTCCTCTCCGGGTCGTGCGCGCTCAGACGGGGGCGGTGAGCTCGGCGGCCGGGATGGCGGCGTCGGTGGCGGGCGCGGCGAACTGGGCCTGGTAGAGCTCGTTGTAGGCGCCGCCGCGGGCGAGCAGCTCGTCGTGGGTGCCCTGCTCGACGATGCGGCCGTCCTCCATCACCAGGATCACATCGGCGTCGCGGATCGTGGAGAGCCGGTGCGCGATGACGAAGCTGGTGCGGTCGGCCCGCAGCGCCGCCATCGCGTGCTGGACGAGCAGCTCGGTGCGGGTGTCGACCGAGCTGGTCGCCTCGTCCAGGATCAGCAGCGCCGGCCGAGCCAGGAACGCCCGGGCGATGGTGACGAGCTGCCGCTCGCCGGCCGAGAGCGTGCCGCCCTCCTCGTCGATCACGGTGTCGTAGCCGTCGGGCAGGTTGTGCACGAACCGGTCCACGAACGTCGCCCGTGCGGCCTCGAGGATCTCCTCCTCGGTGGCGTCTGGGCGGCCGTAGGCGATGTTGTCGCGGATCGTGCCCTCGAACAGCCAGGTGTCCTGCAGCACCATGCCGGTGCGGCCACGCAGCGCCGCGCGCGGCATCGTCGAGATGTCGACTCCGTCCAGCGTGATCCGGCCGGCGTCAACGTCGTAGAACCGCATGACCAGGTTGACCAGCGTGGTCTTGCCGGCGCCGGTCGGGCCGACGATCGCGACGGTCTGGCCCGGGCGCGCGACCAGCGACAGGTCCTCGATGAGCGGGCGGTCGGGGTCGTAGCGGAACGACACCTGCTCGAACCGCACCTCACCACGACCACCCTCGGCCGGTGCCGCGTGCTCCTCGACCGGCTCCTCCTCGGCGTCGAGCAGCTCGAAGACCCGCTCGGCCGATGCGACGCCGGACTGCAGCAGGTTCACCATCGACGCGACCTGGGTGAGCGGCTGGGTGAACTGGCGGGAGTACTGGATGAACGCCTGCACCTCGCCGAGGCTCATCGAGCCGTTCGCGACGCGGAGGCCGCCGAGCACCGCGATCACGACGTAGTTGAGGTTCCCGAGGAACATCATCACCGGCATGATCAGCCCGCTGACGAACTGCGCTCCGAAGGACGCCTTGTACAGCTCGTCGTTCTCGACCTCGAAGACCTGCTCGACCTCGCGCTGCCGGCCGAACACCTTGACCAGACCGTGGCCGGTGAAGGCCTCCTCGATGTGGCCGTTGAGGGTGCCGGTACGGCGCCACTGCTGGATGAACAGGCCCTGCGAGCGCTTCATGATCTGGCCGCTGAGCGCCATCCCGACCGGCACCGTCACCAGCGCGATCAGCGCCAGCGTCGGCGAGATCGAGAACATCATCGCGAGCACACCGATGACAGTGAGCAGCGAGACGAGCAGCTGGCTCATCGTCTGCTGCAGCGTCTGGCTGATGTTGTCGATGTCGTTGGTGACGCGCGAGAGCAGCTCGCCGCGCGGCTGCCGGTCGAAGTAGCTCAGCGGCAGCCGGTGGATCTTGGCCTCGACGTCGTCGCGCATGCGGCGTACGGCGGACTGCACGACGTCGTTGAGGATGTAGCCCTGCAGCCACATCAGCAGCGACGCGGCGACGTAGATCGCGAGCACGAGCAGGAGCACCCGGCCGACCGCGTCGAAGTCGACACCGCGACCGGGTACGACGTCCATCCCGGCGAGCATGTCGGCGAGCCGGTCCTCACCACGAGCGCGCAGCCCGGCGACCGCGTCGGCCTTCGACGTGCCGGCGGGCAGGCTGCGGCCGAACAGACCCTCGAAGATCAGGTCGGTCGCGTGGCCGAGGATCCGCGGGCCGACGACGCTGAGCGCCACCGAGGCCACCGCGAGCAGCAGCACGACCGCGACCTTGAGGCGCTGGGGTGCGAGCCGGCCGACGAGGCGCTTGGCGGAGGGGCCGAAGTCCATCGACTTCTGGCCGACCATCGCGCCGCCGAACGGCCCTCCGCGGCCGGGGCCGCCCATCTGGACGCGCTCGGTCTCCTTGAGCCTGCCCTTCTGCTGCTCGCTCATGCCGCCTCCTCCGGGGTGAGCTGGGACGCGACGATCTCCTGGTAGGTCGGGTTGTCCCTCAGCAGCTCGTCGTGGGTGCCGCGACCGACCACCTCGCCGTCCTCGAGCACGAGGATCTCGTCGGCGTCGATGATCGTGGAGACGCGCTGCGCCACCACGAGCACGGCCGCGTCGGTCGTGTGCGGGGCGAGCGCGGCACGCAGCCGCGCGTCGGTGGCGAGGTCGAGCGCGGAGAACGCGTCGTCGAACAGGTAGATCGCGGGCCGCCGGATCACCGCGCGCGCGATCGCGAGCCGCTGCCGCTGTCCGCCCGAGACGTTGGTTCCGCCCTGCGCGATCGGCGCCTCGAGGCCGCCGGGCATCGCCTCGACGAAGTCGCGCGCCTGCGCGATCTCGAGGGCCTGCCACATCTCCTCGTCAGTGGCGTCCGGCTTGCCGTAGCGCAGGTTGCTGGCGACGGTCCCCGAGAACAGGAACGCCTTCTGCGGCACCAGCCCGATGCGGCTCCACAGCACGTCGGGGTCGAGGCGGCGTACGTCGACGCCCTCCACCTCGACGACGCCGTCGGTCACGTCGAACAGCCGGGGCACGAGGTTGACCAGCGTGGTCTTGCCGGCGCCGGTGGACCCGATCACCGCCAGGGTCGTGCCGGGCCGTACGTCGAGGTCGACGTCGCGCAGCACGGGAGCCTCGGCGCCGGGGTAGGTGAAGGACACGCCGCGCATCCGCAGGCCGGAGCCGGTCGGCTCGGTGACCGGCTCGGCAGGCGGTACGACGGAGGTCCCGGTGTCGAGCACCTCGGTGATCCGGTCCGCGCAGACCGCCGCGCGCGGCACCATCATCAGCATGAAGCTGGCCATCATCACGGCCATCAGGATCTGCACGAGGTAGGCGAGGAACGCGGTCAGCGAGCCCACCTGCATGGCGCCCTCGTCGACGCGGTGGCCGCCGAACCACAGCACGGCCACGCTCGACACGTTGAGGATCAGCATCACGACCGGGAACATCGTGGCCATCCAGCGGCCCACCCGGACCGCCACGCGCGCGAGATCCTCGTTGGCGCGGCCGAACCGCTCGGTCTCCACGGGTTCGCGCACGAACGCGCGCACCACGCGAATGCCGGTGATCTGCTCTCGCATCACCCGGTTGACCGCGTCGATGCGGGTCTGCATCTCGCGGAAGCCCGGCACCATCCGCGACGCGATGAGACCGACCGACGCGAACAGCAGCGGCACCGAGACGGCGACGAGCCAGGACAGACCGACGTCCTCGCGCACGGCCATCAGCACGCCGCCGACCATCATGATCGGCGCGGTGACCATCATCGTGAAGGTCATCAGCACGAGCATCTGCACCTGCTGCACGTCGTTGGTCGTCCGCGTGATCAGCGACGGCGCGCCGAAGTGCGCGAGCTCGCGGCCGGAGAACGACCCGACGTGATGGAACAGCGACGAGCGCAGGTCGCGGCCGAGCAGGCTCGCGGTGCGCGCACCGACGTACACCGCCCCGACGCTGCAGAGGATCTGCACCAGCGATACGACGAGCATCACCGAGCCGGTGCGGATGATGTAGCCGGTGTCCCCCTTGGCGACACCGTCGTCGATGATGTCGGCGTTGAGACTGGGCAGGTAGAGCACCGCCATCGTCGCGACGAACTGCAGCGCGACGATGATCGCGATCTCACGGCGGTACGGCGTGAGGTACTGACGGAGCAGCCGGACGAGCATGCTCACTCCCCCTCGTTCTGGGCGCGTTGGTGGTGGGTGCGGGTGTCGCGACGGTGGATGCCGTTGAGCAGCACGTCGGCGATCTCGTCGGCGGAGAGCCGGTCCTCGGGACGCACGCCGGGGTTGCGGGAGCCGAGCACCAGCGTGCGCAGCAGCAGGGCCGCGCGCTCGGGGGTCACGGTGAGCTCGTCGGCGTGGGCGGCGAAGACCTCGGTGAGCCGCTCGAGCAGGGCCTGGTGGGCGACCACGACGTACTCGGGGGGACCGTGCCGCTTCTGCGAGCCCTCCTCCCCCGCCTCTTCGCCTCGGTCGGGCCCGGTGGACGCGCCACGCTCCTGCGCGGAGTGCAGCCAGTGCTTGCGCATCGCCATCAGCACCGCGACCACCTGGTCGGACCGGTTGAGCATCAGGTCGGCGGTGAGCCGGACCTTGGTCGGCAGGTCGCCGGCGTCCCGCAGCGCGGCCTGCAGGTGCTCGCGGGCATCGCGGGGGTTGAGCGTGTCGGCGGCCACCGCGTGCAGCAGCGCCTCCTTGTCGGGGAAGACCCGGAAGATCGTGCCCTCCGCGACGCCGGCGGCCTCGGCGATCAGCTTGGTGGTCAGCCGGTCGCCGTGCTCGATGAGCAGCGGGCGGACGGCGTCGATGATCGCCCGGCGGCGGTCGTCGGGGCTCATCGGAGCGGCGCGGGGCGGCATGCCCGCCAGCCTAAGTGAGTGAGTGCTCACTCACAAGTGCTTTGAGGATGAAAGCATCGCCGTCGACGTTACGGCGCCAGCCGCTCGGTCCTCCACCCGTTTTCTGTCCGCACGTAGCGCAGCCGGTCGTGCATCCGGCCGCGCCGGCCCTGCCAGAACTCCACGACCTCCGGCGCCACCCGGTAGCCGCCCCAGTCCGGCGGCAGGCCGATGTCCTGGTCGCCGTGCGGGCCGCCGAAGCGCGCCGCGGTCTCGGCGTACCGCCGGTCGAGCTCCTCGCGCGAGGAGACGACCTGGGACTGCGGCGACGCCCACGCGCCGATCTGCGAGGCGCGCGGCCGGGTGGCGAAGTACGCCGCGTTGGCCGCGTCGTCGAGCCGGGACGCGCGGCCCTCCACGCGCACCTGGCGCTCGAGGTCGTGCCACGGGAACAGCAGCGCCACGGCCGGGTTGGCGTCGAGCTCGGCGCCCTTGCGCGACTTGTAGTTGGTGAAGAACACGAAGCCGCGGTCATCGAGCCCCTTGAGCAGCACGATGCGGCTGGACGGCACGCCGTCGGGCGTCGCGGTCGAGACGACCATCGCGTTGGGCTCGTGCAGGCCGGCGACCGTGACGTCGTGCAGCCAGCGGCGGAACATCGCGATCGGCTCGGGGGCGAGGTCGCTCTCGCTGAGCCCGCCGATGGAGTACTCGCGGCGGAGCGCGGCGAGGTCACGGTCGCGGTCTCGGTCGTCGGGCATGGCACCAAACCTAGTGGTGACAGGCAGTGGTACCCGAGGCCCGGAGGGCGCCATGATGAGGCACCGGCTCCCGCACCGGGTGCCGCACGAGGAGGCCGTTGCATGACCGAGGTCCACCACGGACTCGAGGGCGTCGTCGCCTTCGAGACAGAGATCGCCGAGCCCGACAAGGAAGGGTCGGCCCTGCGCTACCGCGGCGTCGACATCGAGGAGATCGTCGGCCGCGTCCCGTTCGAGAACGTCTGGGGCCTGCTGATCGACGGTGCCTACACCCCGGGGCTCCCGCCGGCCGAGGCCTACAACATCCCCGTGCACACCGGCGACGTCCGCGTCGACGTCCAGGCCGCGATCGCGATGCTCGCGCCGGCCTTCGGCTTCCGGCAGACCTACGACATCAGCGACGAGCAGGCGCGGGCGGACCTCAGCCGGGTTGCGGTCATGGTGCTGTCGTACGCCGCACAGTCCGCGCGCGGCCTGCACCAGCCGGTCGTGCCGCAGAGCGAGGTCGACAAGGGCAAGACCCTTGCGGAGAAGTTCCTGATCCGCTGGAAGGGCGAGGCCGACCCCGCGCACGTCAAGGCGATCGACGCCTACTGGAGCAGCGCCGCCGAGCACGGCATGAACGCGTCCACGTTCACCGCGCGCGTGATCACCTCGACCGGCGCCGACGTGGCGGCAGCGTTCTCCGGCGCGATCGGCGCGATGAGCGGGCCGCTCCACGGCGGCGCCCCCTCCCGCGTGCTCGGCATGATCGAGGAGGTCGAGCGGTCGGGTGACGCCGAGGCCTACGTCAAGCGGCTGCTCGACAGCGGCGAGCGACTCATGGGCTTCGGCCACCGCGTCTACCGCGCCGAGGACCCGCGCGCCCGCGTCCTCCGCCGTACCGCACGCGAGCTCGGTGCCCCGCGCTACGAGGTCGCCGAGGCGCTCGAGCAGGCCGCGCTGAAGGAGCTCCGCGAGCGACGCCCCGACCGGGTCCTCGAGACCAACGTGGAGTTCTGGGCCGCGATCGTGCTCGACTTCGCCGAGGTGCCGGCGCACATGTTCACGTCGATGTTCACCTGCGCCCGCACGGGTGGCTGGTCGGCGCACATCCTCGAGCAGAAGCGCACCGGCCGGCTGATCCGGCCGTCCGCCGTCTACGTCGGGCCGTCGGCGCGCAAGGCCGATGAGGTCGACGGCTGGAAGCCGGAGTGGTCCGCCTAGGTTGGTGCCCGTGAGCCCCGACCGAGCAGACGACCCCCGCGCCGAGTGGGATGCCCAGGCCGCGACGTTCGACGACGAGCCCGACCACGGTCTCACCGACCCGGCGACGCGCGCGGCCTGGCGTGAGCTGCTGCTCGAGCACCTGCCGCCGGCGCCCGCCCGCGTCGCCGACCTGGGCTGCGGCACCGGCACGCTCTCGGTGCTGCTCGCCGCCGAGGGGTACGACGTGCACGGCATCGACCTGTCGCCGGAGATGGTCGCGCGGGCGGAGGCCAAGGCGGCCGAGGCCGGTGTCGCGGCGACGTTCGCCGTGGGTGACGCGAGCGACCCGCAGCTGCCCGCCGGAACGTTCGACGTGGTGCTGTCGCGGCACGTGCTGTGGGCGCTGCCCGACCCGGCCGCCGGGCTGGCGCGCTGGGTCGACCTGCTCGCGCCCGGCGGCCGGCTGGTGCTGGTCGAGGGTCGCTGGTTCACCGGCGCCGGGCTGACCTCCGCGCAGACCGAGGGGCTGCTGCACGGCGCCGGCCGCAGCGTCGCCGTCCGCCACCTCACCGACCCGGTCTACTGGGGCAAGGAGATCACCGACGAGCGGTACCTCGCGGTGAGCGTGCACTGACTCCCGGGCTACGGCGTCAGTGCAGCGTCGGTCGGTAGACGAGCTCCTGGATGCGGCCGTCCAGCGTCGTGGTGTCGAGCAGCTCGAGGTCGAAGTCCTCGGCGCCCTCGAAGATCCGGGCCGTGCCCGAGCGGCCGGTCAGCACCGGGAACACCGTCACCTGCACCCGGTCGACGAGGCCGGCGGCCATCAGCGTCCGGTTCAGCGACAGGCTGCCGTGGGAGCGCAGCGGGACGTCCGACTCCTCCTTGAGCCGCTTGACGATGTCGACGGCGTCGCCGCGCGCCACGGTCGCGTCGGGCCAGTCGAGCGGCTCCTCGAGCGTCGAGGAGACGACCGTCGCCGGCTGGTTGACCATCGCGGTGACCCACGGGTCGCGCACCTCGTCGAGCTCGTCGCTGTTGGCGAGCATCCTGACGAAAGCCCGGAACGTCGTGGCTCCGAAGACCATCCGGCGCGCGCCGGAGTACTGGCGGTACCGGTGGTTGAGCAGCTCGGGCCCCTGCTTGCCCCAGTAGCCGCCGTAGTCGCTCGGCTGCCGGATCGAGCCGTAGCCGTCGAGGCTCATGAAGACGTCGAAGGTGTAGGTCGCGGTCATGCCGCCTCCCTTGCTCGGGCGGGTTGTCGGATCCCTCCCAGGTTGGACCCGGCCCGGACGCGGAACTCATCGCAGCCGGGCAGGACGTCCGAGATCGCCGCGGGCCGGTCCGGAACCCTGCCCCATGCTCAATCTCAGGACCTGTGGCGCTCAGAGGCGCTTGCCGAAGCAGCGCTGCAGCGGCGAGTCGGCGTAGGTGCCGAACTTCTCGACCGGCTCGTAGCCCGACGACTGGTAGAGCTTGATCGCCTCCGGCTGCTCGATGCCGGTCTCCAGCACCATCGTGTCCGCGCCGGCCTGAGCGGCGGTGCGTTCGAGGTGCGCGAGCACGGCGCGGGCGAAGCCCATCCGGCGACCGGCCGCGGCGACGTACATCCGCTTGATCTCGGCCGAGCAGCGCCCGTCCAGGCGGGGTACGTCGGGACGGAACCGCCAGCCGCCCATGGCGACCGGGACGTCGCCGAGGTAGCCGACGAAGAACATGCCGGCCGGGTCCTCGAACATCTCCGGGTCGAGCCGCGTCTCGTCGGGACCGCCGTAGAGCTCGACGTACTCCTGCTGGACCTCGTCGATCAGGGCCTGGGCGGCCGGGTGCGTCAGGGCGACGCGCTCGATGCGCAGCACGTCAGGCGGGCTGCGCGCCGCAGGCGTCGCAGAAGCGGGCGTAGGTGTTGGTCCGACCGCAGGACCGGCACGGCCGCACGCGTGCCATCCTGCGCACCAGCGCGAGGTCGGACCGCGCGAAGCTGCCGACCATCATCATCGAGCCGATCCCGATCAGCGGAAGCCCGACCATGCACATCCAGAACTTGGTCGGCATCCCGAACTCGTCGACGGTCATGAGGTCGTAGAGGCCCATGCCGAACAGCACGAGGCCCAGCACCGCCAGCGCGCCGCCGCCGAAGCGGAGCAGCGTCTGGCCGGCGGGCCGCTGCGCGTTCTCGTTGGGGCGTCCCGACGGTCCCGGCGTCGGTTGGCTCATGATTTGTCCCCGTTCCGAGGTGACGTTGGCGGGTGACACAATAAGCCGCGCCCGGCCCGTGCCCGGGACGCTCTGACAACGGGGTCAGGTCGCACTCACCACGAGACGTCTGACGAGGTACCTGGCGTGACCGACACGATCACCATTCCCGACCACCTCAAGCCCGCCGACGGGCGCTTCGGCGCCGGTCCCTCCAAGGTGCGGGTCGAGGCCCTGCAGGCGCTGGCCGCCACCGGCACCAGCCTGCTCGGCACCTCCCACCGGCAGGCGCCGGTGAAGAACCTGGTCGGGCGCGTGCGCGAGGGCATCTCGTCGCTGTTCTCGCTGCCCGAGGGCTACGAGGTCGTGCTCGGCAACGGCGGCGCGACGGCGTTCTGGGACATTGCCACGTTCGGCCTGATCCGCGAGCGCAGCCAGCACCTGTCGTTCGGCGAGTTCTCCTCGAAGTTCGCCACCGCCGCGAAGAAGGCGCCGTTCCTCGGCGACCCGTCGATCATCACCTCCGAGACCGGGACCCGTCCGGTCCCGCAGGCCGAGGCCGGCATCGACGCCTACGCGTGGGCACACAACGAGACGTCGACCGGCGTGATGGCTCCGGTGAAGCGCGTCGAGGGCGCCGACGACGACGCGCTGGTGCTGATCGACGCGACCTCCGCCGCCGGTGGACTGCCCGTCGACATCCGCGAGGTCGACGTCTACTACTTCGCGCCGCAGAAGAACTTCTCCTCCGACGGTGGGCTCTGGATCGCCGTGATGTCGCCGACCGCGCTGGAGCGCGTCGCCGAGATCGCCGCGACCGACCGCTGGGTGCCGGCGTTCCTCGACCTGCCGACCGCGATCGACAACTCGACGAAGAACCAGACCTACAACACCCCGTCGCTGGCCACGCTGTTCCTCCTCGAGCAGCAGCTCGAGTGGCTCAACGGCCAGGGCGGCCTGGACTTCGCCGTACGCCGCACGACGGACTCGTCGAACCGGCTCTACACCTGGGCGGACAAGACGCCCTACACGACGCCGTACGTCCAGAACCCCGACGAGCGCTCGCTGGTGATCGGCACCATCGACTTCGACGAGTCGGTGGACGCCGCCGCGGTGGCGAAGACCCTACGGGCCAACGGGATCGTCGACGTGGAGCCCTACCGCAAGCTCGGCCGCAACCAGCTGCGCGTGGCGATGTTCCCGGCCATCGACCCCGACGACGTCGAGGCGCTCACGGCCTGCATCGACCATGTGGTCGAGCAGCTCGGCTGACCGGGCGTGCAGGGCCCGGTCGCAAGATCAGGACGTAGCGGTCACGCGGTCACAGACCCGGCCCGGCCGGGAGCCGCCGTTTCGCAACGACCCTCTACGGAGCGCGCCTGGAATGTCGACCGAGGTGTCAGTTCTGCACCGACACGCCGCCCACGACCCTGAATTACTGACCCCTCGGCGTTCCGGCGGGTAGCGCCGTGCACGTGCGGGACTGGCCCCCTCGGTCCGCCCTTTGTGATGAGGAACGCAGCGTATGGATGTGCACGCGTCGCAAAGCGAGCCAGTCACAGCCGGCGATCACAGACCCAGCCACGAGGCACATCGCTGTGGCCGGGTCTGTGGCCGCGTGACCGCTACATCCCTCACCGCGCGTCGTGAGGAGTGGGCTGTCGCCGGGAGTCAGGTGGTGAGCATCCGGCGCACGGCGCGTTCGTACGCCGTCGAGCGCTTCTCGATGCTCGGGTAGCTGCGGCGCACCGCCGACTCGATCGTGACGCCGTCCTCGTAGAGGTCGAGCACGCGCGGATCGACGTAGGAGCTCTTGGCGATCGCGGGCGTGTTGCCGAGGTAGTCGGCGACCTCCTTCATCGCGGCGACGACGGCGCGCTTGCGGGAGGCCTTGGTGTCGCCGGGCTCGTCGCTGGCGGCGAGTGACGCAGCCGCGAGGACGGTGGCGTGCCAGGTGCGGAAGTCCTTGGCGGTGAACTCCGCGTCGGTCGACTCGCGCAGGTAGTCGTTGACCAGCGCGGCGTCCATCGGGGTCCAGGACCGCACCTTCTTGTAGGCCAGCAGCCGGTCCCCTCCCCCGCGCCGCCGGCGCATGGTGTTGACCGCGGCGACGGCCAGCTCGTCTTCGATCTCGATCTCGTGCTCGACGCCGGACTTGCCGGGGAACCGGAACAGCAGCCGCCCGTTGCGGGCGCGCACGTGCCGCTTCTCGAGCGTGGTCAGGCCGAAGCTGCCGTTGGTGTCGGCATAGGCGTCGGACCCGATGCGGAAGTAGCCGAGGTCGAGCAGGCGTACGGCGGTGGCCGTGGCGCGCTCGACCGGCATGCCGTCGAGCGCCATGTGCTCGAGGATCGCGCGGCGTACCCGAGGCAGCTTCTCGGCGACCTCGAGCACCCGGTCGAACTTCATCTTGTCGCGCCGGGTGCGCCAGTCGGGGTGGTAGAGGTACTGCTTGCGGCCTGCCTCGTCGTAGCCGACGGCCTGGATGTGGCCGTTGGGCAGCGGGCAGATCCAGACGTCGTTCCAGGCCGGCGGGATGACCAGGTCCTTGATGCGCGCGACGTGCTCGCCGGTCAGCCGGACGCCGTTGTCGTCGAGGTAGACGAAGCCCTTGCCTGACCGGCGGCGCGTCCAGCCGCGGCTGTTGGTGGAGACGGTGCGCAGTCGCGGCATGCGGGCGGATTACCCACCGGGCGGGCGGAGCATGCCGGGTCAGCGGCCCCGCAGCCGCCACCACCAGTAGCCCAGCGCGCCGAGCATGACGACGCCCATCGCGACCCGGGCCGCGGCGCCGAGCGGGGAGGACCACATCCCGCGACGCTCGAGGCGCGGCTTCTCCTCGTTGTCGTCCGACGGTGCGGCAGCCCGGGTCGGCTCCTGCGGTGCCGGGGTCGAGGAGGCGGAGGGAGCGGCGGTGAGGTCGGGCGGGAGCTCGATCTGGAGCACGTCGGTGCCGACGCCCTCGGTCGAGAGCAGCACGCGGCCCCGGCGGCCGACGGCGACAGCTTCACCCTGCCGCTGCTCGGGCAGCTCCACGCTCCCTTGGACCTGGAAGTCGGGGAAGCTCAGCACCGTCGCGCTGCCGTAGCCGCGGAGCACGACGTGCTTCCCGTCGGGCAGGAACGCGCCGTCGGTGACCAGGCCCGGCACCCGGGCGAACGGCCGCATCGTCACGGGACTGCCGGGCCGGGCACCGCGCGGGACGGCGTAGACGGTGCCGCCGAAGACGGTCTTGGAGACCACGAACAGCCGGCCGGTGCGCGGGTGGCTGAGGAGCGCTTCGGCGTCGCGCGGCCCGCCGGGGTAGCGCAGGTCGAGCCGGGTCGACGAGTCGGCGCCGGGACGGACGCGGTAGACGGAGACGACGTCACGAGAGGCGCCGTTGTCGCCGATGTCGCCGACCCAGACGCCGCCGCCGGGCGCGGGGGCGAGGGCCTCGACGTCGACGACTTCGTCGGAGGTGTACGTCGTGCGGGAGATGGTCTCGCCGGTCATCGTGTCCACGCCGTACAGCAACGGGCCGGAGCCGGAGTCGTTGACGGTGAAGACGACCCGGCCGGCGTCGACGAGCCCGCTGGACTCCGCGATCTCCCGGTCGGCGAACGTGAACAGCACGCTCGACGGCACGGCTCCGGCGACGACGGCTGCGACGACGCCGGCGGCCGCCTCAGCCCAGCCGGTCATGCAGCCGCTCGGCGAGGGCCGGGTGGACGTTCCAGGTGCGGACCAGGTCGTCGTACTCCGCGCGCACCTTCGGCGACGGCTCGGCGCCGGTGCGGACCGCGCGCAGCAGCGTGTTGCGCGGGGTGTGCTTGCTCTCGACGAACTCGATCACGTCGACGCGGTAGCCGACGAGCCGCAGCACGCCCGCACGCACCGCGTCGGTGAGCGTGTCGGCGAACCGCTCGCGGAGGATGCCGTGCCGGGTGAGCAGGGAGTACGGCGCCGGGGTCGGCGAGCGGCGGAGCTGGGCGGCGACGTCGTGGTGGCAGCAGGGCGCGGCCAGCACCAGCGGCGCCTCCCAGGTGACGGCCCGGGCGAGCGCGTCGTCGGTGGCGGTGTCGCAGGCGTGCAGGGCGAGCACGACGTCGGGCGGCTCGGGCAGCGTGGCGCCGGCGATGTCGCCGACGACGAACGTCGCGGTGTCGCCGACGCCGAGCTCCTCGGCGACGGCGGTGTTGTGGTCGGCGGACTGCTGCTTGACGTCGACGCCGATGACGTGGACCGGCAGGCCGCAGACGTCGCGCAGGTAGGCGTGCGCCGCGAACGTGAGGTAGGCGTTGCCGCAGCCGAGGTCCACCACCCGCAGCGGCGCCTCGGGTGTCGGCCTGCGCAGGCGCCCGGACTCGAGCGCGTCGTCGACCGCCGGGCCGAGGCTGCGCAGGAACTCCTCGACCTGGCGGTACTTCGCCTGTCGGCTGGGCTTGATCCGGCCCTGCTCGTCGGCAATGCCGACCGCGCGGAGCACCGGGTGGTCCTCGGGGAGCAGGCGTGGCTTGCGCCGGTCGTGCTCGCGCGGGGCCGCCACCTCCGTCGGTGCGGCAGCTTCGGCCTTCGGCTGCCGGCTGGTGTGCACCATCGCCTCGAGCTTCTTGGTGACCCGGAGCTGGTGGGTCTCGACGCCGTCCGGCACGGCGGCCTCGACGTGCCAGTTGCCGAACGGCTCGTCGAGCAGCGCGTCGACGGCGTCCCGCGCCTCCTCGCCCGGTGCGTGGTTGCTGGTGTGCGCCTGCGTCTCGTCGTACGCCGTCACCTGGAGCCGCCGACCGGCCTTGAGGTCGACGTACCGGAGCTCGACCCGGCGCCATCGCGGCTGCTTGCCCTTCTGCCGTCCGGAGGCGACGGCGCGGACCAGCACGGTGTCGTCGAGGAGCAGCCCGCGCATCCGCGCGAGCGCCCGCAGCAGGGGCTCGGCCGGCACGGGCGTCAGCCCCGCACGAGCGCCGCAAGGGCGACGATGAGGATCAGCCCCACGAGCGCACCGGGGATCACCATGCGGCGGTAGCGGGGGTTCACACCGGCGAGTTTATCGGGGCTGTCTGGACGGGTCCGATCGCACTATGGATCGGCCGGAGAGGCGGTCCTAGCGTGCGGGGAATGGGGGCGGAGCAGCCCCCTGACCGACGTGTGCGCGCGCCGATCCGACCGGGAGGAGGGGACGTGTTCATCCAGATCATCCAGGGGAAGTGCAGCCGCCAGGAGGAGCTCCGCGCGGCGTTCGAGCGGTGGCGCCGGGACGTCGAGCCGGGGGCGATCGGCTACCTCGGCGGCACCTACGGCTTCACCGACGACGGCGAGATGGTGGCCGTCGTACGGTTCGAGTCACGTCAGGCGGCGATGGAGAACTCCGCCCGGCCCGAGCAGGGCATGTGGTGGAAGGACATCGAGCAGCTCTTCGACGGCCCGATCGAGTTCCACGACTGCGACCGCGTCGTGATGATGATGGACGGCGGGTCCGACCAGGCCGGGTTCGTGCAGGTGATCCGCGGCCGCATGGACGACCCCGACGCGCTCGAGTCCGGCATGCGCGAGATGGAGACGATGCTGCACGAGGCGCGGCCGGAGATCATCGGCGCGACGTTCGCGATCGAGCCGGACGGCACGTTCACCGAGACCGTCGCCTTCACCAACGAGGCCGCGGCCCGCGAGGGCGAGGCGAAGCCGATGCCCGTGAGCGGGCCTGAGCACGACATGATGAAGAAGTTCTGGGAGTCGGTGCACGACCTTCAGTTCAAGGACCTGCACCAGCCCTGGTTCGCCACACACGCCTGACCGGACAGGGCGCACCCGCCCCGGGGTCAGCGTGCGGGCTGCGGCTCCCGGCCGCCACGCTTGCGCAGCGTCGGCCGGTCGTTGACCTCGGGGTCGAGCATGCCCTGGGTGCGGGCGAACAGTGCCGCCGCGATCACCACGCCGATGATCGTGCCGAGGCCGCCGCCGATCAGCGTCCAGCGGGCGCCGAAGGTCTCGCCGATCCAGCCGACGATCGGCGCGCCCAGGGGCGTGCCGCCCATGAAGATCATCATGTAGAGCGCCATCACCCGCCCGCGCATCATCGCGGTCGTGCCGAGCTGCACGGTGGCGTTGGCGGCGGTGATCATCGTCAGCGCGGTGACGCCGAGCACGGGCGTCCAGAGCATGTAGACGAGGTACGACGGCGACAGCCCGGCGAGGATCTCGACGACGCCGAACGCCAGCGCGGCCAGCACCACGAGCCGGTAGCGCGGCCGGCCGCGCCGGGCCGCGAGCAGCGCGCCGGTCAGCGAGCCCACCGCCATCGTCGTACCGAGGATGCCGTAGGCCGACGCGCCCTTGCCGAACACGTCGGTGGTCATCAGCGCGGACGTCATCTGGAAATTGAGGCCGAACGTGCCCGCGAAGAACACGATCGCGAGCACCAGCATCAGGTCCGGTCGGCTGCGGACGTAGCGCATCCCCTCGCGGATCATGCCCTTGCCGCGGGCCGCGAGCTCGGCGGGGTCGAGGTCCTCGGCGCGCATGCGCTGCAGGACGTAGATGACCGAGCCGTAGCTCAGGGCGTTGAGCATGATCACCCAACCGGTCGCCTCGGCACCGGAGCCGAGCGCCGCGATCAGCAGACCGGCGAGCGCGGGGCCGACGATGCGGGCGAGGTTGAACGACGCGCTGTTGAGGCCGACCGCGTTGGTGAGCAGGTCGGGCTCGACCATCTCGCTGACGAACGACTGCCTAGCCGGCGCGTCGAACGCCGTACCGACGCCGAACACGAACGCCAGCACGTAGACGTGCCACGGCTGCGCGACGCCCGTCACGGCGAGCAGGCCGAGCAGCAGCGCGGGGATCGCCATCATCAGCTGGGTGACCTGGAGCAGCCGCCGCTTCGGGAAGCGGTCGGCGACGAGGCCGGCGTACGGCGAGAGCAGGAGCATCGGCAGGAACTGCAGGCCGGTCGTGATGCCCAGGGCCGTGCCGTTGTTGTGCGTCAGCTGCAGCACGAGCCAGTCCTGGGCGACCCGCTGCATCCAGGTGCCGACGTTCGACACGATGCCTCCGGCCGCGTAGAGCCGGTAGTTGCGGTTCGACAGGGCCTGGAACGTGGGACTCAACTATGCGCCAACCTTTCGATGATCGGGGCCGCTGCGCGGAGCAGCTGGCGTTCTTCGGGAGTGAGCTCGCGCAGGCGCTGGGCGAGCCACGCGTCACGACGCTTCCGGTCGGCACGCAGCGTCTCCTCGCCCTTCTTCGACAGCGCGACCACCACCTGGCGGCCGTCCGTCTCGTGCGCCCGGCGCTCGACGTACCCGCCCTCGACCAGGCAGTTGACCGTTCGCGTCATCGACGGCGGCTGCACGCGCTCGATGTGCGCGAGCTGCCCGACCGTCATGGGTCCGTTGCGGAACAGCGTCCCCAGCACGGACAGCTGCCCGATCGGGAGCGGCTCGTTGTCGGGGTCGCGCTCAGACCTCAGCCGACGGTTCAGCCGCGCCACCGACACGCGCAGAAGCGAGGCCAGTCCCGTGTCAGTACGCGCGACCTGCTCGACAGTAGGAGACATATCGTTAGCATAACTCATTAGCCTCGCTAAGTATTCCGGTTCTTTCTGCCCCTTCGCGCATGGCTGGCTCTCCCCCGTGACTGGCCCCCTGCCTGGCTGCACCGCTGTGGCTGAGTCTGTGCCCGCCGCTTGTGGCGGGGTTTGCGACCGCGTGCACATTCACGTGCTGCGTTCCTCATCACAAAGGCGGACCGAGGGGGTCAGTCCCGCACGTGCACGGCGCTGCGCGCCTCATCGCCGAGGAGTCAGTTATTCAGCCTCGTGGGCGGCGTGTCGGTGCAGAATTGACCCCTCGGTCGACATTCCACCTGCGCTACGGAGCGGATCGCAGCGAAGCGGTGGCTCCCCTGCCTGGCTGGATCTGTGGGCACGTGACCGCGACGGCCCGATCATTTGACCAGGTGACTAGCCGATGTCGCGCCTCCGGTAGCCCACTGCTCCCACCGCGATCAGTCCCAGTCCGATCAGCGTGAGCACGAGCAGAGGCGCGACAGCTACGTCCTCAACTGGCACCTGGGGCAGGTGCTGGAACGGGGACAGGCCGTCGACCCAGTCGGGCAGTCTCAGCAAGCCGCCGAGCCAGCCGATGACGACGGCGAAGCCGAGGGCGGCCCAGGCGACGGCCGAGGCGCGCTGGGCCCAGCCGAGGAGCAGGACGGCGAGGCCGACGAGCACGAGGACGGCGGGGAGCTGGACCCACGAGAGGGCGACGAGGCGCAGGAGCTGGTCGCTGCTGCCGCGCACGGCGGCGTCGGCGACGGCCACTCCGACGCCGCCGAGAGTGACCAGCAGCGCCGCGCCACCGAGGGTGACGACGAGCGGGGTGAGCAGCATCCGCCAGCGCGAGACGGCGGTGGCGAGGATCGGCTCGACGCGACCGGCGCCCTCCTCGGAGTGCAACCGCAGCGCGGACCCGACGGCGAAGCCGGCGGCGCCGAGGCCCATGAACAGCAGCGCTGTCGCGTAGAACGCGTCGGTGACGGAGCCGCCCGTCTGCGCGAAGTACTCCTGCAGGGTCGGGTTGTCGGCGACCATGTTCTCCAGCTCCTCACCGAACGACCCGAAGACCAGGCCGAGCAGGGCCAGCCCGATCCCCCACGCCACGACCGTGCCGCGCTGGAGCCGCCACGCGAGGCCGAGCGGCGAGGACAGCCCCCTCCCGGCGTACGCCGGACCGCGTCGGTCGGGCAGCACGCCGGCGCCCACGTCGCGCCGCGTGGTGAGCCAGCCGGCACCACCGAGCAGCAACAGGGCGAAGATCAGCGAGACCAGCAGCGGCCACCACCGGTCGGCCTCGAACAGCCGGACCTGCTGCGACCAGCCGATCGGCGACAGCCAGACCAGCCCGCTCTCCTGCACGTCTCCGATCGCGCGGAGCGCGAACGCGAGGCCCAGCACGGCGAGCGTGGCTCCGGTCGCGGTGCGGCCGTGCGAGAACACCTGGGCCGCGACCGTCGCGATCGCGGTGAACACGAGACCGAGCGCGGCCACCGAGGCGCCGTACAGCAGCGCGTGCCCGGGCCCGAAGTCCTGCGCCAGGACCGAGCCGGTGACACCCAGCCCGACGAGGACGGCGGCGGCCGCGGCGACCAGGACCGCGGCAGCGGTGCCCGCGTGGCGGCCGACCACCCCCGAGGCGAGCAGCTCGGTGCGGCCGAGCTCCTCCTCGGCGCGGGTGTGCCGCACCACGGTCATCGCGGTCATGATCGCGACGCCGAGCAGCACGGTCAGGCTGGTCTCGTAGACGACGATGCCCTGGATCCGGTCGAGGCCGACGGGCGGACCGGCCATCGCGATGCCGGCGGGGCTCGAGCCGACGTTGCGCTGGTACGACGCGATCTCGGCGGGCGTGTCGTAGGTCGCGGCGACCCCGGCCGCGGACGCCGCGGTGATCCCGACGAGCGCGATGATCCACACCGCGAGCCGGATCCGGTCGCGGCGGAGAACCAGGCGCACCAAAGCGCCGGTGCCGGCGAACGCGTTCATCGCTGCCCCGCGCTCTCCGCCTCCACCTGCTCGCCGAACTGGCGCAGGAACAGCTCCTCGAGGGTCGGCGGGTGGCTCACCAGCGAGGTGATCCGCAGCGGAGCGAGGTACTCCATGGCCTCGTCGAGGTGGTCGGTGTCGACGTCGAAGTGCACCTTGCCGTCGCCGTCGGGGTGCTCGACGTGCAGCACGCCGGGCACGTCGGCCAGCCCGTCGGCAGGGCGCTGGGTCGTGACGATGACGGTCGTGCGCGTGAGGTGGCGCAGCTCCGCGAGCGTGCCTGTCTGCACGATGCGCCCGGCCCGGATGATGCTGACCCGGTCGCTGAGCGCCTCCGCCTCGGCCAGGATGTGGCTCGACAGCAGGATCGTGCGCCCCTCGGCGCGCATCTCGCGCACGCACTCCTGGAACGTCGCTTCCATGAGGGGGTCGAGCCCGGAGGTCGGCTCGTCGAGCAGCAGCAGCTCGGCGTCGCTCGCGAGCGCGGCGACGAGCGCGACCTTCTGCCGGTTGCCTTTGGAGTAGGACCGGGCCTTCTTGGTCGGGTCGAGGTCGAACCGCTGGAGGAGCTCGTCCCGCCGCTTCCGGTCGAGCCCGCCGCGCAGCCGCGAGAGCAGGTCGATCGCCTCGCCGCCGGTGAGGTTCGGCCACAGGTTCACGTCGCCCGGCACGTACGCCAGCCGGCGGTGCAGCGTCGCGGCGTCGCGCCACGGGTCGCCGCCGAGCAGGTGCAGCTCGCCCGAGTCGGGGCGCAGCAGGCCGAGCAGGATGCGGATGGTGGTCGACTTGCCGGAGCCGTTCGGGCCCAGGAAGCCGTGCACCTCCCCCGACTGCACCTCCAGGTTCAGCCCGTCGAGCGCGCGGGTGCTGCCGAAGGTCTTGACGACGTCGGAGGCGGAGATGGCGATGGTCATGCCAGCAGTGTGACACCGGATTCATGGTTTTGTGAATGTTTTAAAGGCTATGATGCGCCCATGACCGCGGAGCCACTGCGAGCGCAGGACCCCGACAAGCTCATGGCCGCCGTCGAACGGGTGGCAGCGCTGCTCGTCGACAGCGGAATCCCCCGCATGGCGGGCCGGGTGTTCGCCTACGCGCTCGCCGAGGACGCGGACCGCTACACGGCGGCCGACTTCGCCGAGGCGCTGCAGATCAGCCCGGCCGCGGTGTCCGGGGCGGTGCGGTTCCTGACGCGGGCGCGGCTGCTCTTCCGGGAGCGGGTCCCCGGGCAGCGGGCGGACGTCTACCGCGTGTACGACGACGACGTGTGGTCCACGATCATGGCCGCCCGGCTCCCGATCCTCGAGGAGTGGCAGGCGGCGATGCGCGACGCCGCGGAGACGGTCGGCCGCGACACTCGCGGAGGCCGGCGGCTGCTGGAGTCCGAGGACTTCTTCGGCTTCATGCACGAGGAGACGGCGGCGACGCTCCAGCGCTGGCAGGAGCACCGCCGCCGTCGGGGTGAGCGAGCCGGGGCTAGCTGACCAGCTGGCGCACCGGGTCGATCGCGAAGTACACGACGAACAGCGCCGCGACGATCCACATCAGCGCGTGGATCTGGTTGGCCTTGCCGCGCACGACCTTGACCAGCACGTAGGCGATGAAGCCGGCGCCGATGCCGACCGAGATCGAGTACGTGAACGGCATCAGCGCGATCGTCAGGAACGCCGGGATGGCGATCTCGATGTCGTCCCAGTTGATGTTCTTGACCTGCTGCATCATCAGGAAGCCGACGAGCACCAGCGCCGGGACGGCCGCCTCGTTGGGGATGATCTCGACGACCGGCGCGAAGATCGTGGCGAGCAGGAACAGCACGCCGGTCACCACGCTGGCCAGTCCGGTCCGGGCACCCTCGGCGACACCGGTCGCGGACTCGATGTACGACGTGTTGCTCGACACCGACGCGGCGCCACCGGCGGCCGCAGCGATCGAGTCGACGACCAGGATGCGGCGGGTGTTCGGCGGCGCGCCCTCCTCGTCGAGCAGACCCGCCTCGGCGCCGATCGCGGTCATCGTGCCCATCGTGTCGAAGAAGTCGGCGAGCATCAGCGTGAAGACGAACAGCACCGCGGTCACGATGCCGACCCGTTCGAACGAGCCGAGCAGGGAGAACTCGCCCAGCGCCGGGAACGACGGCACCGCCGCGAACGAGTCCGGGATCGCGGGCACGTTGAGGTTCCAGCCCTTGGGGTTCACGTTGTCGCCGTCGACCATCGGGCCGATCTTGGCGATGGACTCCACGATGATCGCGACGACGGTGGTGATCGCGATCGAGATGAGGATCGCGCCCTTCACGTTCTTCACGTAGAGCGTGATCATCAGGATCAGCCCGAACACGAAGACCAGCACGGGCCAGCCGACCAGGACGCCGCCCGAGCCGAGCTCGACCGGGACAGGTCCGGCACCGGTACGGCGTACGAAACCCGCGTCCACCAGGCCGATCAGCGCGATGAACAGGCCGATGCCGACGCTGATCGCGATCTTGAGCTGCGCCGGCACCGCGTGGAACACCGCCTCGCGGAAGCCGGTGAGCACCAGGACCAGGATCACCAGGCCCTCGAGGACGACCAGGCCCATCGCGTCCGCCCAGGTCATGCCCGACGCGATCGAGAACGCGACGAACGCGTTGAGACCCAGGCCTGTGGCCAGGGCGAGCGGGTAGTTGGCGACGACGCCCATGAGGATCGTCAGCACCCCGGCGACCAGCGCGGTGGTCGCGGCGATGCCCGGGAAGTCGCCGCCGGCGAGGAAGTTGCCGTCAGCGTCGGGCGCCGTCAGCAGGATGATCGGGTTGAGCACGATGATGTAGGCCATCGTGAAGAACGTGACGACGCCGCCGCGGACCTCGCGGCCGACCGTCGACCCACGCTCGGAGATCTTGAAGAACGTGTCCACTCTCGTAGCTCTCCTCAGTCGGAGCACGGGACTCTCCTCATTGTGCGCAGGGGTGGATGGAGCTGTGCCGCGGGGAAGTTCGGGGGAAGTCGCTCGCGCCGGGGCATACCGGTACGGACGGCACGTATGTTGCCAGATCCGCGACCCCGCCGTTCGCGGGCGGCTCGCCCGTGGTTGCGCCGGTTGTTCACGGCGGGAGGGCGCGCCGCCGAACGCTTCCTGCACGGGTTAGATTCGTCGCGTGGAGCAGCCGGGAGAGCGCCAGACCGAGTCGTCGGTGCCCCCTGCCGACGGCACGACCGAGGTGAAGACGCACGAGATCGGTCGGCGCACCTACATCGTCGCCGACGTCGACCCGCTCGACGTGGACGGCGTGCGCACGGTCGCGGTCGGGTCGGCGCTGTGGCTGCTGGGGTTCGTGCTGTTGCTGCCGTTCGCCGGCCGGCTCGCGGAGACCGACCGGCTGTGGTGGCTGTGGACCTGCCTGGCCGGGTTCGGGCTCGGCATCATCGGCTGGGACTACTGCCGCCGGCGCCGCAACCGCCGGGCCAACCGGGATCCCGGCAAGGTGCCGCTGGATCCCACGAACTGACCTAGAACTGGTCCAGGTCGTCCCACGTCAACGTGTCGAGGACGGGCTCGGGGAGCGGCTGCGGGAGGTTCTTGCGAGACAGCCGCGCCTCGGAGTGCGCACCGCAGCCGTGGTCGAACGACACCACGCGCCCGTCGTCGTTGGCGTAGGCGTTGGCGCAGACGCCGAACAGGCGGGACAGCGGGCCGGAGAGGCGCACCAGGAAGCCGCACGAGCCGCACTGGCCGGGGGCGGACTGGGCGATCGGCGCCTCGGGGCCGTGAGAGCCGTCGTACCAGCGCTGCGCGGCCAGGTCGCGCCCCTCGAGCGACAGCACGCGGGGCCGGCCGAGACCGACCTCGTAGGTGACCTCGCGGACCATCTCGGCGTAGTCGGGGTCGACCAAGCCGCTCTGGTCGTCGATGAGGTCGTCGCCGGCCAGGTAGCCGGGCACCAGCCGCGGGTCGTCCTCCTCCGTCGGCAGCAGGTCGCCGGGGCTCAGGTCGCCGGGCTTGATCCGGTCGCGGTAGGGCACCCACGGCGGCGCCACGATGGCGTCGTCGCCGGGGAGCAGCACGATCTCGTCGACGGTGACGGTCTTCTGCCGGGGCGCGCGGGCGACGGTGACGGACCAGCGCCAGCCCCGGTAGCCGGGCCGCAGGCACTCGAAGAAGTGGGTGACGACCCGCTCGTCCTCGGCGACGTGGCCGAGGTGCTCTCCCACGTCGACGACGTCGACGGACTCGAGCAGCGCCTCGCGCGCGGCGTCCACGGCCTTCACGCCGACGGCGTCGGCCTTCACGGACTTGGCCCGGAGGGTGGGCTCGCTGGGCGCCTCGACGATCACGCGGAGGATTCTCCCTCACCGGACCGCCCGCTGTCGCCCCGGGCCGTCGGTCTCGTTCGGCAAGATGGGGTCATGGCCGAGGAGCAGACCGACGCGACGCCGGGGGCGACCCCGCCGCCCGGTCCGTCCGGGCCCACCGGACCGACCCGGCCGGCCTCCGGTGGCCGGGCGCGCGCCGCCGGCCGGGGGGCCGCTCGCGCGGCGGCCGCCACCGGACGGGGCGCCCGCACGGTCGGGGTGAGGTCGGTGCGGGGCGTGAGGCGCGCAGGCCGGGCCACGGCCGCGGCGGCCGGCTTCACGGTGCGCCAGGCGCGCCGCGCCAGCCACGCCGAGGGCGCCGGGGACAGCGGACTGTCCCGGCTCATCGAGCTGCACGCGTTCAACGCCGCGGGCGACGCCGCCGTCGCGATCTCGCTCGCGGGCACGCTGTTCTTCCAGGTGCCGACCGACCAGGCCCGCGGCCAGGTGGCCCTGTTCCTCGGGCTGACGATGCTGCCGTTCGCGATCGTGGCACCGCTGATCGGCCCGTTCCTCGACCGCTACGGCCAGGGCCGCCGGTGGGCGATCGGCGCCACGATGGCGCTGCGCGGGTTCCTGTGCTGGGTGCTCGCCGACGCGGTCGTGTCGGAGTCGCCGGCGCTCTTCCCGGCCGCGCTCGGCTGCCTGGTCGCCTCGAAGGCGTACGGCGTGACCCGGGCCGCCGCCGTACCCCGGCTGCTGCCCGACCGGCTCACCCTGGTCAAGGCCAACTCCCGGATCTCGCTCGCGGGCGTCGCCGGCGCCGCGGTGTCCGCGCCGCTGGCCATCGGGGCGTCGATGCTCGGATCGCAGTGGTCGCTGCGCTACGCGTTCCTGGTCTTCGTCGTCGCCACGATCCTGGCGATCCTGCTGCCCGCGCGCGTCGACAACCCGGCCGGCGACAAGGAGCCGATGTGGCGACGCAAGCGCGCCGCGGTGCCGCGCACGGTCGTGCTGGGCCTGCGCAGCAACGCCGGGCTACGGCTGCTGTCGGGGTTCCTGACCATGTTCATGGCGTTCCTCCTGCGCGACGAGCCGTTCCCCGGCTGGGAGGCGCGGCCCGAGCTGCTGCTCGGGCTGGTCATCGGCGCCGCCGGCCTCGGCAGCACGCTCGGCATCACGCTCGGGTCGATCCTGCGCAACGTGAAGCCCGAGATCACCGTCGTGGTCGCGCTGCTGGCCGACGCCGCCGTGACGGTGGTCGTCGCGATCCTCTACGGCCTGCCGGCCGCCGTACTCCTCGGCCTGACGGCCGGCCTCGCGCAGTCCTTCGGCAAGCTCTCGCTCGACGCGCTGATCCAGCGCGACGTGCCCGAGCACATCCGCGCCAGTGCGTTCGCCCGCTCCGAGACGCTGCTGCAGCTGTCCTGGGTCCTCGGCGGCTTCCTCGGCATCGGGCTGCCGCTGATCCCTGAAGTCGGCCTCGGCGTCACCGCCGCGATCCTGGTCGCCTGGACGCTGTTCGTGCTCAGCACGCTCCGGCGTCCCCCGCGCGAGGCGCCCACGTCGCCCGATCGACGGGCGCCGGCCGGGACGTCTTCCCGACCCGGGCCGGTCTCCTAGAGCTCCAGCTCGTCGGCCAGCGCCCGCAGCAGCTTGGCCGTCGTCTTCGCGGTCTTGGGGTCGGGGTGACGCCCGTTGCGGTAGCTCTTCTCGATGTTCTCGAGCAGCCGGTAGAGGTCCTCGACGATCGTGACCATGTCGGCCGGCTTGCGGCGCAGCGCCTTCGCCACCGACTGGGTCGGCTCCAGGAGCCGGACCTGGAGGGCCTGGTCGCCGCGGCGGCCCTGCACGATGCCGAACTCCACCCGCGTCCCCGCCTTCAGCGACGTCACTCCGGCGGGCAGCGCGTCGCTGCGGACGTAGACGTCGCCACCGTCGTCCTTCTGCAGGAAGCCGAAGCCCTTCTCGGCGTCGTACCACTTGACCTTGCCAGTCGGCACGGCGATGACCTCTTCTGTGGACTCGGTCCGCGGGTGTGCCGCGGAGATCGTGCGGGTGGGGTTCGCTTCCAGCCTACGGCGACCCCGGGCGGTGGTTCACCTGGGATTCAGCGGTACCGCTCCGGCTCGGCGAGCAGCTCGTTCATCGACCCGGACCGGAACCCGGCGGGGTCGAGGTCGGCGTCGTCGAAGCCGGCGCCGCGGACCGCGTCGAGCACCTCGGGCGCCGCCCGTACGGCGGGGACGGCCGCGGCGTCGACCTCGAGCCGCGCCCGGTCGCCCAGGTCGCGGACGCGGAGGTCGCGCACGTCGATCCCGGCGTGCGCGAGGGCGGCGCGGACGGCCGCCTCGGCCCGCTCGACGCGGGCGAGCCGGAACGGGCTGACCTCGACGCCGTACGCGACGCGCGACGACAGGCACGCCGCCGCCGGCTTGTCCCACGTGGGCAGTCCCCAGGCGCGGGACGCGGCGCGTACCTGCGCCTTCGTGAGCCCGGCGTCGGCGAGCGGGGTGACCGCGCCGCGCTCGTCGGCGGCGCGGATGCCCGGCCGGAAGCCGGCGCGGATGTCGTCGGCGTTGGTGCCCGTCGCGACGTGGGCGAGGCCGTGCTCGGCGGCCAGCGGGGTGAGCACCTCGATCAGCTCGGCCTTGCAGAAGTAGCAGCGGTCGCCGGCATTGGCGCGATAGCCCTCGCGCTCCATCTCGTGGGTGCGCGGGGTGAGCACGCGGACGCCCAGCTCCTCGGCGAAGTCGCGTGCCTGGTCGCGCTCGGCGTGGGGCAGGGAGTCGGAGTACGCCGTCGCCGCGGCCACGTGCTCGCGGCCGAGCGCGCGGACCGCGGCGGCCAGCAGGAGCGCGCTGTCCGCGCCGCCGGAGAACGCGACGAGCAGCGACCCGCGGCGGCGCAGGTCCTCCTCGAGCGCGGCCAGCCGCAGGTCGAGCACGTGCCGGTCCAGCCAGGCCGGGAAGTCGGCGAGGCTCGCGAGCAGCACGTCCGTGCCCGCCCGCTCCAGCTCCTCGGCGGTGCTTCCGCCGGTCAGCACCGAGACGCTCAGCGCCGCCGCCGCCCGGGCCCCCTCGACGTCATGGACGTGGTCGCCGACGTACACCGTGGCGCCGTGCTCCGTCAGCGCGGCCGCCTTCCCGACGCCCCACACCTCGCCGATCACGTGGTCGACGTCGAAGCCGAGGGCGTCGACGTGCATACGGGCGTTGCGGGTGAACTTGCCGGTGACCAGGACCGACGTACCCCCGTGCCGGCGGACCGCGGCCAGCGCGTCGTGCGCACCGTCGAGGGCGAGCGTCGGCGGCACCGCGATGTCGGGGTAGATCGCGCGGAACCGGTCGACCAGGCCGGTGATCTGATCGGGCGGGAAGTACGGCGCGAGCAGGTGGTCCAGCGGCGGGCCGAGGTTCTCGCACATGGCGGCGACGTCCATCGTCACGCCGGTCTCGGCGCTGAGGGCCTCGAGCGTGGCCGCGAACCCGGGTCGGGTGTCGATGAGCGTCATGTCGAGGTCGAACCCGACGACGAGCGGCGCGGCAGTCACGCCGCAACTCTAGGCGGGGCGCCGTAACCCGGTTGGGGGCCACCCGTTGATTACGGGTGAGGCTCCTGGGACGATGTTCTGCCCCCTGACCGGAGAACAGCACCCGCCCATGACCACAGGCTCCCTGTCTGCCCGCCTGCGCCGCGCGCTCGGCGCCGGGCTCGGCGTGCTGCTCGCGGCGGGTGCGCTCGCGGTGCCGACGACCGGCAGCGTCCAGGCGGCGGCGCCGGACTCCAAGCCGACGCGGGCCACCTCTCCCGGGGTGTACGTCGTCACCCTGGCCGGCCAGCCGGCGGCCGCGCACCGCGGGACCCGGCCCGAGCCCGGCGAGCGGTTCGACCGCACCGACCCCGGCGTCGCCGCCTACCGGGCGAAGCTGCGCCAGCGGCAGGACCGGGTCATCGACGCGGTCGGCTCCCCCGAGGTGCTCTACCGCTACACGGCGGCGCTCAACGGCTTCGCGGCGGTGCTCGATCCGACCCAGGTCAAGGCGCTGCGGGCGCGCGACGACGTGGTGCTCGTCGAGCGCAGCACCACCCGTCGCACGGCCGCCGACGACTCCCGCTTCCTCGACCTCGACCGCCCGGGCGGCGCCTGGCGCCAGGTCGGCGGCGCCTCGGACGCCGGTCGCGGCGTCGTGGTCGGCGTGGTCGACAGCGGGATCTGGCCGGACAACCCCAGCTTCGCCGGGCTCGCCCAGGCACAGCCCGGACGGGCCAAGGGGCTGCCCGGGTTCAACGGCGCATGTGCGGAGGCCGACCGCTGGAGCCCGTCCGACTGCAACAGCCGGGTGATCTCCGCGCGCTGGTTCGTCCGCGGCTTCGGCGTCGACCGGCTGTCCAGCACCGAGGTGCTCTCCCCGCGCGACACCACCGGCCACGGCACCCACGCGGCGGCCGTGATCGCCGGTGCCCGCGACGTGAAGGTCACCGTCGACGAGATCGAGTTCGGCCGCGACACCGGCGTCGCCCCGGCGGCGCGGGTCGCGGTCTACAAGGCGTGCTGGACCGCGCCGGACCCCACCGACGACGGCTGCACGACCGCCGACACGGTGGCGGCGATCGACCGGGCGGTGGCCGACGGCGTCGACGTCCTGAACTACTCCGTCTCCGGTGCGGACGACCCCGGCGACTCGGTGTCGCGCGCGTTCCTCGGCGCAACGGCCGCCGGCGTCTTCGTGGCTGCGGCGGCCGGCAACGGCGGTCCTGACGAGGGCACGGTCGGCAACACCGCGCCGTGGGTGACCACCGTGGCGGCGAGCACGTCGCGCCTCCACCAGGGCGCCGTACGACTGCCGGACGGGACGGCCTACGCCGGCGCGATGACCTCGAGGCGGTCGTTGCCGGAGACCCGCATCGTGCTGGCGCGCGACGTGCCCGCGGCCGGCGCCTCCCCCGACGCCGCCGCGATCTGCGAGGCCGGCAGCCTCGACGCCGCCGCGGTGCAGGGCGCGGTCGTGGTGTGCGAGCGCGGCCGGACGGCGCGGGTCGACAAGTCCACGGCGGTCGCCCAGGCCGGCGGCGTCGGCATGGTGCTGGCCAACACCGGACCCGACAGCGTCGACGCCGACGTGCACGCGGTGCCGACCGTCCACCTCGACGCCACCGACGCGACCGCGGTGCAGGCCTACGTGCGCTCCGCCGGCGACGACGCCCGCGTCACGCTCGACGCGAAGGCCAGCGAGAACGTCCCGGTGCCGCAGGTCGCCCGGTTCTCGGCGCGCGGCCCGGCGTACGGCGGCGACCTGCTCAAGCCCGACCTGACCGCTCCGGGCGTGGCCGTCGTCGGCGCGGTGGCGCCGCCCGGCGCGTCCGGCCGGCTGTGGGACCTGATGTCCGGCACATCGGTGAGCACCTCGCACGTCGCGGGCCTCGCCGCGATGCTCCGGGCCGAGCACCCGTCCTGGTCGCCCGCCCGGATCCGCTCGGCGATGACGATGACGGCGTACGACGTGAAGGGCGGCGCCGACCCGCTCGCCCAGGGCGCCGGCCACGTCGACCCGTCGAGCCTCCTCGACCCCGGCCTCGTGGTGGACGCGGGACCGGCCGCGTGGCGCGCGTTCCTGCGCGGCGACACGCGGCCGCAGGACCTCAACCTGCCCTCCGTCGCCGTCGGCAGCCTGGTCGGCCGGACGACCGTCGTACGCCGGCTGACCAACGTCGCCCGCACCCGCGAGACCTACACGGCGTCGGTGTCCGGGCTGCCGGGCGTGACGGCGCGGGTGCGCCCGTCGGTCGTCACGCTCGACCCCGGCGAGTCCCGGCGGGTCCGGATCCGGCTCGTCGCCTCGGCCGACGCCCCGGTCAGCGACTTCAGCCGCGGCGCGATCACCTGGACCGGCCTGAGCCACCAGGTGCGGATCCCGGTCGTCGTGCGCACCGCCACCGTGTCGGCACCGAGCGAGGTGCGCGCCGACGGCGAGTCCGGCACCCTGCCGGTCACCGCGCGCAGCGGCCGCGGCACCCCGGTCGACGTGGCCGCCACCAAGCTCGTCGGCGCCCACCCGGTCGGGCTCACCCTGCAGCCGGGGCCGTTCGACCCCGCCGAGCTCGAGCCCGACGCCGACACGTTCGCCACGGACGTCAGCGTGCCCGCCGGCGCCGTCGCCGCGAGGTTCGAGGTGTCCGGCCGGAGCGCGGCCGACGACCTCGACGTCTACGTCTACCGCGGCGGCTCGCTCGTCTCCTCCGCCACCAGCGGAGCCTCCGACGCGGTCGCGACGGTCGACGACCCCGAGCCCGGCACCTACCGCGTGCTGGTCAACGCCGCCCGCGCCGGCAACGGCTCGACCGCCACCGCGTCGCTCACGAGCTGGGTGGTCGGCGAGGACGGCGGCAGCCCGCTCGAGGTGACGACCGGCGCCGCGCCGGCCCGCCCCGGCGACGAGTTCGGCTACCGGCTCGGCTGGGAGGGTCTCGACACCACCCGGCAGTGGCTCGCCGTGGTGCGCTACGGCGGCAGCGAACGCCGTACCTACGTCCGCATCAACTAGGGCGCGAGCGCCCGATCGCCGTCAGGCGAGGCCGAGCCGGGAGGCGGCCTCCTCGCGCATCTGCACCTTGCGGATCTTGCCGGTCACGGTCATCGGGAAGTCCTCGACCACCATGACGTAGCGCGGGATCTTGTAGTGCGCGAGCTTGCCGGTGGCGAACTCGCGGACGGCGGCGGCGTCGAGGGGCTCGGCACCCGCGCGCATCTTGATCCACGCGCAGAGCTCCTCGCCGTACTTCTCATCGGGGACGCCGATCACCTGAACGTCCTCGATGTCCGGGTGCGTGTAGAGGAACTCCTCGATCTCGCGCGGGTAGATGTTCTCGCCGCCGCGGATGACCATGTCCTTGATCCGGCCGACGATGTTGCAGTAGCCGTCCTCGCGCATCACCGCGAGGTCGCCGGTGTGCATCCAGCCGTCCTCGTCGATCGCCTCGGCGGTCTTCTCGGGCTCGTCCCAGTAGCCGAGCATCACCGAGTAGCCGCGCGTGCACAGCTCGCCGGGCTCACCGCGCGGGACGGTCTCGCCGGAGACCGGGTCGACGACCTTGACCTCGACGTGCGGGTGCACGCGACCGATGGTGGCGGTGCGGCGGTCGAGGTCGTCGTCGCTGCGGGTCTGGCACGACACCGGCGAGGTCTCGGTCATGCCGTAGCAGATCGACACCTCGGCCATGTGCATGTCGTCGATGCAGCGCTTCATCACCTCGACCGGGCAGATCGACCCGGCCATCACGCCGGTGCGCAGCGTGGACAGGTCGAACGACGCGAAGTCGGGGTGGTTCTGCATCGCGATGAACATCGTCGGCACGCCGTAGACCCCGGTGCAGCGCTCGTCCTGCACGGTCTGCAGGGTGATGCCGGGGTCGAAGCCGGGCGCCGGGATCACCATGGCCGCGCCGTGGGTGGTGCAGCCGAGGTTGCCCATCACCATCCCGAAGCAGTGGTAGAAGGGCACCGGGATCGCCAGCCGGTCCTCGTGGGTGAAGTTGATCAGCTCGGTCGTGAAGAACCCGTTGTTGAGGATGTTGCGGTGCGACAGCGTCGCGCCCTTGGGGAAGCCGGTCGTGCCGGAGGTGTACTGGATGTTGATCGGGTCGGTGTTCTCCAGCGTCGACATCCGCGCGGGCACGGCGTCGGCCGGCAGGTCCTCCCCCGCCGCGAGCAGCTCGTCCCAGTCCGGCGTACCGAGGAAGACCACGCGGTCGAGCGCGTCGGCGTGCTCGCGGACCTCGGCGACCATCGCGCGGTAGTCGCTGGTCTTGAAGTCGGTCGCCGACACCAGCAGTCGCAGCCCGGACTGGTTGAGCACGTAGGCCAGCTCGTGCGTCCGGTAGGCCGGGTTGACGTTGACGAGGATCGCGCCGATCTTCGCGGTGGCGTACTGCACCAGCGTCCACTCCGCGCAGTTCGGCGACCAGATGCCGACCCGGTCGCCCTTGGCGACCCCGGCGGCGAGAAGGCCTCGCGCGACCCGGTTCACGTCGGCGTCGAGCTCGGCGTAGGTCCACCGCCGCCCGCTCGCCACCTCGACCAGCGCCTCGCGGTCGGCGTGCTGGCGCGCGATGCGCTCGAGGTTGGCCCCGATCGTCTCCTCGATCAACGGCGGGGTGTTCTCCCCGCGCGCCTCGGACAGGGTCTGCGATGCCGAGATGCTCATGCCAGGGACCCTAGCCAGGCATCGGGCGCGGCGGAACCGCAAGAACGGTCGGGCGTACGACGGACGAACGGAGCGACACTGTCGGCATGACCGACCGTGGGGAAGACCGGGTGGACAACGGGGGCGCCGACCGCGACCGGCTGCGCGAGCTGCTCGACGCCGTGCTCGACGAGGACAACCGCACGCTGACCGAGATGGCCGGCGGGGCGTACTCCTCCCCCTTCCACTTCTCCCGGAGGCTCTCGCAGGGCACCGGCGAGCCGCCCGTCGCGATGCGCCGCCGGGTGATGCTCGAGCGCGCCGCGTGGCAGCTGCGCGAAGGCGCCTCGGTGACCGACGCGGCCTTCGCCGCCGGCTACGAGAGCGTCGAGGGGTTCAGCCGCGCGTTCACGCGCGCGTTCGGCCGGGCACCCAGCGAGGCGGCGACGGCCGACGTGTCGCACTGGCTGCCCGCTCCCAACGGCATCCACTTCCACCCGCCGATGTCGCTGTGGGTGGACACCCAGGAGAGCCAGGGCGGCACCGGCGCCGAGGTGACCGCGCTGATGGTGCGGCACGACCTCGACGACGTGCGCGAGCTGCTCGAGGCTGCGAAGGGCCTCGACGACGAGGCCTGGTGCGCGACGCGGGTGGAGGGCAGCATGCCGCTGGCCTGGGACGGCCCGGACGAGTCGCTGCAGCAGGTGCTCAGCCATCTCGTGCGCACCAAGCAGATCTGGCTCGCGTCGATCGAGGGCGAGACGTTCCCCGTGTTCGACGTGGCGACCGACGACGTCCAGAGTCTGACCGCCCTTCACGACGAGATCGCCCCGCGCTGGCTGGCGATGGTGCGCGACGTCGACCGGCGCAACGCCTGGGCCGACCGCCTCGTCGACGCCCTCTGCGAGCCGCCCGAGAGCTTCGTGCTCGGCAGCGTCCTCGCGCACGTCCTGACGTTCTCGATCCACCGCCGCCAGCTCGCCCGGCACATGCTCCGGCAGGCCGGTGTCACGGTGCCCGACCCCGACCCGATCAACTGGCTGCGCGCGCAGCAGGGACAGGAGCATGGTCCACAGTGAACGCGAAGAGCCCTCGCACGACGTACTTCACCGCCACCACCCTCGACGGCTACATCGCCGACGAGCACGACTCGCTCGACTGGCTCTTCGTGCAGGAGCAGCGCGACGAGGGGCCGCTCAGCTACGCCGAGTTCATCGCCGACATCGGTGCGATCTGCATGGGCGCGACGACGTACGAGTGGGTGCGCGACCACCTCGCGCGCACCGCCGAGAAGTGGCCCTACGACATGCCCGCGTTCGTGTTCTCGCACCAGCCGCACGAGGCCGTCGACGGCGCGGACGTCCGGTTCGTCAGCGGCGACGTCCGCCCCGTCCACGCGCAGATGGCGGAGGCGGCCGCTGGGCGCGACCTGTGGGTCGTCGGCGGCGGTGACCTCGCCGGGCAGTTCGCCGAGGCCGGGCTCCTCGACCAGGTGATCGTCTCGATCGCTCCGGTGACGCTCGGGGCCGGCCGGCCGCTGCTCCCGCGCAAGCTCGATCTCGCCCTGGTCGAGACGTTGCGCAACGGCGACTTCGTCTGCGCGAGGTACGACGTACGCGGTCCGCGCGACTGAGACTGGCCTGGACAACGAGGGTAGTCCGGTATCGCAGGCGGTACCGCCGCGCTCTCCATCTGCGACACAGACACGACACGCGGGTGGAGGAGTGGCGATGTGCGGAAGCGGGACGGTAGCGTCCGGGTCGGCCGACCGGCGTAGCCCCGTCTACGCCATCGATCCACCTCACCCACACGCATGCGGAACAACGAGTTCCGGCGGGTCCGGCAGATGGGGACATTCCGCTGCCCCCTACTGCAATCTGCGTAGCCAGGACGTCGTGGGGGGACTACGTCAATGCGCCTTCTGGTGGATGGGATTGGCCCGATCGTGTCGTTTGCGGGAACGGGTCCTGACATCGGCGGTAAACCCGAATACGGTGACGCGCAGGTGCTCGGGGCTGGGCACCGGGGGAAATACGGGGAGGGTGTCGGGGGCACGCTGGTTGCCGGGTCGGGTCGTTACCCGGCGCGCCCTTGGACGCCCAGACAATTGGGTGGGGTGAAGGCATGACCGAATGCGCTCGAATGGGGTCGAGCACCGATCGGGAGGGGTACGGCCACCAGGGGGAGCTCACGGAGCAACGGCTCCGGCACGACGTGAGACAGTCGCTCTCCGCCGTGATGTTGCTGGCGTCGATCGTCGAACGCCAGCCACTCGCCGGTCCGGTCGTCCAGGAGACGCTGGAGCAGATGCGGCACGAGGTCGACTGGATCGCCCGCGTGCTGGCTCCCGCGTCGGGGCCGACCGAGGCGTTCGTGGACGTCGGCGAGGTCGTGAACGACATGTGGCGGGGCGTGGCCAGCGGCCGCGACACCGTCCTCAGGCTCGTGCGCGAGGCCGACGTGTGGACGTGGGCCGACCCGGTCGCGCTCGGGCGGGCGGTCCGCAACCTGATCGAGAACGCGGTACGCGCCGCAGGCGACGAGGGGATCGTCGAGGTGCGGGTCCTCGGCCGCGAGGGCCGCGTCTTCGTCGAGGTGCACGACAGCGGCCCGGGCTTCGGGTTGATCCCGCCGCAGGAGCAGCTGGGTCTGATCACGGTGCGCCGCTTCGCCGCGGCGTACGACGGACGGCTCGACATCGACTCGTCCCCGCTGGGCGGCGCGCTGGTGCGGCTCGAGCTTCCACGGTTCGCACCCGACGCGGAGACGCGGGCCGAGCTGGTGCCGCAACGGACGACGGCCTGAGGGCGCGTCGCGATGAGGATCGTCATCTGTGATGACCATCAGCTCCTCGTCCAGGCCTTGGCGACCGCGCTGGGCGAGCTCGGCTACGTCGTCGAGGCCGCGGTGGGGACGCCGGAGGACGGGGTCAAGGCGGTAGCACTGCACGACCCTGACGTGCTGCTCGTCGACGTGGCGTTCCCGGTCGGCTCGGGACTGCAGACGGCACGTACCGTGCTCGAGCAGCACCCGCGCACGAAGGTCGTGATGCTGACCGGCGGGGACGCCCCGGAGTCGCTACGGGCCGCGCTCGATCTCGGCGTGCACGGCTACATCCGCAAGGCGCAGCGGATCGAGGACATCGCCGCGGCGCTCGACAAGGTCGCCGCCGGTCACCAGGTCATCGACCAGCAGCTGCTGCACGGCACGCGCTCGTCGCCGTCGATGCCACGACAGCGCACGCCGATCGACGGGCTCACGCCGCGCGAGCAGGACGTGCTCCGGCTGCTGGTGGACGGCTGCAGCACCAACGAGATCGTCGAGCGGATGAATGTCACGCCGAGCACCGTGCGCACGCACGTGCAGAGCATCTTCGTCAAGATGGGTGTCCACTCGCGGTTGCAGGCGGTCGCCCTGCTCAGCCGCGAGGGCCTTCTCGACCGAGTGGGTGACTTCCATGGTGACGCCAGGTGATCCCCCGGCAGGCGTCGACGTCCTGAGGGTCGCGCTGCACCACCCGATGCGGATCTGGGTGGACAGCATGGAGTCGCTGCTCCAGAGCCGCTGGGACGTCGAGCTCGTGGCCGCGCACACCAGCACCAGCTGGGTGACGCACGCGGTGATGACCGGCCGTGCCGACCTGCTGGTGATGTACGTGTCCGAGGCCGGCAACACGCTCACCGAGACCCTCGCGGACCTGCGCACGGTCAACCCGAAGCTGAAGGTCGTGGGCCTCGGCGACGACGACGACCCGCGTCTGGTCGTCGGTGCCGTCCGGGCCGGCGTACGCGGGTGGGTCGAGCCGACCGTGAGCCTCGAGGACCTGATGGCCACCCTGCACGGGGTGGCGCGCGGCGAGACCTGGATCCCGCCGCGGCTGCTCACCCCGGTGCTCGACGCCCTCCTGTCCCAGCAGGAGACGAGGGAGGAGCTAGGCTCGGCGCTCAAGGCCCTGTCGGCCCGGGAGGTCGACATCCTGTCCTGCCTCGTGCAGGGCATGTCACGGCAGGAGATCGCGGACCGATACGTCCTGTCCACGCACACCGTCCGTACCCACATCAACAACCTGTTGCGCAAGCTCGGCGTGCACAGCACGCTCGCCGCGGTCTCGATCGCCCGTCAGGTGGGACTACCCGAGCAGCGTGGCAGACCGTAGCCACTCCCCTGCGAGGTTCCCCGCCGATGCCTTTGTCACGACTCGCCGCCCCTCTGCTCGCCCTCGTGATCGCCGCGACCTCGTTCGCGTTCACGCCGGCCGCACCGGACGGTGAGCCGGACGCTCGGGTGGCGACCCAAACGGCGACCCAAACGGCGACCCGGAAGGCGACCCAGCGCCCGGCGTTCCCCGGGGCCAAGGGGTTCGGCGCCGGTACGCCGGGCGGCCGCGGCGGCCGGGTCGTCCTGGTGACCACGCTGGCCGACCGTGGTCCGGGCAGCCTGCGCGCGGCGCTCAACGCCCGGGGCAAGCGCATCGTGGTGTTCCGGGTGTCCGGCACGATCACGCTGAGGTCGGGGCTCGACCTGACCAGGCCCTACGTCACGATCGCCGGCCAGAGCGCCCCGGGCGGCGGCATCACGCTGCGGGTCGACCCGTGCAGCGACGACGCCGCGCTCGGCATCTACACCCACGACGTCGTCGTACGCCATCTCCGGGTACGCCGCGGCGCCAACACGTGCGCGGGTGAGGGTGACTCCGCCGACGGCATCGTGGTCTACAAGAAGAACGCCCACCACGTCGTGGTGGACCACTCGTCGGTGTCGTGGGCGGTCGACGAGAACCTGTCGACGTACGACCACGCCAAGAACATCACCTTCTCGTGGAACATCGTCTCGGAGGGGCTGTCCCACTCCACGCACCCCGAGGGCGAGCACTCCAAGGGCGTGCACCTCTCCGGCGAGGACAGCGGCCGGATCTCGTTCCACCACAACCTGCTGGCGCACAACGCCGACCGCAACCCGCAGCCGACCAACCCGGGCGTCGCCGACATCCGCAACAACATCGTCTACAACTACGGCGACAACGCGGCGCTGACGTCCAACAGCCACGGCCGGCCGGAGTTCAACTTCGTCGGCAACCAGTACATCCCCGGCCCGAACACCGAGCGCTCCGAGTGGGAGCTCGACGTCTACGAAGGCACCGACGGCGCCGGCTGGGCGTTCTTCGTCAAGGGCAACGTCGGCCCGCACCGCAGGTCCGTCTCCGCCGCGGAGAAGCGGGTCGTGTCGCCGGAGGGCCGCCGGTCGGTCGTGCCGAAGCCGTTCAAGGCTCCGGACGTCGGCACGACGTCGGCCGCGAAGGCGTACGCCGCCGTGCTGAAGGGCGCCGGCGCGACCCGTCCGGTGCGCGACGCCGTCGACCAGCGGATCGTGCGTGAGGTGAGGAGCCGCACCGGCCGGATCATCGACTCGCCCGCCCAGGTCGGCGGCTGGCCGACCCTCCCGGCGACCGCCGCTCCGGCCGACTCCGACGGGGACGGCGTACCGGACACGTGGGAGAGCGCGCACGGCACGAACCCGGCCGTCAAGGACTCCTCGGGCGACGTCGACGGCGACGGCTGGACCAACGTCGAGGAGTGGCTGAACGCGCTCGCCCGGGGTTGATCCCGGGGCTGATCCAGCACTCCTTCAACACCCCACCGATTGGTCACAAACCGCAGGATTCGGTGTCCGATTCTTTGCGGTTGGGGACCAAACCGCACGGCCTCCGACCCCGCCCGGGCTACGGCGGACCTATCCGTTCCGTCCGTCTGGCGTAGTCCGGTTAGACACCTTGCCCGATCCTCCGGAACCGCCCGGTCCATAGCGTTCTAGGAGTCCCGTGGGGGGACTCGTGAACCGGTTTCGGTGGGGGGTAACCATGGCTTCGGCGGAAACGGCCACCAAGCACGACGTGCCGTACTCCCGCCCGGTCGTGGCACCCGAGACCGGTGCAGCCGTGCAGCGTGTGCTCCGCTCCGGCTGGCTCACGACCGGTCCCGAGTGCGCCGCGTTCGAGGAAGAGCTCGCCGCCTGGCTCGGGGTGCCGTACGCCGTGACGGTGTCCTCGTGCACGGCGGCGATCGAGATCGCCTTGCGTGGCCTACGCCTCCCACGGGACGCCAAGGTGCTGGTGCCGGCGATCACCTTCTGCGGCGCGGTCGAAGCAGTCCGGCACGCCGGGCTGGTCCCGGTCGTCGCCGACGTCGAGCCCGACACGGGCACGGTGTCGCCCCGCACGTGTGCCGCGGCCGCTCGGGAGGCCGGCGGCGTGCAGGCGATGCTCGCGCTGCACTTCGCGGGCTATCCCGCCGACGTGGCCGCGCTGGCCGATGCCGTCGGGCTCACCCTCGACCAGGTCGTCGAGGACGCGGCCCACGCGCTGGGCACCCGCGTCGGCGACGAGCTGGTGGGCGGACTGTCGCGGGCGACCTGCTTCAGCTTCTACGCCACCAAGAACCTCCCGATCGGCGAGGGCGGCATGCTCACCACGCGCGACGAGGAGTTCGCCGCGCAGGCGCGCGTCACCCGGCTGCACGGCATGACCAGCGACGCGTGGCGGCGCTACCTGCCGGGCGGGAGCTGGCGCTACTCGGTCGAGGAGGCCGGCCTCAAGGCGAACCTCTCCGACGTGCACGCCGCCATCGGCCGCGCCCAGCTGCGTCACCTCGACGACTGGCAGGCCCGCCGGCACGAGCTCGCCGCGCGGTACGCCGCCGGTCTCGCCGACGTACCCGGCCTCGGCCTGCCGTCCGACCCGCCGACCGGCGAGCACGCCTGGCACCTGTACGTCGTCCGCGTGACGCCCGAGACCGGCGTGACGCGCGACGACCTGGCCCAGCTGCTGGCGGAGCGGGGCATCGGGACCAGCGTGCACTTCATCCCGCTGCACCACTTCCCGCACTTCCGCGACATCTGCGTCGTGCCCTCCGCCGGCCTGCCCGGCGCGGACGCGGTGTTCGCCGAGACGCTCTCGCTCCCGTTGCACCAGGGACTCACCGACGAGGACGTGGACACGGTGGTCGACGCCCTGCACGAGCTCGCACCCGGCTCGGCGCCGGCCACGCACCACTACCAGGAGGCACTGCCGTGACGATGCTGAACGAACGAACCGAGCCGCTGCTGCTCGCCCGCACTCCCGCGCGGCTGCTGCGCACGCTCGTCGTGGGGGCCGGAGAGGCTGGACGTGCGCTGGCGCGCGACCTGGCCGCGACCCCGACGTTCGGCCTGGAGCCGGTGGCCTTCGTCGACGACAACCTGATCGGCCGCGCCCAACCGGCGCCGTACCCGGTCCTCGGGCGGCTCGCCGACGTCGAGCGGGTCGTCACGGACGAGGATGTCGACGTCGTCGTCATCGCGATCCCCGGCCTCGAGCCCGAGGTCTTCAAGCAGGTCAGCCAGGCCGCGTCGAGGGCCGGTGCCAGCATCCGCTACCTGCCGTCGTTCGTCGCCGCGCTCGAGCGGAAGGTCGTCGGCAGCGACATGCGCTGGCTCGACGTCGGCCAGCTGATCGGCCGCGAGGAGGTCCACGTGGTCAGCCGCGAGGCGGCCGCGATCATCGAGGACCGCGTCGTGCTGGTCACCGGCGCCGGCGGGTCCATCGGCTCGGAGCTGTGCCGGCAGGTCTTCGGCTTCTCGCCGAAGCGCCTCGTGCTGCTCGACCACGACGAGTCCAACCTGCACCGGCTGCAGCTCGAGCTGTTCGGCCAGGGCCTGCTCGACAGCGACGACTGCATCGTCGCCGACATCCGCGACAGCGAGCGGATCGACCAGGTGTTCGCCGACGTACGGCCGGACCTGGTCTTCCACGCCGCGGCGCACAAGCACCTGCCGCTGCTCGAGCGGCACCCGTGCGAGGCCGTGAAGTCCAACGTGCGCGGCACCGAGAACGTGCTGTGGGCTGCGCTGAAGCACGAGGCCGAGCGGTTCATCCTGATCTCCACCGACAAGGCCGCGGACCCGACGTCCGTGCTCGGCGCCACCAAGCGGCTCGCCGAGCTGCTGGTGCAGCAGGAGCACGGCGGCAAGACCAAGGTCGCGTCCGTGCGGTTCGGCAACGTGCTAGGCAGCCGCGGCTCGCTGCTCAGCGTGCTCGCCGAGCAGCTCAACGCGGGCCTGCCGATGACGGTGACGCACCCGGACATGACCCGGTTCTTCATGACGATCGAGGAGGCCGCCGGCCTGGTCGTCGAGGCCGCGCGTCTCGCCGAGGACGGCGAGGTGTTCGTGCTCGACATGGGTGAGCCGGTGCGCATCGTCGACGTGGTGCAGTCGTTCGCGAAGCTGATGAACCGCAGCGACGTCGACATCGTCTTCACCGGGATGCGTCCCGGCGAGAAGCTCAACGAGACGCTGTTCAGCGAGCACGAGACGCCGGTGCTGACCGAGCACCCGCGCATCTACCGCACCGACGTGCCCGAGCCGGCCTGGGGCTTCCAGCAGCGCCTGCGCAACCTCTACCACGCCGCGCACGTCAACGACCCGGACGCCGTACGACGGGAGCTCATGGCGCTGCTGCCGGAGTACCAGCCGCAGGTGCCCACGATCCCGGCGCAGGCGGCGCCGTACCCCGATGACTTCTGATGAACGCGGGAGGACGGAGTCGAGCGAACGGGTACGGGGGCCCACCCCGCGCCGGCCCCCTCGCTCCCGCGACCTGGACCAGCTGCTTCGCGAGCAGCGCCTCGTCATCGCCGACGTCATCGCCGGCGCCGCGCCCGGGACGCGCAGGCTGTTCCTGGCCGACCGCGGCACCGACCGTTTTCGGTTCGCGGTCGGGCTGGCCCACGGGGCCGGCGGCGAGGAGGCGATCGCCAACGAGGTGCGCGTGCTCGCGATTCTCGACGAGAAGCTGCAGGGTCGGCTCAACGCGAGCGTCCCGCACGTCGTCGAGTGGGTCGACGGTCCCGGCGGCAAGCGCGGGCTGGTCGTCACGGCGGTGCCCGGACTCGCCTCGGTCGGCGCTCCCCCGCCGCCGTCCACGACAGTCCCCCGAGACCATTTCGTCGCCGTGGTGGCCTGGCTCGCGGAGGTGTGGAGCGCGACCGCCGGCGAGCCGACGCAGGTCGAGCTCGGCCGCAGCGCGGTCGACCAGGTGCTCAGCCGCTACCGCGGCGCCGCGCACGTCCGGCCGGCGATCGGCGCGCTGCTGCGGGCCCGCGGCCGGCTCGCTCAAGTGCAGGTACCGGCGGCCATGACCCACGGCTGTCTGTGCGCCCGCCACGTGTTCGTGCAGAACGGCGAGGTGGGCGTCGACGACTGGGGCCTCGGTCGCAGCGACTCCGACCCGCTGCGCGACCTCGGCCGCTACGCCGTCGACGCCACCGGGCTGCGGCTGGCGGAGGTGGTCGCCGGCCGCACCAAGTTCGCGGGATCGGTCAAGGCCACGATGCAGGGCGCCCTGGACTCCCTGACCGTCCCGGTGCGGCTGTGGCGCGACGTGCTGCTGCTCGCGCAGTTCGAGGTCGCGCTCACCGAGCTCGCGCACGGCGACGCCGGCCGGCTGGCGGTGCTGCAGCAGGCGGTCCACGCGATGCCGGCGCGCCCCTGAGGCGCCGGAGCGCGGACCACCACCACCGACCCGAGACCAGACACAGAGCACAGCCACAGACCACATACAGAGGCAGAGACCCAGAGGGGCAGTCCATGAGAGCAGTCGTCACCGGCGCCGCCGGATTCATCGGTTCGCACCTGAGCCAGCACCTGCTGGACAAGGGCGACGAGGTCCTGGGCATCGACTGCCTGACCGACTACTACGACCCGCGCCGCAAGGAGCGCAACCTCGCGCCGCTGCGCAACCGGCCCGGCTTCGTCGAGTGCCGCCTCGACCTCGCCACCGCGCCGCTCGAGATGCTGTTCGAGAAGGCGGACGTGATCTACCACCTCGCCGGGCAGCCCGGCGTGCGGGCGTCGTGGGGCGAGGACTTCAAGCCCTACCTGTCGCGCAACATCCTCGCCACGCAGCGCGTGCTGGAGGCCGCGCGCGCGACCAAGGTCTACAAGGTCGTCTACGCCTCGTCGTCGTCGGTGTACGGCGACGCGGAGAGCTATCCGACCACCGAGGACATGACGCCCCGGCCGGTCTCGCCGTACGGCATGACCAAGCTGGCCGCCGAGCACCTGTGCGAGATCTACCGGACGACGTCCGGCGTACCGACGGTGTCGCTGCGGTTGTTCACGGTCTACGGGCCTCGCCAACGCCCGGACATGGCGTTCACCCGCCTCGTCGAGGCGGCGCTGTCGGGTGACCCGTTCCTGCTGTACGGCGACGGCACGCAGAGCCGCGACTTCACCTACGTCTGGGACGTCGTGACCGCGATGCGGCAGGCCGCGCTGTCGCCGTGGACGGGCGTCGCCAACATCGGCGGCGGGTCGCGCACGACGATGCTCGAGGTCATCGAGAAGGTCCAGGCGCTCGCCGGACCGGTCCACCTCGTCCGGCTGCCGAGCCAGCGCGGCGACGTGAAGCACACCGCCGCGGACACGACCGTGGCGCGCAAGGGCTTCGGCTACCACCCACGCACGTCCCTCGACCAGGGCCTGGCGCACATGGTCGACGCGGCCCGGATCGGCTGGGAGCACGAGCAGCCCGTGCCGGCCGAGCCGCCCGGGCCCACGCCCTCGTCCCCGGCCGCGGAGGCGAGCCGATGAGCCGCTCGGTGTGGCCGGCGGTCCCCCGCCGGATCGTGCCCAAGGCGCTGCTCCCCCGTCAGCCGGAGCTGCCCAAGGTCAAGGTCCTGCACGTCATCACCCGGTTCATCGCCGGCTCCGGCGGCAACACGCTGCTGTCGGCGGTGGGGATGGACCGGGACCGCTACGAGGTGTGGGTGGCGGCGATGCCCGGCGGTCCGCTCTGGGAGCAGGCCGCCGAGGCCGGCGTGCACTGCGTCGACGTACGCCACATGAAGGAGACGATCTCGCCGAAGCACGACCTGCTCGCCTGCCTCGAGCTGGTCCGGCTGATGCGACGCGAGCGGTTCACGGTCGTGCACACGCACTGCAGCAAGGCCGGCCTGATCGCTCGCGTCGCGGCCCGGATCGCTCGCGTGCCGGTCGTCGTGCACACGTTCCACATCTTCGCCGCGCACGACGGGCTCAGCCGTCGGCGCCGGTGGCTCTACCTGTTCCTCGACCGGATGGCGCGCAGGCTGGCGCACCACTACGTCGCCGTCGCACCGCGCGTCGCGCAGGAGGCCGTGCACAACCGGATCGCACCGCCCGGGAAGGTGACGGTCATCCCGTCAGCGGTCGCGCTCGACGACATCCCGACCACGACGGACCCGACCGTGCGGGCCGAGCTCGGCATCGACGACGGCGCCCCCGTCGTCGGCACCGTCGGCCGCATCGTGGCCCAGAAGGCGCCGCTCGACTTCGTGCGCATGTGCGCCGAGGTCCACAAGGTGCGCCCCGACGTGCACTTCGTGATGGTCGGCGACACGACGCTCGAGTCCGCGGGACTCGAGAAGGAGACCCACAACGAGGCCGCCCGACTCGGCGTGCCGATCCTGTTCACGGGCTTCCGGGCGGACGCCCCGCGCGTGGCCGCGGCGTTCGACGTCTACTGCGTGCCGTCACGCTACGAGGGCCTGGGCCGCGCCGTCACCGAGGCGATGGCCTCCGGCCGGGCCGTGGTCGCCACCGCCGTCAATGGCGTGCCCGACCTCGTCGAGCCGGGCTGCACCGGACTCCTCGCCACGCCGGGCGACCCGTCCTCGATGGCGCGCTCGGTGCTGTGGCTGCTGGACCACCCGGCCGAGGCCGCGGCGATGGGCGCCGCCGGCCGCGAGCGGGTGCGCAGCCACTTCTCGGCCGAGGTGATGTGCGGCGCGCTCGACGAGCTCTACAGCGACCTGGTGGGCCAGGTGCTCCCCCAGGCCACCACGGCACCGGGAAAGGCACAGAAATCCGAACAAGGCGCCGACGTCCTTCGATCGGCGTAGGCGGGATACGCACCCGCACGCGTGCCCGGGGGGCGGGCCCGCGGCGAGGATCCAGATGATTCGACTGCAGGGGGCAGGAATGAAGACAGGGGGTCGCGTCGCCGCACCGGCGACGCCCGCGGCGACGCGCAACCTGACCCGTCGCGCGTCGCTCAACGCGGTGGCCTCCGGCCTCGACTACGGCGCCCGCGCGGTGGTCGAGCTCGTCGTCAGTCCCCTCATCGTCTCGGGCCTCGGTGCCGCGACGTACGGCGCCTGGCGGGTGCTGTGGCAGTGGTCCAGCTACGTCTGGGGCGCGAGCGGCCGCTCCGCGCAGGCGCTGCAGTACGCCATCGCCCACAAGCAGTGGACCGCCCCCGACCAGGAGAAGCGGCAGCTGGTCGGCGCGGCGGCGGTCGTCTGGCTGGTCTTCCTCCCGCTGCTCCTCGTCGCCGGCGCGCTGGGCGTGTGGCTCGCTCCGGGGCTCCTCGACGTACCGGCCGACCAGGTCACGCCGCTGCGCGTCGCGGCCACGCTGCTCACCGTCGACGCCGCCGCGATGACGCTGCTGACCCTGCCGCGGTCGGCGCTCGTCGGCGAGAACCTCGGCTACACCCGGATGGGGGTGTCCGCCGCGCTCGTGGCTGTCGGCGGCGCGCTGATGGTCGGGTCGGTGAAGCTCGGCCTCGGGCTGCCCGGGCTCGCCGCAGCGACGCTCACGACCACCTTCCTCACCGGCATCGTGTTCTGGACGATCACCCGGCGCCGCCTCGGGTGGTTCGGTTTCGCTCGGCCCACGCGCGCGCTGACCCGCTGGTTCCTGGGGCTGTCGGCGTGGTTCCTGGGCTGGAAGCTCGTGCTCGAGCTGATGATCGCCAGCGACGTGCTCGTGCTCGCGGCGTTCGTGCCACTGGCCGCGGTGGCCGCGTTCGCGCTCACCAAGTGGGTCGGTGACGCGATGGCGCAGGTGCTCGCGATGGTGGTGCAGGCGACCATCCCCGGCATCGGTGGCTACCTCGGCTCCGGCGCCCGCGACAAGGCGGCGACGCTGCGCGGCGAGGTGATGGCGCTCGTGTGGGTGCTCGGCACCGGCATGAGCGTGACGATCATGCTCTGGAACGCCGCGTTCGTCGGCCTGTGGGTCGGCGAGAGCCTGTACGCCGGAGACACGGTCACGCTGTTGCTGGTCGTGCTGGCCTTCCAGCTCGCGCTGATCAAGGCCGACACGTTCGTCATCGACGTAGCGCTCAAGCCGCGGATCAAGGTCGTCGCCGGCGTCGTGGCGGCGGTGACCTCCATCGGGCTCGCCGCCCTCGCCGCCGGCCCCCTCGGCGGCGCGGCGGTCGGCCTCTGTCTCGGTCTGGTGGCCGGCCGGGCGGTCCTGGGCGTCACGGCGCCCGTCGCGGTGGGCCGGTTCCTGGGCGTCCCCCTGAGCCGACAGCTGAGGGCCATCGTCCGCCCGGCCCTGGTCACCGCGCTGTTCCTCGCGGTCGCGTACGAGGTCGCGCCGCACCTGCCGCACGTGGGCTGGCTGACGCTCGTGCCCGCGGTGGCGCTCACCGCGGTCGTCTCCTCCGGGCTGGCGCTCGTGCTCGGCCTCGACCGGACCCAGCGCCGGCGGCTCGTGCGACGCGTCCACGCAGTGCTCGGGAGGACCGCATGACCACCTTCGTGACGGGCCCGACCGCCCTCACCGCCGCTCGTCCGGTCACCGCCGTCCGCGTGCCGGTCCGCACCGCCGACGTGCTGGTCGTCGGCGGCGCCATGCTCGCCCCGCTCAACCTGCTGATCTGGCGCAGCTTCAGCGTCTACGACCTGCTCGTGTTCGTCGCTCTGTTCTTCCTGCTGAGCGAGCGCCGCTTCGTGTGGCCGTCGGCCGGCTACCTCGCGGCGTCGTACGTGTTCATCCTCGCCGCGCTGGTCAGTGCCTTCCGGTCGACCCACGCGATGGAAGCGATGACGCAGGTGCTGCAGTACGCGTTCATCTTCTTCGTGCAGGTGCCGGTGGTGATCAGTGTCGTGCGCACCAGGGGCCGCGCGGTGACGTCGATCGCCCTGCTCTGCTTCGGCACGCTGGCCGCGATCGCGCACGCCTACGTCTTCCGCCCGACGCAGGGCGCCGGCCGCGTCGTGGTGTTCTACAGCGAGAACCCGAACCGGCTCGGCTACCCCGCGGCGTACCTCATCCCGCTGCTGGTGGTGCTCTGGCTGCTCAGCCGGAACGCCGGAAGGGCCGCGCGGGTCACGGCCACGGCCGCGCTGCTGGCCGGCATGTATCTCAGCGTCTGGGCGGTGGCCGCGTCCGGGTCGCGCAGCAGCCTCCTCGGCGCCGGCATCGCCCTGGTCGTGTTCGTGGTCCGACCGGGGGTCGGGATCGTGCGCAACCTGGGCCGCCTGCTCGCAGTCGCCGCGGTGTGCGGCGTCGTCGGGGTCGGCCTGCTCGCCACCGGCCAGCTGCCGAACACGCTCGAGGAGCGGATCGAACGCAGCCTGGACACCAGTGACATCGAGGCCCAGGCGAACCTGGTCGGCGACCGCGAGCACCTCATCAACGCCGGCACGGCCGCGTTCTTCGAGACACCGCTCGTCGGCACCGGCCTCGACAACTTCCGCTACGTCGCACCCGCGTACGAAGTGGAGGCCACCGCCCAGCTGCCGCACAACCTCTGGCTCCAGCTGGGGGTGCAGGTCGGTGCGATCGGCACCGCGGCCTTCGCCGTGTGGCTCGTGCTGTGGGGCTTCGACGTCGTCGGCACCGTCCGGCGCGCCCATCCGCCCGACGCCCATCTGCTGTGGGGGCTCTTCGCCTCCATGGCCGGGATTCTCACCATCTTCATGTTCGCGCCCGAGATGCTCGACCGGCACTACTGGCTGATCGCCGCACTGGGACTCGCCGCTGTCCGGGGCTGCCGGACGTCGTACCTGCCAGGAGGCCGTAACCGATGACCGATGCCGCCGCGGGCCTGTCCGTCCTGCACGTGATCGTGCGGGCCGGGCCCACCAACAGTCAGTACAACGAGCACTGCCTGCCCGTCCTGGACACCAGGACCGTCACGGTCTGCTCGCTGTTCCCCGCCGACGTGACCCCGCCCGACGGCCTGCGCCTCTTCGAGGGCGACGGGTCGGTGCGCGGTTGCTTCCGCGCGCTCCGCCGGGCGCTCACCGCCGACGACTACGACGTCGTCCACGTGCACGCGCCGGCCAGCGGGATCGTGACGCTCTGGACCTACTTCCGGATGCGCCGCTCGCGCCGCGACCTGGTGTTCACGATCCACAACAGCTGGCAGAGCTTCCGTCTCCGCAACCGCTTGTTCCTGCGGTACATCATGCTGATGTTCCCGCTGATCGTGCTGTGCGGGCAGGCGGCGTACGAGTCGCTGCCCAAGCGGCTGCGCCGGCTCCGCCAGGACAAGCTCCAGGTGGTGCCGAACGGCGTGGACGTCGAACGCGTCGACCGCGCCCTCGAGGGCTACATCCCTCAACGGGCACCGGGCTTCCACGTCACCGCGGTCAGCCGGCTCATCCCGATCAAGCACCCGCACACCGCGCTGTCGGCGTTCCTGGCCATGCGCAAACGCGAGGACAGGCTGACATTCATCGGCGACGGACTGCTGCGGATGCAGCTCAACGACCGCATCCAGCACGAGCACCTGCTGCAGTCGGTGCAGCTGCGCGGGATCGTCCCGCGGGACGAGGTGTACCGCGAACTCGCGAACGCCGACGTGTTCATCACGACGTCGGCGGGCGAGGGTCTGCCGGTCGCGATGCTCGAGGCGATGGCCTGCGGCGTACCGGTGATCGCCTCCGACATCCCGCCGCACCGCGAGATCGCCCGCGCCGCCAAGGGTCTGCCCCTGGTGCGCGTCGGCGACACCGCGGGCTTCGCGCGGGCGCTGGACCGGATGCGCGCCACGAGTCCCGAAGAGCGTGAGGCGATCGGCCGGCGGCTCCGCCAGACCGTGATCGAACAGTTCAGCGTCACGAGCATGAACGACGCCTACGGCCGGCTCTACCGCCAGCGCGTCCCGCGGGGCGCTGAGGTCGGCCGGGCGCTCCGAACCGCCACGCGGCTCGACCCGCAGACGGCCGGCCTGGGCCAGCGGCTGCGCGCCCGGCTGGGTTTCCTGCTCGCGCTCACCCTGCTGGGCGGCGCGGTCGGCTTCGGTGTCGCGTACGTCCAGACGCCGGTGTACAAGGGCGCGATCAGCCTGCAGGTCGGCCGCGACCTGGCCGTGGCGGCGGACGACGAGACGCTCCAGACCAGTGCGGTCCTCGCGAACCGGTACGCCGACCTGGTGCGGCGCGAGCCCGTGCTCGGACCGGTCGCCGAGGACGGCTGGGCGGACGACTGGCGGAACCTCTCGCGGGACGTCTCCGCCCGCACCGGCGCGAAGAACGCCCAGCTGGTCGAGATCAGCGTCTACACCGACGACCCGCAGAAGTCGACCGACCTGGCCACCGCCGTCGCCGACTCGCTGATGCGGGAGGCCCGCGAGCAGATCACGTCGTCCGACCGCTCCTTCCTGCGCGAGCAGCTCACCGCGCTCGAGGCGGACATCGCCCGCGAGCACCGCGAGCTGCTGCGCCTGCAGGACGCGCTGGCCGCAGCGCCCGAGGCGGACCGCCAGACGCTCGCGAGCCGCATCGCGGCGACCCAGAACACCCTCGCCGCGCTGCGCTCGAACTACACCGAGCTGGACGCGCTCGACACCTCGGAGGCCGGCGAGCTCTCGATCGTCGACGAGGCGTGGAGCACCCGGTCGCCGCTGCGGCCGACGCCGCTCGTGCTGGCTCTGGCCGGCATGCTGATCGGCCTGACGCTCGGCATCGCCTGGGTCCACCTGTTCGACCAGCGGCCGCCCGTCGTACCCGCGGCCGCGCCGCTGCCGGCGCCGGCGCCGGACATCCCCGAGCAGACGCAGCAGCACCGCCACAACGGCCGCGTGCGCTCCTCGGCGTGGGCGGCGAGCGACACGTGGCACGAGCACCACGACATCGAACGAAGGTGAGCTGACCGATGACGACCGACGAGGCCGACCTCCGGGCGCTGACCTCGAGCCCGGCCACCCGCCTGCCCGACGATGCCCAGTCACTGGCCGTGGCGCTGCGCGAGGAGCTCCGGCTCGCCGAGGTGCGCTACTGCCACTGGAAGAGCAACGACATGTTGCTCAAGTCGGCGACGGGCGAGAACGACCTCGACCTGCTGGTGCACCGGCACGACGGCGTGCGGTTCAGCGAGGTGCTGGCCCGGCTCGGCTTCCGGCACGCCCTCGCGCCGGGCGGCCGCGACCACCCGGGCGTCAGCCACCACTACGCGCTGGACCCGCCGTCCGGCCGGTTCGTGCACGTCCACGCGCACTTCAGCCTCGTGCTCGGTGACGACACCACGAAGAACTTCCGGCTGCCGATCGAGGACGCCTACCTCGCCTCGTGCCGGCACGACACGATCTTCCCGATCCCGTCGCCGGAGTTCGAGCTCGCGGTGTTCGTCATCCGCATGATGGTCAAGCACGCGACCTGGGACGCGGTGGCGGTCGGCAAGGGACGGCTCGGCAAGAACGAGCGGCGCGAGCTCGACTGGCTTCTCGAGCGGGCGGACCCGGAGGCGACCCGTGCAGTCGCGCGCGAGCACCTCGCCGGCATCGGTGTCGAGCTCTGGGAGCGCTGCCTGGCCACGCTCGGCGAGAAGGCGTCGCTGTCGGCCCGGCTCACGGCGGGACGCGCGGTGCTGCGCGCGCTGCGGCCGCACGCGCGCCGGTCCTGGCCGCACGACCTCTGGCTGCGCATGTGGCGCCGCTTCACGTGGGGCTCGCGGGCCTACGTCCTCAAGCTGCCGGCCCGCAAGCGCCTCACTCCGGTGGGGGCGACGATCGCGATCGTCGGCGGCGACGGTGCGGGCAAGTCGACGGCGGTCGAGGGCACCACGAAGTGGCTCGCCGGTCCCCTGCGCGTCAAGCAGCTGCACCTCGGCAAGCCGCGACCGTCGCTGCTCACGCTCGCGGTCAAGGGTCCGATGTACGTCGCGCGCAGCGTCGGTCTGCTGGAGTCCGCGTGGGCGTCGGTCGACCCGCGCACCGCGCGGCCCGAGGACTTCCCGGGCAACGCCTGGGCGCTGTGGCACCTGTTCACCGCCCGCGACCGGCTGCGCGACTACAAGCGCGCCCGGCGCGAGGCGGACACCGGCGGCCTGGTCGTCACCGACCGGTGGCCGCTCGCGCAGATCGCCACGATGGACGGACCGCGGACGACGTGGACGCTGCGCACGCCGGAGCGGTTCTCCCGGCTGACGCGGCGCATCGCGCGGGCCGAGCAGCGTATCTACGACCAGATCGCGCCGCCGGACGTCCTGATCGTGCTGCGCCTCGACCCGGAGATCGCCGTACGACGCCGGCACGACGAGCCGAGCCGTTACGTCCGCAACCGCAACCAAGAGGTCTACGACGCGGACTGGTCCGGCACGAACGCGGTCGTCGTGGACGCGACCCTGCCGCCGCACGAGGTGCTGGACGTCGTCCGGCGGATCGTGTGGGAGCGGCTGTGAGCGCGCGGCGCGACGGCGCCGTGGTCGAGCTGCTCGGGGCGCCCGGTGCCGGGAAGTCCGGACTCGCCGACGCGCTCGCCGTGCTGGACGGGGTGACCGTCGTCAAGGACCACTCGCGCGGCGACGTGTCCGCGCTGGCCTGGTCGATGGCCAAGTCCTGGCCGGTCGCCGTCGCGCCGCCCCCGGACGTGGACCGTCGACGCTGGGCGTCGTGGGCGGCCCGGGTGACGGCAGCGCGGCACGTCGCGCGACACCGGATCGCGCAGGGCGCGCGGATGGTGGTGTTCGACCAGGGCGCGGCCTACACGCTGGTCCGGATGATGCAGATGCGGCAGCGCCCGCACGGAGGTGCCTGGTGGACCCAGCGCTGCGTGGAGACCGCGGGGCTGCTGGACCTGCTGGTGATCCTCGATGCCGACACCGACACGCTCGCGGAGCGGGTGCGCGGTCGGCGCAAGCGGCACCACGCCGACGACCTCGACGCCGCGAGCCTGCACGCCTACCTCGACGACGAACGGCGCAGCGTGCACCGCGTGGCGGACTCGTTGGCGCGCGAGGGTGCCGAGGTGCTGCGGCTGGTCACGTCCGACACATCGATCGAGGAGCAGGTGACGCTGGTCCTGGAGGCGCTCGACGCCCACGCCCGTCACACGGCCGACTCGGCGGGCTGACGGTGCCCGGTCTTGTCGTCGAGCTCGCCGGCTTGCCCGGGTCCGGGAAGAGCGCGCTCGCCGAGGCCCTGGTGGCGCGGCTGCGCGCCGACGGCGTGCCGTGCGAGATCGGCGATGCGATCGTGTCCGCGCGCGTGCGGCGCGAGGTGCGGGTGCTGCGCCGCGGCGCGCTCGGCGTTGCCCAGGCCGCGCGTGCTCCCGTCATGGCCTGGCGGGCCGCCGGCCTCATCGCGCGGTCGGGTCAGTCGTCCCGGCGCGACGTCGCGGCGGTGCTGGCGCAGTGGCTGGCGACCGAGCATCTGGCGATCCGTGGCCGCCGCGCGTCCGGCGTCCGCCTGCTCGAGGAGGGGCTGGTGCAGACGACCTGGACGGCAACGCTGCGCTCCCGCGATCTCGACGCCGCCGATCTCTGGGCGACCGTCCCTGCCGCCTCCCGCCCCCAGCTCGTGCTGCATCTCGACGTACCAGTGGATCTGGCGGCGCACCGCCTCTCCTCCCGCAGGTCGCAGCACAGTCGTGTGCAGCGCGTCGCCCCACGCCGCCGTGTCGCCGAGCTGCGCCGCGGCCAGGCGCTCCTCGACGAGATCCTGCGGGCCTGTCCGGTGCGCGTGCACCACCTGCCGTCGTACGGCGAGACTCCTGAGGAGCTCGCCGAGTCGGCGCGTCTTGCCCTGACGCCCCTGCTCAGTGGGTGGCGAGCCGACCGGTGAGCCGTTCGTGGCGCTGGGCGCTGGAGTCGACGGTCTTGCCCTTGCGCTGGTACTTGGTCGTGTGGATGGCCGAGTGGCTCATGGTTGCATGGGGGAGGCGGAGCCCGGTCGTCCGAGAGCAGACGGCACGTCAGCCGGTGGATGTAGCGCCGTACAGCAGACGTCGTACGCCCGCACGCGACGCCAGCAGAGCGAGCACGAGCAGCGTCACGGGTACGAACCCTCCCAAGCTGACCGCCCCGCCGAACGTGACGTCGATCAGCCAGAGCACCACCAGCTTGCTTCCCGCCGCGACGACCCAGAGCAGCAGAGCAGACGTCGCCTTCGCCGGCCGTGTGGTGGCGCTCCGGAGCCGAGCCATGACGACGCCCTTGAGGACGAGGACGAGCTCGAGCGTCACCTTGAGGAGGGCGGCCGTGAGCAGCGAGAGGGTGAACGTCTCGCTGATCACCTCCGGGACGTACTGCACCGCGAGGTTGAGGACCACCACGTAGACGAACAGGTCGACGATGTCGGCCGGATGCGCGACCACCCAGGTTCGCAGGTTCGCTGACGGGCCAACCTCGCGTTCCTCTGTCACAGCCTTGATCCTGCCGGAAAGCACCGCCGAAGACTGTGGGTGCGCCCTGATCCAATGAGGTATGGCAGCGAAGCCGGCACCCGAGCAGCAGGCGGACTCCGCCGACGCGGTGCTGGCTGCCGTCCGTGAGGCTCGCGCTGCCGCGGACCGCGAGGAGTTCCGGATTCTCGAGCTCGCCCGGGGTGGGCGGCGATGCACGAGATCGACGACGCGGCCTCCCCGTTGTTGTTCGAGCAGCCGGCGCGTTTGACCGGTGAAGGTGTCCCGGAGGTGGGCGAGTTCTGCGTGCCCGAGCTCGCGACCGTGCTGCACATCTCGACCGAGGCGGCTGGGTCACTGATCGCAGTCCGCCCTGGTCGACCTGCGTGTTCCCGTGGTGCACCCGCCCGGTCCGGCACACCGACTGCGACCACGTCGTCCCTCACGCCGACGGCGGAAGCACTTGTACGTGCAACATCGCCCGACTCTGTCGTAGGCACCCTCGACGTCACCCCCACCGACACCTGCCGCCGGTCGGCCCGCCGACACGTCCACCTCGTCCCGGACCCGTAGCCACTTCGCCCCGCACCCCGCCCGAGGTGAGGTCAATGGCATGCCGGTGACAGCCGAGTCAGCCGGCCGACCTGGCAGCCGCCTCGATCTCCTCGCGTCGCGCCGTCCAGAAGGCTCCGTCGTGCTGCGGTTCGGCCATCGCCTTCGCGTCAGTACCGACCGCCCCGTCGAGCTCTTCGCGGAGGATGTCGGCGTGGCCGGCATGCCGGCTTGTCTCGGCGAGCAAGTGAACGAGGATGTTGAACAGGGGCACATCGGCGTCGTTCCACCACGCCACACGGCCCGTGGCATCCAGGGTGAGCGCGTCCACCGTGGCGTCGCTGTGCGCCCACACCCGTCGGTAGCGGTCGACGATGTCGCTCCGGGACTCGCGCTCGGTCGCCCAGCTGTCGGCGAGCTCCGCGGCTTCGTCGTCCCAGCGCGGCAGGGGTTCGGGGAAGGGCCGGCCGAAGACCTCGCCGAGGTACCGGGCCTCCCAGGTCGCCAGGTGCTTGACCAGGCCCAGCAGGTTGGTCCCGGTCACGGTCATCGGACGGCGGACGTCGTACTCCGACAGCCCGTCGAGCTTGGCGACCACCGCCTCGCGCTCGTGCTTCAGGTAGTTGTGCAGGCTGGCCTTCGCGGCGTCGGCGTCCATGGGGCAGCACCCTGCCACGAGCGGGAACGGTCCCAGGCAACCGCCGCGCGCCACGATGCGTCCCACCGTCATGGAGGGGGCGACATGACACGCCGCCGACCGCGACGCCGCGTCACGGTCATCGCCGTCGCGTGCCTCATGACAGTGGTCATGGCCGGCTGCGGGAGCGGGACGAGCGCAGACGACGACCGCACCCAGGACGACGCCTGGACCCCGTCGACGCCGGCACGTCCCTTGCCGGACGGATGGCGGTGGGAGTCGTTCGGTGGTGTGCAGGTCGGCGTACCCGGCGACTGGGGCTGGGACAACGGCAGCCAGCGCATCAGCCAGTGGTGCGTGGACGGTCGGCCCGCTCAACCCGGACCGGCGGTGGGGCGGCCGGGCGTCTCGACGCTCGTCGCCTGCAGGGACGTCGACGAGGGTGTCCCCAGCGAGATGCTCGTACGCCGCACCGGCGAGATCGTCGCCTTCGAGCCGATCACCGGCGACCCGCCGCCGCCCGACCAAGGGGACCGGCGCACCGTGACCGTGGGCGAGGTCGCCGTCCTCATCCAGACGCGCGACCCCCAGCTGCGCCAACGGATCGCCGAGACGGTCCACGAGGTCGACGTCGACGCGTACGGGTGTCCGGCCGACGACCCAGCCGCGCACCGCCCGCAGAACCGCCCGCCCGACGTCGGTGACCTCGCCGACCTCGTCGACGGCGCCGGATCGAGCCACATCGTGGTGTCCGCCTGCAAGTACCGCATCGACTACCCGGACCAGCCGGCCGATCCCCCACAGCTGCTCGCCTCCAAGCTGTTCACCGGCTCCGAGGCGGAAGAGCTCGTCGACGCCATCCTGGCCGCGCGACCCGGAGGCGGGCCGAACGCTCCCGACCAGTGCAAGGCCGAGTACGCCTACGGCGATGAGCTCACGGTCCTGCACGTCCATGTCGCCGGCCAAGCGGGCAACGAGGCAACCGGCCAACGGGTGGTGGTCACCTACAGCGGCTGCGACCACAACGGCATCGACGACGGCCACACCGTGCGCCGTCTCCACCGCGACGTACTGGCACCGCTCAGTCGGGACGCGCTCGCGTTCACCGACGGCTTCTCCGCCGTCCTCGACAACCTCATCTGACGCCGGACGGGTCAGGCACCGGCGATCAGCGGCGGAAGCCACCCCCGGAGTTGAACGCCTGCCCCGCCATCCACTCACCCTCGTCGCTGACGAGCCACGCGACCAGCCGCGCCGCGTCGTCGGGCTGACCGAAGCGGTGTTGTGGGAAGCGTTCGAGGAGCGCGTCGGGGGCGTCGTCGAGGTAGCCGGTGTGACGGGTCCGGGGTTGATCATGCTGAGCAGGATCCCCTTGCCGGCGAGGTGGTCGGCCACCGACCAGGTCGCGCCGGCCAGCGCGGCCTTGGAAACCGCCTACGCCAGGTTGTCACCCGTCGGGCCCAGCATCTGCCCAGACGTCATCCAGATCACCCGACCGTCGACGCCGTACTCCTCCACGTCGTGGGGACGGTGGTGGTGCACCGCCAAGGAGGCTCCCATCGCGGCGAGCCGGGACGCCACCGCGAAGCCGATCCCGCGCCTGCGACTGACACCCGTGACGGGTGCGGTTCTCCCGGCTAGCGACGGCGGCATGGAGGGACGGGACAGTACCGACGCGGGCCTACTTGTCCGGGGCACGCCAGCCGCTTGCGCGCATCTCCTCGGTGATCTCCCTCTGGTCGGCGAGACGCTCTCGCTCGTCCGCAGCGCGGTCTCGTTCATCGGCCGCGCGTTCCCGCTTGTCGGCCCTGCGGTCACGATCGTCGGCAGCGCGACCGGCCCAGCGCTCCCGTTCCTCCTGTGCTTCCGCTCGGCGGTCTGCAACCCGGTCGCGTTCATCGGCGGCTCGGTCTCGCTCGTCGGCGGTCGCGGACCGCATCTCCAGGTCGATGTCGCGCTGATCCAGCGTCTCGTCGCGTTCGTCGGCCGCCCGATCGCGTTCCTCGGCTGCGCGCTCACGGTTCTCGGCAGTGTTCATCCGTAGGTCGCCTGCTCCGTCGGTCTGTTCGAGACCGGCTCCAGCTCGAGGGTATGCCTCGGTCGAGCGTAGGTCACTGTGCCGGCGGAAGGGTCGGATGGTCCGTGGGGTAGATGCCGATCGCGAACCCGTACACGGTTTCGCCGGACCTCGGCATCCGGTCGAACTCCTCCACCAGTGCAGCGATCTTCTGCCAGAACTCGCTCGCTCGTTCCTCCGGGATCCGGGCATGCCGAATGAAGCCCCAGAGCTTCCCGTGCTCGAATGCCGTCGCCGACTCGCGTGCAGCCACTTCGAAGTCGTTGAAGTCGCGCGGCATCTCCTCGCCCTCGGGAGATGGCTCCGCGGCCACGTAGAACATGCGCGCGGTGCGCCCGTAGAAGCGCTCCTCGATGGCCCGCACCTTCCGGGTGCGTACGACGCGGAGCAGGCCGTTGCGCGTCAGCACCTCGACGTGGTGCGCGACCGTGCTCTTGGGCCGCGCGACCGCCTCCGAGAGCTCGGTCACGGTCGCGGCGCGCTCGTGCAGGAGCTGCAGGATCGTCGTGCGGAGCGGGTGGCCGATGGCTTTCACCTGGTCGGGCCTGGTCAACGCCATCCTGTCGGCCAACTCGTAGTCGGGGGGATTGTCGGCCACGGCAGAACAGACTAGCATCACGGAACGTTCCAATAATTTCGATCATTCTTTGGGAGTCCGACGCCGTGACCGACGTGCTGCTGTACCACCACATCCAGGGCTTGACCGACGGCGTCCGGAGCTTCGCCGACAGCCTGCGAGAGGCCGGGCACGCCGTGCACACGCCGGACCTGTTCGACGGCCGGACGTTCGGCAGCATCGAGGAGGGGTTCGGGTTCGCACGAGAGGCGGGCTTCGACGCGATTCGGGAGCGCGGCGTGGCCGCGGCCGTCGAGCTGGGTCCCGATCTCGTGTACGCCGGCTTCTCGTTCGGCGTGACGATTGCCCAGCTGCTCGCACAGACCCGCCCCGACGCGCGCGGGGCGCTCCTCCTGCACTCCTGCCTCCCGACCGGCGAGTTCGGAGGGACGTGGCCTGAGGGCGTGCCGGTGCAGATCCACGGGAAGGAGGGCGACGAGTTCTTCGACGAGGATCTGCCGGCCGCACGCGAGCTCGCCGGTTCCGCGACGTCGGCGGAGCTGTTCGTCTATCCCGGCGACCAGCACCTCTTCACCGACTCGTCGCTCGATGCCTACGACCCGGAGGCAGCCACGCTTCTCATGGAGCGCGTCCTCGAGTTTCTTGCCCCCCTCTGACCGAGACGGCGTGCCGAAGGGTCACTTCTGTCGCGACACGCCGGCCACGAGCCTGAACAAGTGACTCCTCGGCGGCACGCACCCACATCGGATCCGCCGACGAGGCGGCTCGGGCGGCTGAGGCCGTACACGCACTCGTCGGCGGTCCGCTGACGACCGAGGTTCCGACCTGCCTGAAGGTTGTTGGGGGCTAAGCGGGGGGCCACCTCCAGGCAGGTCGGAACGGTCTCGGTCAACCCGTGGACCACTCCAGGTGGAGCAGTGGGGCGACTCCCGCACCCGCCTCGAAGCTGCGGGCCTTGCGGACTCCTGTGCCGGAGATCTGGAACGCCACCGCGTTGCCGGGCGTCCAGCCCGCGCGGGACACGACCGCCTGCACGAGGGCGGACAGGTCGGGCGTCCGCTGGGCGGCGCTGGCCTGCCCCACCGTCGTCCAGTCCGCAGGCGACCAGGGCACTGACGCTGCGGTGGTCGCCCGACCTGTCACGGCATTGACCGTCCCGGTGTACGTCGCGGCGTTGTCCGCGGCCTCGGACCGGATCGTCAGCGATGACGCGCCGGTCGACACCTCGTCGGTCGTGAACTGTAGGTACGCCGCGGTGATCGTCGCCCCGGCCGGCACCGGCACGTTGCGGATGCGGATCCCGATCACCTGCTGGGTGCTGCCGTCAGTGGTCAGCTCGAGGTCGCCGCTCGAGGTGAGCGTGCTGCCCGACCGGACGGACTGCTCCACGTCGTCGGTGCCCGCTGCGACACGCAGGTCCGTCGTACCGGCTGCTCCGCCACCGCCACCGCCGCCGCCCGCGGCCTGGGCGACCACGGTCATCTCGTCGGAGGCCGACAGCGCACCGTCGTTCGCTGTGAGGGCGAGGACGTAGGTGCCGGGCTCGGAGAACGTCGCCGTCGTGTCGACCGACGTCGCCGACGCGAACGTCACCGTGCCGGGGCCGGAGACCTTCGTCCACTGCACGGTCGTCGGGCCGGGTATGCCGTCGTCGAGCACGTTTCCGTCCAGCGTCGCTGATGCCGGAAGGGTGATGCCGCGGTTGGGCCCGGCGTCGACGACCGGCGCCTGGTTGACCGGCCCGGAGGCGCCGCCGCTGTACTCCACGTGCAGGAGTGGTGCGAAGCTCGCGCCGCCCTCGAACGCGTCGGCGGTACGGCGACCGGTCCCGGAGATCTGGAAGGCCATCGCGTTCCCGGCGTTCCAGCCGGACCGGTTCACGACCGACTGGACCAGCGACGCGAGGTTCGGCGTGCGCTGCGCGACGTCGGCCACGTTCGTGGTCGGCCAGTCCGGCGGGCTCCACGCCACGCCTCCCGTGGTCGCACGTGCGGTCACGTTGTTGGTGGCGCTGGTGTAGGTCGGCGGGTTGTCCGCGGCCTCGGCCCGGACCGTCAGCGACGCGGCTCCGGTGGACACCTCGTCGGAACGGAACTGGATCCACGCGTTGGTGATCGTCGCGCCGCGCGGAACGGTCACGCCGGCGAACCGCAGGCCGATCACCTGCTGCCGCGAGCCGTCGGTGGTGAGCTCGAGGTCGCTGCTGGTCAGGTCGTTCGCACCGGTGGTCCGCTGCTCGACGTCGTCCGAGCCGGCGGTGACGCGCTTCTCGAAGACGGTGGCCGCGCCACCGCCACCGCCTTGGGTCGCGACCTGGACGGTCACGTCGTCGGAGGCGCTGAGCTGGCCGTCACTTGCGGTGAGCCGCAGCACGTACGTGCCGGCGGCAGAGAACGACGCGGTCGTGTCCACTGCGTTCGCGTTGCCGAACGTGACGGTCCCCGGACCCGAGACCCGCGACCAGGTGGTGGCCACGTTGGGCGGGGTCGGCAGCCCGTCGTCGGTGACGGTGCCGTCCAGCGATGCGGTGCTCGGCAGTGTGACGTTCAGGTCCGGTCCGGCGTTGACGAACGGCGCCTGGTTGCCGGGCGCGGCAGGCTGCACCGTGATCGTCACGTCGTCGGTCGCGGTCGCCGCGCCGTCGAACGCGGTCAGCCGGAGGACGTACGTGCCGGCCGCCGAGAACGTCGCCGTCGTGTCCACGGCGTTCGGGTTGGCGAACGTGACGGTCCCCGGACCCGAGACTCGCGACCACGTGGTGGTCACCGCCCCCGGCGGGATCGGCAGCCCGTCGTCGTTGACCGTGCCGTCCAGCGAGACCGCGGACGGAAGCTGCACGGACGCGGCAAGCCCGGCGTCGACAGACGGGGGCTGGTTGCCGGGTGCCGCGTCCTGCACCTGCACGGTCACCTCGTCGAAGGCGGTCAGGACGCCGTCGGTCGCGGTGAGCCGCAGGACATAGGTGCCGGCCTGGGAGAAGGCGGCGGTGGTGTTCACGCTATTGGGGTTGCCGAAGGTGACCGTCCCGGGTCCCGACTGGCGGGTCCAGGTCGTGGTGACCGCGCCGGGCGAGCTCGGCAGGCCGTCGTCGGTCACGGTGCCGTTGAGCTGCGCGACCGCAGGGAGGACGACCGGGGAGGTGACGGTGCCGGCGTCGACAACCGGGGCCTGGTTGGCGGCGCCGCCGGTGGAGTACTCCACGTGCAGCAGCGGTGCGGTCGCCGCTCCGGACTCGACCGCCCGCGCGACCCGGCGCCCGGTGCCCGAGAACTGGAACGCGATGGCGTTGGCGCTGGACCAGTTCGCGCGGGTGACGACAGCCTGCACCTGCGCGGACAGGTCGGGCGTGCGTTGCGGCGCACCGGCCTGCCCGGCCGTCGGCCAGTCGGGGGGCGACCAGGCGACCCCGGCCGTGGTGGCTCGGGTGCTGACGTTGTTGACGCTGCCGACGAACGGCGCGGCGTTGTCGGTCGCCTCGGCCCGCACGGTCATCGACGAGGCGCCCGTCGACGCTTCGTCGGTCCAGAACTGCACGTACGCGCGGACGATCGTCGCGTTGCGCGGGACGCCGAGGTTGGGGAACCGGACGCCGACGAGCTGCTGGGTGTTGCCGTCGGTGGTCAGCTCGAGGTCGGCGCTCGACACGTTCACGTTCCCGGAGTTGACGCCCTGCTCGGCGTCGTCGGAGCCGGCGGTCGCACGGACCTCGCGGATCGACGCACCGCCGACCGGGGCAACGGTGATCGTGACCTCGTCCGCGGTCGTGAGCACGCCGTCGGTCGCCGCGAGTCGCAGCACGTAGCTGCCCGCGACCGAGAACGACGCGGTGGTGTCGACGGCGTTGGGGTTGCCGAACGCGACGTCACCGGGGCCCGAGACCTTCGACCACGTGGACGTGACCTGCCCCGGGTTCGCCGGGAGACCGTCGTCGGAGACCGTGCCGTCGAGGTTCGCCAGTGCCGGCAGCACGATGCTCTGGTCGGCCCCCGCGTCGACGTTGGGCGGCTGGTTCGACGGGCCGCCACCGATCGGCGGCAGGCTGGCGGTGATCTCGTACAGCCGTCCGTCGTTCTCGTTCGGGTTGCTGTCGTTGTCCTGGCCGCGGGCGACGACGTAGTAGGTCCGCTGGCCGGAGCCGTTGGACGCCGGCGCGACGGCCAGACCGGCCGCGGCCGTCATGTTCGCGCCGCTGACGTCGATGGTGTTGATCAGGGCGCCGCTGTTGCGGTCCAGCTCGTAGATCGTTTCCGAGCTGTCGTCGAGGAGCAGCGCCGTACCGCGCACCTGGTCGAACGCCATGCCCTCGGGGTCCTGCGCCCCGAAGACACCGGCGTCCCAGTGCGTCCACACGTCGTCGGAGGTGCCCAAGCGGCCGTCGTTGCCGGCCCGGACCCGGTGGACGTCGGCCGCCTCGCCGCCGGCGAACCACAGGGCGTTGGAGGCGACCTCGTAGTCGACGCCCTCGGGGTCCTGGACGCCACCGAGGGTCCTGACGTTGAACTCCCGCACGGTGTCGTCGGACGTGCCGAACCGGTTGTCGTTGCCGGCCGTGATCTCGGCGACCTCCTTCTCGTCGTCGTCGCTGACGAAGAGGTGGTCATTGGTCGGGTTGTAGCCGACTCCGACGGGCTCGTCCGACCACGGCTGTGAGACACCGGTGTTCTGCAGGGCCCCGGTGCGGGTCGTGGCGTAGAGGTTGACGTTGCGGAAGATCGTCATCTCGTCGACCTCGCCGTCGGAGATGAACAGCTGGTCGCGCCCCGGCAGGTACGCCAGGCCGGAGGGATCCGGCGAAGCCGGGTTGTACGCCGAGGTCTGCACCGTGCGGATGCTGGTCGGCGTGACCGCGGCGACGAGCTCGAGGTCGGTGGCGAACGTCGCCTCGACGACCTCGCCGAAGTTGCCCGGAGCGCCGTTGTCGAGCACGTACACGCTCAGCTCCGCCCGCGAGTCGGTCGGGTCGTTGGACGGTGCGATCACGACGCCCCGCACGTCCTCGACCTCGAGGTCGCTCGCGTCGTACCGCGAGGTCACCAGACCGTGGCGGATGCCGAGCAGCTGGTTGGTCGTGGCGTCGTAGGAGAACACCTCGCCCGTCTCGGGGTGCTTGGTCCGGCCACGCAGGTCGTGCCCCTTCGCGCCGAGCACGTCGTCGGGTGCGTGCGCAGCCCGTGCGCTGCCCCGGAACCGGCCGAGGTCGGTGCCGTTGGTGGTCACCGCGCGTGGCTTGTTCGGGCGCGCCTTGCCGGTCACGACGAGCGCGTCGAGGCGCGGGCTCCAGGCGAGCGACGTCGGGTGCCGCAACCCCATCTCGCTCGTGGGGAACGAGCTGATCTTCTGGAGAGCCCCGTCCACCGTCGGCTCGGCGACGCGCTTCGGCTCCTCGGGTCCGGTGTCCCGCAGCACCGGGCTCAGCGCTGCTGCGGCGACGAGCGCCGGTGCCAGCAGCGTGGTGGAGATTCGCGCGAGAGCCTTCATGATTTTGTTCCCCTGGATCCGGAGGAGGGTGGTGGACGGTGGCCCGGCTCGGCGTTGGCCGGGCCACCGGTCAGGGATGGCTCAGTAGCGGAGCTTGGCCGCCTGATGCCCCGTGCTGTCCTTGAGGACGGCCTTTCCCTTCTTCCCCCACATGTCGCGACCGCTCAGGTAGAGATGACGCGCCTTGTTGTGGCCGTCACCGGTGTGAATCCGGACGACCTTGCCGGGCTTGAGGATGAAGCGCGGCAGCTCCACCTTCTTGCCGTTCTTCTTGTTCCTCAGCACCCAGCCGTCGAGGTTCACCCGGACGTGCCCGGTGTTCTTGATGTTCACGACCTCCTTCTTGTGGTTCAGCTTGGCGATCTTCGCCTTGTAGAACCGGATCGAGATCGTGTTGGACACCGCCTGGTTGCTCAGGGCGGTCGCCGGGGTCACCAACCGGTAGGTGTTGATCGAGCTCTTCTTGTCCGTGACCTTGAAGGAGACCTTCGCCGACGCGCCGGCCTTGACGGTCCTGCTGGCCTGGTTCACCCACCGGCTCCCCTGCCGCTCCTGCAGCCGGACCACCCGGCCGTTGTCCGCCGGGGCCAGCGTGCCGGTGATGGTGACCTTGCTCTTGGCCTTGACCTCGGTGGCCGAGGCCGACGCCGTCAGCGACGGTGTCTTGACGGCGGCGCTCGACACCGTGACCGTCACCGTGTCGAAGTTCGTGTTCTGACCGTCGTCCGCGGTGAGCCGCAGCACGTAGGTGCCTGCCGCCGAGAACGACGCCGTGGTCACGAGGGCGTTCGGGTTGGCGAACGTGACGGTGCCCGGGCCGCTGTCCTTCGTCCACTCGACCGTGTAGGCGCGAGGCTTGCCGTCGTCGACGACGGTGCCGTTCAGCGAGGCGACACCCGGCATGGTGACTGCGATGTTGGACCCTGCCTCCACCTGCGGGGCGAGGTTCGCGGCCGGCGTGCGGAACTCGACGTGCAGGGTGGGCGGCACCCGGCCGTCCTTCGCCTCAGCGGTACGTCGGCCCGAGTTGCCCGGCGCGTTCACGAACGTGAGCACTGCGGCATTGCCACGGGCCCAACCCGGCTGCTGGATGATCTCCTGCAGGATCGAGGCGATGTTCGGAGTCCGCTGGTCCGGCCCCTCCTCCCGCACGAGGTCCCACGCAGGCACGTTGTTCCACGCGACCGTGGCAGAGGTCGGAGTCCGGCTCGAGATGTTCTTGAAGGCCCCGGTGCCACGGCCGAGGAGGAACGGCGGCGCATTCCCGGTCTTGTGGCCCTTGATCACGTAGCTCGCCGGCGCGGTCCCCACCTCGTCGGCGGTGAACTGCACCCAGGCCCGGTCGATCGTCGACGCCCGCGGAATGGGCATCTGGTTGAACCGGAGACCGGTCATCACGTTCGTCGGCGTTGCGGCGCCGGTGTTGCCGAGCTCGTTGTCGGCGCTGTCCGTGTCGGTGAACCCGTCCTGGGGTCCGCCGAGACTCTCCAGAGCATCGTCGTCGGCCGCGCGGACCGGCAGGTCGACCGTCCGCAGCGCGGTGGGCTCGAAGACGCGGACCACGACGTCGTCGATGTCGCTCAGCTGACCGTCCCTGACGGTGAGCCGCAGCGTGTGCGTGCCCGCCCGGTTGAACGTCGCCGTGGTCGTCGCCGCGTTCGGCGTGCCGAACGTGACAGTCCCCGGACCGCTCACCCGCGTCCAGGTGTAGGTCAGAGCCTGCGGTGAAGGCGGCGTCTCCCCGTCCTCGCCCGAGCCCGCGAGTGTGACGACCTCGTTGGTGTCGGCGAGCTGGTCCTCGCCCGCGTCGGCCAGCGGCGGTCGGTTGCCGATGTTCGGCAGGTTCACGGTGACGACGTGCACGACACCGTCGTTGAACGACTCACACGTAGGCGGGTCGGCCGGTCCGCAGTTGGCCTTGCGGTTCGGATTGCCGTTGGGGTCCAGCCCGCGGTCGGCGATGTAGAACGTGCGCGCGTTGGCGGTCGTGACCGTCGGGTCCAGCGTGATGCCGCCGGGGCTCTGCACGTCCAGAGGCTCGAGGTTGATCCGGTTGAGCTCGGCGCCGTTGCGGGCGTACTCGAAGACCATCCGCGACTCACCGTCGAGGATGTAGATGGACTGCCGCACCGGGTCGTACGCCATGCCCTCGGGGCTCGGCGGGTTGACCGGGTCCAGCTGTGGGATCGTGAAGTTCTTCGCCACGTTGTCTCCCACCGTGGCGAAGTTGTTGTCGGCGCCGGGGTTGACCCGGGTGACGATGTTGGAGAGGCCGCCGGCGATCCACAGCTCGTTGCGGTGGAAGTCGAACGCGACGTCCTCGGGGTCGGTGTTGCCGAACACCGTCGCGCGGAAGAACGTGCGGCTCCCGTCGTCAGCCGTGCCGAACTGGCCGTCGGCGCCGGCACCGGCGATGTCGTAGACGCGCTTCTGGTCGTCGTCGGTGACGAACAGGTGCCCGTGCCACGGGTTGCCCGGCGCGTGAACGTAGGCGACGCCGGTCGGCTCGTTGGACCAGCCGACGGTGGTGCCGCCGCCCGTGCGGGCGCCTGCGGTCGTCGTCTGGAAGAGGTTGTTCGTGTGCGTGATCGGGGCGGTCAGCGCCCCCTCCTCGATCTCCGCGTCACTGACCAGCAGGCCACTCCCCGGGCCAGTCCCCGGGATGAACGTGATCCCGGAGGGGTCGGACGACGGCGGTGCCCACGTCGACGTCTGGAAGGTCGTCTGACCCGTCGGGTTGACGGTCGCGGCGAAGGCACTGGCACCCAGGCTGCTGATCGTCAGAGCGGCGGTCGCGACCATCGCGACCCGCTTCCTCGCAATGACTTTCTCGTGGACTTGCTTGTGCTTCCTCACGGGGTACCCCCGATTTCCAGGCACCGGCAGGGGTGCCAACCCGTGACGTACGGCGGGACAGGCCGACGTCCTGACAAAGCGGCGCGAGCGATCGCGCCGAGGCGTTGCGGGCGCTCTCCGCGCCGGCGGTCAGTGGCGCGCAATGGCGATCACCTGCCGGACGAGGAGGCGCAGGTCGTAGCCGAGCGAGCGACGCTCGAGGTACGACAGGTCGAGACGGACGCGCTCGTGCAGGAGCACGTCCCGGTAGTGCCGGCCCGGGTCGTCGACCTCGGCGAGGCGCTCGGCCTCGTCCATGAACCCGAGGGTCGACGGGCCGGCGAGTCCTGGCCGGACCGACAGCACCCGGCGCTCGTCCTCGTCGTACAACGCGACGAACTCCGGGGTCTCGGGCCGCGGCCCGACCAGACCCATGTCTCCGCGCACGACGTTCAGCAGCTGAGGCAGCTCGTCGAGGTACCAACCGCGGAGAACGCGACCCACAGGCGTGACCCGGGGGTCGCCCAGCGGCGAGACCTCCGCGGAGCCGGTCGCGCCGGTGTGGGTCATGGTGCGGAACTTGCAGATCTCGAAAGGCTTTCCGTTCCGGCCGACGCGCACCTGGCGGAACAGCACCGGCCCCGGCGACGTCACCTTCACCAGGACCGCGATCACCAGCAGCAGCGGGCTCAGCACGATGAGCGCCACCGCCGCGACCGTGCGGTCGAAGATGTCGCGCAGCACCTCGCTCATGTCACGTCGCCGCCCCAGGGACCGCGCATGCCGGCCGTCGCCGACTCGCGCAGGATCATGAACGGCTCGGCCGCCAGCAGCCCCGAGGCGGCGCCGTGCCCCTGGGCGTATGCGGTCAGCGCCTCGATGGACCGCGGGTGCGGGAACGGCCGCACCTCGCTGACGAAGGTCTCGGCGTACGCCTTCATCGCCCGGAGCTTGGTCTCGAGCGTCTCGCTGATGTCGACGAAGAGGTTGGGCGCGAAGACGCTGCCGGGGATCGGCGGCGCCCAGTCCGTCGACGACGGGATCTGGAACGCGCACACTCGGCGGACCGACGTGCCCGGCACCGGCCGGGTCGCCACCAGCGTGGCGCGCGCGACGAGGCGGTGGTCCTCGTTGACGTCGCCGGGGAAGTGCGTGAGTACGACGTCGGGCTGGAGCTCCTCGATGACCTGCTCGATCGGCGTGATCACGTCGAGCAGGCTCAACGTGTCGAGTCGCTGGTCGGGTAGCCCGACGAGCACCAGACGGTCGAGACCCAGCACGTCGGCGGCGTTGCGCGCGCACTCGGCCTGCTGCTCCACCCGCCCGTGGCGCGAGCTCGCGCCGTCCGCGAGCACGCAGGCCCAGGCGGTGTCGCCTCGTGAGGCGTGCCACGCCATCGTGCCCCCGGCCCCCAACGTCTCGTCGTCCGGATGGGCCGCAACCGTGAGTAGCCGCATGCCGCTCCTCCCCCACTGCTCCCCTGACTGCGACAGCACATCGCGACGGCGGAAGGCGAACATCGGCCAATCGGCGTAGCGCATGTCCGGCAGGCGACGGGTCTCCGCGTGACACGCCGCTGTGAGGCTGGTGACCGGGCAGAGAAGCGAGGGGAAGGAACCGTGATGAGGCCACGCATCACCGTGATCGGCTGCGGCTACCTGGGCGCCACTCATGCCGCCTGCATGGCGGAGCTCGGCTTCGACGTGCTCGGGCTGGACCTCGACCACGACAAGGTGGCCGCGCTGCAGGAGGCGCGCCCGCCGTTCTACGAGCCGGGTCTCGAGCCGATCCTGCGCAAGCACGTGGAGTCGGGCCGGCTGCGCTTCACCACGTCGTACGACGAGGTCGCGGCGTTCGGCGACATCCACTTCCTCTGCGTGGCCACGCCGCAGCGCGACGGCGAGCTCGGCGCCGACCTGCGCTTCGTGGACAGCGCGATCGCGTCACTGTCGCCGCGGCTCGAGCGCCCGTGCGTTGTGCTCGGCAAGTCGACCGTGCCGGTGGGCACCGCCGAGCGGCTGGCCGAGGACCTCGCCCGGATGGCGCCCGTCGGTCGCGACGCGGTGCTCGCCTGGAACCCGGAGTTCCTGCGCGAGGGCTTCGCCGTCGACGACACCCTGCGCCCCGGCCGGCTGGTCTTCGGCCTGCCCGACGGCTACGGCCGCGAGGAGGCCGAGAACGCGATGCGCGTGGTGTACGCCGACGCGATCGCCGCCGGCACGCCGGTCGTCATCGCCGATCTCGCCACCGCTCAGCTGGCCAAGGCGGCAGCAAACTCCTTCCTGGCAACGAAGATCTCGTTCATCAACGCGATGGCGGAGATCTGCGAGGCGACCGGCGGCGACGTCACAGTGCTCGCGGACGCGATCGGCTACGACCCGCGTATCGGGCGTCAGTTCCTCAACGCAGGCTTGGGATTCGGTGGCGGCTGTCTACCCAAGGACATCCGCGGCTTCATGGCACGCGCCGGCGAGGTCGGCGCGGGCGACGCGCTGACGTTCCTGCGTGAGGTCGACGCGATCAACCAGCGCCGCCGCAGCCGTGTGGTCGATGTCGCTGCCGAGCTGGTCGACCGGCCCTGGCCGGTAGCGAACGTGGCCGTGCTGGGCGCGGCGTTCAAGCCCGACTCCGACGACATCCGCGACTCGCCGGCGCTCAACGTGGCCGGCCGCATCTCGCTGTTCGGCGCGCACGTCACCGTGCACGACCCGCAGGCGATCCCCAACGCGCGCCGGCTCTGGCCGACGCTGCACTACGCCGACTCGGTGATGGAGGCGTGCCGCGGTGCGCACGTCGTGCTGGTGCTGACCGAGTGGGCGCAGTTCCGCGAGATCGACCCGGTCAAGCTCGCCGAGGTGGTGGCCACGCCCGCCGTCGTCGACGGCCGCAACTGCCTCGACCGGGAGGCCTGGCGCGCGGCCGGGTGGACCTATCGCGCGCTCGGCCGGCCCTGACGGGCGAGCCGGTCGACGTACGCGTCGATTGCGTCGTCGTCCCAGCCGCGCGACTCGCGCAGCCCGATACGGACGTGCTCGAGGTACGCCGGGCTCGGCGGGTTGTGCGGCACCTGGTCCGCGCCGTACGGCGAGGTGAACGTGAGCAGCGGCGACCGTTCCACGCGCCCGACCTCGACCAGCGTCTCGTAGCGACCGGGCCCGAACGTGTGCCGCCCGTCCGTCAGCGGCGCGGTGACCACCTCCTCGAGCGGGTCGCCTTCCTGCGGCAGCCGGTACATCTCCTGGGCGACGACATCGGCGAGCTGGGCCGGCGTCACGAGGTAGCCGCGCCCGGCGGCCCCGCCCGGCGTCTCGTGGTCGTAGAACGCCACACCGCCGCCCCACTGCGGTGACTCGCCCGCGAAGTAGACCGTGCCCGGCAGGTCCACGGGGATCGAGCGCAGCGGCGGCGTGCTGTCCCGCGCGCCCGGGTTTCGGCGGGCTCCGCCGTGCGGGCGGCCACCGCGGATGTAGAGGGCGAACCGGCTCGCGGACATGTTGGAGCCGTAGCTGACGTACCAGACGTGGGTGGATGCCATCCGTCCCAGCCTCGCACGACGCATGGTCTAGACGCCCGCAAGGTCGTTCCAAGTTCAACCAAGCCGCGCGAGTGCGGCGACCGAACCCGGGGTGCACGCGCCGTGAGGGTCGGTGCGGCACAACTCTCGAGGAGCACATGACCATGCGAACCAAGCCCCTGCTGTCCGCCCTGCTGACGGTCACGCTCGCAGGTGGGACCGCGCTCGCTACCGCCCCGGCCCAGGCCGCCGACGCCCGGGCGAAGGCCGGTACCACCCCGCTCACCAAGGTGCTCGGCGCCGACGGCAACAAGTACGACCGCAACTGGGACGACTTCGACATCGTCGAGAAGGCCGTGCGCGCCGTCCTCAAGGCGAAGCCCGACAGCGCGGTCGCCGTGCTCGCCGACGGCGACACCCGGCTCACCGCGTTCGTGCCGACGGACCGCGCGTTCCGCAGGCTCGTCACGAGCGTCACCGGCGACCGGCCGGCGAGCGAGAAGGCGGCCTTCGGCGCCGTCGCGTCGCTCGGCGTCGACACGGTCGAGAGCGTGCTGCTCTACCACGTCGTCCCCGGTGCCACGGTGAAGTACGGCGCCGCCCGGAAGGCCGACGGCGCCCGGCTCGAGACCGCGGTCGGCAAGCACCTGCGCGTCAACGTGGCCCGCGGCATCGTCCGCCTCGGCGACGCCGACCGGGACGCGCGCAACGCCCGCGTCATCAAGGCCGCCAGGGACGTCAACACCGGCAACAAGCAGGTCGCGCACGGCATCGACCGGGTGCTGCGCCCGATCGACCTGTGACCTGACGACAACGCACCCACACGACGAGGCCCCGCTCCGGATCCGGAGCGGGGCCTCGTGCTGTCGTCGTACGGCGTCAGTCGTGCGCGCCGCGAACGACGCGGTCGTGCCGCAGCGAGGACGCCTTCGTCTCCCGCGCGATCAGCACCGCCACGATCGTCACCGCCGACGCGATGGCCATGTAGATCCCGACCGCGGTGGTGTTCTTCTCGGCCACGTCGCCGAGCAGCTTCACCGCGATGATCGGCGCCAGCGCACCGGCGAAGATCGACGCCAGCTGGTAGCCGACGGACGCACCGGTGTAGCGCACCGAGGTGCCGAACAGCTCGGAGAAGAACGCCGCCTGCGGCGAGTACATCAGCGAGTGGAACAATAGGCCGATCATCACCGCGGCGAACACACTGCCGGCGGTCATGTTGTCGAGCAGGCCGAAGAACACGAAGCCCCAGACGCCGACCCCGGCCGCGCCGACCAGGTAGAGCGGACGACGGCCGACCCGGTCGGACAGCGCACCGATCACCGGGATCAGCACGAACTGGATGGCGGCACCGATCAGCAGCATCTCGAGGATGAGGTCCTTGTCGGCCTCGAGGTACGTCGTGACGTAGGTGATCGAGATGACCGTGAAGATGTAGTAGGAGATGTTCTCCGCCATCCGCATGCCCATCGCGATCAGGACCTCCTTGGGGTAGGTCTTGATCACCTCGAGCAGCGGCAGGTGCGAGGCGGTCTGCTTCTTCTCCGCGATCTCGTCCTTGGCCTCCTGGAAGATCGGCGACTCCTCCAGCGACAGCCGCACGAAGAGCCCGATGATCACCAGGATCGCGGAGAGCAGGAACGGGATGCGCCAGCCCCAGCTGTTGAACGCGTCGTCGCTCTGCACGGCGGCCAGCAGGAACAGCACGCCGGTCGCGAGCAGGTTGCCGAGCGGGACGCCGGCCTGCGGCCAGGAGCTCCAGAAGCCGCGGTTCTTCTCGTCGCCGTGCTCGGCGACCATCAGCACGGCGCCGCCCCACTCGCCGCCGACGGCGAAGCCCTGCACCAGCCGGCAGACCAGCAGCAGGATCGGCGCGGCGAGGCCGATGGTGGCGTACGTCGGCAGCAGGCCGATCGCGAAGGTCGCGATCCCCATCATCATCAGCGCGACGACCAGCATCTTCTTGCGGCCGACGCGGTCACCGAAGTGGCCGAAGACCACACCGCCGAGCGGCCGGGCGACGAAACCGAGGGCGTAGGTGCCGAACGCCAGCAGCGTGCCGGTCACCGGATCCGACTCCGGGAAGAACAGCGCGCCGAACACCAGGGCGGCGGCGGAGCCGTAGAGGAAGAAGTCGTACCACTCGACGGCGGTGCCGACGAGGCTGGCGAAGACGACCTTGCCGATCGACGTCTTGCCGGGCGCCTGAGTCGGGCTCGTCGCAGACTTGCCCGTGGCGGATGTGGACATCGGGGGGATTCCTTTCGCGGACCGGTCGGGTGACCTGCGTCTCTTTTCGTTACCCCGGACCGTACGAATGACACCCCGAGGTGGGTATGTGTCGATCACCCATATCTGGCCCGTCAGGGTGTGTTCGTCCCTCAATGCGAGGAGAAGCGGCCCGTCACCGCGGCTGGCGGTAACGTGGAGCGGATGTCCACGCCACCGTCAGCGGAGCGCCCGCGCACCCTCGCCGACCAGCTGCGCGGCTGGCCGGACGCTGCGCTGGCCCGGCTGCTGCGCGAGCGGCCGGACCTGGCCACGCCGGCACCCCAGGACTCCGGGCAGCTCGCCTCCCGGGCGGCCACCCGCGCCTCAGCGCTGCGCGCCGTCGACCAGCTCGACCAGCTCCAGCTCACCGTCCTCGACGCCGTCATCGCCGCCGGTGGTACGACGTCGCGCGGGCGTGTCCGGGAGCTGGTGCACGCCGACGCGACGGCGGTCGACGCGGCGCTGGACCACCTGCAGGCCGTCGCGCTGGTCTGGGGCGACGACGAGAACCTCCGGGCGCTGAGCGTGCTCGCCGACGCCCTCGGCACCGCGGTGAGCGGGCTCGGGCCGGACGTGGAGCTGCTGCTCGGCGGCTACGGGCCGAGCCGGGTGGCCGCGCTGGCGAGCGATCTCGGGCTGAAGCCCTCCGGCGACCGCACCTCCGACATCGCCGCGATCCGGACAGTCCTCGCCGACCCGAAACGGGTGGCGGAGCTGCTGGCCGAGGTCGATGACCGCGCCCGCGCGATCCTCGAGCACCTCGACCGGGAGGGCCGCGACGGTGCCGTCGAGGCCACCGACCGAGCGGTGCGTCGCGGCGACCAGGCCGGACCGGTCGACAGCCTGTTGGCGCGTGGGCTGCTGGTCGCCAAGGACCGACGGCACGTCGCGCTGCCCCGCGAGGTCGCGCTGCACCTGCGCGGCGGCCACACCACCCGCGAGCCGGTGACCGGCCCGCCCCCGCTCGTGACCGGCTCCCGCGACCAGGCGCTCGTCGACCGGGCCGCGGCCGGGGCGGCGTTCGAGCTGGTCCGGCACGTCGAGCTGCTGCTGGAGCACTGGGGCACCCAGCCGCCCAACGCGCTGCGCTCGGGCGGTCTCGGCGTGCGCGAGCTGAAGGCCGCCGCCGAGCTGCTGCACGTCGAGGAGCGGGTCGCCGCCGTGCACGTCGAGCTGGCCCGGGCGGCCGGGCTGGTCGACGTCGGCATGACCGACGACCAGGACGCCGCGTGGCTGCCGACGGACGCCTTCGACCACTGGAGCGCGGCCGGCGTCGCCGACCGCTGGACCCGGCTGGCGCTGGCCTGGCTCGACTCGCCGCGGATGCTCGGCCTGATCGGCACCCGGGTCAACGGCAAGCCGGTCAACGCGCTCGCCCCCGACCTCGAGCGGGGCTGGCTGGTCGACACCCGGCGCGCCGCGCTACGGGAGGTGGGCGAGCTGCCGCCCGGGGAGGTGCTGGCGCCGGGCACCGGCCTGCCCTCGCTGGTCGACCGGCTCGTGTGGCTGCGGCCCCGCCGACCCGCCGCCAGGCGCGAGGCCGTGGCCTGGGTGATGGAGGAGGCCGCGCTCGTCGGCGTGGTCGCCCTGGGCGGGCTGGCCGCCCACGGCCGCGCGCTGCTCGGCGACGACGACCCGACGCACCACGCGGCCGCCGCCCTCGAGCCGCTGCTGCCCGAGCCGGTCGACTACGTGCTGCTCCAGGCCGACCTGACCGCGGTCGCCCCCGGCCCGCTCGAGCAGGAGCTCGGCCGCAGCCTTGCCACGCTCGCCGACATCGAGTCGCGCGGCGGCGCCACCGTCTACCGGTTCAACGAGCGTTCCATCCGGCGCGGCTTCGACAGCGGCTGGTCGGCGGCGGAGATCCACGCGTTCCTGTCGTCCGCCTCGCGCACGCCGGTGCCGCAGCCGCTCGTCTACCTCGTCGACGACGTCTCGCGGAAGTTCGGCACGATCCGCGCCGGCTCCGCCGAGTCGTTCCTGCGCAGCGACGACGAGTCCGCCCTGGCCGAGCTCGTGCACCACCCCAAGGCGTCCTCGCTGCGGCTGCGCCGGATCGCCCCGACGGTCGTGGTGAGCGACGTACCCCTCGACGTCCTGCTGCCGCGGCTGCGCGAGCTCGGCGCCGCGCCCGTGGTCGAGGCGCCCGACGGCACGGTCCGTCTGGCCCGTCGCGAGTCGATGCGCGCCCGCTCGCCGCGGCCCCGGCGCGTGGACGACGGAGTGCTCGGCGCGCACGACCCGCGGGGTGCGGCTCGGCTCGGCGCCCGGGTCGCGGCAACCGTCACCGCGATCCGGGCCGGCGACAAGGCCGCTGCGCGGCGGCCGCCCGCTCCCGCGCGGCCCTCGCAGGGACCGCGGTCGTCACCGGCCGAGCTGCTGGCGGTGCTGCGCGAGGCGGCGGACGCGAAGCAGACCGTCGTCATCGGGTACGTCGACAGCGCCGGCGTGACGGTCGACCGGGTCGTCGACCCCGTGCACGTGCAGGCCGGCCAGCTCACGGCGTTCGACCATCGCGCCGACGACGTGCGTCAGTTCGCCGTGCACCGGATCACCGGCGTCGCGGAGCTCAAGGACGCCTGAGCGGCGAAGGCTCCTGCGGCGGCTGCTCGGGGGTGGGCGTCGCCGGGAAGCGCGGCGCCTGCTCCGGCACGGCCAGCCGGTGCTTGCCGCCGGTGCTGCGGGTCATCCGCTCCTCGACCTCGGTCGCGGCACCGGGCCGCCCGACGTACCAACCCTGAAGCTCGTCGCAGCCGAGCTCCCGCAGCAGCTCGGCCGCGCGTCGGTCCTCGACGCCCTCGGCCACGATGCGCATGCCCAGCGCGTGCGCGAGGTCGATCGTCGACTTCGCCACGCCCGTCGCGCGGGCGTCGACGGCGGCGTCGCGTGCGAAGCGGCCGTCGAGCTTGAGCGCGTGGAACGGCAGCTCGTGCAGCAGCGCCAGGCCGGTGCCGCCCGTGCCGTAGTCGTCGAGCGCGAGCTTGACGCCCAGCCCGCGCAGTGCGCGGATCACGCCGGTGACCCGCTCGGGGTCCTCGGCCAGCGCCGCCTCGCCGATGTCCAGCGTCAGCACGGAGGCGGGCACGTCGCGGCCGAGCAGCGCCTCGGCGACGAGGTTGACGATCGCCTCGTCGCGCAGGTCGCAGGGGCTGAGGTTCACCGACAGCGAGACCGAGACGCCGTTGGCGCGCCACCGCTCGACGTCACCGAGCCCGATCTCCAGCACCCGCTGGGCGATCGCGTTGGTGAGCCGGTAGCGCTCGGCTGCCGGCAGGAACTCCGCCGGCAGCAGCAGGCCGCGCTCGGGGTGGTCCCAACGCACGAGCGCCTCGACGGCGACGAGCTGGCCGGTGGCGGACTCGATCGGCTGGTACTGCACGACGAGCTCGCGACGGTCGAGCGCCCGGTGCAGCTCCTCGGACAGCTCGAGCTGCTGGGTCTTCTCGTCGCGCGACGGCTGGTGGAAGCGCACCGCGTCGCCGGACGTCTTGGCGGCGTACATGGCAGCGTCCGCCGCGAACAGGATCTCGCTGCGCGTGCGGCCGTGCTTCGGGGCCACGGCCAGACCGATGCTGGCGTGGGCGTGCAGCTCGGTGTCGGGCAGCTTCAGCGGCTCGATCAGGCTCTCCTGGAGGGCCTCGCCGACGACCAGCGCGGCGTTGCGCGAGGTCGCCTCGTGCAGGACGACCGCGAACTCGTCGCCGCCCAGGCGGGCGAAGAGGTACGGCGTCTCCAGCTCCTCCAGGCATGCGCTGAAGCGGGCGACGACGCCCTTGAGCAGCGCGTCTCCGGTCTCGTGCCCGAGGGTGTCGTTGACCTCCTTGAAGTGGTCGAGGTCGATCAGCGCGACCGCGAACGTGCCGTCGCCCCCGGGCTCCAGGTCGGCGTCGTCGTCGGCGAGCGCCAGCATCGTGTCGAGGTGCAGGTAGAGCGCGCGCCGGTTGGGGATGCCGGTCAACTCGTCGGTGAGCGCCATCTCCTTGACGACCGCGAGCTCGCGCAGCTGGAGGAACGCGCGGACGAACCGGGCCGCCGCCAGCGTCAGCGTCGCCAGCGCGAGCAGCGTCGGCAGCGGCGTGACGTCCCAGTCCGGCGCCACCGGGAGCACCGCCACGGCGGCGACCGAGGACAGCGCCGGCACGCCGAGCGCCCGCGCGCCGGCCAGCCGGTCGGGCCGCTGGGCCCCGTGCCCCAGCGCCCCCACGCTCAGCATGGCCAGCGACAGCACGACCAACGCGTCGGACCAGGCGGGAGCCGGCGCGCCCGAGGCGAACCGCTCGACCTGGACGAGGTGCGCGGCGGCGAGCACGATCAGCGCGGCGGCCCAGAGGCCGAACTGACGGCCGTGCGCCACGCCGACGAGCGCCAGCGCGCCCAGCACCGTCGCGACCAGCAGGGCGTCGAGGAACGGGAACGCCAGCAGCGGCACCTGGGTCCAGGAGCCGTCGCCGATCGCGGGCAGCAGCGGCGCGATCGCCAGCGTCGTCACGGCGGCACCCGCCAGGGCACCGGTGAGGCCGTCGAGACAGACGGTCAGCCGCAGGCCGCGCACGTGCACGGCGAGCGCGGCGAGCAGGCCGAGCAGCAGGAACGGGTAGCCGACGAGCACCAGCACGTCGCCCACGAAGCCGGCGTACCCCCGTCCGCCGAGCCCGGTCAGGTCACCGAGAGCGTCGACCAGGTGGCCCAGCGGGAACATCGCCATGCCGGTCGTGAGCGGCACCAGCCAGGGCCGGACTTCCGGCGACTCGTCGCGCACGCGCGTGAGCGCCCAGACGGGCAGGGCCAGGAGCAGGGGGACCAGGACGGTCTCACGCAGCCACTCGGGCCCGAACGAGGGCGCGAGCAGCAGCCACCCGTAGCCAGGCAAGCCGAGGGCCAGGGCGAGAAGAAGTGACCGCCTGTGTTGCACTGCTCTCCCTCGATGGCCGTTCCTCTGCAGGAGAGTGATCGGACAGGTAGGTGTCCGACTTGAGGGGAACACCACCTGAAAGGACTAGGGAGCCTCGGCCGATCGGTCTGCGCGTCGCAATTCGGTCACGGCGGGCGAAACGGTAGACGGACAATCGCCGGGACGGGAGGATCGCGCTGTGCAGAGCAGGGGGACGAGGCCGGAGGCCGCTTCGACGGTCGCGGTGGGCCGCCAGGCGGTCATCGACCGCGACCGGCGCGTCGTCGGCTACGAGCTCCTCTACCGATCGATCGACCCCGACCGCCCCCCGTTGAGCGGCGACCAGATGACCGCCGACGTCGTGCTGAGTGCGCTGACGATCGGCGTCGGCCAGCTCGTCGGCGACAAGATGGTCTTCTGCAACGCCGAGCGGGGCGTGCTCACCGGGCAGACCCCCGTCACGCTGCCCTCGCACCGCACGGTCATCGAGGTGCTCGAGACCGTCGCCGTCGACGACGAGATCGTCGCGGGGTGCGCCGCCCTCGTGGCGGAGGGCTACACGCTCGCGCTCGACGACTTCGTCTGGGTCGAGGGCGCCGAGCGCCTGCTCGACCTCGCCAGCATCGTGAAGCTCGACTTCCGGACCAGCACCCGCGAGGAGATCGAGGCCCTGGCCCGTCGCTGCTCGGAGTACGACGTACGCCTGCTCGCCGAGAAGCTCGAGACGCCCGACGAGCTGGAGTGGGCGATGGCCGCCGGCTTCGAGCTGTTCCAGGGCTACACGATCGAGCGGCCGCAGGTGGTGCACGCGTCGGCGCTGCCGCCGTCGGTGGCCTCGCACGTGCAGCTGGCCGCGGCCATGCTCACCGAGGACGTGGACTTCGACGAGCTCGAGCGGGTCCTGCGCCGCGAGCCCGGCCTGGTGCTGCAGGTGCTCCAGCTCGCGTCGGCGGGCGCCGCCCGCGGGCTGCGGCGCGAGGTCCAGACCGTCCGCGAGGCGCTGGTGCTGCTCGGCACCGTGCGGATCCGCCAGTGGGTCGCGCTGACGCTGCTGTCGGGCCGGCCCGGCGCCGGCACCGACGGCCTCGCCACGGCGCTGGTCCGGGCCCGCACCTGCGAGCTGCTGGCGGAGTCGCGGCAGCTCGGCGACCCGGAGTTCGCGTTCACCGCCGGGCTGATGTCGGCGCTCGACCTGCTGCTCGGCGTCCCGCTGGACGAGGTCGCCGAGACCTTCGACCTGCCGGCGCCGGTGGTCGCCGCGGCGTTCCGGCACGAGGGCCCGGTGGGCGCGCTGGTGGCCGAGGTGACGGCGTACCAGCAGGCGGTGGCGCGCGCGGTGACCGACCTGCCGCCCTCGGACCTGGACATGGCCTCGGCAGCCGCCTTCGGATGGGCGATGCCGTTCGTGAGCACGTTCGCCGACTTCCCCGCTGCCTGACCTCCGGCTTTCTTGCTGCGTGAGACAGCCGGGCTAGGCCGCAGGTACTAACTTTCGCCGAGGATTTTTTTCCGTCGTTATCGGTTGGTTATTGCTCTATGCATGTTTCTGAACAAGTACTCCCTTCCTGTACTCGCCGTCGCGGCCGCCGCCGTCACGGCGACCGCGGTGGGCCCCCAAGTGCTCACGTCACCCGTGGCCGCGTCCACCAGGGCCTTCCCCGGCGCCGAGGGCTTCGGCACCGAGACGCCGGGTGGGCGCGACGGCGCGGTCTGCGCGGTGACCTCCCTGGCTGACTCCGGCCCCGGCACCCTGCGGTCGTGCGTCGAGCGGACCGGCCCGCGGTACGTCGTCTTCAAGACCGGCGGCACGATCTCGCTGAAGAGCCGGATCAACGTCACCAACCCCTTCATCACCATCGCCGGGCAGACCGCGCCGGGCGGCGGCATCACGCTCCGGATGGACCCGACCTCGGGCACCGACCAGGGCACGATGCAGATCGCGACCCACGACGTGGTCGTGCGCTACGTGCGCTTCCGGCCGGGCAACGGCGGCAAGGCGGACGACAGCCACGACGCGATCACGATCTACAAGGCCGGTGTCAAGAACGTCGTGATCGATCACGCCTCGTTCAGCTGGGCGGTGGACGAGAACGTGAACACCTACGACGAGTCGAACAACATCACGATCAGCAACTCGATCATCGCCGAGGGCCTGAGCAACGCCGGGCACCCGGACGGTGAGCACTCCAAGGGCCTCCTGGCCGGCGGCGTCAACGCGCACAACGTGTCCATCCACCACAACCTGTTCGTCTCCAACGTCGACCGGAACCCGCAGGTCAGCGGCGTCTCCGTCGCCGACATCCGCAACAACGTCGTCTACAACTACGGCAAGGGCTCCGGCAGCGGCGTCACCCTGATCTCCTCGTCCAAGGGCAAGCCCCAGGTGAACTGGGTGGGCAACTACTACAAGCCCGGCCCGAACAGCGACCCGTCGCGCGCTGAGTTCGCGACGTACAACGGCGACACCGGCGCCACCCACCAGTGGTACGGCGACGGCAACATGCGCTGGACCGCGGGTGGTGACCAGCCGGCTCGCATCGGGCAGTCGGTCGGGCGCGTGAGCACGCCGTTCGCCGCAGCCCCGGTGACGACCACCAGCGCGGCGCAGGCCTACACCGACGTACTCGCGAACGCGGGTGCCTCGCTCGTCCGCGACGACGTCGACCAGCGACTCGTCCAGGAGGTGCGCAGCGGCGCCGGCTCGATGAAGAACACGGCCGGCGGCTACCCGGTCCTGGCGGCGGGCTCCGCGCCGGCCGACTCGGACAACGACGGCATGCCCAACGCGTGGGAGTCGTCGCACGGCACCAACCCGAACGTGGCGGACGCGACCGGCGACGCGAACGGCAACGGCTACGACAACATCGAGGACTGGTTCAACTCGCTGGTCAGCGGAGGCGCCACCCCGGCGGACCCGGCTCCGACGACCCCCGCGCCGACGACCCCCGCGCCGACGACCCCGGCCCCGACCGAGCCGGCCCCGACGGACCCCACCACCCCGGCGGACCCGACCCCGACGGAGCCGACGGAGCCGACGGAGCCCCCGTCCTCCGACGCACCGCTGCAGCTCGTCTGCCCGGTGGTGCCGTCGCCGACGCGCGGCCAGACCGTCACCTGCACCTACCAGTGACCCACCCGAAGCGAGTGACCCTCGGGTAGGTAACTAGTTCGCCGTTGACCCACGGTCCGGGCCAGTGCGGTTCCGGGCCGTGGGTCTTACTCTGGGCGGGCGGGGCCCAGTACGGCACACAGCTGGGGTGCACATGCAGGACGACGAGCCGCACAGCGAGAGCAGCGAGGTCCTCGAGGTCGGAGGTGACGACGACCGGCGGCACCCTGCGCGCACGGCGGTCCTCACGCTGGCCGTAGTGGCCGCCGGCGCGGTCTGGTGGCTCGGCGGGTGGGGCGGGCCGGACGAGACTCCCTCGGCGTCACCCGGGGCCTCGAACACCGGCCCGGACGAGGCGGCCCTCGCCGCCGCCGAGGCCGACGAGCACGAGGGCATCGCCGAGGCGTTCCACCGCTTCGCCGAGGACGGCGACTCCTCCGAGATGACCGAGTGGTGGGCCGACTTCGTCACCGTCTCCGCGCGCGGGGCCACCTGGACGATGAGCGGCGACGAGGCCGCCCAGCGCGACGCGTGGCGGCTGCCGGAGGACGCGAAGCGGGCCGGGCGCGACGCGTTGGCCCCACTGGTCGCCAGCGACGGCGACTTCGCCTCCTACGCCCAGGAGATGGACTGCGGCTGCCACGGCAACCCGAGGCCCGGCGAGTCGACCGGGCGGGTGTCGTCCCGCGTCGTCGTCGCCGTACGCCCGCCGGCGGGCACCCCCTGCGAGAGCTGGTGGGGCGTCGACCTGGTGCTCACCCCCGAGGACAAGATCTCCCAGGTGCTGGTCCGCCGCGCGGCCTCGTTCAGCCAGCCGAGCGAGCAGGACGCCCCCGAGGGTCCCGACGCGCTGAGCCGCCGCGGCTGACGCCACTCCGCCGAGTCGGCGCGCCTTGCCCTCTCCCGCGCGCCCAGTCGGCGCTTCTTGCCCGCGGTCTGGACACTGGCCCTTACCGGACACCCCGGTTGTTCCGTGCCGGTAACCTGCAGGCATGGACTTTGTTCGTTACGCCGAGCGCTCCGCGGCGCTCGTCAACGCCGACCTGGAGGACGCCGCCGCGCTGGTCCGGTTCCTCGACCAGCGGGAGTGGCTGCACGACCAGGTCGTCGAGCGTGACGCGACCGCGCTGCGCCGCTTCCAGCGCGAGCTGCGGCCGGTCTTCGAGGCGTCCAACGAGGGCGACGAGCAGCGCGTCGTCGACCAGCTCAACGCGCTGCTCGCCAAGCACCCGGTGACGCCGTACATCGCGGGCCACGGCCCGAGCGACCCCAAGAGTCATGGCGGGCACGGCCACGGTCACCACGGCGGCGGCTCCTGGCACATGCACGTCGCCGACCGGCAGTCCTCGGTCGCCGAGCTGCTCGTCGCCGAGTCGCTGATGGGCCTGTCCACGCTGGTCTGCGACCTCGGCGCCACCCGCCTCGGCGTGTGCGACGCCGCCGGCTGCGACCACGTCTTCGTCGACACCTCCCCCAACCAGTCCCGTCGCTACTGCTCCGACCGCTGCTCCTCACGCGCCAACGTCGCGGCCTACCGCGCCCGGCAGCGCGCCGCGGCCGCGGAGGCGGTGTCGTGAACGACGGACCCCTGATCGTCCAGTCCGACAAGACCCTGCTCCTCGAGATCGAGCACGAGCGCGCGCAGGACTGCCGCAAGGCGATCGCGCCGTTCGCCGAGCTGGAGCGGTCCCCGGAGCACGTGCACACCTACCGGCTCACTCCGCTGGGCCTGTGGAACGCCCGCGCGGCCGGCCACGACGCCGAGCAGGTCGTCGACACGCTGCTGACCTACAGCCGCTACGCCGTACCTCACGCGCTTCTCGTCGACATCGCCGAGACCATGGCCCGCTACGGCCGGCTACGGCTCGAGAAGCACCCGACCCACGGCCTGGTGCTCTCCAGCACCGACCGCCCCGTGCTCGAGGAGGTGCTGCGCGCCAAGAAGGTGCAGGGCATGCTCGGCGCCCGCATCGACGAGCACTCCGTGGCCGTGCACCCGTCCGAGCGCGGCAACCTCAAGCAAGCGCTGCTCAAACTGGGTTGGCCGGCCGAGGACTTCGCCGGGTACGTCGACGGCGAGGCCCACCCGATCGAGCTCGACGAGTCGGGGTGGGAGCTGCGCGGCTACCAGCGCGACGCGGCCGAGTCGTTCTGGCACGGCGGCTCCGGCGTCGTCGTCCTGCCCTGTGGTGCCGGGAAGACGATCGTCGGCGCGGCCGCGATGGCGCAGGCCAAGGCGACCACGCTGATCCTGGTCACCAACACGGTCTCCGCGCGGCAGTGGAAGGAGGAGCTGGTCCGCCGCACGTCGCTGACGGAGGACGAGATCGGCGAGTACTCCGGCACCCGCAAGGAGATCCGCCCCGTGACCATCGCGACGTACCAGGTGATGACCACGCGCCGGAAGGGCGTCTACTCCCACCTCGAGCTGTTCGACGCCAAGGACTGGGGACTCGTCGTCTACGACGAGGTCCACCTGCTGCCCGCGCCGATCTTCCGGATGACCGCCGACCTGCAGGCCCGGCGTCGCATCGGCCTGACCGCGACGCTCGTGCGCGAGGACGGCCGCGAGGGCGACGTGTTCTCGCTGATCGGCCCGAAGCGGTACGACGCACCGTGGAAGGACATCGAGGCGCAGGGCTGGATCGCGCCGGCCGACTGCGTCGAGGTCCGAGTCACGCTGCCCGAGGGCGAGCGGCTCGCCTACGCGACGGCCGAGCCCGACGAGCGCTACCGGTTGGCGTCGTGCACCAGCGTGAAGACCCGGCTGGTCGAGGAGCTCGTCGCCAAGCACCGGGGCGAGCCGACGTTGGTGATCGGCCAGTACCTCGACCAGCTCGACGAGATCGCCGAGCGGCTCGACGCGCCGGTCATCAAGGGCGAGACCACCGTGAAGGAACGGGAGCGGCTCTTCAACGCGTTCCGCCACGGCGAGGTCGACCTGCTGGTCGTCTCGAAGGTCGCGAACTTCTCGGTCGACCTGCCGTCGGCCGCGGTGGCCATTCAAGTGTCCGGTTCGTTCGGCTCACGTCAGGAGGAGGCGCAGCGCCTCGGCCGGCTGCTGCGGCCCAAGGCCGACGGCCGGTCCGCGCGGTTCTACGCGATCGTGTCGCGCGACACCGTCGACGCCGACTTCGCCCAGCACCGGCAGCGGTTCCTCGCCGAGCAGGGCTACGCCTACCGGATCGTCGACGCCGACGACGTCGCGAGCGCCTGAGCCGGCCGGGTCCCCGGCGGCCGACCCGGCCAGGACTGCTCGTGGATCAGCTGTTCTCCTTGCGGAACGTCGCCGTACCCCACCAGATCGCGAGCGAGAACAGCAGGACGCACCAGAGGCAGCCCCACAGCACGCCGCTGGCGGCGTAGTCGCCGGCGAACGACGACCGCACGCCGTTGACCACGTGCTTGATCGGCATCCAGTCGCTGACCGTCCGCAGCCAGTCGGGGCCGATCGTCATCGGCAGCAGGATCCCGGAGAGCAACAGCACCGGCATCATCACCATGTTGATGACCGGCGCCATGACCTCTTCGCTCTTGGTGGTCAGCGCGAAGGCGTTGGACGCGGCCGCGCAGGCACCGCCGAGCAGCAGCGTCAGCAGCACGCCGAGCGTGACGCCGCGCAGCGTGCCCTCCATGCCCATGAGGTAGCCGAGCCCGACCAGGATCAGCGCCTGCACGAACAGCTGCAGCAGGTCGCGGCCGAGCCGACCGACCAGGAGCGCCGTACGGCTTGCCGGGGTGACCCGCTCGGCCTCGATGACGCCCTCGCGCCACTCCCCGATCAGCGAGAAGCCGGCGAAGAACGCACCGAAGATGCCCAGCTGCACGAGCAGGCCGGGCACGAAGAACGTGTAGGCGTTGTCGGCACCGAACCGGTCGACCAGCGGTGTGAGCAGCGGACCGAACAGCAGCAGGTAGAGCACCGGCTGCACCATGCCGATGATCACCCACGCGGGGTTGCGCAGGTTCATCCGCAGCTGGCGGCGGAAGACGATGTAGCTCTCGCGCACGAAGTTGTTCATCGCTCGGCTCCCGTGGTGGCAGGGACGTCGGTCGTGACCTGGTCGGGCTGGTCGCCGCTGTCGTCGCCGGTCTCGCCGGCCTCCGCAGCGGCTGCCTCGTTGGCGGCCTCGGCGTCGCGCAGCGAGCGACCGGTCAGCGTGAGGAACACGTCGTCGAGCGTCGGCCGGTGCACCTCGATCGAGGCGAGCTCGATGCCGCTGCGGTCGAGGTCGCGCAGCAGGCCGGGTACTGCGGTGCCGGCGCGACGCACGCGCCCGCGCACGTGCATGCCGTCAGTCTCGACGCCCTTGATGTCGCAGACCGTGGCCAGCTGCTCGGCCGCCGCGGTCAGGTCCTCCACGCGCGACATCTCGAGGTCGACGAGGTCGCCGGCGACCTGCTCCTTGAGCGCGCTGGAGGTGTCCGCGGCGACGATGCGGCCGTTGTCGATGATGATGATCCGGTCGCTGAGCGCGTCGGCCTCGTCGAGGTAGTGGGTGGTGAGGAACACCGTCGAGCCGCGCCGGTCGCGCAGGTCGGAGATGTGCTCCCATAGGTTGGCCCGCGCCTGCGGGTCGAGGCCGGTCGTCGGCTCGTCGAGGAACACCAGCCGCGGCTCGTGGACCAGGCCCATCACGATGTCGAGCCGGCGCTTCTGGCCGCCGGACATGTTGCGCGGCATCCGGGTCCACAGGCCCTGGAGGTCGAGCTGCTCGAACAGCTCCTGGCCGCGACGCTTGGCCACCTCCTGGCTCAGGCCGTAGAGCATGCCGTGGTCGACGACCTCGTCGCCGGCCCGAGCACCGCTGAATGCGCCGCCGGCCTGCGACACGTAGCCGATTCGCCGCCGTACCTCCACGGAGTCCTTCACCACGTCGTACCCGGCGACGGTGGCCTCCCCCGCGGTGGGACGGAGCAGCGTGGTCAGCATGCGAAGGGTAGTGGTCTTGCCGGCCCCGTTGGGTCCGAGGAAGGCGACGACCTCCCCCTCGGCGACATCGAGGTCGACGCCGTCGACGGCGCGCACCTCGGTCTTCTGGCGACCCTGGCGGGTCTGGAACGTCTGGACGAGCCCTCGGGCACGTATCACTGCTCAGCCTCTCCTCGACTTGTGTGTTACGTGGGGCTGCGGCGGCAGCCCTAGAAACGGACCACCGCGAGCCCGGGAAATCATCGGTCCGTCTCACAACGAACCGCATCCGGTTCTTCCCTGGTTCGCCCCTGAACCGGCGCCAATTTCGTTGAGCCGCGCGTAGGTCGCTGGTCAGGATGGTCAGGTGCGCAACGAGGAGTACGTCGACCGGCTCGGGCGGGTCCTCGTCGGCCGCCGGTCCGCCAAGCGCGAGCTGCTGCGGGAGGTCGCCGACCACCTCGAGGACGCCACCGACGCGTATGTCGCCGACGGGGTCGAGCGGTCCGAGGCGGAGCGGCTCGCCCGCGAGGAGTTCGGCTCGGTGGCCGAGCTCGCCCCGTCGTACCAGGCGATGCTCGCGTCCGACCTGCTCCGCCGTACGTCGACGGTGCTCGCGATCGTGCTCGTCGTCCAGCCGCTCGCCTGGGCGTGGTACACCGGCGAGCGCGACGTGACCGACGGCAGTCCCCTCACCCAGGCGCTCGACACCGTCGTGGAGTTCGTGGGCGTGACGTCCATCGGGCTGGCGCTCGTGGCGCTCGTCGTCACCGGGCTCGGCACGCGGTGGTGGGGCTTCCACCCTTCGTTGATCCGGGCGGCAGCGACCGCCGGCCTCGCGGCGAGCGTGGTGATCCTCGGCCTCTCGGCGGCGATGGTCACCACCGACCACCATGCGTCGACGTTCGCGCACGTGCCGTTCGCGTTGGTGGTCGTGGGGCTGCCCTTTGGGTGGATCGTGCGGGAGTCGTGGCGATGCCTGCGCGCGGTCAACCCGGTCCCCGGGTCGAGCTGACGAGGAGCATCTCGCCCACGGTGGCTCCCACGACTCCGCGACGACGGCCTGTCTCGGAAGCGACGGCGCCGGCACGGGCGCCCTCCAGTAGAACGTCATGGAGCAGACCCGAGGAGGCGAGCTCGCACAGGTTTTCCTGGTCCTCGCAACCCGCGTGCCAGGCCTGCCCCGGCTCAGCCTGAACCTGCGCCTCGTGGATGGCTCGGTAGCGCTCGTTGAAGTCTGTGTGTCGGAGCGAGGACGGGTCGTCAGACCACACGGCGTCCCGAGTCCGCAAATCTCCCAGGAGACCCACGACCTGACGCAGCTCTGAGCCGGCGCCCGCGCGGATGGGGTCGGCGGTCCACAAGAGTGGCTGTCGCGACTCGGGCGCTGCTTGCGGCGTAGGCGGTTGCGTACTCCACGTCCTGCGCGACCGTGAGCCAGAACCTCACCCCTTTCGTGAGATCGGCCCGGCGAGTGGGCTCCTGCAGGCCACCGTCCGCAGGCGCCACAAGAGGTTCTAACGACGGCAGGTCCGTTTCGTGCGTCATCGTCGGCAGCGCTCTCGGCTGCCGGGAGCGCGTGTCCATGGACTTCCGCTCACTTCGGGCACAAGATTCGGGTTCTATGGACACCTGTTCGAAAACTGTCGGTGCCGCCTGATCCAATGGCTCCATGGCAGCGACACCCGCACCCGAACAGGCGGACTCCCCCGCCGCGGTGCTGGCCGCTGCCCAGGCCGAGCAGGCGACCGCCTACCGGGCCGAGGTCCGCACCCTCGAGCTGGCCCTCGACTGGGCCGTGATGCACGAGCCCGACCCGACTGACGACCTCGGGTTCGAGAGCGCGGTCCTGATCGCCGGCGAAGGCACACCCGAGGTCGGCGAGTTCTGCGCCCACGAGCTCGCCGTCGCTCTGCACATCTCCACCGACTCTGGCAGCTCCCTGATCGCCGAAGCGCTCGAGCTCGCCTACCGACTCCCCCGCGTCTGGGCACGCGTCAAGGCCGGGGACCTGCCGCCATGGCGCGCCCGCCGGATCGCCGACCGCACCATCTGCCTGCCACCCGTGGGTGCCGACTACGTCGACCGGCACGTCGCACCGTTCGCCCACCGAATGGGCATCGGCCAAGTCGACCGGCTGGTAGAGGAAGCCCTGGTCCGCTTCGACCCGGAGAAGGCCGAGGCTCGTCGGCTCGCAGCCGCGGACAACCGGCACGTCACCCTCTACACCGACCAGACCGACTTCGACGGCACCGCCCACCTCGACGCCGACCTTGACCTGGCTGACGCCCTGGATCTCGACGCCGCATTGTCAGAGGGTGCTGCGCGGCTGGCAGACCTGGGCTGTGAGGACTCGCTCGACGTGCGGCGCGCGCACGCGCTCGGTGAACTTGCCCGCGGCACCGACCCGACACTGCCGCTGCCGGGTCGCGAGGTCGTGCTCAACGTGCATGTCAGCGATCACGCCATCACCTCAGGCGACGACACTCACCTGGCGCGGGTGGAGAACACCCGGAGCTTCGTCTCCGTCGACCAGGTGCGCACCTGGTGTGGCACACCTGGCACGACCATCACCGTGCGTCCCGTGCTGGATCTGAACGAGCACCTATCGGGGGCGGCGTATGAGACACCCGCCCGGCTGGTCGAGCTGTCCGCGCTGGCGAGACCTGCGTCTTCCCCTGGTGCACCCGCCCCGCTCGCCGTACCGACTGCGACCACGTCATCCCTCACGCCGCCGGCGGGACCACCTGCTCCTGCAACATCGCGAGGCTGTGCCGGCGGCATCACCGACTGAAGACGCACACCCCCTGGAACTACGTGGTGCTCGAGCGCGGCAGCTACCTGTGGACCAGCCCGCACGGTTACCAGTTCCTGCGGGATCGCGAGGGCACACTCGACGTCACCCCCACCGATGCCCGCCGACGGACGGTCGACGCGGGTCACATCAGGCTCGTCCCGGACCCGTAGCCACCACGCTCCACACCCCGCCACCGGCGGGGTCGTTGGCGCGATCTCATGCGCCCCTCGTACTCCAAACCGGTCCCCCGACATCCACGACGAGCTCAGTCCGCCATGTACCCCGTCTCGGGATCGATCTGGCCGAGGAACGAGCGAATTTGACTCACGATGTGCTCCCGGGTCATGGCGCTTCCGTCCGAGGTCTGAACCGTGAAGCCGTAGCCGCGGTTCTTCCCGGACACCCAGGTGAACTGATAGCGCCCCGACTGGCTCGCATCTGACGCTACGTCGAACGTCTCGCCGTCGACCTGGAACCGCTCGGTATCAGCCATGGTCGTACCTTGCCAGAGCGCGCTGTCCGCGACTGGCCTGCGACTCAGGGAGCCCCTCCCTCGCCGGACTCCCAACCGGAGGATCCACCCGTGGCTTCCGCCGTGCCGGGCGGAGTGGAGAACACTCGCAACTTCGTGTCCGGCGGGTTCAGGAGGTCGCGACTCGGCCTCGCTCGCGGCCGCGAATGGCCCATCGGAGCCCGAGAACAATGGCACTGACTGCCGTCAGGAGAACGCCGACCTCCTCGGCCAGCCAGATCTGGCCGAAGAGCAGCCAGCCGAGGGCAATGGGCACGTTCACGACCGCGACGAACGCGAGCAGGACCGCCAGCACAGCAACAAGCTTGAAGCGCAGCGACCGCGGGACGACCCAGACCCTGATCGTCAGTGCCAACAAGATCGCGACCGCACCGACATCGAACAGCACACCAACGATTCCATCGGTCGTGTTCGTGCCACCGTTTCGCCAGATCAGCGCGACCTTCGCGAGCCATGCCACGCCGCCGGTGACCGCAAGCACTCCTGCGACCCGTGTGCCCATGACTCGACGGTAGACGGATGTCCCAACGCACGATGATGGTCGCGTGCGGGAGATCTACCGAGACAACGGCGGCGAGCCGGAAGCGGACGCGGAGGCTGTGCCAGGCGTTCGTCCCGAGACCGACCGCGACGGCGATGTCCCGTCGCTCACGCTGGAAGTCGATGGAGAAGTGTTCTCCCTCCGGCCGGGCGAGTCCGGCGGCACGGACTACACGTGGCTCACCGGCCCGAACCTCGGCTATGGATTCAGCGTGGGCCCGGCGGCCGACGACGTGGCACAGCACCGGACGAACATCCGCGACTTCCTCTCGATGATCGATCCGAGGACCGGCTACATCGGGGAGGACTGAACCGCGCGTCCCCTCATGTCCCGGGTGTCAGCTCGTCTAGTCCTCGGCTGCTTGGGCGCGGGCGGGCCGTCGGAAGAACTGGGGGTAGGTGCCCGAGAGCGTGATCACCGTGGCGATGAAAAGAGCGAGCCACAGCGCCCATCCCCCTCCGGTGGCCCGGAAGTCGTCCGCCAGGTAGCGGATCCACGGAGGGAAGCACGAGCATGTACAGGCCGTGTGCCGCGATCAGGACGCCGAAGACCAGGAAGAGCACCCAGGCGCCGACAGGGCCTGACTCGGGCTGGTCCGTCTGGGGCGACCCACCCCCGGGGTTGCTCACTCCTGCATTGTGACGCGTCCGGTCGTCGGTCGATGAGAGATCGAACCGACTGCTAGGCGGTGCCCGGCCGCAGCACCGCGTCGACCACCCCGGCGAGGTCGCGCCAGGCCGAGCGCTCCCGCGCCAGCGCCTTGCGCCCGGACGCGGTGAGCCGGTAGGTCCGGCGCTTGCGGCCTCCGACGGTGCTCCACGCGCTGGAGAGCAGCCCGGCGGACTCGAGCCGGCGCAGGGCTGGGTAGAGCGTGCCGGTGGCGACGTCGAGGGCGCCGTCGCTGCGGGCGACGAGCGACTCCGCGATGGCGTAGCCGTGCAGGGCGCCGGTCTCGACGGTCGCGAGGATCAGCGCGTCGAGGTGTCCCCGCAGGGCGTCGGCCTTCATGGCAGGAGGGTACGGCGCGAGGTGATGAGTAGACAAGCAACCTGTCGCGTGCTTACCTATCGACTGGCAATACGTAGACAGACACACTATGGATCTTGGAGATCGCTGCATGCCGACCCTGACGATCTGGCCGCTGCGGCTGACGCTGCTGGTGCACGCCGCGATGGCGGTCGCGCAGCCGGTGCTCGCGGGCAGCTACATGGCCGGCAACTACGACGTGCTCGCGACCCACGGCCTCAACGGGAGCCTGCTGGTCGTCGCCACGATGCTCTGGGGCGTCGCCGCGCTGGTCCACGCGGTCGTCACGCGCGGTCGCACCTGGTGGCTGCTGCCGATGGTCGTCGTGGTCTTCCTCGCGGAGGGCTTCCAGATCGGCGCCGGCCACGAGCGGAACCTTGCCCTGCACATCCCGCTCGGTGTGTTCATCGTGCTGGCCGCGGTGCTGCTGGCCGGCTGGTCGTTCACGCCCTGGGCGACGCGCACGAAGCGCACTGCTCACCCGGGTACGGCGACCCAGCGAGCGCCGGCTCGAGCGCCGCAGGAGGTGGTCCGATGAGGACCACCCGTCGCGGGTTCCTCGGCCTGGCCGTCGCGAGCGTCGGCGCGCTGGCTGCCGGCTGCGCCGGCCTCAACCCGACGTCGACCGGGCAGCTGGTGCGCAGCGGGCTCGAGCTCCCGCGCCGGTTCACGGTGCCGCTGCCGCTGCTGACCCCGCTGCGTCCCACGTCGACCGACGGCGGCCGGGACGTGTTCGAGATCGAGCAGCGGCCGGCTTCGCTGGAGATCGTGCCGGGCGCGCGCACCGACCTGCTCACGTACGGCGGCTCGTTCCCGGGCCCGCTCATCGAGACCCGCAGCGGGCGGCCGGCGCTCGTGCGGCACACCAACGCGCTCGAAATACCGGTCGCCGTGCACCTGCACGGCGGCCACACCCCGGCCGACAGCGACGGCTACCCGACCGACCTCGTCGAGCCGGGCACCACCCGTGAGTACCGCTATCCGATGGAGCAGCGCGGCGCGACGCTCTGGTACCACGACCACCGGATGGACTTCACCGGCGAGCAGGTCTACCGCGGCCTGCTCGGCGTTCACCTCGTGCGCGACGCCGACGAGGAGGCGCTGCCGCTGCCGCACGGCGACCGCGAGCTGGTGCTGGCGATCGTCGACCGGTCCTTCGACGAGCACGGGCAGCTCGCCTACCCGTCAGGCGCCCAGCACCACGGTGGGAACCACGGTGGGAACCACGGCGCGCACCACGGCGTCGACGACGAGCACATCGAGGGCGTGCTCGGCGACGTCATCCTCGTCAACGGCGCACCGTGGCCGGTGCACGAGGTGGACGCCGCGCGCTACCGGCTCCGGCTGCTCAACGGGTGCAACGCGCGGCGGCTCGACCTGGTGCTCACCCCGCCCCCACCGGACGGCCCGATGTTCACCCAGGTCGGCTCCGACGGCGGGCTGCTCACCGAACCGGTGCCGCACGAGCACCTGGTGATGGCGCAGGCGGAGCGGTCCGACGTCGTCGTCGACTTCTCGTCGTACGACGTCGGCACGCGCGTGACGCTGCGCAACCGGTTCGGCTCTGGCAGCACCGCCGACGTGATGCGGTTCGTCGTGGCGCGCCGCGCGAGCGACGACAGCGCGCCGGTCGACCGGCTGCCGAAGCGGCTGTCGGAGATCGAGCCGCTCGACACGACAGGAGCGCGGGTGCGCGAGTGGTCGTTCACCCGGGGCGACGTGAACGGCGAGCACGGCTGGGTGGTCAACGGCCGGCCGTTCGACCCCGAGGAGATGCAGGCCACCGTGCCGCTCGGAGAGACGGAGATCTGGCGGTTCCGCACCGACCTGCACCACCCGGTGCACGTGCACCTCGACCCGTTCCAGGTGATCGCGCGCGGCACGCAGGAGGGCCCCGGCGAGTTCGACCACGGCTGGAAGGACACCGTCGACGTGCGCCCGGCCGAGCACGTGGACGTCGCGGTGCGGTTCACGGACTACGCCGGGCCATACCTCATCCACTGCCACAACCTCGAGCACGAGGACCGGATGATGATGGCGGCCTTCGCGACGGTCTAGGTGGCGGGCGCCGAGCCGGTTCCGTGCAGGGTCGCCAGTACGGCCGGGAGCACCTCGGCGAGCCGCTCGTAGTCCTCGGCCTCGTTGTAGGCCGCGCCGGACAGCCGGATCCAGCCCTGCCCGCCGTACGGGATCACCTGCGCCTCGACGTAGTGAGCGCTGAGCGCCAGGTAGAGCTCGTCGGCGTCCTCGAGCGTCGTGGCGACGCCGGCCGGCAGCGGCACCAGCCGCATGCACGGCGACGGGGTCACCGGTCCCGCGACGGCCGGGTCCTGCTCCGGCAGCGCGGAGGTCAGCACCTTGACGGCGTTGTCGAGCAGGTCGACTGCACGCCGGGCGAGGCCGAGCCCGCCGGCGCGCTCCCAGAACTCGACGGCCGCCGCCAGGCTGAACCAGCCGCTGTAGTCGTCGGTGCCGTGGTGGTCGAACGGTCGCGGGAACGGCTGCCCGTGGTTCCAGCTCGTGGTCAGCGGCAGCGTCGACTCGCGCTCGGCCTCGATGACCCAGAGCGCGCTGGTGCCGCGGGGCGCGAAGCCCCACTTGTGCCAGGTCCCGGTCCAGAAGTCCGCGCCGACGTCGTCGGGCTCGACCCGGACGTGCCCCGGCGCGTGCGCCGCGTCGACGAAGCTCAGCGCCCCGATCTCGTGAGCCAGCGCGCAGACGCGCTCGGCGGGCAGCAGGCTGCCGGTGGGCGAGCTGATCTGGTCCACGATGACGAGCGCGACCCGGAGCCCGGCGTCGGTGAGCTCGGCGAACGTGCGGTCGAACGCGTCCACCAGCGCGTCGTCGTCGACGTCGACGGGATGCGGCACCACGGCATGCGTGGCGCCGGTGCGCTCGCACCAGTGCACGACGGTACGGCGTACGGACTCGTAGCCCTGCTCGCCCACGACCACCACGTCGCCGGGGCCGAGCCGCCGCTGCGCGGCCAGCCCGGACAGCACCACCGACGCCGACTGCGTGACGTTGCGGACGAGGGCCACCTCGTCGGGGCCGACGCCCAGGAAGCGGGCCGCCACGTGACGGGCCTCCTCCTTGAGACCGGGGCTCTCGACGCGGAAGAACCGCATCGGGTTGGCCTCCGCCCGGGCCCGGATCGCGGCCTGCGCCTCGGTCACGGCCCGTGGCACGGCTCCGAACGAGCCGTGGTTGAGGTGCACACGGCGAGGGTCGAGGTCGAAGGCGTCGCGCACCCGACCAGTGTGCACGTCTATGTCCGGCGGTGTCCCGCTCGCCCCGGAAACTCGTATCCGAACCTGTATCACGCTGACTGGCAAGCCAGGAAAACCAGATGCCCGGAATGCGGTGCGCTGGTAGCGTCTTCGGGCTTCCCGACACCCTTTTGCGAGGTCTTCGCGTGACTACTCCCACGCCCCCGACCCCCGTCCCCGACACACCCGTCCACCACGACCCAGCAACGGACTCAGCGGGTTCCGACCTGGCGGCCGAGCAGCGGCACCTGGCCGCCTCCCGCGAGGCCCTGGCGCGGATGCGCCGGCGCACGGCCAGCCTGGACTCCTCCGCCGCCGGCGACTGGGTCAGCCAGAAGTTCCTCGAGTCCGCCATCGGCCTTCGCATGAAGGCGCTCGCCGACGACCCCACCGTGCCGCTGTTCTTCGGGCGGCTGGACTACGACGCCGACGACCCGCGCGCGCCCGAGCACTCGCAGGGCGAGCGGTTCTACGTCGGCCGCCGTCACGTGAGCGACGAGGTCGGCGACCCGATGGTCGTCGACTGGCGCGCCCCCATCAGCGTGCCGTTCTACCGCGCCTCACGCACGGAACCGATGGGCGTGCGCCTGCGCCGCCGCTTCGGCTTCCAGCACGGCGCGATGACGGCGTACGAGGACGAGCGCCTGCTCGACCCGGCTCCCACCGAGGACGAGCACAGCGCGATCCTCGAGGCCGAGATCGAGCGGCCGCGCGTCGGCCCGATGCGCGACATCGTCGCCACCATCCAGCCCGAGCAGGACGTGATCGTCCGTGCCTCGCTCGAGGACACGGTGTGCGTGCAGGGTGCGCCCGGCACCGGCAAGACCGCGGTCGGCCTGCACCGTGCGGCGTACCTGCTCTACTCCCACCGCGACCAGCTCTCCCGCCAGGGCGTGCTGGTCGTCGGGCCGAACGCGTCGTTCCTGCGCTACATCGGCGACGTGCTGCCGGCGCTCGGCGAGATCGACGCGCAGCAGACCACGATCGAGGAGCTCGTCGGCAAGACCCTGGTCAACCTCAACGCGAAGTACGCGATCCGCGGCGAGGACCCGCCCGAGGTCGCCACGCTCAAGGGCGATGGCCGGATGGCCGAGGTGCTCCGCCGGGCGCTGTGGTCGCGCATCCGGGTGCCCGACGAGGGCCTGCTCGTGCCCCGCGGCGCGCGACGCTGGCGGCTGGCGGCGTACGAGGTCGAGGAGGTCGTCGAGCAGCTGCGCACCCGCGGCGTCCGCTACGGCGCCGCCCGGGCGATGCTGCCGCAACGCCTCGCGCACGCGATCCTCGTGAAGATGGAGCTCGCCGGTGACTCCCCCGACGACCGGGTGCAGGACGCGGTGGCGCGCAGCCGCGAGGTGAAGCGGTACGTCGACCAGGTGTGGCCGGCCGTCGACGCGGCCCGGCTGGTGCTGGCCGTGCTGAGCGACCCGGCCGGGCTGGCCGAGGCCGCCGACGGGATCCTCGCCCCCGACGAGCAGGCGCTGCTCCTGTGGCCGAAGCCGCCCAAGGGGCCCGGCACCGCCAAGTGGTCGCTCGCGGACGCGGTGCTCATCGACGAGGCCGCCGACCTCGTCGAGCGCACCCACTCGCTGGGTCACGTCGTGGCCGACGAGGCGCAGGACCTGTCGGCGATGATGCTGCGTGCGGTCGGCCGGCGTTGCTCGACCGGGTCCGCGACCGTGCTGGGCGACCTCGCCCAGGCGACGACGCCGTGGGCCAGCCGGTCCTGGGACGACGCGCTCGCCCACCTCGGCAAGCCGGCCGCGCACCTGGAGCAGCTCACGCTCGGGTTCCGCGTCCCCGGCGAGGTCATCGAGTACGCCGCACGGCTGCTCCCGGTGATCGCGCCCGGTCTGGAGCCGCCGCGGTCCGTGCGGCGCACGCGCGGCGAGCTGGAGCTGCGCGCCGCCGGCGGTCCCGACCACCGCGACCGCCTGCTCGTCGAGGCCGTCATAGCCGCGCGCGCCCGGGTGGGCTCGGTCGGGGTGATCGTTCCGGACGCGCTCGTCGGGCACGTCGAGACGCTGCTCGGCGCGGCCGGCGTCCCGCACGCGACGCTCGGTGACGAGCCGGCCGGCCTCGACGAGGGCGTCGTGGAGTTCGACGTACCGCTGGACCTGGTGCCGGCCTCCCTCGCCAAGGGCCTGGAGTTCGACCACGTCGTGCTCCTCGAGCCGTGCGGGATCGTGGCCGGCGAGGCCGACCGCACGACCGGGCTGCGCCGGCTCTACGTCTGCCTCACCCGCGCTGTGACAAGCCTCGTGGTCGTGCACGCCGAGGCGATCCCGGCCGAGCTGAAAGAGCCCTGAGCCGGGGCGCAGGGTCTAGAGTTCGCTCACGTTTTCACTTCTGCACGGGGGCTCCACATGGTTCGACGGCTCGGCGCCGCGCTGACGACGTTCACCCTTCTCCTCGGCGCGGCAGCGACCGCCGGGGTCACCACGGCCTCGGCGGACCAGCCGTCAGCTCGGGAGCGTGCGCCGCGCCCGAAGATCCGGGTCGACTGGCCGAGCGCGCCCGTCGAGGGCAAGACGTTCACCGTGCGAGGCACCAAGGCCGGCGGCCGCCCGGACACCGTCGTGCTGCAGGCGCGGCAGGGCACCGACTGGGTCGACCTCCGGCGCAAGCGGGTGACCGGAAGCGAGTTCAAGTTCCGGCTCGAGGCGCCGTACAACCGACTGCGCGTGCGGGTGCGCGTTCCCGGCACGTTGGCGGCACCCAGCAAACCGCACACCGCGCCGCAGCTGAAGCCCAAGACCAAGCGGATCGAGTACGCCGACGGGCCGTTCCACCCCAAGCCCAGCGGCCGGGTTATGAAGTACGAGTTCAAGGGCGAGCGCGGCCACCGGATCCTCCTGACCACCCGTGGCGGCGGGCCGTCGACGTGCACCGGCGAGCGGCTGACCGGCCCCACCGGCACCGTGGACCGCGCCGCCAACGGGCTGTGGCGGCTCCCGCGCCGCGGCACCTACACGCTGAAGCTCTCGCCCTGCTGGGGCTACTCGCTGAGCAAGGTCGAGTTAGACCGGGTGCGGCTGGTGCCGCTCGCGGTCAACGGCGACGTCGAGACCCTGCGGCGCCGCGCCGGAGTCGTCGACTGGGCGGTCCTCCGCCTGCCGGCGTCCGGCCGAGTCATGGTGCGCGGTTGGCAGGCCTTCTACCCGTGGAAGCGGATCGTGCGTCCCGACGCGTCCGTCATCCGCTACCAGGGCGCGAGCCTCACCTACTTCGAGGCCGGCCAGCTGTTCCACAACAGCACCGGGACCACCGAGCCCGAACCGCTCACGGCGGGCCGCTACCTGCTCGTGCCCGAGAAGAAGCGGCTGCGCGCCAACGCCTCGACGCCGGTGTCGGGGACGATCACGCCGGAGGGCCCGGCCGTCAGCGTCGACGACGGCGGCGTGCCCGGCCGGGAGCGTGCGCTGACCTTCACCGGCAGGGCCGACACCTTCTAC
>DASURB010000104.1:0-3575 GCA_036280235.1 Nocardioides sp.
CGCGGGCCTGGATCGCGTCGACCGGCACCCCGGCCAGGGGGTCCCCCAGCGGCACCGCGGCGACCCGTCGTACCTCGGCGGCGTCGAGGACGTCGACGCCCTCGACCTCGACGCCGTCGACCGCCAGGACCGACGAGAAGAAGACCAGCCAGCCGAGGCCCGCGGCGACGGCGGCGAGGAACAGCACGACGAACAGCCCGCGCAGGGCCAGCCAGCGACGTGCCCACTGCCGGCGGGCGAACCGCTTGCGGGCGATCCGGACGGTTCGCTCCTCGGCGGACTCCGGTGGTCGGGTGCTACTCCTCACCCTGCTCCCTCTCGGCGAGCAGCTCGAGCACCTCCGGGCCCACGAGCGTGACGTCGCCGGCGCCAAGGGTGAGCACGAGGTCGCCGGGGCGCGCCCGCTCGACCAGCCGCCGCGGCGTGGCCTGCCAGGAGGGCTCGAACACGACCTGCTCCGCGGGCAGCGGCACGTGGGAGGCGACCAGCTGGCCGTTGACGCCGGGCTCGGGGTCCTCGCGGGCGACGTACACGTCCATCACCACGACCTGGTCGGCCTCGCCGAGCGCCTCGCCCATCTGCCCGCCGAAGATGCGGGTGCGCGAGACGAGGTGCGGCTGGAACGCCACGACCACGCGCCCCTCTCCCGCGAGCGAGCGGGCGGCCTGCAGGTCGCCGGCGATCTCGTTGGGGTGGTGCGCGTAGCTGTCGTAGACGCGGACGCCGGCCACCTCGCCCTTGAGCTCCATGCGGCGACGGGTGCCGGTGAACGACTCCAGCCCGCGCTTGAGGTCGGCGAACGCGAAGCCCAGCCGGAGGCCCGCGGCCAGCGCGCCGAGCGCGTCGAGCACGTAGTGGCGACCGGGGATCCGCAGCGTGATCTCGCCGAGGCGACGGCCGCGGTCCACCACCGTGAAGGTGGACGTGGAGCCGGCGAAGGTCACGCCCTCGGCCCGGACGTCGGCCTCCGGAGACTCCCCCACACCGACCGTGACCAGGCCCCGGGAACGGGCCTGGGCGGCCAGGGCGGCCGCCCCGGGGTCGTCGACGCAGATCGCGAGGAAGCCCGCCGGGTCGAGACGGTCGAGGAACTGCGAGAAGGCCGCGTGGTAGGCCTCCTCGGTGCCGTAGTTGTCGAGATGGTCGGCCTCGACGTTCGTCACGACCGCGGCGAAGGGCGAGTAGACGAGGAACGCCCCGTCGCTCTCGTCGGCCTCGGCGACGAAGATCTCGCCGCTGCCGTCGTGGGCGTTGGCGCCGGACTCGTTGAGCTCGCCGCCGATCGCGAAGGACGGGTCGGCGGCGCAGTGCTGGAGGGCCACGGTCAGCAGCGACGTGGTGGTGGTCTTGCCGTGGGTCCCCGCGACCGCGACCACGCGCCGGCCCTGCATCACCGACTCCAGCGCCGCGGAGCGCGGGACGATCCGCAGTCCCTGCCGCTGCGCCTCGACGACCTCGGGGTTGTCCTCGCGCACCGCGGTCGACACGACGACGGTGTCGACGTCGTGCACCTGCTCGGCCGCGTGGCCGACGTGGCAGCGCGCACCGAGCGCGCGCAGCGCCTCCAGGGTCCGGGACTCCTTGGCGTCACTGCCGCTGACGGCGATGCCGCGGGCGAGCATGATCCGCGCGATGCCGGAGAGCCCGGCGCCGCCGATGCCGACGAAGTGCACCCGGCCGAGCTGGTCGGCGGGCAGGAGCACGTCGGGGACGGGGACCTTCATCGGGCCGCCGCCAGGATCATCCGGGCGAGCTTCTCGTCGGCGTCGCGCGGGATCAGCCCGGAGGCCGCCGAGGACATCGTCCCCAGGCGTCCCGCGTCGGTGAGCAGCGCCGGCACGGTCGCCCGCACCCACTCGGGCGTGAACGCCCCGTCCTGCACGAGCAGGCCGCCGCCGGCGTCGACGACCGGCCGCGCGTTGAGCTCCTGCTCGCCGTTGCCGATCGGCAGCGGCACGAACACCGCCGGCAGCCCGACGGCCGCGGTCTCGGTGACCGTGTTGGCCCCGGCACGGCACACGACGAGGTCGGCGGCGGCGTAGGCGAGGTCCATGCGGTCGACGTACGGGACGACGACGTACGGCGGGTCGCCCTCACGCCGCTCGACGGAGGCCTCCCCCGCCGGGCCGACGACGTGCAGGACCTGGACGCCGGCGTCGGCGAGCGCGCGGTGGGCCGCCGACACGGACTGGTTCAGCCGCCGGGCGCCCTGGGAGCCGCCGGTGACCAGCAGCGTCGGCCGGCCGACGTCGAGGCCGAAGGTCTGCCGGGCCTCGATCCGCGCCGCGGACCGGTCGAGCGTCGAGATCATCCGGCGGATCGGCATGCCGGTGTAGACCCCGTGACGCAGCGGCGTGCCGGGGAAGCTCGTCGCGACGTGGCTGGTCATCCGGGCGCCGAGCTTGTTGGCGATGCCCGGCAGCGCGTTGCCCTCGTGGACCACGAGGGGGACGTGCCGCCGCCGCGCCGCGATGTAGGCGGGGACCGAGACGTAGCCGCCGAAGCCGACGACGACGTCGGGCTTCAGCCGGTCCACGACGTCGAGCGCCGCCGAGACCGCTCCCCTGAGCCGGCTCGGCACGCGCAGCAGGTCGCCCGACGGCTTCCGCGGCAGCGGCACCGGGGGGATCAGCTCGAGCGGGTAGCCGGCCTCGGGGACCACCCGGACCTCGAGACCGCGGGGTGTGCCGAGGGCGGTGACCTCGATGTCGGGGTCGATCCGGCGGAGGGCGTCGGCCGTCGCCAGGAGCGGCGACGTGTGCCCCGCCGTACCGCCGCCGGCCAGGAGAATGCGCATGCTTACTTGTCTACTTTCCTCGTCCGTGCTGTCTGGCCCCCGCCGTCACTCCCGCGGACCGTCGGCGGCGTCGGGCGCGGAGCGCCTCGGCGGCGCCCGGCTCGGATCGTGCGAAGGACATGAGCAGTCCGAGCGCGACCAGCGACGGGAGGAGTGCGGAACCACCGTAGGACACGAGCGGTAACGGGATGCCGATGACCGGCAGCAGCGCGAGCACCATGCCGATGTTGATCATCATCTGCGCGGTGAGCCACACCGTGATGCCGGCGGCCATGTAGCGGACGAACGGGTCGTCGGTGCGGAGCGCGACGCGGATGCCGGCGTAAGCGATCGTGAGGAAGAGCGCGAGGACGAGCAGCGTGCCGACCAGGCCGAGCTCCTCGCCGAGCACCGCGAAGATGAAGTCGGTGTGCGCGGCGGGGAGGGCGCCCCACTTCTGCTGGCTGGCCGAGATTCCCTTGCCGAACCAGCCTCCGCTCGACATCGCGAAGATCCCGTGCGCGGCCTGCCAGCCGGCGCCCTCGTAGTTCTTGAAGGGGTCTACGAAGTTCGTCAGCCGGTCCAGCCGCTCCTCGTTGGTGCTGGCCAGGTAGAGCGCGAGGGCGGCGACGACCAGGAGCGCGCCGCCGAAGAGCCGGCCCGGCGCGCCGACCACCCACAGCATGCCGAGGACGATCGCGAAGAGGACCAGGGCGGTGCCGAGGTCGCCGCCCTTGATCACCAGCAGGGTGAGGAAGACCGTCACCGGGACGACCGGGATCAGCGTGTGCTTCCAGTC
>DASURB010000105.1:0-5150 GCA_036280235.1 Nocardioides sp.
GGTGGCGGCGTAGCGCCGGCCCTTCATGTAAAGCGGAGTTATTGCGGGTAGGCACCACGCTCGGCGCGCTCGAAGTCTCGGTAACTCCGCTTTACATGAGTTCGAGGGCCTCAGACCAGGACGACCGGGACGCGGGCCCAGCCGCTCACGGGCGGCCGCTCCCGGACGGGTGGCTCGTCGGCGGGGAGGATCCGCTCGGTGCGGGTGAGCAGCTCGCTGATCGCCACGCGCAGCTCCATCAACGACAAGGCTCGCCCGGGGCAGACGTGTGGGCCTACGCCGAACACCAGGTTGTGCGGGGCGTTGTCCTCGGGCCGGAACTCGTCCGGGTCGCCGAACACCCTTGGGTCGCGGTTGGCCGCGGTCCAGTTGAGCACCACTCGCTGGTCGGTCGGGATCTCTGTGTCGCCGACGCGTACCGTCCGCGTCGTACGGCGTCGGCTCGACACGAACGGGTCGTCGATGCGCAGCACCTCCTCGATGGCGGACTCGATCGCCTCGTGCTCCCCGCGTGCCACGCGCTCGCGCGTGACGTCCTGGCGGTCCGGGTGCGTGGCCAGACGGTGCACCAGCACGCCCAGCGAGGCGGCCAGCGAGCCGAGGTCACCCGCCGTCCAGTTGCGCAGTACGGACACGACCTCGTCGTCGGTGAGCGGTCGCCCGTCGACGGCCTCGTGCAGCAACCGTGTTGTCACGTCGTCCGGGGCGTCGTCGCCGCCGTCGCGCCGGGCCCGGACCTGCGTGCCGACGATCGCGTCGAAGCGCGCGGCCACCTCTGCCGTCCGCGTCCGGTCGCCCGAGGCGGTGGCGGCCGTGTTGTCCGCCATCCATGCGACGAGCTCGTCCTCGATGTCGGTCGGCCAGCCGAGCCACGTGGACTGCGTGCGTACGGCGAACGGCGTGCCCAGGTCCGCGATCGCGTCGACGGCGGTACGGCGGGGGAGCGCGTCGACGATCGCGGCCGCGTGCGCCCGGCACTGGGGCTCCTGCTCCGCCACGGAGTCGGCGTCGAGGTAGCGGTCCACGATCGCGCGGTACGCGGCGTGCTCCGCGCCGTCGAGCGAGTTGGGGATCGCGCGGTGCGAGCCGGCGGCACTGGAGAACGCGTCGGGGTCCAGCGCGGCCGCGACGACCTCCGGGTGGCCGAGGAGCGTCCACGTACCGCCGCCGTCGTGCTCGACCGGGCACACCTCGCGACGGTGGTCGAGCGCCGTACGCAGGTCCGGTGTCGGGTCGGTCGCCTCCGCATGCGGGTCGGTGGTCATCTCGTCACCGTAACGAGCGCGCTCGGGTCATGCCGATGGCACGATGAGCGACGTGGAGCAGCAGACCAGCATCGAGATCGCCGCCCCGCCCGAGCGGGTCTGGGAGATCCTCGCCGACGTGGAGCGGTGGCCGGAGTGGACGGCTTCGGTGACCAGCGTTCGGCGGCTCGACCACGGCCCGCTCGACGTCGGTTCTCGCGTCGAGGTCGTGCAGCCGAAGATCCCGAAGGGTACCTACACCGTCACGGTCCTCGAGCCCGGCAGCCTCTTCACCTGGGAGCAGCGCCAGCCCGGAAGCACGGTGACCGCGCACCACCGGGTCACGCCGCTGCCGGACGGCGGCAGCCGGGTCGACCTCACCGTCGTGATGAGCGGGGCACTGGGTGGGATCGTGGGGCGGATGTACCGCAGGCTCACCGAGCGCTACCTCGCCATCGAGGCGGCCGGTCTGAAGTCCCGCGCGGAAGCCGGCGCCGGCCGTTAGCCCGGCGGGTCGAAGGTGCACCACACGGTGCTGCCGACGCTGTCGACCTCCGAGGTCCACCGGCTCGCGACCGCGCCCACGATCTGCAGGCCGCGGCCGTGCACGCGCAGCAGCTCGTCCGGCGCGTCGGCCGATCGGTTGCCCGTGCCGTTGTCACGCACGCCGAGCGTGAGCACGCCGTCGTCGAGCATCACGCGCACGGCGCAGGCGCCCTGCGTGTGCATGAGTGCGTTGGTCACCAGCTCGGACAGGCAGAGCACCGCCGAGTCCACGCGGTCCGCGTCGACGTCCCACCCCTCCAGCGTCCGCTGCAGGTTGCGGCGCGCGTCCGACACCGCCGCCGGGTCGCCGGGTACGTCGAACGCCGCGACGAGCGCGCTGGGCGGAGCCGGCTGTTCGGTGAAGTCGGGACGGTCGGCGCGGGTACGGCGGCGCTGGGCGCGACGCAGCTCCTGGCCCAGCGCGGCGACCTTCGTGGCCAGCTCTTCTCGTTGTGCGGCGTCGAAGGCCTGGGGCTCGGCGAAGTAGAGCACTACGCCGCCCACCGCCTGGCCCTCGGACACCACCGGCAGCGCGGCCAGCGCCACGGTCGACGTCTCGCGCTGGTGCTCGACGAAACCGGGGTACCCCACCGCCAGGCCGTCGAGGCCGCCGACCACCGGCTCGCCGGTGCGGACCACCGTGTTGAGCGGTACCTGGTCGTAGGCGTCGACCCAGCACCACGCCGCGTCGACGCTGCCGGGCCGCACGCGGTCGCTCGACGTGAACCGCAGCCGGCGCCCGCCGCCCTCGGTCAGCGCGACGCCCACCCGCCGTACGCCGGGGGTCGCCATCAGCTCGGCCAGAGCGGACAGCGCCCAGGTGGCGACGGAGTCGGCGGCAGCATTCCCGGGCCCTGCCGGCGCCGGAGCGGGCAGCCCGCGGACCATCCGGATCTCGCGCACCCCGTCGTCGAGCTGGGACGCACCGTCGGCGACGAACCCGTGCTTGCGGTAGAACGCCTGGGCCCGAGGGTTGGGGTCGGCAACCCACAGGGCCACCGGCTCGTCCGCGTCGACGACCGCGTCCAGCAGCGCCGGCCCGGCGCCCGTGCCGTGCTCCGCCGCGACGACGTACAGCACATAGAGCTGTCTCGACCAGGTCGCGCCGTGGTCGCGGGCTGGGCCGGACATCGCGACGCCGATCAGCTCGCCGTCCCTCTCGGCGACCGCGAGGCGGTTGTCGCGGTAGCGCTCGTCGGTCAGCGCGGCGGTCCAGAACCGCTCGCGCGCGGCCGGGAAGCCGGGGTCGTCCAGCACGGCGTCGGGGACAAGGCCGCGGTAGGTCTCCTGCCAGCAGCGGACGATGACCCGCGCCATCTCGGGGACGTCCTCGAGCCCCGGCGCGCGCACGGTCAACGTCGAGCTCAACTCACGGCCCCTCACCCCGGCACCTGCCACCGATCTCGAAGGATGGCCCACGCCGCACGCCGTCGACAAGGCGTGCGTCCGTCGTACTCGTTGCGAGACCCTCGGGTTCTCGCCCGCCCGGCCTCGCATCGTCCGGGTCGTGAGGGGTAAGCCTGTACCCATGCAGGCGACCATGTGGGCGACGGGTCCGGTTGACGCCCGCAGGGACACGGCGTGGTGACCAGCTCGGGCGGGTACCTCGAGCGGCCGGCTCCCAGCGGACTGGCGGACGTGGTCGAGGTCCTCCTCGACAAGGGTGTGGTCATCGACGCGTACGTCCGCGTCAGCCTGCTCGGCATCGAGCTGCTGACCGTCGACGCCCGGGTCGTCATCGCGAGCGTCGACACCTACCTGCGCTTCGCCGAGGCCACCAACCGGCTCGAGCTCGAGGACGACGACAGCCGCAGCCTGCCCGAGCTCTTCACGGAAGCCACCGGCGAGGTCGTGGAGAACGTGGCGTCGAAGGTCGTCGAGAAGAAGGTCGAACCGGTCGCCAAGCCGGTCCGCGAGGTCGCCGGTGCCGCTCGCGCGGGGGTAGACAAGGTCAAGGACGTCGTGGACGACGTCGTCGGCGCCGACGACGAGGACCAGAGCGACGAGTGACCACGCGCTCCCTGCATGTACTGACCCCGTTGAAGCTCGAGGGTTGGCCGAGCTACCGGCTCGAGCCCGTCGGCGAGAACGAGACGCTCGTCCGCCACCACGCCCGGCTCGCGGCGTACGGCGTGTGCGCTCGGCAGGCCGATCTGGCGGCGCTTCGCGGTCACGGAGCGCACCATCACGGTCGACGCGCTCAAGGCGTCGTTCGAGGGCTGACCCGGGCTCGGCCCTCGCGTCGCCCGGTCCTCGCCTCACCGGGGCCCTGACGGCTAGTTTCCGTAGGTGCGAGACAGCGACCGGACTCGGCAGGCCTACTCGTTCGGCGCGGCCGCCGGTGCCTACGCGGAGCACCGACCCGACTATCCGGCAGCCGCTGTGCGCTGGGCGCTCGAGGAGGCACCCGGCCCGCGCGTCCTCGACCTCGGCGCCGGGACCGGCAAGCTCACCGCCGTCCTGCGCGACGTCGGCGTCGAGACGACAGCGATCGAGCCCGATCACGCGATGCTGGCCGAGCTGCGCCGTGCCGTCCCGGGCGTCCGCGCGCTGACCGGCGCCGCCGAGTCGATCCCGCTGCCGGACGCATCCGTCGACGCCGTCGTGGCCGGCAACACCATGCACTGGTTCGACATGGAGGGTGCGGGACTCGAGATCTCCCGGGTCCTGGTGCCTGGTGGTGTGCTCGCCGGTCTGTGGAACGTCGTCGACGACCGCATCCCCTGGGTCGCGGAGCTGACGCGCGTCTGCGGGCCCGAGACCATCGGTCCGCGGGACACGCCCGCCGGATGGCGGGGAGAGGCGGCTGCCCTGGACCTGGGCCGGTTCGGCTCCCCGACGCAGGCTGAGTTCCCGCACCGGCATGGTCGTACCGCCGGCTCGCTCGTCGCCGCCTTGGCGACCCGGGCGGGCATGCTGGTGATGCCGGAAGAGAAGCGTGCGACACGGCTCGAGGAGATCCGAGCCTTCCTCGCCAGCCGTCCGGAGACCGCCGTCGGCGAGTTCGACGTACCTCTGGTGACCTGCGTGCTGCGAGTCATCGGGCGGCGCCCGCCACGGCGTTTGTGAACGCGCCTGCAGAGCTGCTCCCGCGCACGCGACAACCTTCGGCTGCATCCGGCACCTCAGCTGCGCATCCGGAAGACGGGTTGTCGGGTGAGGGCGTCGAGGCGGGCGTACCAGGGCGTGGTGTGGATCAGGGTGTGGTGGCCGCGGCAGAGCAGAGGCTGTCGCACGAATCGCGTGTCTGCGCTGAGATCACGCGCGGGCGCGGGAGAATTCGGTGTGGCTGTGAATATCCGTTGTGGCGATGTCGATCAGTTGATGCTGATGCCTCCCTCGGTGCGGGACTGGCTGCCT
>DASURB010000106.1:0-6869 GCA_036280235.1 Nocardioides sp.
GACGCCCTCGAGCAGCGGCGGGCCGTCGTCGTAGCGGTAGGCGAGACTGTCCACCTCGAGCAGCGCGCCCGGCCGGCCTCGCTCGGGCGCCGCGGCGCCGTACTGCATCTCGCCGGTGGCCGCGAGCACCGCCGACACCCGGCGGAAGCCCACGACGCTGCGCGGGAACTCGCCGAGCAGCCAGCCCAGCGAGCGGATCGGGAAGGCGACGATCGTGAGCAGGTAGCCGACGGTCACCACGTCTCCGGGGTCGGCCTGCCCGTGCAGCACGCGCTGCACGCCGACCGCGAGGACCGCGAGGACGCCGAGGCTCGGCAGCGCCTCGAGCGTCGGGTCGAAGAACGCGCGGACGCGACCGGCCCTGATGTTGGTGTCGCGCAGCTGGTGCGCCTTGCGCGCGAACCGCTCGGTCTCCTCCTGCTCGCGGCCGAGCGTCTTCACGACCTGAGCGCCGTCGAAGGACTCGTGCGCGACCTCGGACACCTCCGCGCGCAGCGCCTGGGCGCGGGTCATCAGCGGCGACTGCAGCCGTTGGAAGAGCAGGTTGGCGAGGATCACCGCCGGGAAGACCAGCAGACCGACGAGCGCCATCACCAGGTCCGTGAGCAGCATCTGCAGCACCGCGATCACCATCATCGCGACCGTCCCCACAGCCATCGGCAGCGGCGCGATCGGCGCCCAGGCGGCCTCGACGTCGGAGTTGGCGTTGGACAGCAGCTGCCCGGTCGGGTGCTTCTGGTGCCAGGACATCGGCAGCCGGAGGTACTGCCGGGTGACGTCGCGGCGGTAGTGGGCCTGCATGCGGTACTGCATGACGCCGGCCCCCAGCCGTCGCGCCACGATGCCGACCGCGCGGAGGATCGCGACGCCGAGGAACAGCGCGAGCACCGCGACAAGCCCGCTCACGGCGACCTCACCGGTCTCGAAGGCCGGCAGCACGACGTGGTCGGTCGACCAGCCGAGCACCCACGCGTCGGCGACCGTCAGCGCGCCGAACAGCAGGCTGCCCAGCGTGGAGACCGTGAAGATCCACGGCTCACGGCGGATGGCGACCCCGAGGACCGCGAACCCGTCGCGGAGGGTGCTGCTCGCCGTGACCGAGGAGGACCGGTCGCGGGTTCGGCTCACGGGCAGAAGCCTAGGTCGTGCGCGGTGGCCGGGGCCGTCGCGAGCGGTGTCCGGCGCGTGCGTCGGCAAGGCGGAGGAGCGAAGGCGGGGCGGACGCCCCGTCGAGTGACGACAACGCAGCTGCCGTGCGTGCCGGGCGCCGCGCAGCAGGCCAGGGCCACCGTGCGCGGCCTACGCTGAGGCTGTGACAGTCCGGATGGCGCAGGCGGAGCGCGCGGCGCTCTGCGACACCGCCCTGCAGGTCGGCGAGGACCAGCCCACGCTGTGCGGCGAGTGGACCGTGAAGGACCTCGTGGTCCACCTCCTCGTCCGCGAGCGCTCCCCCGCCGCGGTCGGCATCGCCGTCGCACCGCTGGCGCGGGTGACCGAGGCGGAGATGCGCCGGGTCGGCAAGGCGGACTTCGCCGAGCTCGTCGAGCGGCTGCGCAAGGGCCCGCCGCGGTGGTCGCCGTACGCCGTACCGAAGCTCGACCAGCTGCTGAACACCCTCGAGTTCTTCGTGCACCACGAGGACATCCGGCGCTCGCAGCCGGACTGGGAGCCGCGGGAGCTGAGCGACGACGAGCAGAGGCTGCTCTGGTCGATGGTCCGGACCGCCGGCAAGCAGCTGGTGCGCAGCGCGCCGGTCGGGGTCTGGCTGCGCAACGCGACGACCGGCTCCGAGATCGTGCTCAAGGACGCCCCTGCGGCTGCTCATGGGCCGGTGGTCGTGACCGGGCCGCCGAGCGAGCTGGTCATGTTCGCCTTCGGCCGCCAGCGGCACGCGCGCGTCGAGCTGACCGGCCCCGACGACGACGTGGCCGCCCTCACCGGCGCGTCGCTCGGTTTCTAGCCGCTGCCGCTGACCGTGATGGTCCTGGTGGCGGTGCTCGAGCCCGCGCTGTTGGTGACCGTCAGTCGCACGGTGTAGCTGCCGGGCGAGCTGTACACGTGGCTCGGGGCCCGGGTCGACGACGTCGCGCCGTCCCCGAACTTCCAGCTCCGCGTGATCTGCGAGCCGGTCGACGTGTCCTGGAAGGCCACGCTGAGGGGGGCCGCGCCGCTCGTGGGCGTCGCGGTGAAGGAGGCGACCGGCGCCGACGGTGCCGGCGGGGGTGACGGCGACGGTGACGGTGAGGGGGACGGTGACGGCGAGGGCGAGGGCGACGGTGACGGTGTGCCGGACCCGATGCCGCTGAAGACGAAGATCGCGTGCGCCCTGGGGTCGCCGGGCGCGCGGAGGTCGTAGCCGTCCGAGACGAACATGCGGTCGCCGACGATCTCGACGGCACGGGTGTCGAGCATGCCGAACGACGAGAGGTTCAGGGTCCAGCCGGACACCAGCGACCGGCTGCTCCAGGCGACCCGGTTGACCGTCGACCCGTCGCGCGCGACGAGCATGTCCTTGCCGTCGTCGGTGAAGTCCATCCCGAGGATGCCCTTGACCCCGCTGACCGAGAAGGGGGCTCCGGCGCGGTTGGACGCGAAGTCGTAGCTCTGGAAGGTCGAGTTGATGCCGACGTACACCTTCCTGTCCGCCGGGTTCCACGCGGCCGCGGTGAAGTCGGAGCCGGGCAGCGGCTGGAAGGCGTCCGGCTGCAGCTTCCCGGACACCCGGCGGAGCCGGTACGCCGTCGGCAGGACCCCGACGGCGCAGCACGAGCCGGAGAACGCGTAGAGCACGTCGTTGGTCTGGTCGTAGGCGAGGCTCTCCAGGTCTCGCGTGCGGTCCGGTCCCGCGGTGCCGCCGCCACCGAGGCGAGGGGTCGCGCTCAGGGTCGAGCCGTTGATCGTGCGCTTGAGGGCGCCCGTCGTCGCGTTGATCTCGTACAGCGAGCGTGAGTCGTCGTCGGCGATCCAGATCGACCCGTCTCTGGGCACGTAGGCCATGCCCTCGTTGTCCTTCGCGGACGTCGACGAGCCCGCGAACGGGCTCGTGGTGATGGTCCGGTCGAGCTTGAGACTGGGTTTCGGCGCCAGGGCCGCCGAGGCCGTCCCGGCGGTCAGGACGCCGACGCAGAGCGCCGTCACCAGGGTCGTCGCGATCGCCGTCGCCGTCCTCCGTGAGGACCGCCGCCTAGGGGTGAGCATCTGCGACCTCCGCGTCGCCGGTTCCCCCTGCAGGCAGATACGCCCTTCAGGCTGCTTCATGGTCCGACCGGCCACGCCCCCTGCCGGAACCAGTTTCGGTACGCAGATGTGATCACGGCATCGGATGCTCGGCCGTGCTTATGACCAGGCGTGCCCTGGTGTGGGGGTGTGTGTCCGAAGTATCTGAGACCGTGCACGGTCGGTGCTCGCGCGGCTCCTAGGCTGGAGGCCATGAGCGCGTATCTCGAGCTGCTGCCCGCCGTCGACATCGCGGGCGGCCAGGCCGTCCAGCTGGTGCAGGGCGTCGCGGGCTCCGAGAAGCACTTCGGCGACCCGGTCGAGGCCGCGCTCAACTGGCAGCGCCGCGGCGCGGAGTGGATCCACCTCGTCGACCTCGACGCGGCGTTCGGACGCGGCCACAACCGCGACCTGCTGGCCAAGATCGTCGGCACCCTCGACATCAAGGTCGAGATGAGCGGCGGGATCCGCGACGACGAGTCCCTCGAGGCCGCGATGGCCACCGGCTGCCGTCGGGTGAACATCGGCACGGCCGCCCTCGAGCAGCCGGAGTGGTGCGCCCGCGCGATCGCGTCGTACGGCGACCGGGTGGCCGTCGGCCTCGACGTCCGCGGCCGGACGCTCGCCGCGCGCGGCTGGACCCGTGAGGGCGGCGACCTCTACGAGGTGCTCGCGCGGCTCGACTCCGAAGGCTGCGCGCGGTACGTCGTCACCGACGTCAACAAGGACGGCATGCTGCAGGGGCCCAACCTCGACCTGCTGCGCGACGTCTGCGCCGCCACCGAAAGGCCCGTCGTCGCCTCCGGCGGCATCACCGAGCTCGCCGACCTCGAGGCGCTGCAAGGCCTCGTCGACGACGGCGTCGAGGGCGCGATCATCGGCACCGCTCTCTACGAGGGCCGGTTCACCCTCGAGGACGCCCTCGCTCTCACCAGGCCGGGCGCGGCATGAGCCTCGCCATACGCGTCATCCCCTGCCTCGACGTCGACGGCGGGCGCGTCGTCAAGGGGGTCAACTTCCAGGGTCTGCGCGACGCGGGCGACCCGGTGGAGCTCGCGAAGCGGTACGACGCCGAGGGGGCCGACGAGCTGACGTTCCTCGACATCTCCGCCTCCCACGAGGGCCGGGCGACGACGATGGAGATCGTCTCCGCGACGGCGGAGCAGGTGTTCATCCCGCTCACCGTCGGCGGGGGTGTCGGCAGCACCGTGGACGTCGACCGTCTGCTTCGCGCCGGCGCCGACAAGGTCGCGGTCAACACCGCCGCGATCCGTCGGCCCGAGCTGGTCGCGGAGATCGCCGACCGCTTCGGCAGCCAGGTGCTCGTGCTCTCGGTCGACGCCCGGCGGGCCGGCCCGGACGCCGCCACCGACAGCGGCTTCGAGGTCACCACGCACGGCGGCCGTCAGAGTGCCGGTCTCGACGCCATCGCCTGGGCGAAGCAGGCGGCCGAGCTCGGCGCCGGCGAGATCCTGCTCAACGCGATGGACGCCGACGGCACCCGCAAGGGCTTCGACCTCGACCTGATCCGGCTGGTCCGCGCCGAGGTGTCGATCCCGGTGATCGCCTCGGGCGGCGCCGGTGCGGCCGAGCACTTCCCGCCGGCCGTCGACGCGGGCGCGGACGCCGTGCTCGCCGCCTCGGTGTTCCACTTCGGCACCGTCAAGATCGCCGAGGTCAAGGACGCGCTGCGCGAGGCGGGTCACGCGGTTCGCTGAAAACCGGCGGCGCACTGGCCTCTGTTCGCGCAGAATCCCGGCATGCCCAGCCTGCACACCGCCGCCGAGCGCCCCGACCTGTGGGAGCGCGGGATCGACTCCGAGGACGTCTGGCCGGAGTACAACCTGCACGGCGACGTGCTCAACCGGTACTGGCCGCACCTCGACGAGGACTTCGCCGACTTCCAGTTCGTGCTGTACGACGAGGCGACGGACACGATCCTCGCGGAGGGTCACACCGCCCCGTTCTTCTGGGACGGCGACGACAGCACCCTGCCACCCGGGATCGACGCCGCCATCACCGCGGCGTTCACCGACGGGGAGCGCGAGCGGGCCAACACGCTGTGCGCCCTCGCCGCGGAGACGCCGCGCGGCGGCCGGGCGCGCGGGATGGCCGCCGAGATCCTCGGCGCGATGCGCACGCTGGCCGGACGGCACGGGCTGAAGCACCTCGTCGCGCCGGTGCGGCCGTCGTGGAAGGAGAGGTACCCGATCACGCCGATCGAGCGCTACGTCACCTGGCGGCGCGAGGACGGGCAGCTGCTCGACCCGTGGATGCGCGTGCACGAGCGTCTCGGCGCGCGGGTGACGACGCCGCTGCCGGAGTCGATGCTGATCTCCGGCACCGTCGGCGAGTGGGAGTCGTGGACCGACATGGTGTTCCCGGAGAGCGGGGAGTACGTCTTCCCCGAGGGGCTGGCGACGCTGCACGTCGACCGGGAGAACGACAAGGCGACCTACTGGGAGCCCAACGTCTGGCTGGTCCACCCCGACCTGGGCTGAGCCCGCTCCCCGGGCACCGGCTTCAGCGGCGGACGAGCACGTGTTGCAGCACCGGGTAGACCAGCACGCTGACCACCAGCGCGGCCAGGCGCGCCTCCCAGTCCGGGCGGACCACCCAGCACAGGATGTTCAGCGCGAGCAGCAGCGCCACCAGCAGGCCGCGCTTGACCCGCCGCTTGCGCGCCAGCGCTCCGGTGTCGCGGCCGACCGGGCGCAGCCGCGGCAGCCGGTCGGTGGTGTGCCGGCGCACCGCCTTGGCGCGGGCGGCCTTCCGCTCACGCCGCTCTGCCTCCGCCGCACGCGCCGCCGCCTTGATCGCCGCCTCGCGCTCTCGTTCCTCGCGCCGGCGGGCGCGTTCCTTGCTCACGGTGCCACCGGGTCAGGCGGCGGTCTTCAGCGAGCCGACCCAGTTGGCCAGCAGCCGCCCACCGGCGTCCCCGGACTTCTCGGGGTGGAACTGGGTCGCGGACAGCGGACCGTTCTCGACGGCCGCGACGAAACGGTCTCCCCCGTGCTCGGCCCAGGTCACCAGCGGCGGCCGGGTGCGGCCGTGGGTGCGCAGCGTCCAGTCGCGGACGCCGTACGAGTGCACGAAGTAGAACCGCTCGTGCTCGATCCCGTCGAAGAGCGTGGTGCCTTCGGGCGCCTCGACGGTGTTCCAGCCCATGTGCGGCACGACCGGCGCCTGCAGCCGCTCGACGACGCCCGGCCACTCGTCGAGGCCCGGGGTGTCGTCGCCGTGCTCGACGCCGTGCTCGAACAGCACCTGCATTCCCACGCAGATGCCCAGCACCGGGCGGCCGCCGGCGAGCCGGCGCCCGATCACCTCGTGACCCTTCACGGAGCGGATGCCCTCGACGCACGACCGGAACGCACCGACACCGGGTACGACGAGACCGTCGGCCTCCTGCGACGCGTCCCGGTCCGCCGTGAGGGTGACGTCGGCGCCGGCGCGTTCGAGAGCGCGTACGGCGGAGCGGAGGTTGCCCGAGCCGTAGTCGAGGACCACCACGGACGGTGCGGTCACAGGCTGCCCTTCGTGGACGGCACGCCGGTCTCGCGCGGGTCGTAGGCGACCGCGTCGCGCAGCGCGCGGGCGACGGCCTTGAACTGTGCCTCGACGACGTGGTGCGGCTCGCGGCCGGACAGCAC
>DASURB010000107.1:0-13477 GCA_036280235.1 Nocardioides sp.
GACCATCTCGGTGCCCTCGGGAAGGGTCACGACGCCCGTCACGTCCGTCGTACGGAAGTAGAACTGCGGACGGTAGTTGTTGAAGAACGGCGTGTGACGGCCGCCCTCCTCCTTCGAGAGGATGTAGACCGAGGCCTCGAACTCCGTGTGCGGAGTCGTGGTGCCCGGCTTGATGACGACCATGCCGCGCTCGACGTCCTCGCGCTTGGTGCCGCGGAGGAGCAGACCGACGTTCTCGCCCGCCTGGCCCTCGTCGAGGAGCTTGCGGAACATCTCGACACCGGTGACGGTCGTCTTCTGCGACTTGTCACGGATGCCGATGATCTCGACCTCCTCGTTGACCCTCACGACACCGCGCTCGATACGGCCGGTGATGACCGTGCCGCGACCGGTGATGGTGAAGACGTCCTCGACCGGCATCAGGAACGGCTTGTCGATGTCGCGCTCCGGCTGCGGGATGTACTCGTCGACGGCGTTCATCAGCTCGAGGACGGACTGGCCCCACTTCTCGTCGCCGTTCAGCGCCGGGAAGGCAGCCACGCGCACGACCGGGATGTCGTCGCCCGGGAACTCGTACTCGGAGAGGAGCTCGCGCACCTCCATCTCGACGAGCTCGATGAGCTCCTCGTCGTCGACCATGTCGCACTTGTTGAGCGCGACCACGATCGCCGGCACGCCGACCTGACGCGCGAGCAGCACGTGCTCACGGGTCTGCGGCATCGGGCCGTCGGTGGCGGCGACCACGAGGATCGCGCCGTCCATCTGGGCCGCGCCGGTGATCATGTTCTTGATGTAGTCGGCGTGACCGGGGCAGTCGACGTGGGCGTAGTGCCGCGCCTCGGTCTGGTACTCGACGTGCGCGATCGAGATCGTGATACCGCGCTGGCGCTCCTCAGGGGCCTTGTCGATCTCGTCGAACGGCGTGAACGGGTTCAGCTCCGGGTACTTGTCGTGCAGCACCTTGGTGATCGCTGCGGTCAACGTCGTCTTGCCGTGGTCGATGTGACCGATGGTGCCGATGTTGACGTGCGGCTTAGTCCGCTCGAACTTCGCCTTAGCCACTTGGGGCTCCTCCTAGCTTGGTTTAACTGACTCGTTGCTGATGGGTGTGACGCGCGCCCGACGACTGGGAACTACTCGCCGCGGACCTTCTTGATGATCTCGTCGGCGACGTTCTGCGGAACCTCGGCGTACGAGTCGAACTCCATCGAGTACGACGCCTGACCGGAGGTCTTCGACCTCAGATCGCCAACGTACCCGAACATCTCGGAGAGAGGAACGAGGGCCTCGACGACGCGGTCGCCCGACCTCTCGAACATGGACTGCACCTGACCACGGCGCGAGTTGATGTCGCCGATGACGTCGCCGAGGAAGTTCTCGGGGGTCGTCACCTCGACCTTGAACATCGGCTCGAGCAGGACCGGCTTGGCCAGCCGCGCGGCCTCCTTGAACGCCTGGTTACCGGCGATCTTGAAGGCGAGCTCGGACGAGTCGACCTCGTGGTAGGCACCGTCCTCGAGCGTCACCTTGACGTCGACCATGGGGTAGCCGGCGAGCACGCCGAACTCCATGGCCTCCTGGGCGCCCTGGTCGACGGAGGGGATGTACTCCTTCGGCACGCGACCACCGGTCACGTTGTTCACGAACTCGTAGCCCGCACCCTGCCCGGTCTCCGGGTCGATGCTCGGCTCGATGGTGATGACCACCTTCGCGAACTGACCCGAACCACCGGTCTGCTTCTTGTGGGTGTAGGAGTGCTTCTCCACCTTGCGGCGGATCGTCTCGCGGTAGGCGACCTGCGGCTTGCCGACGGTGGCCTCGACGCGGAACTCGCGCTTCATCCGGTCCACGAGGATCTCCAGGTGGAGCTCGCCCATGCCGGCGATGATCGTCTGCCCGGTCTCCTCGTCGGCCTTCACCGTGAAGGTCGGGTCCTCGTCGGAGAGCCGCTGGATCGCGGTGCTGAGCTTCTCCTGGTCGCCCTTGGTCTTGGGCTCGATGGCCACCTCGATCACGGGGGCCGGGAAGGTCATCGACTCCAGGATCACCGGGTTGGCCGGGTCGCACAGGGTGTGACCGGTCTTGGTGTCCTTGAGGCCCATGACGGCCACGATCTGGCCGGCGCCGACCGACGCGATCTCCTCACGCTTGTTCGCGTGCATCTGGTAGACCTTGCCGATCCGCTCCTTCTTGCCGTTGACCGAGTTGAGCACGGTCGAGCCGGCCTCGAGCTTGCCGGAGTAGACGCGGACGTAGGTCAGCTTGCCGAGGTGCGGGTCGGCGGCGATCTTGTAGGCCAGGCCGGCGAACGGCTCGCTGTCGCTCGGCTGGCGGACGATGATCTCGTCCTCGTTGTTGACCGCGTGGCCCTTGATGCCGTCGATGTCGAGCGGCGAGGGGAGGTACTTCACGACCGCGTCGAGCAGCGGCTGGACGCCCTTGTTCTTGAACGCTGTACCGCACAGGACCGGGTTGAGCTTGTCGGCCAGCGTGGCGCGACGGATCGCGGCCTCGAGCTGCTCCACCGAGGGCTCCTCGCCCTCGAGGTACATCTCCATGATCTCGTCGTCGGCCTCGGCGACGGTCTCGAGGAGGCGCTCGCGGTACTCCGCGGCCTGCTCGGCCATGTCGGCCGGGATCTCCTCGACCTCGTAGTCCTCGCCCATCTTGGTCTCGCCGCGCCAGGTGAGCGCGCGCATGCCGACCAGGTCCACGACGCCGAGGAAGTCGGCCTCCGCGCCGATCGGCAGCTGGAGCACGAGCGGGGTGGAGTTGAGTCGGTCGACCATCATGTCGACGCAGCGGAAGAAGTCCGCGCCGGTGCGGTCCAGCTTGTTGACGAAGCACATCCGCGGGACGGAGTACTTGTTTGCCTGCCGCCACACGGTCATCGTCTGCGGCTCGACGCCGGCGACACCGTCGAACACCGCGACCGCGCCGTCGAGGACGCGGAGCGAGCGCTCGACCTCGGCCGTGAAGTCCACGTGGCCGGGGGTGTCGATGATGTTGATCTGGTGGTCCTTCCACCAGCAGGTCGTCGCGGCCGACGTGATCGTGATGCCGCGCTCCTGCTCCTGCTCCATCCAGTCCATCGTGGCGGCGCCCTCGTGGACCTCACCGATCTTGTAGGTGATGCCGGTGTAGAACAGGATCCGCTCGGTGGTCGTGGTCTTACCGGCATCGATGTGCGCCATGATGCCGATGTTGCGGACCTTCTTGAGGTCGGTGGTGATGTCGACAGCCACTGGAGATTTCCCTTTGGGATCGGAGCTTGGAGCTGGTGGTACGCCGGCGAGCGGCGCTCAGCCCGGGACGTCGAGCGGGGGTCTCCCGCGACGTACCGGGCCGGACGTCACCAGCGGTAGTGAGCGAAGGCCTTGTTGGACTCGGCCATCTTGTGGGTGTCCTCGCGACGCTTGACCGCGGCACCGAGGCCGTTGGATGCGTCGAGGATCTCGTTCATCAGGCGCTCGGCCATCGTCTTCTCGCGACGCTGCGCGGAGTAGCCGACGAGCCAGCGGAGAGCCAGGGTCATCGAGCGCGGGCCGCGGACCTCGACGGGGACCTGGTAGGTCGCACCGCCGACGCGGCGGCTGCGGACCTCGAGGGCCGGCTTCACGTTGTCGAGCGCACGCTTGAGGGTGACGACCGGGTCGGTGCCGGTCTTCTCACGGCAGCCCTCGAGCGCGGTGTAGACGATGCGCTGAGCGGTCTGCTTCTTGCCGTCCTTGAGGACCTTGCTGACGAGCTGCGTGACGACCTGGCTGCCGTAGACCGGGTCGACGTCGATCGGGCGCTTCGGGGCGGGACCCTTGCGGGGCATCAGCTCTTCTCCTTCTTCGCGCCGTAGCGGCTGCGAGCCTGCTTGCGGTTCTTGACACCCTGGGTGTCGAGCGAGCCGCGGATGATCTTGTAGCGGACACCGGGAAGGTCCTTCACACGGCCGCCGCGGACCAGGACGATCGAGTGCTCCTGGAGGTTGTGGCCGACGCCGGGGATGTACGCCGTGACCTCGATGCCGCTCGACAGGCGCACACGGGCGACCTTGCGGAGCGCGGAGTTCGGCTTCTTCGGGGTGGTCGTGTAGACACGCGTGCACACGCCGCGCCGCTGAGGAGACCCCTTCAGGGCGGGCGTCTTGTTCTTCGACACCTTGTCCTGGCGGCCCTTGCGGACCAACTGCTGGATGGTGGGCACCGCGTGGTTCCCCTTCGCTTTCGAGACTGGCTTCTTCTGGTGACGCTGGATGGTGGTGCTGGTCTGCGGTGCCTCACCCCCGCGGTCGGGCGTGTCGCCCTGTCCATGCCGCGCCGACCGGATTTCTTCGAGTTGGGCGGCGGAGCCGGGAGGATGCTGCTCGCGCAGTCACACGACCCCCGGGACGCGGGAGCACGCATGATGGCCTGGCTGTCCCAGGCACGATGAAAGAGATTACCGGCTCGCCGAAGCAGGGTCAAAACGACCCCGGGCGCCATGCGGTATAGGAGATTCGTCCCTCTCCGCCCTGCCGTCAAGGACGGTCTGGACCGTGAGCCAGCAGCTCGGCGAGGTGCACCGACCGTACACCCGCCAGGTCCTCCAGCTGGGTGCGGCACGAGAACCCGTCGGCGAGCACAACCGCCCCCTCCCTCGCCTGCCGTACGGCGGGCAGCAGGTGCTGCTCGGCGACCGCCACGGACACCTCGTAGTGCCCGCGCTCGACGCCGAAGTTGCCGGCCAGGCCGCAGCAGCCGGCCACCTTCGTCACGGTTGCGCCGGTGCGCGCGAGCAGCGCGGCGTCGGCCTGCCAGCCCAGCACGCTGGCGTGGTGGCAGTGCGGCTGGGCCACCACCTCGACGCCGGTGAGGTCCGGCGGGGTCCAGCCCTCGGTCTCGGCGAGCAGCTCGGCCAGCGTCCGGGTGTGGCCCACGACGGTCGCCAACCGGGGGTCCTCGAGCAGCTCGGCGGCGTCGGTGCGCAGCGTGGCCAGGCAGGACGGCTCGAGGGCCAGGATGCGCGTACCGGCGGCGGCGTACCGGTGCAGCACCTCGACCGTGCGGCGCAGCTGTCGCCGGGCCGGGGCGAGCTGCCCCGTGCTGACCCAGGTGAGCCCGCAGCAGGCCGGGTCCTCGACGTACCCGACCGTCAGCCCGGCCCGGGTGAGCAGATCGACGGCGGCGGTGGCGTGGTCGGGGGTGAAGTGCTCGGTGAAGGTGTCGGCCCAGATCACGACGTCCGGACGCTCGACCGCGGCCATCCGCGACCGGGCGCCCTCGGGCACCGGCACCGGGATCGACCGGCGCTGGTCGACCCCGGCCGCGGCCTTGGCGACGCGCTGGAGCAGGCGGTTGCGGAGCAGCCCGGCGCCGCCGGTGCGGGACGCCAGCCGGAGCCACCGCGGCAGCGCGCCGAGAGCGTAGTGGCTGCGCGGGCGCAGCCGGCGACGGTAGCGCTGGTGCAGCGCCTCGACCTTGTAGGTCGCCATGTCGATACCGGTGGGACAGTCCGTCGCGCAGCCCTTGCAGGCCAGGCACAGGTCGAGCGCCTCGTGCACCTCGGGCGAGCTCCAGCCGTCCTTGACCAGCCGGCCGTCGACCATCTCCTGCAGGACGCGGGCGCGGCCGCGGGTGGAGTCCTTCTCGTCCCGGGTCGCTTCGTACGACGGGCACATCACGCCGCCGACCGGCGCGGTCACGCACTTGCCGACGCCGGTGCAGCGGTGCACGGCCTCGACGACCGAGCCGTCGTCGTGCGCCCATCGCAGCGCGCGCGGCGGCTCGCGGAGCGGGCCGGCGAGACGGATGTCGGCCTCGGCCGGGCGCGGGTCGACCAGCACGCCCGGGTTGAGCAGGTTGTCGGGGTCGAGGAGGCCCTTGACCCGGGCGAACAGGTCGATCACCTCGGCGGGGTACATCAGCGGCAGCAGCGCCGACCGGGCGCGCCCGTCGCCGTGCTCGCCGGACAGCGTGCCCCCGTGCGAGGCGACCAGCCGGGCGCCGTCCTCGAGGAACCGCCGGAACGCCGCCGGACCGTCGGCGTCGCGGAGCCCGAAGTCGATGCGCACATGCACGCAGCCGTCGCCGAAGTGGCCGTAGGGCACGCCGTCGAGACCGTGCTGGCGGAGCAGCGCGTCGAAGTCGCGCAGGTAGCCGCCGAGGCGCTCCGGCGGCACGGCCGCGTCCTCCCAGCCGGCGTGGGCCGGCCGCGAGAGGCTGCGCGCGGCCAGCCCCGCGCCGTTCTCGCGGATCGCCCAGAGCGCGGCCTGCTCGGCCGGGTCGGCGACGACCCGGGTGTCGAGGGCGCCGGCGTCGGCGGCGACGGCCTCGGCGAGCGAACGCGCCTCCGCCTCCGTCTCGCCGGTCACCTCCGCGAACAGCCAGCCGGTGCCCTTCGGCATGTCGGGCACCCGGCCGCCACGTGCCCGGACCACGGAGAGCAGCCGCTCGTCCAGGCCCTCGCAGGCGACGAGGGGGTGACGCAGCAGCCCGGGTACGGCGTCGGCGGCCTCGAACATGTCGGCGTAGCCGAGCACCGCCAGCACGCGGTAGGGCATGTCGCGCACCAGGCGCACGGTCGCGCCGAGGACGACGGCCAGCGTGCCCTCGCTGCCGACGAGGAAGCGGTCGAGCCGGCGGCCGTGCTCGGGCAGCAGGTGCTCGAGGGCGTAGCCGGACACCTGGCGCGGGAACCGGCCGAGGTTCGTGCGGATGATGCCGAGGTGCTGGCCGACCAGCTCGTCGAGCTTCGATGCGGCCTGCGAGGGCGCGCCTGTGTCGACCCGCTCGCCGGTGCCGGTGACCACGTCGAGCGCGACGACGTTGTCGGAGGTGCGGCCGTATCCCAGCGCCCGCGAGCCGCAGGCGTTGTTGCCGATCATCCCGCCGATCGTGCAGCGGGTGTGCGTCGAGGGGTCCGGGCCGAATCGCAGGCCGTGCGGTGCGGCGGCGCGCTGTAGGTCGGCGTGCACGACCCCGGGATCGATCTCGGCCGTGCCGGCCTCGGCGTCGATGCCGCGCACCCGGCCGAGGTGACGGCGGACGTCGACGACAAGGCCCGGGCCCACGGCGTTACCGGCGATCGACGTACCGGATCCGCGCATCGTCAACGGCGTGCCGGTCTCGCGGGCCACCTCGACCACGGCGAGCAGCTCGTCGACGTGGCGCGGCCGGGCGACGGCCATCGGCGGGACGCGGTAGAGCGACGCGTCGGAGGAGTAGAGCGCGCGGGTCAGCGTGGAGTCGTCGACGTCGCGGACGCCGGCGCGCCGCAGCGCCGCGAGGAGGTCGGCGGTCACGAGTTCTCCGGTGGTCGGTAGCGGTGGGTGACCATCCTGACCGACCAGACCACGACGACGGCGACGTAGACACCGAGCGAGACCCAGAAGGCCGGGCCGAGCCGCGGCGCCGGGTCGTGGGCGACGAGCGCGACCTGCACAGCCAGCGCGACGAGCAGCAGCACCGTCGCCGTACCGATCACCCACATGTCGTCGGCGAGCATTCGGCGCAGCGTGGGCTCGTTCTCCGGCCGGGTCCAGTAGTCCTTGTGCGGCACGTTGACCCACGCCAGCGAACCGCGCCGCGCGAACCGCTCGCAGCCGAGGAAGACGAGGACGACGAACAGCCCGATGGCACCGAGCTCGACGAGCGCCTGCGTGCGCGAGGTGAACCGGTCGGCCTCACCGGTGGCGCCGAAGTGCACCGGCACGCGGGCGGGCAGCACGGCCGCGCTCCAGGCGAGGGCGGCGACGAAGGCGGCGACTGAGAACCAGAACCATCCGCGACCGGTCACCACAGCTCCAGCGACCGCGACAGGATCGCGGCCGCGTCGTCCTCGGTGACCTCCTTCGGAGCCGTGGCCAGCAGCCGCTGCTGCTTGAGCGTGCCCTCGACGAGCGCGGGCACGTCGTCCTCGCCGTAGCCGACCGCACCGAGCCCGTTGGGGATGCCGATGTCGCGCATCAGGTCGGTGAGCACGGTGGGCAGGAGCTCACGTACGTCGTCGGGGCGGTCGGCGCCGGGCGCGAGCATCTCGGCGGCACGGACGTGCCGCTCAGGGTCGGCGTCGAAGGTGAACCGGAACGCCTCCGGCGCCGTCAGCGCCACCGCCATCCCGTGCGGCACCATCGGGTGGTCGTCGGGGTAACCCTCGGGGTGGAAGTCGCGCACGCGGCCGGCGACCGGGTAGGCGTTGGCGTGCGGGATGTGCACGCCGGCGTTGCCGAATCCCATGCCGGCGAACGTCGCGGCCAGCGACATCTGGGTGCGCGCCTCCTCGTCGTCGCCGTGCGCGACCGCCCGACGGAACGACGTGGCGAGCAGCCGCAGCGACTTCTCCGCCCACATGTCGGCGATCGGGTTGGCGCCGCAGTAGGGCACGCGCTCGTCCGGCTGCTTGCGGGGGTACGACGTGTAGGGCCGCGCGGTCCAGGACTCGAGGGCGTGGCACAGGATGTCCATCCCGGCCGCGGCAGTGACGCCGGCGGGCTGGGTCATGGTGAGCAGCGGGTCGACCACGGCCGTGGTAGGGCGCAGCCGGGGGTGGCTGATGCCGCTCTTCACGTGCTGCTCGAGCACGTCGAGCACGCAGACAGTGGTGCTCTCGCTGCCGGTGCCCGTCGTTGTCGGCACCGCGACCAGCGGGGCCAGCGGGTGCTCGGGCGACCGGCCGCCGCCGACCGGGGCGTTGACGTAGTCGAGCAGCTCGCCGGGGTTGGTGCAGAGCAGGTTCACGGCCTTGGCGGTGTCGATCGCGGTGCCGCCGCCGACCGCCACGAAGGCGTCCCAGGGGCCGGTCTCGCGCGCGTGGTCGACCGCCGCCTGCATGCTCGCGTCAGTCGGCTCGACCCGCGCTCCGTCGTACACCACGGCCTCGACGCCGAACGCGGCCATCTGGTCGGCGACCCGCTTCGGGTGGCCGGTCGCGGCGACGCCGGGGTCGGTGATCACGAGCACGCGTCGTACGCCGTACGTCGAGAGGTCGTAGCCGATCTCGTCGGACGCGCCGGGCCCGAACTTCAGCTGCGGGGCGCCGTAAGTGAAGACGGTCTCCTGCATCAGGTGGTCACCTCGGGGTCGGAAACGGGTTCGGGGATCAGGCCGTCGTGCAGCTGGGTCAGTGCGTGCCGGGCGGCCGAGAGCAGGTCGAGCTCGAGCGCCTCGTCGACGTCGATCCACGCGGCGTGGTCGGTGGAGCTGTCCTCCTCGACCACGTGCGGGGTCACGCCTTCGGACTCGGGCGCCAGCGTGGCCCGGAAGATCAGGTGGATGCCGTGGTAGTCCTCGACCATCCCGTCCGCGCGGGCACCGGTGAAGTGCGTGGAGTGCACGTCGGCGAGGGGGCCGGGCGTGACGTGCAGCCCAGTCTCCTCGTAGACCTCGCGGACCAGCGCCGCCCGCGGCTCCTCGCCGTGGTCGATGCCTCCGCCCGGCAGCGTCCAGCGCCCGGGGATGCGCGTGCGGTCGGACATCCGTGTCAGCAGCACCTCACGGCCGCGCACCAGCACGGCGTAGGCCGCCACCCGCTGCCGCTGCGGCGGTGCGGAATCGGCAGGCATGGGGCCCACTCTAGGGAGCGGACGCGCGAGTTTGCCTGCGGCCCGTCACGGGGAGCATGGTGGAGACGGCGACGAACCCGATCCTCCGAGGACGATGAGCACGACCACGGCCCCCGGGCGCACCGAGAAGGATGCCACCGCACGCGCGCGCTCGCGCGACCCGTTCTTCGACAACGCCAAGCTGCTGCTGGTGACCCTGGTGGTGATCGGCCATGCCTGGGTGATGATGCCGGACGCGCCGTCGTCGTTCCCGGCCTACACCTTCCTCTACGCCTGGCACGTGCCGGCGTTCGTGATCGTGACCGGCTACCTCTCCCGCAGCTTCCGGTTCACCAAGCCGCACCTGCGCAAGCTGATGACCACCGTCGTCGCGCCGTACGTCGTCTTCGAGACTCTGCTCGCGACGTTCCGGAGCGTCGTCGGCGGGGAGTCGATGGGCAGCCCGCTGTTCGTCGACCCGCACTGGCCGATGTGGTACCTCGCCGTGCTGTTCCTGTGGCGGCTGGCGACACCGCTGCTGCTGCGCGTGCCGCAGCCGGTCGTCGTCGCGGTGGCGGTCAGCCTGCTGGGCGGGCTGATCGAGACCGACGTGCTCGACCTCTCCCGCGCCACCGGGCTGCTGCCGTTCTTCGTGCTCGGCCTGGTGATGACGCGTGAGCAGTTCGACTGGCTGGCCAGGACGAAGGTGCGGATCTGGGCGTGCGCCGCGATGGCCGTCGCGTTCGTCGTCGCCGCGTTCGCCGCGAGCCCGCTGCCGACCGAGCTGCTCTACTGGCGCTCCTCCTACGACGCCATGGAGCTCACCGTCTGGCAGGGCATCGCCGGTCGTCTCGCCATGATCGTCGTCGCGGGCGTGCTCGCGCTGGCCGCGCTGTCGCTGATGCCGCGGTCGTTCCGCTGGTTCACCCCGCTGGGCGCGGCCAGCCTCGTGGTCTACCTCTGCCACGGCTTCTTCGTGAAGGCCGCGCAGTACGCCGGCGTGGGCGACCTGGTGAAGCACGACCAGGTCACGGCCTTCGTGCTGATCACCGGCGCGTCCGTGCTGCTCGCCCTCGCCCTCTCCGCGACGCCGGTCGCGAAGCGGCTGAACAAGCTGGTCGACCCGATCAGCACGATCACCGAGGACCTGCCCGGCGTCATCGAGCCGCACCACCACCGGGTCCACGCGGAGCACCGTCTCGCGCTGCACCGGCACCCCGTCAACCGGCGCTGACCTCCACCCGGCTCGCGGCACGATGTCGTCGGCAGGGACTCTTTACAGCGTTGTAAACACGCGGCAGAGTGCCACACATGTCTCGGGTCACCTCACTCCTCGCCCTGCTCCTGCTCGCCCCGCTCCTCGTCGTCGGTCCCGCCACGTCGGCAGCCGAACCGCCACCGACGTACACCAATCCCTTGGCGCCGGCGGTCGCGGGCGGCGGCACCGTCGACTCCTGCGCCGACCCGGCCGTCCTGCGCGGCCGCGCCGACGAGGCCGGGTCCTGGTTCATGTACTGCACGACCGACCCGCTCAACGACAGCGAGACCGCCGGCGGGACACCGGTGTTCCACCCGGTGCCGATGCTGCGCTCGGATGACCTGACCTCGTGGGAGTACGTCGGTGACGCGCTACCGCAGAAGCCGTCGTGGGCATCGCCCAGCGCGTTCCTGTGGGCGCCGGACGTCGTCTACTCGAAGGCCCACGACCGCTACTACCTGACCTACGTGGTCACCGACACCGCCGACGCGGTCAGCGGCGAGCCCGGCTGCACCAGCGACAGCGCGATCGGCGTCGCCACGAGCGACTCCCCCACCGGCCCGTGGACGTCCAGCGAGACGCCGGTGGTCGGCCCGCGCCGCGCGGGACCGGGATGCGACTTCTACTGGACCTACGACCCGGACGTGCTCGGTGACGTCGTCGGCGACCAGGGCGTCTTCTACTTCGGCAGCTACTACGGCGGCATCTTCGCCCAGCACGTCGCACTGACCCCTGACGGGATCAGCACGACCGGGAAGCCGAGCCGCGTCACGATCGGCCAGCGCAAGGAGCCGAAGGTCGACCCCGCCGACCTGCGCCGGCCCACCCAGCCGGACCTCGACGCCGCCGAGCAGACCGCGGCCACGCAGGTGTCGATGGCGAACCGCTACGAAGGCACCAACGTGGTGAAGCGCGGCGGCTGGTACTACCTGTTCGGCTCGGCCACCAACTGCTGCGCCGGCCCGCTGACCGGCTACACGGTCTTCGCCGGACGCTCCCGCGACCCGTTCGGGCCGTTCGCGGACCGCGAGGGCAACTCGCTGCTCGCCGGCCGCGTAGGCGGGACCCCGGTGATCAGCATGAACGGCAACCGCTGGGTGGGCACCGGGCACAGCTCGGCCTTCCGCGACGCCGGTGGGCGCTGGTGGCTGGCCTACCACGCGGTCGACAGGCACGACCCGTACTTCGCGGACCAGCCCGGCTTCACCAAGCGACCGGCCCTGCTCGACCCGCTCGACTGGGTCGACGGCTGGCCCACGGTGCGCGCCGGCCGCTGGGCCTCCGACCAGCCGATGCCGGGGCCGGCGGCGCAGCCCGGCCAGCAGTCGGCGTACCGCCCCGACCCGGTCGAGCCCGACCGGTTGGGTCGCAGGTTCCCCGCGCTGTCCGACGAGTTCGGCGGCGGGCGGCTGAACAAGCGGTGGTCGTGGGTGCGCGAGCCCGACCGCGCGACGTACGGCGTGGCCGGCGGGCGGTTCCGGTTCGAGACCCAGGCCGGCGACCTCTACGAGTCGTCCAACACCGCGTCCGTGCTGACCGAGCCGGCGCCCGACGGTGACTACGCCGTGCAGACCAAGGTCAGCCTGGACGTCCCGGCGGAGGGCTGCTGCTTCAACTTCGTGCAGGCCGGCCTGGTGGTGCGCGGAACCGACGACGCGTTCGTGAAGCTCGCGCACGCGTCGATCTGGGAGACCCGTCAGACCGAGTGGGCGATCGAGGTGCCGAGCGAGACCGTGCGCTCCCCGCGCTACGGCAACAGCGTGGTCGGTGCGCCCGGCGACGACACCTGGCTGCGGATCGTGAAGCGTGAGCGCGCCGGCGAGGAGCACTACACCGCCTACACGTCCCAGGACGGACGGCGCTGGGTGCGCGGCGGGGTGTGGACCCATGACCTCGGCCCGGACGCCGAGATCGGGCTGGTCTCGATGGGCGGCAGCGGGTTCACCGCCGGGTTCGACCACGTGCGGGTGTGGCGGCTGCGGTAACGGACCGCGTATCCCGACGCGACAAGGCCCGCCCTCGCTCAGCGAGGGCGGGCCTTGTCTTGCTCGATCTGGGTGTTGGCTACCAGACCTGACCTCCGGTCAGTTCTGGTAGGACCCAAAGTCGAAGTCGTCCAGCGCCACGGCCTGGCCTCCGGCAGAGCCGAAGTCGTAGTCGTAGTCGCCGTAGCCGGTAACGGAGTACGCGTTGGCACGCGCCTCCTCGGTCGGCTCGACCCGGATGTTGCGGTACCGCTCCAGGCCGGTGCCGGCCGGGATCAGCTTTCCGATGATCACGTTCTCCTTGAGGCCGATCAGCGAGTCGCTGCGGGCGTTGATCGCCGCGTCCGTCAGCACCCGGGTCGTCTCCTGGAACGAGGCCGCCGACAGCCACGAGTCGGTGGCCAGCGACGCCTTGGTGATACCCATGAGCACCGGACGGCCGGCGGCCGGCTCGCCGCCCTCCGCCACCAGGCGACGGTTCTCCGCCTCGAACTGCGCGCGGTCGACCAGCAGGCCCGGCAGGAACTCGGTCGCGCCGGAGTCGATCACCGTGACCCGCTTGAGCATCTGCCGGATGATGATCTCGATGTGCTTGTCGTGGATGAGCACACCCTGCGAGCGGTAGACCGCCTGCACCTCCTGGGTGAGGTGCACCTGCACCGCCCGGGGCCCGCTGACCCGCAGCAGCTCGTGCGGGTCGATGGTGCCCTCGGTGAGCTTCTC
>DASURB010000108.1:0-2695 GCA_036280235.1 Nocardioides sp.
GTCTCGCCCAGCAGGGTCACGGTGGCGTCGTACGGCATGATCCAGCCGAGGTAGGTGATGAACTGGCCGTCGATGCCGAAGTTCACCGTGCCCATCACGTGGCCGGCCGCGAACGCCTCGCGAGTGCGCAGGTCCACGACCCACTCGCCGGCGTCGATCCGGCGGCGCAGCTCGGCCGGGTCGGCGAGCGTCGGCTCGGACAGGTCCGGGGCGTCGGGGCCGGCGGAGTTGGCGGGGCCCATCTGGGCGTAGTAGGCCGGGAACTCCTCGAGGCCCGCGAGGAGCTTCTCGACGTACTCCTCCTCGTCCTGGGTGAGGGCGGGGTTCGCGAGCTTCTCCTGGCCGATCGTGCTGGACGCGGCCTCGCTCTGGGTGGCCGAGCAGAAGCTGCCGAAGCCGTGGGTCGGGAAGACCTCGGTCTCGTCCGGGAGCTCCTCGGCCAGGCGGTGGGCCGAGCGCCACTGGGCGCGCACGAGCGTGTCGGTGTGGTCCGGGCCGAGCAGGTCGGGGCGGCCGGTGGAGCCGTACAGCAGCGAACCGCCGGTGAACACGGCGAGCGGCTTGTCACCCTCGCTCAGCGCGAAGGAGAGGTGCGTGTGGGTGTGCCCGGGGGTGTGTACGACGCGCACGCGCATCTCGTCGCCGACCTCGACGACGTCACCGTCCCGGACGCCCACGCGCTCGAACTCGACCGGGTCGTCGGCGTTCACGTGGTAGGCCGCGCCGACCTCCTTGGCAAGGGCGAGCCCGCCGGTCACGTAGTCGTTGTGGATGTGGGTCTCGAACACATGCGTGATCTGCACACCGGCGTCCTCGGCGACTGCGAGCACGCGGTCGTAGTCACGCTGCGGGTCGACGACGAACGCCACCCTGCCGTCGTGGGCGAGGTAGGTCCGGTCGCCGAGACCGGGAGTGTCGATGGGGGTCACGGTGATCATGCGCTACTGCCTCCAGATGGTTCGGTAGTACCCCTAGGGGTAATCGAGCGTCAACGGTGCTGCTCAATGCCAATACCCTCAGGGGTATTCCCGTTCTTTGCAAATCCACACCTGCCGGACGCCTCGCAGGCGCCCGAGCCACTAGGGTCGGGACGTGCCCGAGTGCCTGTTCTGCCGGATCGTCACGGGGGAGGTGCGTGCGCACACCGTGCTCGAGACGGAGGACCTGGTGGCCTTCCTCGACCACCGGCCGGTCTTCAAGGGACACGTGCTGCTCCTGCCGCGGCGGCACGTCGTGACCCTGCCCGACCTGCCGGCGGGCCTGCGCGACCCGTTCCTCGCCGCCGGCCAGCGCCTCGCGACGGCGATGCTCGACGGGCTCGGCGCGCAGGGCAGCTTCGTCGCCGTCAACAACACCGTCAGCCAGAGCGTGCCGCACCTGCACCTGCACGTGGTGCCGCGCACCAAGGGCGACGGGCTCCGCGGCTTCTTCTGGCCGCGCACGAAGTACGCCTCCGAGGAGGAGATGGGGGAGTACGCCGCCCGGGTGGCCGCCGCGCTCCCCGCGGACCCCGAGGTCACCGAGGTCGTCGAGAACGCCGTCGAGAACGTCGCCGAGAACAGGGAGAGCTGACATGGGCTGGTGGAAGGAACAGGTCGTTCCCCGGGCGACCGACGTGCTGCTCGGGGTCGGCGAGATCCACAAGCTGCGCGAGCGCGTCTGCGCCGGCCTAGAGGGCGAGGTCCTCGAGATCGGGTTCGGCTCCGGCCTGAACGTCGAGCACTACCCGCCCGCGGTGACGAAAGTCTTCGCCGTCGAGCCCTCCGACGTCGCGTGGCGGATCGCCGTCGGGAAGCACCTGGGGGCCGGCCGGCCGCCCGTCGTACGCGCGGGGCTCGACGGACAGGCGCTCGACCTGCCCAGCGGCTCGGTCGACCACGCCGTCTCCGCCTTCACGCTCTGCACGGTGCCGCACCACGACGTGGCGCTGCGCGAGGTGCGGCGCGTGCTCAAGCCGGGTGGCAGCTTCCACTTCCTCGAGCACGGCCTGGCGCCGGACCGCGGCGTGGCTCGGTGGCAGCACCGGCTCACGCCGATCCAGCGGCGGGTCGCCGCAGGGTGCCACCTCGACCGGCCGATCGCCGACGCGGTCGAGGAGAGCGGGCTCGTGGTCGAGGACCTCGAGACGTTCTACCTACCCGGGGCGGTGTCGGTCGCCAAGGTCGCCGGATACCTCTATCTCGGGCGCGCGGTCCGCCGCTGAGGGCCGCGTCGCCGCTGGCTACAGTGAGCCCACTTTCACGAACGAACACGTCTGCGCCGCGCATCGGCGCACAGGAGGAGCTCTCATGAGTCGTTACGCCGGCCGTGTCGCCATCGTCACCGGTTCTGCTCGCGGTATCGGTGCCGCGACCGCCAAGCGCTTCGCCGAGGAGGGTGCAGCCGTCGCCGTCCTCGACCTCGACCAGCACGCAGCCGCTGCCACCGCGGAGGGGCTCGGCGCCGAGAAGGCCATCGGGGTCGCCTGCAACGTCGCCGACGCAGCATCGGTCGAGGCGGCCGTCGGGAAGGTCGTCGAGGAGCTCGGCAAGGTCGACGTGCTGGTCAACAACGCCGGCGTCACCCGAGACAACCTGCTGTTCAAGATGTCCGAGGACGACTGGGACACGGTCATGAACGTGCACCTGCGCGGCTCCTTCCTCATGAGCCGCGAGGTCCAGAAGCACATGGTGCAGCACAAGTACGGCAAGATCCT
>DASURB010000109.1:0-4491 GCA_036280235.1 Nocardioides sp.
CGCGACCGTCGTCTTGCCGGAGGACTCCGGGCCGTAGATCTCCACCACGCGGCCGCGCGGCAGACCACCGAGGCCCAGCGCCACGTCGAGCGCGATCGCCCCGGTGGGGATCACCTCGAGGGGCGCGCGCGTCTCGTCGCCGAGGCGCATGACCGAGCCCTTGCCGAACTGTCGCTCGATGTTCGCGAGCGCTGCGTCGAGCGCCTTGTCGCGGTCTCCACCAGCCATGTCGTGTCCCGTCTGTGCGGATGTCCGCTTGCCCGCGGACTTGGTCGTCTTCTTCAGTGGTGTCTGCCTTGTCATCGTGTCGGGAACCCTAGGGAGGCCCGCCGACAGTTCTCGACCCCGGCCTTCGGACCTGGGGAAGACGATCCCGTGACCCGGTGTCGCCCACAGGCTAGCCGAACAGGTGTTCGATCGCGGCCAGGTGCCCGGGCGTGTCGCGAGCCGGGTCCGGGCGGCGGCCCACGCGGCGGTTCAGGCGGCGGCGCGGGCTAGAGCAGCGGGCCGGTCACCGAGCGGCCGACGGTACGGCGGGCGAGCTCGGCGGCGGTGGCCACCCCGGTGACGAGCAGCGCGGCGAAGACCGTGAGGGCGACGTACCCGGCGGCGTCCATCACGATCCCGGCGACGACGCCGGCGAGCGCGGCGGTGACGCCCATGCAGAGGTCGGCCGCACCCTGCACGTCGGTGCGCGAGTCGAGCGGCGAGGACTCGCTGAGCAGCGTGGAGGCGGCCACCGTGCACAGCGACCAGCCCAGGCCGAGCAGGAACAGCCCGACCCCGATCGTCCACGAGGCACCCGGCGGTGACATGCCGGACAACAGCAGCGACAGGAACAGCACGCCGGCCCCGGCCGCGAGCACCGGCGGACGGCCGCACTTGTCGGCGGCCCAGCCCACCACCGGCGCGAGCGCGAACATGCCGAGCACGTGCACCGAGATCACCAGCCCGATGACCTGGAGGTGCGCTCCCCCGTGGTGCATGTGCAGCGGGGTCATCACCATCACGGCGATCATCACGCCGTGCGCGAGCGACAGCGCGGCGACACCGGCGCGTACGGCGGGCCGCTCCCGGACCACCTTGCGCACCCGCCCCCACGACGTACCGGTGACCACCGTGCCCGCGCCCCGGGCCATCGCCGCCTGCCGGGCGACGAGCAGCGGGTCGGGGCGGAGGAAGACCAGGATCACGACGCCCGCGGCGAGGATGCCGACGAATCCGAAGACGAAGGGCCCGGTGAGCCCGGGGATGCCGAGCTGGCGGGCGGCGCGTCCCGCGACCCCGGTGAGGTTCGGGCCGGCGACCGCCCCGATCGTCGTCGCCCAGACGACCAGCGACAGCGCGCGGGCGCGACGTTCGGGCTTGGCGAGGTCGGTCGCGGTGTAGCGGGACTGGTTGTTCGCGGCGGTCGTCGCGCCGAGCATCGCGGCACCGACCAGCAGCAGCGCGAACGACTCGACCACGCCGGCCACCACGGCGAGCGCCGCCCCGACGGCGCCGATCGCGTAGCCCAGGGTGAGGCCGGTACGCCGGCCGCGGCGGCCCATGACGTGCGCGAGGAGGTACGACGCCAGCGCGGCGCCGAGCACCTGACCGGTCTGGGCGAGGCCGGCGAGGCTCTCGGAGCCGGAGAGGTCCTCGGCCAGGATCGAGGCGACCGCGATGCCGATCGTGATGCCCACGCCGCCGAGCGACTGCGCGACGACGAGCACCGACAGCGTCCGACGCTGCACGCGCGCGATCTCGTGGTCCGGCCAGCGGATGCCACCGACGCCGCGAGTGACCCAGCCGGGCAGCGTCATCGCAGGCTCGCCGGGAGCTCGAGCGTCTGCCAGACCGCCCGCCACACCTGCTTGGGCGGCACGCCGGCGTCGAGCGCCTCGGCCACCGTGCGACCGCCGAGCTCGGCCATGACGTGCTGCTCGGACCAGTGCCGCGCGTAGGCGCCCGAGCCGAGCGCCTGCTCCATGCGCTCCCAGAACTCCGTGTGTCGCACGCGTCGAGGGTACGTCGCTGCCGTCATCGGCGGAGGTCCGACGGTCGGTCCCGTCTGAACTCTTGGGCCGCGCGACTGGGAGAATGAGGCCATGGGATCCGAGGTCACCATCCGTCCCGCCGTGGAGTCCGACCTGGTCGGCATCGCCACCATCTACAACCACGAGGTCGCCAACAGCACCGCGACGTTCGACCTCGAGCCGCCGACGCTGGCCTACTGGCACGAGAAGCTCGAGGGCAACCACGAGGGAGACCACCTGCTGGTCGCCGTGGACGCCGACGGCGACGTCGTCGGCTACGCGTACTCCTGGTCCTACCGACCGCGTCCGGCGTACGAGCTCACCCGCGAGACGTCGATCTACCTCGACCCGTCGGTGCGCGGTCAGGGCATCGGCCGCAAGCTCTACCCCGCCCTGCTCGATGCGATGGCGAAGTCCGGCGTGCACACCGCCGTCGCGCTCGTCGCGCTGCCCAACCCCGGCAGCGTCGCACTGCACAAGGCGGTGGGGTTCGAGCACGTCGGCACGATGCGCGAGGTCGGCTACAAGTTCGACCAGTGGATCGACGTGGAGTGGTACCAGAAGATGCTCGGGCCCAGCTGATCTCGGGCTGACCCTTCCGGGCTGACCTGGAACCACTCCCCTGTCGTCGGCGTCCAAGCCGCGTGACCCGACGACCCTTCTCGCTTCCCGCCGTGTCGTTCGTGCTCGCCGTGCTGGCCATGCTGTCGACGGGCTGCGGCTCCGCCACGACGATGGGCGCCACCGGCCGGGGCGAGAACGACGTCCCCGACATCGAGACTCCCCCGCCGGTCGAGATCGCGTACGACGGCGGCTCGGCGTCCCTGCGGCCCTGGACGTTCTGCTACGCCAACGGGTGTGCCGACGGCGTACCGCCGGAGGAGCCGCACTTCGTCGGGAGCCCCACCGAGGTGCGGGTGACCTACCCGCTCGACCGGTGGACGTTCTCGGCCGACTTCACCCCGAGCGGGGAGCGCTGCGGCCGGCACCAGTACGTCGAGCTCGAGCCCGGACCGGACGGCGTCACCGTCGTGCGACCCGTCGGTCCCGCCGGCACGTACGACGTCAACCTCGCGGGCGGGCACGAGGGCGGCGGCGACCTCGTCACGACGTTCCGCTGGGAGACCCCGACCGCCGGCGAGATGCCCGAGCCGACGGCCCGGACTGCCGTGCTCGCGGACCACGACGGCGCACTCGACAGCTACGGCGTCGAGCTCGAGGTCGCCAACCTCGCGGCCACGCCCCAGCAGGCCGAGGCGAGGATCGAGGTCAGCGACGAGACCGGCCGGACCGTCACGCTCGAGCCGCGCCGACAGCGCGGCTGCCTGCCGGAGGGCACCGTGTTCTGGCGCCTCGGCGACCGGGCCGCGCGGGAGGCGACGACGCTGACCGGTGACACGTTCCACTACCGCGTCACCGTCACCCTCGACGGCACCGAGCACCTGGCCACCGCGACCTGGCCCGACGAGGAGATGCCCGACTACGGGCCGTCCGTCGCGCTGGAGTTCAGGCCACCCCTGCCCGCGATGATGCGCTAGCCGGAACCACGGCGGTAGGCGACCACCTCGGGCAGCAGACCGGCCGTCGGCCGCTCGGCGTCGACGACCAGGCAGTCGGTCTCCGGCCGGACGGGCTGCTGCTGCCAGCCGGCGAGGGTCGACTTGCCGACACCGGGAACTCCCGAGAGCTGGACCAGCATGTGCGACCGTCAGTGCAGCAGCAGCTTGCCCAGGCGGCGCGAGACCACCACGAGACCGAGCAGGCCCATCACGAGCAGGTAGCCGACCGAGATCACCGAGGCCCACGACACCGCGCCGGTGGTCAGCTCGCGGCACAGCACGACGCCGCGGTAGAGCGGGGAGATCTCGACGACCCAGCGAATCGCCTCGGGGAACTGCGTGACGGGGAAGAACGTCGCCGAGAACAGGAACAGCGGCATGATGCCGAGCGTGACGAGGTCGAAGTCCTGCCACGACTTCATGAACGTCGTCAGCGCCATGCACACCGCGGAGAACGCGAAGCCGACGAGCAGCGTGGCCGGCACCGCGAGCAGCGCCCACCACGAGCCGACCAGCCCCATCAGCACCATGACCAGAAGAAAGCCGACGGAGTAGATCCCGCCGCGCAGCAGCGCCCACGTGATCTCCCCGCGGGCCACGTCGAACGTCCGCATCGGCGTCGCCAGGACAGCGTCGTACAGCTTCTCGAACTTGAGCTTGAAGAAGATCGAGAACGTCGAGTCGAGAACCGCGCCGTTCATCGCCGAGGCCGCGAGCATGCCGGGCGCCACGAACGCGGCGTAGTCGACGAGCTGCCCGTTGAACTCGAACGGCTTCACGAGCTGGCCGACGCCGATGCCGATCGAGAAGAGGTAGAGCACCGGCTCGAGGAAGCCGGTGAGGAAGAAGACCTTGCTCCGCCGGTGCGCGAGGTAGTTGCGCCACACCAGTCGCCAGGACGGCGACCAGCGCGA
>DASURB010000110.1:0-5874 GCA_036280235.1 Nocardioides sp.
CGGCCTGCACGACGATGCGGTCGCGCAGCCCGTTGAGCAGCAGCGTCTGCTGGGTCTCGGCGAGACCGAGCTCCCAGGGACCACCGGCGTGCTTGAGCGAGGTGAGGGGCGAGGCGCCGGTGCCGCCGTCGTGGCCGGAGATGAGTACGACGTCCGCGTGCGCCTTGGACATGCCGGCCGCCACCGTGCCGACCCCGACCTCGGCCACGAGCTTCACGTGCACGCGCGCCGACGGGTTGGAGTTCTTCAGGTCGTGGATCAGCTGCGCGAGATCCTCGATCGAGTAGATGTCGTGGTGCGGGGGCGGCGAGATCAGGCCCACGCCGGGGGTGCTGTGCCGGGTCTTGGCCACCCACGGGTAGACCTTGTGACCGGGCAGCTGGCCGCCCTCACCGGGCTTGGCGCCCTGGGCCATCTTGATCTGGATGTCGTCGGAGTTGGTGAGGTACTCCGCGGTCACGCCGAACCGGCCGGACGCGACCTGCTTGATCGCGCTGCGCCGCTCGGGGTCGTAGAGCCGCTCGGGGTCCTCGCCGCCCTCACCGGTGTTGGACTTGCCGCCGAGACGGTTCATCGCGATCGCGAGGGTCTCGTGGGCCTCCTGGCTGATCGACCCGTAGGACATCGCGCCGGTGGAGAACCGCTTGACGATCTCCGAGGCGGGCTCGACCTCCTCGATCGGGATCGGCTTGCGGCCGACCGACTCGGGGTCCTTGAAGCCGAACAGGCCGCGCAGCGTCATCAGCCGCTCGGACTGCTCGTTGACGCGAGCGGTGTACTGCTTGAACACGTCGTACCGGCCGGCGCGCGTGGAGTGCTGCAGCCGGAAGACGGTCTCGGGGTCGAACAGGTGCGGCTCACCCTCGCGGCGCCACTGGTACTCGCCGCCGATCTCGAGCCTGCGGTGCGCCGGTGCGATGCCGTCGACCGGGTAGGCCTTGCGGTGCCGGCGGGCGACCTCCTCGGCGATGGTGTCGAGACCGATGCCGCCGAGCTTGCTGGTCGTGCCGGTGAAGTAGCGGTCGACGAGCTCCTGCGAGAGCCCGACGGCCTCGAAGATCTGGGCACCGGTGTACGACGCCACCGTGGAGACGCCCATCTTGCTCATCACCTTGAGCACACCCTTGCCGAGCGCCTTCACGAGGTGCTTGACGGCCTGCTCGGGCTCGACGTCGACGTAGTAGCCGTCGCGGGCGAGGTCCTCGACCGACTCCATCGCGAGGTACGGGTTCACCGCCGCGGCGCCGTACCCGATCAGCAGCGCGACGTGGTGCACCTCGCGAACGTCGCCGGCCTCGACGACGAGACCCACCTGGGTGCGGGTCTTCTCGCGCACCAGGTGGTGGTGCACGGCGCCGGTCAGGAGCAGCGACGGGATCGGAGCGAGCTCGGCGGTCGAGTGCCGGTCGGACAGCACGATGATGCGGGCGCCGCCGGCGATCGCCTCGGACACCTCCTGGCAGATCTCGTCGAGCCTGCGCGCGAGTGCCTCTCCCCCACCCTCGACCTCGTAGAGGCCGCGCGAGACGTGGGTGATGAAGCCGGGCAGGTCACCGTCGCGGTTGATGTGCCGGATCTTGGCCAGCTCGTCGTTGGTGATGACCGGGAACGGCAGCACCACCTGGCGGCACGACGCGGGCGTCGGCTCGAGCAGGTTGGACTCGGGGCCGATCGTGCCGGCCAGCGAGGTCACCAGCTCCTCGCGGATCGCGTCGAGCGGCGGGTTGGTCACCTGCGCGAACAGCTGCGAGAAGTAGTCGAAGAGCAGTCGCGGCCGGTCCGACAGAGCCGCGATCGGGCTGTCGGTGCCCATCGAGCCGATCGGCTCCGCGCCCGTGCGCGCCATCGGCGTGAGCAGGACACGCTTCTCCTCCTCGGTGTAGCCGAAGATCTGCTGCCGCCGCGTGACCGAGGCGTGCGTGTGCACGATGTGCTCGCGGTCGGGCAGCTCCTCGAGGTGGATGATCCCGGCGTGCAGCCACTCGTCGTACGGGTGCTCGCGGGCGAGCTCGCCCTTGATCTCCTCGTCCTCGATGATGCGGTGCTCGTCGGTGTCGACGAGGAACATCCGGCCCGGCTGCAGCCGGCCCTTGCGTACGACGGTGGCGGGGTCGATGTCGAGCACGCCGACCTCGGACGCGAGCACGACGAGGCCGTCGTCGGTGACCCAGTAGCGCGAGGGACGCAGACCGTTGCGGTCGAGGACCGCACCGACCTGGGAGCCGTCGGTGAAGACGACGCAGGCGGGCCCGTCCCAGGGCTCCATCATCGAGGCGTGGAACTCGTAGAACGCGCGCCGCGCGGGGTCCATCTCGGTGTGGTTCTCCCACGCCTCCGGGATCATCATCAGCACGGAGTGCGGCAGGGAGCGGCCGCCCATGTGGAGCAGCTCGAGCACCTCGTCGAACGACGCGGAGTCGGACGCACCGGGGCTGCAGATCGGGAACAGCCGCTCCAGGTCCTCCGGACCGCCGTCGCCGTGCGGGCTGGCGAGGAGGTCGCTGCGCAGCAGCGCCTCGCGGGCGCGCATCCAGTTGCGGTTGCCCATCACGGTGTTGATCTCGCCGTTGTGCGCGATGAACCGGAACGGGTGCGACAGCGGCCAGCTCGGGAACGTGTTGGTGGAGAACCGCGAGTGCACGACCGCCACCGCGGACTCGACTCGCTCGTCGGTCAGCTCGGGGTAGAACCGGTCGAGCTGGTCGGTGGTGAGCATGCCCTTGTAGGCCATGGTGCGGGAGGACAGCGACGGGAAGTACACGTCGGTCTCACGCTCGGCGCGCTTGCGCAGGCAGAACGCGCGACGCTCCAGCGGCATGCCGATCAGCGGTACGCCGGCGGACGCCACGAACAGCTGGCTGAACGACGGCATCACGCTGCGTGAGGTGGCGCCCAGCATCGACGGGTCGACGGGTACGTCGCGCCAGCCGAGAACCTGCAGCCCCTCCTCGACGGCGAGCTCCTCGATCCGCGCCCGTGTCTTGGCCACGTGCTCCTCGTCGCCGGGCAGGAACGCCGTGCCGACGGCGTACGAGCGAGGCGCGGGCAGGGTGATCCCGAGCTTCGCGGTCTCGTCGCGGAGGAAGCGGTCCGGGACGCCCATCAGGATGCCGGCGCCGTCGCCGGTGTCGGGCTCCGCGCCGGTCGCACCACGGTGCTCGAGGTTGCGCAGCGCGGTGATCGCCTTGGCGACGATGTCGTGGCTGGCAACGCCGGTCAGGGTGGCGACGAAGGCGACACCGCACGCGTCGTGCTCGTGGCGCCCGTCGTACAGACCCTGGGGCGGCGGGAATGCATGCATGGGGCACTCTCCCGTCGTCGTGGCACCGCGGCCCGAGAGGAGCGGTGCTGCTGTGAGTTGCGGATGGTGCTTGCGAACTGGCGCGGGACGACATTGGCCCTTGCGGTCTGGGAAGCGTACAACACCCGCCGGTAACCGACAGAGTGCCGATATCGAGGCATGGACCCCTCTGTTGCCGCGCTGTCATCCCACCGTCACACCCCCGTGTGCGACCGTCGCGCCTCGGTAACGCGGGTGTGAAGCCGGGGAAACAGCCTCAGAGGGAGGGTCCGATGGGGTCGTTGACGGAGCAGGCCGCCGAGGAGATGGGCGGGCCGCTGAGCGTGCTCACGCGCCAGAGACGCGACCACGCCCGTCTGGACCGGATGCCGGACCAGCTCCCGCAGGTCACCGGCGCCGACGAGGACGAGCTGCTCAACCGCATCTGCCGTCTGGCGTTCAGCCATGCCTTCGCGGAGGAGTCGGTCCTGTGGCCCGCGCTGCGGCGGCATCTGCCCGACGGCACGGTCGGGGCACGCCGCGTCGAGAGGCGGCACGGCGAGCGGCCCGAGACGAGCGTCGACTGAGCGGCCGGAGCATCAGGCCAGGCTGAGCAGGGCGATGCCGCCGAGCACGACCGCGGCCCCGGCCAGCCTGCGGGCGGGCCGCGGCTCGCCGAGCAGCCACCAGCCCAGCAGCGCGCCCACGACGATGCTCGACTCGCGCAGCGGCGCGACCAGCGAGACCGGCGCGACCGTGAGCGCCTGCAGCACGAGCACGTAGGCCAGCGGCGAGAGCACGGCGACGGCGAACACCTCCCGCCGGTGCCGGCTCAGCACCGGACGGATCTGCGCGCGACGGCCGGCACTGCTGACCACCGACGCGGTGAGCGGCACGGCCTGGAGCAGGAGGCCGAGGCAGAAGTACGTCAGCGGCGGTACGGCGAGGTCGGTGACGGCGTGGTGGTCCCAGAGCGTGTACGACGCGATCGTCACGCCGGTCAGCGCGCCCCACGCCACGCCGGCGCCACGACGGTCGCCGGCCGCGCCGCCGAGCGTCATCACCAGCACGCCGAGCACGACGAGCCCGGCGCCGGCGAGCGCCATCGGTCCGGGCGACTCGCCGAGCAGGCCGACGGCGACGACCAGCACGAGGAGCGGCCCGACGCCGCGGGCCAGCGGGTAGACGAGGTTGAGGTCGCCGGCGGCGTAGCCGTGCACGAGCACCAGGTTGTAGACCACGTGCAGCAGCGCGGACACACCGGCGCCGAGCAGCCAGGCCCAGGTCGGTCGCTGACCGGTCGCGACCGCCCCCACCAGCGCGAGCGGCGCCCACAGCACGGCCGAGCCGACGACGTACAGCCAGACGAAGACGACCCGGTCGGCGACGACCCGCTTCGCGGCGAGGTTCCAGAGGGCGTGCGCGACCGCGGCGGTCAGGACGAGCGCGAGCGCGCCGGTGCTCACGCCTCGACGGGCTCCGGCCGGCGCAGCACCTCGTCCTCGCGTCCGGGGTGCTTGCGGCGCGACCACAGGAAGTAGCCGAGCGCCAGCAGGAACAGCACGATCGAGGTCCACACGTTGAGGCGCAGACCGAAGACGTCGCTGCCCTGCACCTCGTCGATCCGGAGGTACTCGATCCAGCCGCGGCCCGCGGTGTAGCCCATGACGTAGAGCGCGAACGCCCGGCCGTGGCCGAGCCGGAACCGGCGGTCCGCCCAGATCACCAGACCGGCGACACCGAGGTTCCACACGAACTCGTAGAGGAACGTCGGGTGGAACAGCAGCCCGGGGTCCTCGTAGCCCTCCTCGCGGTGGGCCTGGTCGATCTCGAGGCCCCAGGGCAGGCTCGTGGGCCGGCCGTAGAGCTCCTGGTTGAACCAGTTGCCCCAGCGGCCGATGGCCTGCGCGATCGCGATGCCGGGCGCGAGCGCGTCGGCGAGCGGCGGGAACTTCGCGTTGTGCCGGCGGGCGCCGATGTAGGCGCCGAGCGCGCCGAGGGCGATCGCTCCCCAGATACCGAGGCCGCCCTGCCAGACGTAGAGCGCGGAGATGGGCTCGCGGCCTTCGCCGAAGTACAGCCGCCAGTCGGTGATGACGTGGTAGAGCCGCCCGCCGACGAGCCCGAACGGCACCGCCCAGATCGCGATGTCGCCGACCTGGCCCGGCTTGCCGCCGCGGGCCACCCAGCGCTTCTCCCCCATCCACACCGCGATGACGACGCCGAGGATGATCGCGAACGCGTAGGCGCGAAGCGGGAGCGGCCCGAGGTGCCAGACGCCCTGGTCCGGGCTCGGGATCGAGGCGAAGGTCACGGTGCGGCGCTTTCTGCTCGTTGGTCCAGCAAGGCGGCGAGGTCCTCGGCGAGGTGCTCGGGCGGGGTGCCCTCGGTCCACACGATCGGCGACCGGTCGGATTCGTCGATCGCGACGATCTGCGTCCCGTGGTTCACCTCGTAGCCACCCGAGGGCATCTTCGCACCCTCTTCGACCGCCACGCCGAACTCGTCGGCCGCCGCGACGATCGTGTCGAGGTCGCCGGTGAGGCCCTCGAACTCCGGGTTGAACCGGTCGAGGTACTCCCGCAGCGTCCTGG
>DASURB010000111.1:0-40861 GCA_036280235.1 Nocardioides sp.
GACGGATTCTGGATGGGTCTCTCCAAGCGGTCGCTGCAGGTCGCCTGAGGCGTCGAGAGGTCACTCAACCTCGGGTGATCGCGTCGAGCTCGACCAGGTCCTGCTCGGTCGGCTGCCAGCGCAGCGCGGCGGCGTTGGCCCGCACCTGGTCACCGCTGGTCGCACCTGAGATGACCGAGGAGACCGCCGGCTGGGCGGCCAGGCCGGCGATGGCGACGTCGAGCGGGGCGAGGTCGCGCTCGGCGGCGTACTCCTCGAAGGCCTCGATCCGGTCCCAGTCGGCATTCTCCAGCCACTGTGCGCGGCCCTGCTCCTGCGCGAAGCGGGTGCCGGCGGGCGGTGCCTGGCCGCGCCGGTACTTGCCGGTGAGCAGGCCCGCCTCGAGCGGGAAGAACGGCAGCACGCCGACGCCGTAGTGCTCGGCGGCCGGGACGACCTCGTCCTCGATCTCGCGGGTGAGCAGGGAGTACTGGTTCTGGATCGAGACGAACCGCTCCAGCCCCGCGGTCCGGGCGGTCCAGTCCGCCTCGGCGAGCTGCCAGCCGGCGAAGTTGGAGCAGCCGAGGTAGCCGATCTTGCCCTCGTGGACCAGGTCGGTGAGCGTCGCCAGGGTCTCCTCGATCGGCGTGACCGGGTCGGGCCGGTGCAGCTGGTAGAGGTCGATGTGATCGGTGCGCAGCCGGCGCAGCGAGCCCTCCACCGCCCGGCGGATGTAGCGGCGCGCGCCGCGGGCGCCGAAGTCCTCGCCGTACTCGCCCGCCATCGACATGCCGAACTTGGTCGCGACCACGAAGTGGTCGCGCTGGCCCGCCAGGGCCTCGCCCAGGAGCGACTCGCTCGCGCCGCCGCCGCCGTAGATATCGGCGGTGTCCAGCAGCGTCACGCCGGTCTCGCGGGCAGCGCCCAGGATGTCCTTGACGCCGTCGAGATCGACCCGGCGCCCGAAGGCGTTGCAGCCGATGCCGACCGCGCTGACCATCAGGCCGGAGTCACCCAGCGGCCGGTAGACCATCTCGTTGCTCGCGTCAGGGCTCATGTCGGGCACGATAGCGACCGTGCAAATCCTCTCCATCCAGTCCCACGTCGCCTTCGGCTACGTCGGGAACTCCGCGGCCGTCTTCCCCCTCCAGCGGCTCGGTCACGAGGTCTGGCCGGTGCTGACGGTGAACTTCTCCAACCACACCGGGTACGGCGAATGGCGCGGTCCGGTGCAGGCTCCGGCCGACGTCGCGGCCGTGATCGAGGGGATCTCCGAGCGTGCGGCGCTGCCCGACGTCTCCGCCGTCCTGTCCGGCTACCAGGGTGACCCCGCGGTGGGTGCCGTCGTCCTCGACGCGGTCGCCACCGTGAAGGCGGCCAACCCGCGCGCGATCTACTGCTGCGACCCGGTGATGGGCGACGTCGGGCGGGGGATGTTCGTGCGGCCGGGCATCCCGGAGTTCATGCGCGACCAGGTCGTCCCGGCCGCGGACGTGATCACGCCGAACCACTTCGAGCTCGACTTCCTCGCCGGCACCGAGACCTCGACGACCGATGAGCTGGTCGCGGCCGTGGACGCCGTCCGCGCGACCGGCCCCGAGACGGTGCTCGTCACCAGCGTGATCGTCGACGACACCCCGGACGACGCGCTCGACATGGTGGTCGTCGGGCGCGAGGGCGCGTGGCGCACCCGGTTCCCGCGGCTCTCGGTCAACCCGCCGGGCGCCGGCGACCTCACCGCCGCGGTGTTCCTCGCCAACGTCCTCGACGGCCGGCCGCTCGAGGACGCGCTCGCGCGCACGACGGCCTCGGTGTTCGCCGTGGTGCAGGCGACCGCCGACGCCGGCGAGCGCGAGATGCGCATCGTGCAGACGCAGGACGAGCTCGCCGCTCCGTCCCGGACGTTCCCGGCGGAGCGGCTGCGCTGAGGGCTCCTAGAACGCGGCCTTGTCCACGCGCGCGTGGTAGTGCCGTCCGACCGCGCCGCCGAGCATCGCGGCGACCAGCGTCACCAGCAGCACGACCGCGGCCATGACGAGACCCGCCGTGGTCATCGTGTCGGTCGAGACCGGCACACTGGGCAGCTCGACGTCGGCCAGCACGTTGTAGCGGTCACCGAGGAACGTCCCGGCCGCGACGGCGAGGGCGGTGATCACGACGCCGACCAGCCACACCGCCACGCCCTGACGCAGCCCGTCGAAGCGCGACATGCGCCCGGCGACGTACCCGCCGGCGTAGTAGCCGATCGCCAGCACGATCGCGACCGTGGCCATCGCGGCCACACCGAGCTCGGTCGTGGAGGCGTCGGGGATGAGCTGGTCCTCGGCGCCCGTCCCGGCCGTGACCGCGCCGACGATCGCGGCGAGCAGCACGGAGACCGCGATGGCGACGAGCCAGCCGAAGAACCCGGCGCCCCAGTTGATCCCGCCGAACCGGTCCCGGCGCGCCTGCTCCGGGTCGACGGTGGCGGTCTCATCGCGCGACACGACCTGGGTGTCGTCCGTGCGGTCGATGTCGTGCCGCTGCCCCGGCATGTGCCGGGTGTCGTGACCCGCGTCGTCGTGGACCCGGTCGCGGGTGTCCACGGAGGTCGTGTCGGAGTCGTGCTTGCGTCCCAGCATGGTGGCCTCCTCGTCCAGGGACCGGGACGGTCCCCAGACAGGAGTACCCACTCCGTGCGCCCCGGAACCCGGCCATGGTCACGAGGCTCGCCGAGCCGCTTGTCAGGTTCGAACTGACGACCTTTCGCTTACAAGGCGAATGCTCTACCAGCTGAGCTAAAGCGGCGCAGCAACCATCGTAGATGTGGAAGGAATGTAAATCCGGGGCCGGGGTAGTGAGGCTGCGTCAGCACAGCGCGCGACCCGAGGAGGAGCGACATGGGCACCGACGACAAGGCTCACGCCAAGACGGAAGGCGCGGTCGGCAAGGCCAAGGAGGCGCTGGGCAAGGCGACCGGGGACGACTCGATGCGCGACGAGGGCAAGGCCGAGCAGAGCAAGGCCGACCTCAAGCACGCAGGCGAGAAGGTCAAGGACGCCTTCAAGCGCTGACGCACCCACGGGGGACTCACGCAGACCCCTGCCCCGCGGCCGTGAGGACGGGATCGCTGGTCACGACGCGAACCCGCCCTCACGGCCGACCAGGGCCAGGAACTCGTCCATCGACTCACGGATGCCCGCCGCGTCGAGGCCGTGCGCCGCGATGTGCTGCGCGGGTGTGCCATAGCGGCGCAGCTCCTCGCTGCGCACGCCGAGCGCCAGCAGCCGGTGCGGTACGTCGGACAGTGCGTCGGCCACGAGCCTGCTGGACGTACCGGCGAGGTACGGCTCGACCAGCACGACCTCCGGTGTGCCGAGCACCGCGCGCAGGGTGCGGCCGTCGAACGGCCGCACGACGTTCGCGTAGAGCACCGAGACGTCGAGGTCGCGCGACGCCTCCAGCACCGGCTTCAGCGTCGGTCCCACCGCGACCACCGTGGCGCCGGCGCCGCGACGCACGACGTGGAAGCTCCCCGGCCGCACGGGGAACGCGCGGTCGTTCTGCTGGCTGACGACGCGGACGTACTCCCGGCCGTCGCTCGCCACGGCGAGTCGCAGCGCGTCCTCGACCTCGTCGGTGTGGCCGGGAACGTGGATCGTCCAGCCGGGCAGCGTGTCCATCAGCGGCACGTCGCCGGGCGCCTGGTGGGTGCGTCCGCCGGACGCGATGTCGAACGAGCCGCCGGAGCCGACGAGCACGCCGCCGACGTCCTGGTGGCCGAAGCCGAGCTTGACCTGCTCGAAGGCCCGCTCCACCAGGAACGATCCGAAGGTGTGCACGATCGGCCGCATCCCGGTCAGCGCCAGGCCGGCACCGACGTTGACCAGCAGCTGCTCGCGGATGCCGACATTGATCACGCGGTCGGGGTGGCGACGCTCGACGTCGCCGAAGTACTGCCCACTGATCTCCGCGTAGACCAGCGCGACCGACAGGTCCTCGTCGACCAGGGCGGCCGCGGTGTCGGCGAACCGCGTGCGCGGGTCGGCCGACCGGTGGTGCCTGCGGTTGATCGAGTTCACGGCGATCATGCCCACTTCTCCTCCACCTCGGCGACGACCACGGTCGGCCGCCCTTCGACTCGTTGCGTCAGCGCCCGCTCCAGGGCGTCGTGGTCGCGGCCGTCGACGATCGCGGCGTGCCAGCCCTCGTGCACGAAGCGGCCCGCGATGATTCCCGGCCGGTTGTGCGTCGAGGACTGGTTGTCGACGACGACCACGGCGAGGTTGTCGAGGCCCAGCGCGCCGGCGAGCTCGACCGCCTCGTGGTTGCTGCCCTCGTCGAGCTCGGCGTCGCCGACCAGCACCACGATGCGCGACCCGAGCCCCTGGGCGCGCAGGCCCAACGCCGTACCGACGGCGAGCGGGAAGCCGTGCCCCAGCGAGCCGCTGCTGATCTCGACACCCGGCACGAGCACCCGGTCGGGGTGGTGGCCGAGCGGGGAGTCGTACGCCGCCCAGCCGGGCAACCACGACTCGGGGATGAACCCCTTGGCGGCGAGCACGGCGTAGTAGGCGATCGGGCCGTGTCCCTTGGACAGGTAGAAGCGGTCGCGGGTCGGGTCGTCGACGGCCGTCGGGTCGACCCGCAGCACCCGGTCGTAGAGCACCCAGACAACGTCGAGCGTCGAGGTGGCCGCGGCGGAGTGCTTCTCGTCGCCGGTCATCAGCGACATCAGCCGAGGCAGGTCGTCGTAGGTGTGGTCGGGAGGCGCTTCGAGCGCGGTCAGCAAGCTCATGCCGACTACCGTGCAAGTTCAAGTTCACTTGAAGTCAAGGTCTAGGATCGGCACATGGTTGCCCACCTGACGATCGGCGAGCTGTCGAAGCGGTCCGGCGTCGCGCCGTCGGCGCTGCGCTACTACGAGGAGGTCGGGCTGATCTCGTCGGAGCGCACGTCCGGCAACCAGCGCCGCTACCTGCGCCCGACGCTGCGCCGGGTCGCGTTCATCCGCGCCGCGCAACGTGTCGGGTTGACTCTCGACGAGATCGCGGAGGCTCTCGACACCCTCCCCCGCGACCACGCCCCCACCAAGGCCGACTGGGCGCGGCTGTCGCGGTCGTGGCGGCCGCGGATCGACGCGCAGATCGAGCGGCTCGAGCGGCTGCGCGACAAGCTCGACGGCTGCATCGGGTGCGGCTGCCTGTCGCTGAAGACCTGCGCGCTCAACAACCCGCACGACGAGGTCGCCCCGCGCGGCCCGGGCGCGGTCTTCCTCGAGCCGGCGGGCAAGCGTCGCCGCTGACTGGGGCGCGCGGCCGAGGCAGCACTAGGCTGACGGGATGGCTCTGCGGATCGTCGCGACCCGCCCGAACCCGGCCCTGGTCCGGCTCCCCTGGCACCTGCCGCTGGAGGAGTGGGACAAGGACGTCGTCGTCCACCTCCCCCGCGGCATCTCTCGCCACGTGGTGCGCCTCGTCCGGCTGGGCAGTGACGTCTACGCGGTGAAGGAGACCCGCGAGCGCTGGGCGTTCGGCGAGTACCGCCTGCTCCGCGACCTGCAGCGCCTCGGCCTGCCCACGGTCGAACCGGTCGGGGTCGTCGAGGGTCGCGAGACGCCCGACGGCGAGCCCCTCGAGCCGTGCCTGGTCACCAAGCACCTGCGGTTCTCGCTGCCGTACCGCTCGCTGTTCAGCCACGGCCTGCCGTCCGAGGACCTGCCGACGCTGATCGACGCCCTGGTCGTGCTGCTCGTCCGGCTGCACCTCGCCGGGTTCTATTGGGGCGACGTGTCGCTGTCCAACGTGCTGTTCCGCCGCAGCGCCGGCGAGTTCGCGGCGTACGTCGTCGACGCCGAGACCGGCGAGCTGCACCAGGAGCTCAGTGACGGGCAGCGCGCCAACGACATCGAGATCGCCTCGACCAACATCTTCGGCGAGCTGCTCGACCTGCAGGCCGGCGGCCTGATCCCCGAGGACGTGGACGCGTTCGCGATCGTCGAGCGGTTGCAGGAGCGGTACGACGCGCTCTGGAACGAGCTGACCGGGACCGAGGAGTTCAACGTCGACGAGATGTGGAAGATCGAGCAGCGCCTCGAGCGCCTCAACGAGCTCGGCTTCGACGTCGAGGAGGTCGACATCGTCACCGACTGGGACGGCTCGACCGTCCGCGTGCAGCCGCGCGTCGTCGAGGCGGGCCACCACCGCCGCGAGCTGCAGAGCCTCACCGGCCTCTACGTCGAGGAGAACCAGGCGCGGCGACTGCTCAACGACATCGCAGGGTTCACCGCGAGCTCGGGTCTCGGCGGCGAGGACCGCGCGGTCGTGGCGCACCGGTGGCTGACCGAGGTCTACGAGCCGGTCGTCGCGATGATCCCCGAGGACCTGCGCGGGCGCCTCGAGCCGGCCGAGGTCTACCACGAGATCCTCGAGCACCGGTGGTACCTCTCGGAGCAGGCCGGCAAGGAGGTCGACATCTTCGACGCCGCCCGCGACTACTTCCGGCAGGTGCTCTCCAAGCGACCGGAGGAGGCCATCACCACGGCATCGGAGACGACCGCGGAGATGGCGGCGGTCCCCGCGGACGACGAGCCGGAGCCGGACGTCGAGCCGGAGCCGGAGGTGATCACGGAGGACGTGGTCAGGTCGCGGGCCGGCCGGAAGCGCCCCGGCTGATCGATCCTGTGCTCCGGGTGATCGACCCTGTCGAGATCAGTGGTCTACCCGTCAGGGTGACAAGCTCGAACGCCCGTCAGGGCTGAGGCTCAGGCGACGACGCCGCGCGCCTGCGCGACGGCGTAGAGCGTCACCGACGCGGCCACGCCGGCGTTGAGCGACTCGACCGCGTTGACCATCGGGATCGAGACCAGCTGGTCGCAGGTCTCGGCCACCAGCCGGTGCAGCCCCTCGCCCTCGGAGCCCACCACGACCACGAGCGGGCCGTCGGCGAGGTCGAGCTCGGGCAGCGACACGTCGCCGTCGGCGGCCAGTCCGACGACCATGCAGCCGGCCTCCTGGTAGGCCTTCAGCTGCCGGGTCAGGTTCACCGTCTGGGCGACCGGGATGCGCGAGGCCGCTCCGGCCGAGGTCTTCCACGCCGCGGCGGTCATCCCGGCCGCGCGACGCTCCGGGATCAGCACACCGTGCGCGCCGAAGCCGGCCGCCGAGCGGACGATCGCGCCGAGGTTGCGCGGGTCGGTGACCGAGTCGAGCGCGACGATCAGCGGGGGCTCGCCGGCCTCCTCGGCGCGGGCGAGCAGGTCGTCGGGGTGGGCGTACTCGTAGGGGGGCACGCGGGCGGCCAAACCCTGGTGCACCGCCCCGCCGGTCAGCCGGTCGAGCTCGCTGCGCGGCGCCTCCAGCATCGACAGGCCGCGGTCGGCGACGATCCGGAACACCTCGCGCAGCCGGCCGTCGCGCTCGGCGCCCTCGGCGACGTACACCGTGGTGACCGGCATCCCCGCCCGCAGCGCCTCGACGACAGCGTTGCGGCCGGCGACCCACTCGGAGTCGGACCGCGCGGTGCGCTTGGGGCGTGTGCTCGCGGACTTCTGCGCGCGCTTGGACGCCTTGAAGGCCTTGTGGCCCTCGCGGTCCTGCGCCTTCGGGGTCGGGCCCTTGCCTTCGAGGCCGCGACGGCGGCGACCGCCGGACCCGGCGGTGGGGTTGCCCTTGCCGGTCTTCTTGATCGCGCCGCGTCGTGCCGAGTTGCCTGCCATCAGTCAGAGGCTCCACTTCGGGCCGTCGGGGGTGTCCTCCAGGTCGATCCCGGCACCCTTGAGCTGGTCGCGGATCGCGTCGGCGGTCGCGAAGTCCTTGGCCGCGCGGGCCTTCTGCCGCTGCTCGAGCAGCGAGGCCACCAACGCGTCGACGGCACTGGTGAGCTTCTCCTCGCGCGCCGACGACCCGGTGGTCGCCCAGCGCGCGTCGAGCGGGTCGACGCCGAGCACGCCGAGCATCGCGCGCACCGACGCGGCGGTCTCGCGCAGCTCGTCGGACGGGCCGGAGGTCAGCAGCTTGTTGCCCTCGCGCACCGCCTCGTAGATCGCGGCGACAGCCGCCGGGGTGCCGAGGTCGTCGTCCATCGCGGCCTCGAACTCCGGGCTCCAGCGGCCCGGTTCGAGGTCGCCGAGCACGTCGCGGGCGCGGCTGAGGAAGTGCTCGATCCGCTGGAACCCCGCGGCCGCCTCGTCGAGCGCCTCGAAGGAGAACTCCACGTGCGACCGGTAGTGCGCCGCCACCATGTAGAACCGCAGGTCGATCGCGCGCGTGCGCTCGAGCACCGCCGGGATCGTCAGCGAGTTGCCGAGCGACTTGCTCATCTTCTCGCCGGCGGTGGTGATCCAGGCGTTGTGCATCCAGTACGACGCGAAGCCGAAGCCGGCGGCGCGCGACTGCGCCTGCTCGTTCTCGTGGTGCGGGAAGCGGAGGTCGACGCCGCCGCCGTGGATGTCGAACGCGCCGCCGAGGTACTTCAGCGCCATCGCCGAGCACTCGATGTGCCAGCCCGGCCGGCCCGGCCCCCACGGGGACGGCCAGGCCGCGGTCTCGGGCTCGGTCTCCTTCTTCCAGCCCTTCCACAGCGCGAAGTCGCGCGGGTCGCGCTTGCCGCGCGGGTCCGCGTCCTCGGCTGCCTCCATGTCGTCGATCTTCTGCCCGGTCAGCTCGCCGTACGCCGGCCACGAGCGGACGTCGAAGTAGACGTCGCCCGAGCCGTCCTCTGCGACGTACGCGTGGCCCTTGGTGATCAGCCGGTTGATCAGCTCGATCATCTCCGGGATGTGGCCGGTCGCGGCCGGCTCGTAGGTCGGCGGCTCGACGTTGAGCGCGTCGTAGGCGGCGTCGAGCTCGCGGCGCATCGCGTAGGCGAGGTTGTACCAGGGGCGGCCCTGCTCCGCGGACTTCACCAGGATCTTGTCGTCGATGTCGGTGATGTTGCGGATGAACGTGACGTCGTACCCGCGCGCCTCGAGCCACCGGCGGAGCACGTCGAAGTTCACGCCGGAGCGCACGTGACCCACGTGCGGCTCGGACTGCACGGTCAGACCGCACAGGTAGATGCCCGCCTTGCCCGCCTCGAGGGGGACGAAGTCGCGGACCTGCCTGGTCGCCGTGTCGTAGAACCGCAATGTCACGCGCCAAGACTAACGAGCAACAACGCGGCATCCTGCGGCGCGTCGCGGCAGCATGGGGTCGTCAGAGGCTGAGAACACGGCCGGGGTGGTTGGGTTTCGAGTCAACCAGTGGGACGGAGGGACGTACAGTTTGCTGGTGCTTGCCCGCTTTCGACCGGTGGTCCCGGTCGCCCTCGCTCTGACACTCGGTGCCGGTACGACGCTCGGCGTCGCGCCCACCGCCACCGCCAAGGCCGGCAAGGCCGGGCGCTCCGAGGCCCGGAAGGTCGCCTACACCTCCTGGGACGCCGGCAAGGCGCTCGCGACCGGCACCGCCCGCGCGGTGCGTGTGGCCAAGGGCAAGGTCCGGCTCGACGCGCCGACGGCGACCAGCCGCGTGCGCGGCACGACCTATGAGCGCGGCTCCTGGACCTCGCCGTGGACCACGCCCGGGTTCGCGTTCACCGAGCTCGTCCCGTCATGGGACGCCGCCACCCCGCCGGGCACGTTCGTGCGCATCCAGGTCCGCGGCCGCACGGCGGACGGCCGCACCAGCAGCTGGGACGACCTCGGCCGCTGGGCCGCCAGCGAGAAGGCCGGCGAGCAGTTCCGCCGTACCTCCCGCGGTAGCCAGACCGACGACCTCGCCCGCGTCGCCACCGACACGTTCGTCGCCACCACCCCGATGACCTCCTGGCGGCTGCGGGTCACCCTGAACCGCAAGGCCGGGACGACCGTCACCCCGCGCGTGGACGCGGTCGGCGCGGTCGCGTCCGCGATCCCCTCGTCGACGTCGGTGTCCACCAGCCGGCCGCACAGCGCCACGCCCGTCGAGCTCCCGGTGCCGTCGTTCAGCCAGATGGTCCACGACGGCCACTTCCCGGCGTACGGCGGAGGCGGCGAGGCCTGGTGCTCGCCGACCTCGCTGGCGATGGTGCTCGCCTACTACGAGGCGCTGCCGCCCGCGACGAAGACCGCGTGGGTCGGCAGCAACCACCCGGACCGCGTGGTCGACCACGTCGCCCGGATGACCTACGACCACGGCTACGACGGCACCGGCAACTGGCCGTTCAACACCGCCTACGCCGCGACCCGCACGCACAAGGCGTTCGTCACGAGGTTCGTGTCGCTGCGCGGCGTCGAGTCGCTGGTCCGCGCCGGCATCCCGGTCGTCACCTCCATCACGTTCGGCCGCGGCCAGCTCACGGGCGCGCCGATCTCGTCCACCAACGGCCACCTGCTCGTCGTGGTCGGCTTCACCGCCGACGGCGACGTGGTGGTCAACGACCCGGCCGCGTCGAGCAACGCCGGCGTGCGCCGCGTCTACGACCGCGCCCAGTTCGAGAACGCCTGGCTCAAGCGGGGGCCGGCCGGCGGTTCCGGCGGCGTGGCGTACGTCGTGCGCGACAAGGCCCATCCCCTTCCTGCCCGAGGATCGTCACGAGCGTGGTGAACGGCCAGATCTCCCTGCACGTCCGGCGCGCGGAGGACCTGCGCGCCGGCACGCACGTCGGCACCGTCGCCGGCCCGGCAGGCCTGACGCCGGAGGCCGACGCGGGCACCCGTCGCTACACCGACCCGTTCGGCGACGGCACGGCACGCGACTACACGTGGACGGCGTGGGTGTCGCCGGAGGTCCGCCCCGGCCACACGTTCACCGACCTGGTGCCGTCGTGGAACGCCCGCACCCCCGACGGGTCGTGGCTCGAGATCGAGGCGCGCACCAGCACGGACGGCGTGCACTGGTCGCGCTGGTGGGTGCTGGGCCGCTGGGCCGAGACCGACACCGCGATCCATCCGACCACCGTCGAGGGTCAGGCCGACGACGAGGCCGAGGTGCAGGTCGAGGAGCTCGCCGCTCGCGAGGGCACGACCTGGCAGGCCTACCAGCTGCGCGTCACGCTGCTCCGGCCCGCCGAGAGCGGCGCGCTGCCGACCGTGTCGCTGGTCGCCGCGGTCGTCTCGGGCGGGCCGGTCGCCGACGGCGTCGGCTGCGCCCCGCGCTCGGGCGGGTGCGAGGTCGCCGTACCGACGTACTCCCAGCAGCTGCACCGCGGGGAGTACCCGCAGTGGGCCGGCGGCGGGGAGTCCTGGTGCTCGCCCACCTCGGTGACGATGGTGCTCGGCGCCTGGGGGCTCGGGCCGACGGCCGAGGACCTCTGCTGGGTACGCGAGGGCTACCCCGACCCGGCGATCGCGCACGCCGCCCGCTGCACGTTCGACCACGCGTACGGCGGGCCGGGCAACTGGTCGTTCAACACCGCCTACGCCGCGCTGCACGGGACCGAGGCGTTGGTGACGCGGCTTCGCGATCTCGACGAGGCGGAGGCGTACGTCGCCGCCGGCATCCCGCTGATCGCGTCGGTCGCGTTCGAGAAGGACGAGCTGCCGAGTGCGGGCTACCGCACCTCGGGACACCTGCTGGTGATCGTCGGCTTCGACGAGAACGGCGACGTCGTGGTCAACGACCCGGCCTCGCACTGCATCCCGAGCAACGACGAGGTGCGCACCGTGTATCCGCGGGAGGCGTTCGCGCGGGTCTGGATGCGCTCGCGCGGCCTGGTCTACGTGATCCGCCCGCCGGACGTGCCGCTGCCCGGCGAGGCGCCACGCGTGGAGGCCTCAGAGGGGGTCTCCGAGGAGGTCGCGGCGGCGGCGCCTGTCCTCACGACGCAGTGAACGACACGACGTGCCAGCCGGTCGCGCCGTCCGGCACCACGTCGAGGCGCGTGGCCGTCTGCGTGTAGCCGGACTCGTCGGTGGCGCGCACCGCGAGCGTGTGGTCGCCGGGCGGGACGTCGAGCAGCACGGCCCACTGCACCCAGGTGTCGTTGCTCGGCACGCGGCCGAGCCGCGCCTCGGTCCACTGCTTGCCGTCGAGCCGCACCTCGACCTTGGCGATGCCGGTGTGCTGCGCCCACGCCTGGCCGCCGACGCGCAGCCGACCGGCCGGCACGTCGGCGCCGTCGCGCGGCATCTCGATGCGCGACTGCGTCTTGACCGGCGCCTTCGGCGCCCAGCCGCGCTCGGTCCAGTAGGCCGTGAACTTGTCGAAGCGGGTCACCTCGAGGTCGACGACCCACTTCGTCGCCGACACGAAGCCGTAGAGGCCCGGCACCACCATGCGCACCGGGAACCCGTGGTCGATCGGGAGCGGCCGCCCGTTCATGGCCACGGCGAGCAGCGCGTCCCGCCCGTCGGTGAGCGCCTCGATCGGCGTACCGCAGGTCCAGCCGTCCGCCGACGTCTGCTTGACCGCGTCGGCCTCCGGCTTCACGCCGGCCCGGGCCAGGATGTCGGCGACGCGCACGCCGCTCCACCAGGCGTTGCCGATCAGGTCGCCGCCGACCTCGTTCGAGACGCAGCACAGCGTCACCCAGGCCTCGGTGAGCTCGTTGGCGATGAGGTCCTGGTAGGTCAGCGTCAGCTCGCGGTCGACCATCCCGTGCACGCGGAGCTTCCACTCGGTGGGGTCGACGGTCGGCAGCACCAGCGCGGTGTCGATCCGGTAGAACTCGTCGTTCGGCACGCGCCACGGCGTCAGGCCGGGTACGCCGACCTCCGCTCCCTGCGGCACGACACCGCGCGTCGCCGGAAGGCGCAGCAGACGGCGGGTGGTCTCGATCGCGCGGCGGCTGCGACCGAAGAACCGCCCGCTGACACCGACCCCGATCGCCAGCACGGACGCGGCGCCCGCCAGAAGGACATAGCGGCGGGACCGCGCCTGTGCCTCGCGGGCGACGGCTGCGTCCGCCTCGACGGGCTGCTCCGGCACCGCGTCGGCCAGCACGGCCAGGACGACGACCCAGGTCACCGCCCCGGCGGCGAGCGGCAGCACCGCGGTGGTGGTGAAGCCCGGCCGCGCCAGCGCGGCGGCGAGGGCGACCACGAACATGCCGAGGAAGATCAGGTTGGGCAGCAGCCGGCTGCGGGCGGTCAGCACGCCGGCCAGCGCGCCGAGCCCGATCACCGCCAGCGTCACCCCGGCCACCAGGATCGGTTTGTCGTTGCGCCCGACGATGCCGATGAAGAACTCCGCCACCGGCCCGGGGGTGATCGCGATGATCACCTCGGCGACCGACTGGATCGGCGTGGCGCGTGCGTTGAGCACGTTGGTGAGCGCGTGCGCGACGGCGACGCCGGCCCCGCCCGCGATGGCGCCGGCCAGCGCGAGGTGCCCGCGTGCCTTGCGCACCTCGGTCGTCACACCCTTATGTTCGCGCATCACGGCAAGTCGGCCGGGTGCGCATCGGGCAGGATGCGCACATGCCTCTCCCCCGCACCGGCATCGGCACCGACGTGCACCGCCTGGCCGACGGCGTCCCCATGCACCTGGCCGGGCTCGCCTTCCCCGACGAGGCGCTGGGCCTGGCCGGGCACTCCGACGGCGACGTCGCCGCGCACGCGTGCTGCGACGCGCTGCTGTCAGCAGCGGGACTCGGCGACCTCGGCTCCCAGTTCGGTACGGCGGAGCCGGAGTGGGCCGGCGCCTCCGGGGTGCGGCTGCTGGCCGAGACAGCCCGGCGGGTTCGCGAGGCCGGCTACGAGATCGGCAACGTCGCCGTGCAGGTCATCGGCAACCGCCCCAAGGTCGGGCCCCGCCGCGCCGAGGCCGAGCGCGCGCTGTCCGAGGCGGTCGGCGCTTCTGTCACCGTCTCGGCGACCACGACGGACGGCCTCGGCCTGACCGGCCGCGGCGAGGGCGTGGCCGCGATCGCGACGGCACTCGTCGTACCCACTTCCTGATCGGCCGGCCGAGTCAGCTCCGCCGCCCCACCTGCACGGTCCCGTCGACGACACGTACGGGGTAGCTCGGCACCGCGACATGCGGGTCGTCGAGGCACTGGCCGGTGCGCAGGTCGAACGCCTTGCGGTGCACGGGCGACGCGACGAACGGCACCCCGTCGCGGGTGCCGACGATCCCCTTCGCGAGCGTGCCGGTGTGGGTCAGCGGGTCGTGGTTGCCGAGCACGAACACCTGCTCGTCGTCGGTGCGAAACACCGCCACCGCCGTTCCGTGCACGAGCGCCGTGACACCGCGGTCGACCGGCAGCCGCACGAACGGGCACACCGGCACCCAGAAGTCGTCGGTCGTCTCCGGCGTCGAGGCGGTGGTCCCCACGCCGGCGACGCTAGGAAGCGGACGTGTCCTGCGCGTCGCGGCCGTGTTACGTCGGTGAAACGACGGGACCGGCTCTTGCCAGCGGTGACGCACGTCACCTAGCGTGCGTACATACGTGACAACCATATGCACATATGTGCAGATAGGAACGGCACGCATGACCAGCCTCGGCGACGACGCGGCGACCGCGACCCGCACCCTCACGACCATGTGGCAGATCCGGCGCTTCGAGGAGGCGGTCGACGACCTCTTCGCCCGCGGCCTGATGCACGGCACCATGCACCTGTCCATCGGACAGGAGGCCTCGGCGACCGGCACCTGCTCCGCGCTCCGTGACGACGACGCGATCACCTCCACCCACCGTGGCCACGGACACTGCATCGCGAAGGGCGCCGACCTCGAGCGGATGATGGCCGAGCTGCTGGCCAAGGAGACCGGCTACTGCCGCGGCCGCGGCGGCTCGATGCACATCGCCGACGTCGCCACCGGCAACCTCGGCGCCAACGGCATCGTCGCCGGCGGCATCCCGATCGCCGCCGGCGCCGGGCTCGCCTACAGGCTGCGCGGCCTGGACCGCGTCGTCGTCAGCTTCTTCGGTGACGGCGCCGCCAACGAGGGCGCCTTCCACGAGGCGGTGAACCTCGCCGCGATCTGGAAGCTCCCGGTGGTCTTCCTCTGCGAGAACAACAAGTACGGCATGTCGTTCTCCACCGAGAAGTCGTTCGCCATCGAGAACATCGCCGAGCGCGCCGCCGGCTACGGCATCCCGGGCGTCACGGTCGACGGGAACGATGTCGAGGCCGTGCACCAGACGGTCGGCAACGCCGTCGCCCGTGCCCGCCAGGGCGAGGGACCGACGCTCGTCGAGTCCGTCACCTACCGGTGGAAGGGCCACTCCAAGTCCGACAAGAACCTCTACCGGACCAAGGAGGAGATCGCCGAGTGGCGTCAGCGTGACCCGATCCTCCGGTTCGAGCGCGCGGTGCTCGACCGTGGCGTCCTCGACCAGGCCGCCGTCGAAGCGGCGCGCGCGCAGGCCACCCAGGACGTGCGCAACGCCGTCCGGGCCGCCAACGCCGCCCCCGACGCCCGCCCCGACGACCTGCTCGACGCCGTCTACGCACCCGCCACCGCCTGACCGCGCAGGAGCCGCCGCCATGACCCTGACCACGACCGCCCCAGCCGCCGCCGACCAGCAGCGGGTGATCAGCTACAGCCAGGCCGTCCGCGAGGCACTGGCCGAGGCGATGACCGCCGACGAGCGCGTGTTCCTGCTCGGCGAGGACATCGGCGTGTACGGCGGCGCCTTCGGCGTCACCGGCGACCTCGTCCACCGGTTCGGCGCCGACCGTGTGCGGGACACGCCGATCTCCGAGCTCGGCATCGTCGGCGCCGCCGTCGGCGCCGCGCTGGCCGGCATGCGCCCGGTCGTCGAGATCCAGTTCTCCGACTTCACCTGCCAGGCGATGGACCAGATCGTCAACCAGGCCGCCAAGATCCACTTCATGCTGGGGGGTGCGGCCGAGGTGCCGATGGTGCTGCGCGCCCCGCTCGGTTCCGGCACCGGGGCCGCCGCCCAGCACTCGCAGAGCCTCGAGGCGTGGTTCGCGCACGTGCCGGGCCTCAAGGTCGTGATGCCCGCGACGGCCGAGGACGCCAAGGGCCTGCTGCTCGCGGCGATCGACGACCCCAACCCGGTCATCGTGCTCGAGCACAAGCTCCTCTACCGCACGTCCGGCCCGGTCCCCGAGGGAGCGGCCCGGGTCCCGCTCGGAAAGACCGCCGTACGCCGTCGCGGGAAGGACGTCACGATCGTCGCGACCGGCGTGATGGTGCAGCGCAGTCTCGAGGCGGCGGAGCGGCTCGCCGCCGACGGCATCGACGCCTCGGTCATCGACCCGCGGACGCTGAGCCCGCTCGACGACGAGCCGATCCTCGAGGACGTCTCACGCACGGGCCGGGCACTGCTCGTGCAGGAGGCGCCGGGGCACGTCGGCTTCACCGCGGAGATCGCCTCCCGCATCGTCGAGTCACCGGCGATCTACCGGCTGCTCGCGCCGATCCGCCGGCTCAGCGGTCTCGACGTCCCGATCCCCTACGCGCCGCAGCTCGAGTCGGCCGCGGTCCCGCAGGTCGACGGCATCGTCGACGCCGCTCGGTCGCTGATGAAGGACTCCTGAGCATGGCGCGCATCCCGATCCTGATGCCGAAGATGTCGATGACCATGACCGAGGGCGAGGTCTCATCCTGGCTGGTGAAGGTCGGCGACCGCGTCGAGGCGGGTGACGTCGTCTGCGAGGTGTTGACCGACAAGGTCGACATGGAGGTCGAGAGCACCTCCGCCGGCACCCTGGTCGAGATCGTCGCCGAGTCCGGCACCGTCGCGGTCGGCGAACCGATCGGGTACCTCGAGGGCGAGGACGACGGGCTCGGTCTCGGCGACCTGCTCGCACCCGAGCCGGAGCCCGAGCCCGCGGCCGCAGCACCGACCTCCGATGCCGAGACGCTCGCCTCCGACCACCCCGACGACTCCGCCGAGTGGAAGGCCGTCCCCGCGCGGTCGGGTCCCGTCGCCGCCGTTCCCCGCGCCCGCGGCCTCGCCCGCGAGCGCGGGATCGACCTCGCCACGGTCACCGGGACCGGGCCGGACGGGCTCGTCACCGTCGCCGACGTCGACAAGGTCCGCCGTCCCGCCCCCGCGGCCACGTCGGCTACCACCGCGACAGCCGCCAAGCCGCAGAAGGACCGCGGCGCGATGATCCGCGCGGCCGTCGCCCGCAAGATGACCGAGTCGGCCGGCGTCCCCCAGTTCACCGTCTGGCGCGACCTCGCACTCGACGCGGTCGACGTCGCGCGCCGCCGGCAAGGCGTGTCCTGGACGACCTCGCTGCTGCAGGCGTACGCCGGCGCACTGCGCGACGTGCCGGACCTGCTGAGCCGCTGGGACAGCGCCGCCCTCGACGGTCGCGGGGCGGCCGTGCCCAGTGGCCCACCCGCTGTGGCCCTGGCCGTGGCGACCGAGGGCGGCCTGCTGGTCCCGGTGTTCGTCGAGCCCGATGCGCGCGACCCGCGCGAGCTCGACGCGGAGGTCAAGCAGGTCGTGGCCGCCGCGCACAGTGGCCGCCTGGACCCGGCGTACCTCGGGGTGGCCAACGGTTCGCTGTCCAACCTCGGCGGCATGGGGGTCGACCGCTTCCAGGCGCTCGTGACACCGCCGCAGGCCAGCGTCCTCGCGCTCGGCGCGATCAAGCAGCGCCCGGTGGCCGTCCCCGGCGGCGTGGGCTCGGCGCTGACGATCACAGCCGGTCTCACGGTCGACCATCGCGTGGCGGACGGCGCGCACGCGGCCGGCCTGCTCGACGCCTTCGCCCGCCGGCTCACCGCGACCGAGCAGGGCTGAGGGGGCGACCCGACATGTCCGGCATGCAGAGTCTTGACGTGATCGGCATCACATGCTCTGATGCTCGGACAGATGTGACGACGCTCTGCACAGAGGTGACAATGCCGGCCCCGCGTGATCCCAGCACCCTGCTGGCTGCCGCGCGCCTGTACTACCTCGAGCGGCAGTCCCAGGCCGACATCGCCCGGCAGCTGGGGACCTCCCGGTCCAACGTCTCGCGGATGCTCAGCGAGGCCCTGCGCCAGGGGATCGTGCAGATCTCGATCAACGACCCGTCGGGGCGGATGCCGCAGCTCGAGGAGGAGCTGCGCGCGCGGTTCGGGCTCACCCAGGTCCGTGTCGCCCAGCACGCGCCGGCCGCCGTTGCGCGCGTGGAGGACCAGGTCGGGCTCCAGGCGGCACGCCTGCTCCTCGAGCTGATCAGGGACGACATGACCGTCGCGCTCTCGTGGGGACACGCACTCCAGGCGATGGTCTACGCCGTCGACGCGCAGCGTGACTACCACGTCAAGCTGACCCCGCTCGTCGGAGGACTGTCGTCGATCAGCAACGAGATCAGCGGCGCCGAGCTCGTCCGGGAGCTCGCCACCCGCCTCGGCGCCGACTACGTCAGCCTGCACGCCCCGGCCACGCTCACCTCGTCGGTCGCCCGCGACGCGCTGCTGGCCGAGCAGTCGATCCGCGAGACCCTCGACCTCGCCCGCGGCGCCGACCTGGCCTTCGTCGGCATCGGCACCCCCAGCCACGGGTCGTCGTCCGCGATCCTCTCGTCGCTGCAGCTCACCCCGCCGGAGGAGAAGGAGTTCTGGACGGCCGAGCCGGTCGGCGACCTGGCCGCGCGCTACTACGACGCGGACGGGCACGAGGTGAAGGGCGCGGTCGCCGACCGCATCCTCGCCATCGACCTCGACGACCTGCGCAGCATCCCCAACGTCGTCGGGGTGGCCTACGGCCGCGCCAAGACCCCTGGTGTTCTCGGCGCCCTGCGGGGCCGGATCGTCGACTCCCTGGTGTGCGACGAGGTCCTGGCACGGGCGCTGCTCAGCGAGCGCGCGTCCGCGCCCCAGCCCGCCGTACCCCCAACCACCGCAGTGCCCACCGAGGGGAACCGCTCGTGAACACCACCACTGCCCTCGTCCTGCTCGCGGCCGTCGTGGCCGGCTGGCTCGTGCAGCTCTACCTGAGCTACCAGCAGAGCATGGCGTTCAACCGCTCGGTGACCGCGCTCCGCAAGCACGGCACCGTCAGCGTCGGGGTCGCCGGACGCCGCTACCGCGGCGGCCGCGCCTTCGTGGCGATCGCCGTGGACGACCACGGCAAGGTCGCCGACGCGATCTCGCTCAGCGGCTGGACGACGTTCGCCCGCGGCCGGCCGGTGCCGGCGCTGCGCGGCGCGAAGGTCAACCAGCTCAAGGGTGACCGGGAGATCCCCGGCCTCACTCCCCAGCAGAGGGACGCCGCGCGCGAGGCGGCGACCCACCTCAAGAACCGCTCCGTCGCACCCACGTGAGGTAACGCAACGGCGCCGGCCGGGATGGCCCCCGACCGACGCCACCACCGAGGGAGACCTCACCAACCCAACGATGCAGCCAGCATCACCAAGGCCAGGATTTGGCCCGCTCGATGAGGAGTCATCATGCCACTGCTCCAGACGGCGGCGAACCTCGTGTTCTCCGCCGAAACCCCCCAGCTGGAGGACCCGGAGGGGTTCTTCGGCGCACTCGCCAAGGCGGCGGAATGGTTCATCGGCCTGTTCCAGGCCGGTGGCGAGGTGTTCGTCGGTCTCGTCACCGGCATCATCCCGCTGCTCGTCGTCCTGCTGACGGCGGTCAACGCGCTGATCCGGCTGATCGGCCCCGACAAGATCGACAAGCTCGGTGAGCTCGCGGCCAGGCCCGGCATCGTCTGGTACCCGGTGCGCTACCTGGTGCTCCCGGTGCTGTCGGTCTTCTTCCTGACCAACCCGATGGCCTACACGATGGGTCGCTTCCTCCCGGAGCGCTACAAGCCGGCGTTCTACGACTCGGCCGTCAGCTTCGTGCACCCGATCACCGGTCTGTTCCCGCACGCGAACCCGGGTGAGCTGTTCGTCTACCTCGGCATCGCCGCCGGCATCACCACCCTCGGCGGCAACCTCGGCGACCTGGCAGTCCGCTACCTGCTGGTCGGCATGGTCGTCATCCTCATCCGCGGCATCGTCACCGAGTTCATCACCGCTCGGATGCTGGCCCGCCGTGCCGAAACCACCCAGACCGAAGGAGCCTCGGCATGAGCGCCACCACCACCCCCGCCGGCAAGACCTCCGCGATGGACGGGGTCAACAAGGTCCTCGTCACCATCGGCCGCAGCGTCGGCGGCGTCGTCGGCACGCTCTACCAGGCCGGCCGCGACTCCATCGACACGATCATCCGCAACATCCTGCCGTTCATGGCGTTCATCGCCGTGCTGATCGGCATCATCAACGAGACCGGTATCGGCGACTGGCTGGCGCACCTGATCGAGCCGCTGGCGTCCAACCTGATCGGCCTGCTGGCGATCAGCATCTTCTGCGCCATCCCGGTGCTCTCTCCCGTGCTCGGCCCTGGCGCGGTCATCGCCCAGGTCGTCGGCGTCCTGCTCGGCACCCGGATCGGTGAGGGTGACATCGCGCCGCAGTACGCCCTGCCCGCGCTGTTCGCGATCAACCCGCAGGTCGGCTGCGACTTCATCCCGGTCGGTCTCGCGCTCGGCGAGGCGGAGACCGAGACGGTCGAGGTCGGCGTACCCGCCGTGCTGTTCTCGCGGCTGATCACCGGACCGCTGGCCGTGGTCATCGCGTACTTCGCCAGCTTCGGCCTCTACAGCAACGCCGGCAACGGCTGACGCGGCACCGACTGACACCGGCACGACTTCAGGAGACGAGGAGACAACCATGAGCGAGTACAAGTCGGTCAAGGTCAGCCAGGGCCGCGGCGGGTGGGGTGGCCCTCTGGTCATCACGCCGACCGCCGACAGGCCGCTGATCTACTCGGTCACCGGGGGTGGCATCCACCCGGTGGCGCAGCGGATCGCCGAGCTGACCGGAGGCGAGGCCTTCGACGGGTTCAAGAGCTCGGCGCCGTTCGACAAGATCGCCGTGGCCGTCATCGACTGCGGGGGCACCGCCCGCGTCGGGGTGTACCCGATGAAGAAGGTGCCCACCGTCGACATCCACGCCACGTCCCCGGCGGGGCCGCTCGCGGCCTTCATCACCGAGGAGATCTTCGTGTCGGGCGTGAAGCCCGAGAACGTCGAAGAGGCGTGACCGCGACGATGAACGACACCGCATCGGCGACGCGTGTCCTCTACGAGAGCACCGTCACCGGGGTGGGCGGCCAGGTCGAGGCCTTCCTCGACCACGGCATGCTCATCTTCTTCGGCGCCGACGCGCCGAAGGAGCTGCACGAGATGTCCGTGCAGCACCGGGCGACGGTGGCCGAGGAAGGACCGCGTCCCGGTGACGCGATCGTCCTCGGCGGCCGGTCCCTGGAGATCCTCGCCGTCGGCGAGGTGGTCCGGGACAACCTGCTCAACCTGGGACACCTCGATCTCAAGGCCGACGGCCTCACCGACCCCCGACTGCCGGGGGACGTCTGCGTCGAGGTGCAGCCGCTCCCCCTCCTGAAGGTAGGCGACACGATCCGGATCGTCCGGGGCGGCGCCGCGACGGAGGTGACGACATGAGCTACCGGGCGCGGTTGAAGGCCCGCGAGCTCGAGGTCGGCCGCCCGCTGCGGGTCGGCCTGGTCGGCGCCGGGCAGATGGGTCGCGGCTTCGCTGCCCAGCTGCTCCGGATGCCCGGCATCACGTTGTCCGCCGTGCTCGACGTACAACGTGAACGGGCGGAGGAGGCGCTGACCCAGTCCGGCATCTCCCCGGCGCAGGCCGCCACCACGGACGCGGCCGTGAAGGTGATCGAGGACGGCGGATCGGTCGCCCTCGGCGGGATCGACGAGCTCGGGGCACTGCCCCTCGACGTCGTCGTCGAGGCGACCGGGATTCCCGACGTCGGCGCACGGGTCGCGCTGGAGTCGCTGGTCAGTGGCAAGGGCCTGGCCACGCTCAACGTCGAGTCCGACGTCACCGTCGGCGCGCTGATGAAGGTGGTGGCCGAGAAGACCGGCTCCATCTACTCCGTGTGCCGGGGTGACGAACCGGTCGAGACCAAGATCCTGGTCGACTACGCGCGAGACCTGTCCTTCGACGTCGTCTGTGCCGGCAAGGGCAAGAACAACCCGCTCGACGTCTACGCGACCCCCGAGTCGCTCGCCGAGCGTGCCCGGGCCAAGCAGATGAACCCGAAGATGCTGTGCTCGTTCGTCGACGGCTCCAAGGCCATGATCGAGATGGCCGCGCTGGCCAACACGACCGGTCTCGGCGTCAGCACGCGCGGCATGCACGGTCCGCCCTCGTCAGTGCCCGAGTTGCACAAGACCTTCGCCCTCAAGGAGGACGGCGGTGTGCTCGACCGGGCGGGCGTCGTCGACTACTGCACCGGTCCGGTGGCGCCCGGCGTCTTCGTGGTCGTGCGCACCGACGATCCGTACGTCAACCACGAGATGACCTACCTGCAGATGGGCGACGGTCCGTACTTCTCGCTCTACCGGCCCTACCACCTCGCCAGCATCGAGGCTCCGCTCACGGTGTGCGAGATGGCGCTCGACAACCGTCCGTCGTTGGTCGCCGAGCACTGGACGGCCGAGGTCGGCGCGAGGAGCAAGCGCCCCTTGCGGGCGGGCGAGAAGATCGACGGTGTCGGCGGCACGATGGTCCGCGGCCTGATCGACGACGCCGCCGACTTCGCCCGGGACGGCGCCGTACCTCTCGGGGTGCTCGCCGGCGCGACGCTCAAGCGCGACGTGCCGGTCGACCACCTGCTCACCTACGACGACGTAGAGCTCGACGAGACGTCCACGATCGTCGAGCTGCGCCGGATGCAGGACGCGATGGCGGAGACCGGTGTCCCGTCCCTCGACGACCTGGCGGCGCTGGTCCGCCGCTGAGCCATGCACCCCGCGAGCGCGCAGACCCCGGCCACCCTCGGTGGCCGGGGTCTGCCGTTACGGTTGCCGCGTGTCCCCGACCGCTCAGGCCTCACCGCGTGCGGCGCTGGTGATGCTGGCGGCCGGCGAGGGGCGTCGGGTCGGGCACGACACCAACAAGGTGCTGCTCCCGCTCGCCGGGCGCCGGGTGTTCACCTGGTCGATCCGGTGGGCCACGACGCTGCCGAACGTCAGCCACGTGGTGCTGGTCATCCGCGAGGGCGACCAGGAGTCGGTGCGCGCGACGCTCGCACGCGAGCTGCCCGACACCTCGGTCACGGTCGTGACCGGTGGTGCGTCCCGGCACGAGTCGGAGTGGCGAGCGCTGTGCGCGCTGCGCCCCGCGATCGAGGGTGGTGAGACCGACGTGGTGGTGATCCACGACGCGGCGCGTCCCCTGGCCTCGGCGGTGCTCTTCCGCGACGTCATCGAGGCTGCCGCGACCCACGGCGGCTCTCTGCCGGTCATCGACCAGCCGGCCCTGACGCCGCTGCACGACGACGGCGCCGAGGTTCTAGACCGCACCGTCGCCGTACAGACGCCGCAGGCGTTCCGTGCCGCTCCCCTGCTGTCGGCGTACACCGCTGCCGACGCCGAGGGCTTTGTCGGCACCGACACGGCCAGCTGCGTCGAGCGCTACACGGACGTGCCGGTGCACTGCGTCACCGGCGACGCACGCAACATCAAGATCACCTTCCCCGAGGACCTGTTCCTCGCCGAGCGGCTGCTGGCCAAGGCCGACTACGACCTCTCCGAGAGCGCGCACCCCACCCCCGGCCGGACACGCCACCGTCATCGAGGGGCTGAGCCGCGATGACCGTCGAGCACGCCGACCTCGCGTGCGAGCGGTGCGAGCTGGTCACTGAGCACGAGCTGCACTACGCCGGTCGCCTGCTGGAGTCCGCCCGCTGCACCCGCTGCGGCCACCACCTCACGATGACCCAGCGCGCGCTGGTCCCGGCCTACCTCCACGATCTCGAGCACCGGGTTGCGTCGAAGCCCCAGCGCCTCTACCACCGCGCCCTGCGCGACCCGCGCGGGTTCTGGACCACGCTGCCGCGCGCCGTCCTGCGCCAGCCCGTGAAGTTCGCCCGGGAGTTCTGGTCGTTGGTGCGGCGGTAGGTGTCTGTCGGGATACCACCGTCTGCTGGGATCCCGTCGCAACCGGGCCGAAACTTCACGTGGGATCTGCCAGGAACACGTGGGGAGCTCTGTGGAAAACGGGCTGGCTGGGTTGTCGGGGTACCAGCAAAAGGTGTTTCTCCGTCACTTCTGGGCTGATGCATCGCCCCGGAGGTCCCGGAAAGCGCCCGGGTTCCGGTCGATCAGGCTTCCTGGACGCGATGCGCGAGCTCGTCGAGGCACTCGAGCACGCGGAGGGCGGACTCGTCGCCGACGCGGCGGGCCATCGAGGGCGCTTTCACCAGGCGGAGGTCGCCGCGCTCGCGCAGCCAGGCGGCGAGCCGGGCGAAGTCGTCGACGGGCGGACGCTGCTTCGCCAGGGCGGCCGGGACCACCACAGGTGAAGCGACGACCGCCAGACGGTCGCGGTCGAGGGTGCCGGTGATGCGCTGGTCGACGACGGTCTTCACGGTGTCGGTCACGGGGCGGTAGCCCGCCACCGCGCTGCCGGCCGCCTCCTCGACGACGCGGGCGACGAAGTCCGCAGGCAGCAGCGGGCAGAGCGGGTCGGCGAGCACGACGGTCTGGTCGACGCCGGCCCAGAATTCTTGGGCCGTGAGTACGTCGACGTGCAGCCGACGCGGGAGGTACGGCGTCGCCGCGGACGGGTCGTCGGCGGTGACGACGACGCGGTCGAGGCCGCCGGAGCGGAGCAGCGCGCGGACGGGGTGGAGGAACATCGGCTCGCCGTGGAGCTCGGCCAGCGGCAAGGTCCCACGCGCCTCGAGCGGCACGACACCGACGGCAACGCCCACGTCGTTCATGCTCCTCGCCGCTCGCCTGACAGGTGCCGGTCAGGCTACAGCGGGACGCTCAGCACTCGGGGCGGCCGGCCTTCCAGTAGCCCATGAACGCCACACCCCGGCGGTCGACGCCGCGGTCGCGGACCAGGTGCCGGCGCAGCCCGGTGATGACCGTCGACTCACCGGCGAGCCACGCGTACAGCCCGGACGGGCGGGCGTCCTCCGGCACGTCCCAGAGCGGCTCGTCGCCGGCCACGTCAGCGAGGTCGCCCGCATCCGCAACCGCAGGAGCGATCACGCCCATCCGGTCCAGCGCGGCGCGAACGCCCCGGGGAAGGCCGGACGCGCCGTCCTGGCGCACCAGCCAGGTCATCCGCAGGCCGACGGGTGCCGGCGCGTCGGTGATGTCGAGCGCGTCAGGGACCTCGAGCACGACCTCGCCGTACGCGTCGGCGGGCAGTCGCTCGACGATCGAGAGCACGGCGGGAACGGCGGTCTCGTCGCCCACGAGCAGCGTCGGCCCGACGTGGCCCGCGGGCGGGCGGAACTCGAGGCCTCCGTGGCGTCCGTCGTACCGGCTGTTGGGGCCCATCACCATGACCTCGTCGCCGACCTTCGCCCGCAGAGCGAAGCGTGACGCCGGACCGGTGTGCCCGTGCAGCACCATGTCGAAGTCGACCTCGCGCCGCGCGGGGCGGACGCCGCGCACGGTGTAGGTGCGGATCGGCGGGCGCCGGCGGGCGGGGAGCTGCCGCCACTCGGCGTACCAGCTCGCCGACCCGCCGCCCTCGGCGAGGTGCGCGAAGCCGCCGTCGGGTGCGGGCAGCAGCAGCTTGAACCGCTGGTCGTAGCCGTTGTCGGCGAACTCGTCGAGCTCCGGACCGGTCAGCGTGATCCTCACGAAGCTCGGGCTCAGCCGGCGGACCGCGGCGACGGTCACGCGGTAGAAGCGCCAGACGGGCGTCTCGACGGCGGCGACAGCTGTCATGCTGAGCAGGTTAGCCTTACCTAACTAGATGACGCCAGTCGTGGCTCGGCCCTCGGAACACGGCCCAGAAAGTACGACGCCCCCGGGACCGTGACCGGTCCGGGGGCGTCGAGCTGTTTCGTTGTAGCTGAAGAGCGTTGAGGCGGGGCCTCGGCTCAGGAGGCGAGCACCTCGTCGAGGAGCGCCTCGGCCTTGTCCTCGTTGGTGTGCTCGGCCAGCGCGAGCTCGGAGACGAGGATCTGGCGCGCCTTGGCCAGCATCCGCTTCTCGCCGGCGCTCAGACCACGGTCACGCTCGCGGCGCCACAGGTCGCGGACGACCTCGGCGACCTTCATGACGTCGCCGGAGTGCAGCTTCTCGAGGTTGGCCTTGTAGCGGCGCGACCAGTTGGTCGGCTCCTCGGTGTGCGCGGCGCGGAGCACGTCGAAGACGCGGTCCAGACCCTCCTTGTCGACGACGTCACGGACGCCGACGAGATCCAGGTTGCAAGCGGGGACGCGCACCACGAGATCCTGCTGGGCGACGATGCGCAGCACCAGGTACTGCTTGTCCTCCCCCTTGATCTGTCGGGTTTCGATGTCCTCGATGACCGCTGCGCCGTGATTCGGGTAAACAACCGTTTCGCCCACGGTAAATGTCATGTGCCAAGTACCCCTTCCTAGGTGACTAGGATAACACGTCCCCGAACCTCGTCTCGAAGCGTTTGCGCAGGTCAGAGGCCACATCAGGGCTTGACAGGACGGCATTTCATGTGCCTCAACCAACCACTTGACCGCCTCTGAGCGGGCTCCCGGGCCCCTTCCCAACGGGTGGTCCCGACCCCTCCGAACGGACATAACCGCAGGTCGAACGGCCAGTCCCGGTTGACCCGGGCGGGCGCTGGGCAATACTCCGCGCATGAGGTTCCGCAGGCGGCACGGGGCGGCCGTCTCACTCGTCCTGGCCTCGCATCCTTTACCCGCTCTGGCGTTCACGGGTGCCCTCACGGCCGCCGCGGCACTGTCCGGGCGGCCGTCGCGCGAGTGCGCACTGGTCGCGGCGACCGTGCTCGTCGGGCGCCTCACCGTGGGCTGGATGGACGACCTCGTCGACCGCCACCGCGACCGCCAGGTCGGCCGGCAGGACCGGCCGGTCGCGATGGGGTGGGTGGACCCGGGCACGGTCGCGTTCGCGATCGCGGTCGCCACGCTGGCGGTCGTCCCGCTGTCGGTCGCCAACGGCACGTACGCCGGCATCGCCCACCTCGGCGCGGTCGCGAGTGCGTGGCTCTACCACCTCTGGTTCAAGCGCACCTGGCTGTCGTGGCTGCCTCCGGCCGTGGGCTTCGGGCTGCTCCCCGCCTTCCTGTCGTACGGCGGATGGGGTGGCGGCATGCACGGCGGCCCACCGACGATCGAGGTGACCGTGCTGGCCGCCTTGCTCGGCATCGGCGTGCACGTGCTCGCGGCGCTGCCCGACCTGGTCGAGGACCGCGAGACCGGCCTGCGGCACCTGCCGCTGCGCATCGCGCTGCGCACCGGCGCGACCCGGCTGCTGTGGCTCGCGAGCGTCTACACGCTGCTCGTTGCAGGCGGGCTCGTCTGGGCCGTGCTGCAGGTCGGCCTGCGGCAGTAGCAAGGCGTCGTACGGCTAGACTCGGCGACCGCCAGCGCCCGTACGAGAGGACCCAGTCGTGAACGTTCGTCGTCGCCTCACCACCGCAGCCGTCGCTCTGGCGCTGCCTGTGCTGACGGCCGGCCTCTCCGGCTGCGGCTTCGACGCTCCGACCGACCAGCGCTACAACCCCGCCGTGGGCGTCAACGTCCAGGGCGGCGAGGTCGACGCGCTCAACGTGCTGATCGTCTCCGGGTCCGATGGCAGCGGCGCACTCGTGGCGACGTTCGCCAACAACAACCAGGACGAGGGCGACTCCCTCGTCGACGTCTCCGGCCAGGGCGTACAGGTCGAGCTCGGCGGCGACACCGAGATCCCGGCCGGCGGCCTGCTCACCATCGATGACGGAAGCGTCACCGTGACCGGCGAGCGCGTGGCGGCGGGCAACTTCGTGCCGCTCACGTTCTCCTTCGAGAACGCCTCCTCGGTCACCCTGCAGGCGCCGGTCGTCGCGCCCACCGGTCCCTTCGAGGACATCCCGCTCCCCTGACGGACGCCCGTCCCGCGTGGCGAGGGCGTCGTACTAGCCTGCGCCCATGAGCGCTGAGTCGACCCTCGTCCTGCTCCGCCATGGCGAGAGCGAGTGGAACGCCAAGAACCTCTTCACCGGCTGGGTCGACGTGGCCCTGTCCGAGAAGGGCCGCGAGGAGGCCGTCCGCGGCGGCTCCCTGATGGCGGAGGCCGGGTTCCTCCCCGACGTGCTGCACACCTCCGTGCTGCGCCGCGCGATCACCACCGCGCAGCTGGCGCTCGACGAGTGCGAGCGGCACTGGATCCCGGTGAAGCGGTCGTGGCGGCTCAACGAGCGGCACTACGGCGCGCTGCAGGGCAAGGACAAGAAGGCCACGCTCGAGGAGTTCGGCGAGGAGCAGTTCATGCTCTGGCGCCGCTCCTACAGCGAGCCGCCGCCGCCGCTCGACGACTCCTCGGAGTTCAGCCAGGTCGACGACCCGCGGTACGCCGCCCTGCCCGACGAGCTGCGGCCGCGCACCGAGTGCCTCGCGGACGTCGTGGACCGGATGCTGCCCTACTGGTACGACGCCATCGTGCCCGACCTGCGCGCCGGCAACGTCGTGTGCATCGCCGCGCACGGCAACTCGCTGCGCGCGCTGGTGAAGCACCTCGACGGCATGTCGGAGGAGGCCGTGGTCGGCCTCAACATCCCGACCGGCATCCCGCTCGTCTACAAGCTCGACGACAACATGCGGCCGGTGCAGAAGGGCGGCGAGTACCTCGACCCCGAGGCCGCCAAGGAGGCCATCGCCGCGGTCGCCAACCAGGGCCGCTGACCCAGCAGGGTTACTGGATCTCGAGGGTCGCCCGGCGTCGGCCCTCCTCCTCGAGCAGCCGCAACGCGCCGAGCCCGACCGCGCCGTAGAGCACGCCGAGCATCAGTTCGCGGCCGATCAGCCCGGACACGGCGGACAGTCCCGCACCTGCGGCGACCTCGCGCGCGGCCTCGATCGCGTGCGTCAGCGGCAGCCAGCGTGAGACCGCCTCCATCCAGGAGGGCAGCGCGTCGACCGGGACGTTGGCGCCGCTGAAGATCAGCAGCAGTCCGAACAGCACGTTGGACATCACCGCGGTCTCGCGCACCCGGAGGCCGAGGGCGGCGTTGGCGAGGCCGAGGCCGGTGCACGAGATCGCCGCGATCGCCACGACCAGCGCGAGCGGCAGCCACGAGGAGCCAGGTATGTGCACGCCGAGCAGCAGGCCGCCCACGAACAGGCTGAACATCGAGACGAAGAACCCGTTGACCACCACCGGCAGCGAGCGGCCGAGGAACAGCGCGACCCGGTTGGCCGGCGTCACCAGCACGATGCCGAGCGTCTGCGTCCATCGCTCGCCGGCGACCGTGTTGGCCATCGCGAACAGGCACGGGATCGCGGAGTACTGCACCGCGTTGCCGATCACGTAGAACGCGTCGGACTCCTGCCCGGCCGCCCGGCCCATGTAGGCGAACAGCAGGATCTGCACGATCGGCGCGATCAGCAGCGACGGGACGTAGATCCACGGGCTCAGCCAGTTGAACAGCGCCCGGAAGCTGATCAGGCCGCCCACGAAGAAGATCCGCAACGAGGTCATCTGGCCGCTCTCACGTCAGACTCAGCGTCGCGTGGCGCCGCGCGGAGCGCAGGACGGTCTCGGACAGCAGCCACCCGACGACGCCGTACGCGAGCCCCACGGCCAGGCACATGAGGACGTCCAGCCACGGCGACTCGCCCGCGGCCGACGCGCGGATCGCCTGCATGCCCCAGGTCGGCGGCAGCGCGTAGGAGATCCAGCCGACCCAGCCCGGGAACAGCGACAGGGGTACGACGAAGCCGCAGAGGAGCCAGCCGGGGTACTCGAGCAGGTTGCCCATCGCCCACGCCGTCCGGTAGCGCACGACCGCTACCGAGAGCAGGAAGCCCAGCAGGGCAACGGAGAACACTGATACCCCGATCGAGATCGCGAAGGCCAGCGGGCTCGCGACCGGCACGGTGATGCCGAACAGCAGCCACGCCCACAGCAGCGTGGAGCCCAGGCTGAACAGCCCGAGCGAGGCCATCGCCGTGGTGATCGGCACCAGCACCAGCGCGAACCGGGTCGGCGACGCCACCAGCAGCTCGAGCGTGCCCAGCCAGCGCTCGCGCTGCAGCAGCCCGCTGGCCGTGGTGGTGACCACCGACCAGATGCCCATCACCGCGGCACCGAGACCGGCGTAGACGAGCACGCTCTGGTCGTCGGTGCGGCCGTAGAGCAGGAACGCGACCGTGGCGAAGTAGATCGGCCAGATCACCTGGAAGACGCCCTCGAAGACCGACACCGCGATCATCTTCAGGTGCAGCCAGTAGGAGACGGCGACGAGTCTCAGGACCCTCACGCCGGCGCTCCGGCGGGCTCGGCGGACACCAGCTCGACGTAGGCGTCCTCGAGGGTCGGCTCGCGCGAGCTGACCCGGCCGACGTTGACGCCCTCGAGCGAGCCGAGCACGGACGAGGTGACCTCGGCGCCTGGGTGCGCCTGCACGATGAGCACCTGCGCCTGGCCCCGCTCCTCGACGGCGGCGGAGCGCACGCCGTCCAGCGTTCGTACGGCGTCGACGGAGGTGGCCGGCAGGCCGAACGTCTCGACCTCGACGACGTGGCCCGCGGTGACGCGCTGCTTGAGGTCGGCGGGTGTGCCGGTGGCGACGATCTCACCACCGCGGATCACCGCGATCCGGTCGCAGAGCTCGTCGGCCTCGAACATGTAGTGCGTGGTCAGCAGGATCGTCTTGCCCTGCTCGCGCAGGTCGGCGATGGTGCCGCGCAGCTCGCGCGCGCCGACCGGGTCGATGCCGATCGTCGGCTCGTCGAGGAACAGCACCTCGGGGTCGTGCAGCAGGCCGCGCGCGATGTGCAGGCGCTGCCGCATGCCGCGCGAGAAGCCCTCGACACGCTCCTTCTCGCGGCCGGTCAGGCCGACCATCTCCAACAGGCTTCCGATCCGCCGCCGCTGCTCGCCGGGCGGGACGCCGTACAGCTCGGCGAAGTAGCGCAGGTTGTCGAGCGCGCTGAGGCGTTCGTAGAGGCCGCGGTCGCCGCCGAAGACGTAGCCGATGTGGCGGCGCACGACGCGTGCGTCGGCGACGACGTCGTGACCGAGCACCTGCGCGCTGCCGCCGGTCGGCAGCAGCAGGGTGATCAGCATCTTGATCGTCGTGGTCTTGCCGGCACCGTTGGGACCGAGGAGGCCGAACAGCTCGCCGGCCTCGATGTCGAAGCTCACCCCGCGGACGGCCTCGACCTCCTTGCGCTCCCGGCGGAACGTGCCGGCGCGGGTGCGGTAGCTGCGGCGCAGGTCGAGCGCGCGGACGACGGGCCGGCCGGACTCGAGAGGCTGGGCGGACTGGGCAGAGGACGTGGCCGGGACGGTGACCATGCTCGCGAAGTTAGTCCTGGTCACCGACAGGGTCGACCGGTTTTCCCGGTCCGCCGGGTCCGTCCCGTTCTAGCCCTCGAGCTCCTGGACGACCTTGTCGATCTTCTCGGCCGTCGGAGTGCCGTCCTGCTGGGCGGCGGTGACGTACTTCGCGCGGCCGGTGTAGTCGTCCTCGACACCGTGCTCGTCCAGCCACGAGTTGTAGTCGGGAACGCCCTCGGTCTCACGCACGACGGTCAGGGCGACCTGCTCGCGGGCCTCGGTCCTCGTGCCCTCCGGCTCCCACTCGATCGCGTCGATGAGCCGCCCGGCACGCGCGACCACCTCGGTCTCGCCGAGATCGGCGATGTCGGCGCGGACGTAGCCGACCAAGGCGTCGATGGGTGCGAAACGCTGGTCGAGCCCGGCCTCGTCGAAGTCCTCGGTCGCCGGGAACGCGGCCTGCAGGGCCTCCGAGCGCTCGCCGTCGGACAGCTCGGTCGCCGCGCAGTCGAGCGCCGCCGGCTCGGAGAAGAACGCGCGCAGCTCGTCGTCGGACCAGTCGGACGACCCGTCGGCCGACAGCCCGGCGTCCTCGATGCAGGACACGAAGTCGTCGTTGTCGAAAGCCGCGTCGGCACCGCCGCCGCTGCAGCCGGCGAGCAGCACGGCGCCCGCTACTGCGACGGCCGCGAGACGGAGTCGGGAAAGGATCACTGCTCGTCCCGGCTCTCGTCGATCTTCGTGATGAGCCTGTCGATCTCGCGCCAGGTCGGTCCGCCCTGCTCCTCGAGGTACTGGACGTAGAGGTTCACCGCACGGTCGTCGTCGCCGAGGTTCTCCTGCCGGGCGTACTCGTCGAAACCGAGCACCTCGACCGTCCGGCCGTTGCGCTCGTAGGTGTAGCCCTCCGGAGCACCGCCGTGCACCTGGGTGTAGATGCCGAACGCGAAGACCTCCTGGACGGCGTTCTTCGACATCGCGTCGTCGAGGTCCTTGTCGGCCTTCTCGAGCCGCTCGATCTCGCTGAGCAGCGCGTTGAAGACACCGAGCGCCGGGCCGGTGAGCGGGGTCTTGGCGCCGGCCGAGATGAGGCTCTCGGCGACGGACTTGAGCACGCCGCCCCACTTGACGTGGTCACCGAGCAGGTCCTTCTCCCGCATCAGCAGGCCGAGGTTCACCGCGACCTGGTCGGGGTCGTCACCGCGCTGGATCTGGTACGTCGTCATCGCGGCGATCAGGTCCTCGGGGTTGGTGTCGCTCTCCTGGATGAGGTCCTTGAACGTGCTCGCCGGGACGAAGCCGTCCCGGGAGTTGTTCATGTACCAGAGCGCCCACTCCGGGTCGTTCACGAGCTGGGCGAGGTAGGGCTTGAACGGGTCGGTGTACGCCGGGTTCGACGCGTTGCGGTAGCGGTGCTCGAGCATCTCCATCAGCAGGTCAGGACGCGCACCGGCGGAGTCCTCCAGCGCCGCGAGGTGCCGGTCCTTGAGCTCGACGAGCATCTCGCCGTACAGGCTGGCGATGTGCTGGTAGTCGTCCTCGTTCATCGTGCCGCCGGGGACCTGCACGTTGAGCAGCCGGAACATCATGTCCTCCCGGTGCTCCTTCTTGGCGTGCTCGAGGATGTCCGCGAGGTCAGCGCCGGTGGAGTTCTCGTCCCACTGGGCGAGCATGTCGTTGTCGCCGTAGGCGTAGCTGAACACCTGCGGGAAGAGCCCCGGCATGCCCATGCCGTCGCTGAGCGAGGCGTTGTAGACCTCGGAGTGGTAGCTCAGGGCGGCGGCGTTGACCCGGCCGTCGGCGTACTTCGAAGAGGCGACGAGCGCCCACATCTTCGGCCCGTAGTCGGACTCCATGAAGCTCTCGAGGAACGCCGCCATCTCCTCGTCGGAGCGGTGGCTGACGCCGTTGGCGATCGCGTCGTTGAGCCGCTCCAGCGAGGGCCAGATCTCCTCCATCACGAGGTCGGTGTCCTTCAGCCCCTCGTCGATCTGGAGGTAGAGGTCCTTGACGCCGTCGGCACCGAGGACGTCGACGAGGTGGTCGGCGTAGACGTCGTTGTCGGCGTTCTCTCCGATCGCGTCCATCGCCTCCTCGATCGCCTGCTGGTCGCCGTCCTCCAAGGCCTCCTTGAGCGCGTCGATGTCCTCCTCGGCCTGGTCGTGGATCGCCTCGACGGCCTCCGCGTGCGCGTTGTCGTTGATCTGCTTGGTGAGGCCCAACCCGCCCAGCAGTCCGGCCAGCGGGTTGGTGTCGGACTCGCCGCTGCGCCACTTGTCGAGCGCGTCGGGGTCGATCTTCAGGGGTACGGCGTCGGCGAGGGTGGTGCTCAGCCCGCGGGTCTGCTGGGCGAGGTACATCCGCATGTAGCCGAAGTCGATCTCGAGGTTGTGCTGGGTCTGCCGCTTGGCGTCGAAGGCGGCCGAGGCGCCGCTGGTGCGCATCTGGTCGAGCTCGTGGTTGAGGGTCGTGTTGATCGTCATGCCCTGCTCGCGCCAGTGCGCGCGCGTCCGGTCGACCTTGTCCTGGTTGGCGTCGAGGGCGTTCTGGTAGTCGGTCTCGGCCTGCTCCCACTTGCGGTTGAGCTCGGGCAGGCGGTCCAGCGCGTCGTCGTAGTCGCGCGCCAGCGAGCGCAGCTTCTCGATGGCGGGCTGGAGCTTGTCGCCGTACCGGTCCATGAGGTTGCCGAGCCCGGTCATCTCGTTCTTGATGCTGGTGGCGGCCTCACCGGTCCAGCTGTCGCCGATGTCGCCCGGGGTGCCCTTGACGGTGCCGGCCTTGGTCTCGATGTGGTTCTTCAGCGTGGACAGCTTGGTGGCCACGGAGCGGAGGCCGTCGGGGTCGATGTCGAGGGTGAAGTGCTTGTCGCTCACGGAAGCGCCTCAGAGGGTCGGGACGTGGGCGTAGTCCTGGTCGAGCCGGGTGAGCTCGACCTCGAACGTGTTGGTGTTCCCCGCGATCACGGCGGCGGCGGTGCGGCACACGTCGAACGTCTCGCGCCAGGACAACTCCCAGCTCTCCTTGCCGTCCTCGACCGACGGGCTGAACTCGCCGCAGGCCGCCGTGATGTCGACAGCGTGGGCGGTGATGGAGTAGCGGGTGTTCGCGAACTCCTGGCTCAGGTCGTTGAAGCGGTTCTGGATCCGGGCGGCGGCGTCCGCCGACATCTTCACGTCTTGGCCCACGGTGCTCCCCCGTCGATGAGTGCGTCTCCGAGCTGTCGCAAGGGTAAAACGTACCGAAACCGGGCCCCGGCCGCCTCAGGGCACGAGACGCGACGTGAGGAAGGAGCGGATCCGGGACTGGTCGCCGGACGTGTGGAGTACGTCGTACGGCGCGCGGTGCCAGAGCGCCTGGAAGAGCACGGCCGCCGGCGCCGAGACCTGGTCGGCCTGCGGGTGGCGCCGGTCGACGACGAGGGGCGGGCCGGACGAGGCCGGCGCGCGCGTCTCGTCCTCGGGGGCGCGCGTCTGGGCGGGCACCGCCCCGTCCCGGACCGGGCGGGGCGTCAACGTCCACACACGTCCGGTGTCCTCGCACTGCAGCGTGAGCGGCGCTGTGAGCGCGGCGGGGTGACCGCGGTGGTGCATGCGGGGGACCATCACCGTCAGCACCTCCTCGATGCCGTCGGTGGCGATCTCGGGCGCGATCTGCGGCGTGGCACCGACCGCCTGCGCCAGGTCGACGGAGTGAATGGTGGTCTCGTGCAGCTGGCGACGCCGCCAGAAGCTCGCGTCGCCCTCGCCGAACGCGAAGTTCCACGCGGGCTTGGCCGGGTCGGTGTCGCGCAGGACGCGGTAGAGGTCCTCGGCCTTCCCGGCGTACCACTCGCTGACCACACGTGACCGGTGCGAGCCGGGGTCGTCGCTCTGCGTGGGCGCCTTGGCGCCGGTCTCGACGATGGTCGCGGCCCAGGCATGGGTGTTGCCGAGGTGCACGACGAGGTCGCGCACGGCCCAGCCGCTGCATGCCGGGACTGGCGCCTTGAGGTCGGCCACGGCCACCCCGTCGGCGAACCTCCCCGCCGCCTCGGCGAACTGCCGGACGAAGTCGATGCCGGTTGCCGTGCCTCGACTCATCACCCGCTCATCATGGCAGGCGGAGCAGCACCGGTGAACGACAGGTGAACAGTCGGGGAAGTCGTACGGCGGAGGGCTCTCGCGACGCGGACGACGACCGGCGGGCCCGTACGATCACGAGCGTGGACACCGCGGTGCAGGCGCTGCTCTTCGCGGCGCTGGGCGGCGCGCTCGGGGCGGGGGTCGTGCTCGCCTGGCGCTTCTCGGAGCGCCAGATGTCGAATGTCCCCCAGGGGCCGGAGGCCGCCGTACCGCCCGGCGTCGCCACCGTCCTCGGTGTGCTGCGCTCCAGCGCGGTCGTGATCGACGAGCACGACCGCGTCGTGAAGGCGTCCGCGCCCGCGTATGTCATGGGTCTGGTCAGCGGCCACACCCTGGACCTGCCCGAGCTCGCGGACCTGGTGCGGCAGGTACGGCGCGACGGGCAGATCCGCGAGGTCGAGCTGGTCGTGCCACGGAGCAGGCAGGGCGCGGACGTCCACGTGACCGCCCGGGTCGCGCCGCTGTCGAGCCGTCTCGTGCTCGCCCTCGTCGAGGACCGAACGAGGGAGCGCCGGGTCGAGGCCATCCGGCGGGACTTCGTCGCCAACGTGTCGCACGAGCTGAAGACACCAGTCGGTGCGTTGACGCTGCTGGCCGAGGCGGTTCAGGACGCCGCCGACGACCCCGAGGCCGTGGCCCGCTTCGCCGGGCGCATGCAGACCGAGGCGGCCCGGCTCGAGCGGCTGGTGCAGCAGATCATCGAGCTGTCCCGGCTGCAGGGCGACGACCCGCTCGAGGACCCGCAGCCGGTCGACATTGACAAGGTTGTGGCGCGGGCGATCGACCAGAGCGTGATCGACGCGCAGGCCCGCGGGGTCGAGGTCGTCCGGGACGGCGAGCGCGGGCTCGAGGTGCTCGGCAACGGCGACGAGATCGCGTTGGCGCTCGGCAACCTCGTCTCCAACGCGGTCACGTACTCCCCCGATGGCGGCCGGGTCGTGGTGTCGGCACGGTCCGAGCCGACACGCGTGCACCTCTCCGTGACCGACCAGGGGATCGGCATCCCGGCCGAGGAGATCGACCGGATCTTCGAGCGGTTCTACCGCGTCGACCCGGCGCGGCACCGCTCGACCGGCGGCACCGGGCTCGGCCTGTCGATCGTCAAGCACGTCGCGGCCTCCCACGGCGGCGACGTCCGGGTCCGCTCCGTCGAGAGGCAGGGGTCGACGTTCACGCTCGAGCTCCCGCGCCGTACCGCGCCCGACGTACCGGCCCGGAACCACGAGGAGAACGTCGGATGACCCGCGTGCTGGTCGTGGAGGACGAGGAGTCCTACAGCGACGCGCTGTCGTACCTGCTGCGCAAGGAGGGCTTCGAGGTCTCGCTGGCGAGCACGGGCCCGGACGCGCTGACGGAGTTCGACCGCACGGGCGCGGACATCGTGCTGCTCGACCTGATGCTGCCCGGCCTGCCCGGCACCGAGGTGTGCCGGCGCATCCGGCAGGTCTCGAACGTGCCGGTGATCATGGTCAGCGCCAAGGACTCCGAGGTCGACAAGGTGGTCGGGCTGGAGCTCGGCGCCGACGACTATGTCACCAAGCCCTACTCGCCGCGCGAGCTCGTCGCCCGCATCCGTGCGGTTCTGCGCCGGGGCCAGGAGGTCGAGCCGGCGTCGTCGACGCTCGAGGCCGGGCCGGTGCGGATGGACGTCGAGCGGCACGTCGTCACCGTGAACGGCGAGGAGACCCGGCTGCCGCTCAAGGAGTTCGAGCTGCTCGAGATGTTCCTGCGCAACCCCGGCCGGGTGCTCACCCGCGGCCAGCTCATCGACCGGGTGTGGGGCACCGACTACGTCGGCGACACCAAGACGCTCGACGTACACGTGAAGCGGCTGCGGGCCAAGATCGAGCCCGACCCGTCGGCTCCGACGTACCTCGTGACCGTCCGCGGTCTCGGCTACAAGCTCGAGGCCTGACCCGCCTGTCGGTGCTCGCGACTAGCGTTGCTCCGTGACCAACCGATCCGACTCGACCACCTCCGCCCTGCCGCTGCTGGCCGTCGGGGTGACGCTGGTGTTCTGGGCGTCGGCGTTCGTCGCGATCCGGCACCTCGGCGACCACGTCGGTCCCGGCGAGCTGTCCTTCGGCCGTCTCGTCGTCGGCTCGCTGTGCCTCGGTGCGGTCCTGTTCACCCGACGCGCGTGGCGGCGCCCGCAGGCCTCCGACTGGGTCGGTCTCGTCGCGATCGGCCTGCTCTGGTTCGGCGTCTACAACGTCGCGCTCAACGCCGGCGAGCGTCGCGTCGACGCCGGCACGGCCGCGATGCTCATCCAGCTCTCCCCCGCCCTCATCGCTGTACTGGCGGTGCTGTTCCTGCGCGAGCGCTCGTCTGTTTTCTTGTGGGTCGGCCTGGTCGTCGCTTTCGGCGGCGTCGCGGTGATCAGCCTCAGCACCTCACCCGGTGGCGACCGCGACGTGGTCGGCGTACTGCTGTGCCTGCTGTCGGCCGCGGTGTACGCCGTCAGCGTGATCCTCCAGAAGCCGCTGATGGCGCGACTGCCGGCCATCCAGGTGACCTGGGTGGCGTGCACGGTCGGCGCGGTCGCGTGCCTCCCGTTCGCGCCCGGCCTCGTCTCCGACCTCGGCACGATGGCCGCCGCCGACGTGGGCTGGGTGGTCTACCTCGGGGTGTTCCCGACCGCGATCGCGTTCACGACGTACGCCTACGCCCTCACGCACATGAGCGCGAGCAGCCTCGGCGTGACGACGTACCTCGTCCCGCCGATCACCGTGGTCATGGCGTGGCTGCTGCTCGGCGAGACGCCACCAACTCTCGCGTACGTCGGTGGGGTTCTCTGCCTGGTCGGCGTGGCGCTGGCCCGGCACAAGCCGCGCCGGCCGGCCGCCGCCGCGCCGGCGGAGCCTGCCGCTCGGCAGCACGGCTAGCCAGTCGCGCACCCTGCTCCCGGGCCAGCGGGTGTGGGCCGGGTTGAGTACGTCTCCCGGCTGGTCAGTGCGCGCCGCGAGACGCCGCGCGTGCTCGGCTGGCCCGTGTGGCGCTGGGTCGCGCTGCTCCTGGTGGCCGTGGTGAAGTTCCTCGTCGTGGCCGCCGCGACCGTACTCATCGGGCTCCAGGCGGTCAGTGCCTGCGGTGAGCCGCTGCGGTTCGCGGCGATCGACCGCGCCCAACGCCGGTTGTTGGTGCTCGCGCTCGTCGCCCCGCCGTGTTCGACCTGGTTCTGGGTCTCGACCCGATGACGTACGGGGACTTCTTCTGCTTCTAGCGCAGGCTGGGGGCACCGACCTACCCGGTCGGTTTGCCGTCACTGGAGGGAAGCGTTGTGATGTCTCAGGACATCGGTGACAGTTCTGTATCAAGGCATCGGTGACAGTTGGTGTCTCAAGACATCGGTGACGTTGCCGGTGGGGTGGGGGGTTGCCCCGGGCGCCGGCTGTTGCCGACGTAGGTCACGCCGGGCCGTGGGCGGATGTGTTCGATGAGGATCTCGCCGTCGAGGTCGGCGACGGTGATCTTGTCGTTGTCGGTGACGACGAGGACCTGCTCGAAGGCGCGTCGTCCGTCGACCTTGTAGTTGACCCTGTCCAGGAAGAACGTGCCGATGCTGCTGAGCTTCTTGACCTTGGTGTCGTCGGGCAGGTTCGTGGGCACCGGCACTGGCGGGGGTGGTGGGACGATGGGGCGGCGGAACTGTTCACGACTCGGGCGGGGTGCCTCGGCCTTCGGGGTGGCTTCCCACGCCACGCTCGGCGTGACACGTCCAGGGAGTCCTTGGTGGGGCCGCTCGGTGTTGTAGATGTGGTCGAAGGCGTCGACCTGGGTCTGTAGCTCGGCCAAGCTGTCAGCGAGCGGCTGCTTGTCCAAGTAGCGGAACAGGGTCCGGTGGAAGCGTTCGTTCTTGCCTTGGGTGGTCGGCTTGTAGGGCTTGCCGGTGATGGGTTCGACGCCCAAGGCCATGACGTGCACGACGAGCTGGCCCAGCACTCCGCGGCGTGAGGGGTTGAGCGCGGCGCCGTTGTCGGAGAGCAGCCGCTGGGGCACCCCGTGGCCGGCCACCGCCTTGTCGAACACCGTGATCGCCGCTTCTGACGTCTCACCCCACGCGACATGACTCGCGACCGCGTAGCGGGAGTGGTCGTCGATGAGTTGAAGGATCACGCACTTGCGTCCGCCGGTCAGCACGTACTCGGTGGCGTCGAGTTGCCAGCAGGCGTTCGGCGCCGGATAGACAAACCGGCGCCACGCCGAGCGTGGTTTCTTCTTCGGCTCGAGCCGGGCCACGCCGGCCTCACGGAAGATCCGCGCCAGCGTGGCGACCGAGGGAACCGGGGCCATGCCCAGAACCTTCATCTTGTCGTGCACGCTGATCGGCCCGTGGTCCAAGCCCGAGGACTCCAGCGCCGCGCGGACGCCGAGGGCTTGTTGCTTGACCTCGTCGGTGGTCCGGGTCGAGCTGGTCTTCGGACGCCGGCTGCGCGGCTCAAGGGCCGCAGCGGCGCCGTCGGTGCGTGCCCTGGCGCGGATCGCATAGAACGTCTTGCGGGAGATCTCATGCTCCTCGCAGAACGTGGTCACCGCTCCGCGTGGGGCGTCATCAGGCCATTGCGTGATGGCGAGGCGGATACGGGGATCAACGGGTTCATTGGCAGCCACCGCCGCAGCCTGAGGGGCAGAAGTGTCACCACCGGCCACCCCGGATGTGTCACCGATGTCCTGACACAGAACCGATACCGATGTCCTGAGACATGACAACTGGAGGGAAGCGTGTCCATCCGCGGCATCGGACAGGCGTTCGAAAACTGTCGGTGGCCACTGGTCCAATAGATCCATGGCAGCGATCCCGGCATCCGAGCGGCAGGTGGATTCCCCCACCGCGGTGCTCGATGCCGTGCGTGAGGCTCGCGCTGCCGCGGACCGCGAGGAGGTCCGGATCCTCGAGCTCGCCCGGGAGTGGGCGGCGATGCACGAGATCGACGACGCGGCCTCCCCGTTGTTGTTCGAGCAGCCGGCCCGGTTCACCGGCAAGGGCGTCCCGGAGGTCGGCGAGTTCTGCGTCCCCGAGCTCGCCACCGTCCTGCACATCTCGCACGATGCGGCCGCTTCCTTGATCGCCGACGCGCTCGAGCTCGCCCACCGGCTACCCCGGGTATGGGCGCGGGTCAAGGCCGGCAAGCTCGCCCCCTGGCGAGCCCGCCGGATCGCGGAGCGCACCATCTGCCTGCCGCCCGAGGGTGCGGAGTACGTCGACCGGCACGTGGCCCGCTTCGCGCACAAGGTCGGCCTCGGCCAGCTCGACCGGCTGGTCGAGGAAGCCCTGGTGCGGTTCGACCCCGAGACCGCCGAGAAGCAACGGCTCGCGGCCGCGGACGGCCGGCACGTGACCCTCTACACCGGCCAGGTCGGCTTCGACGGCACCGTCCACCTCCAGGGCGAGCTCGACCTCGCCGACGCCCTCGACCTCGACCAAGCGCTCTCCGACGGCGCCGCGCTCCTGGCGGAGCTCGGTTGCACCGACTCCCTCGACGTCCGCCGCGCACACGCGCTCGGCGAGATGGCGCGCAGTAGCCAGCCCACCCTCGACCTGCCCGCCGGCACTGCCGGCACCGACGGCGAGGACGCACCGGCCGAGGTGGCGGGGCCGCGGCGGCAGGTGGTGCTGCACGTCCACCTCTCCGA